>NZ_NPDU01000076.1 GCF_002811985.1 Leptospira adleri
TGGCCTTGTCAATAATCTGGTCAAGATCGGTTTGATTGATAAAATCAACCATCAGACTTTCTTTTGAACGGTTACATACAAAAGTTCCCGTCACAGCCGTTCAAACTCTCAACAACGACGTCCTTCCTTTTTTCGAAGAACACAATGTTAAAGTTCTGACTGTGCTTACCGATAATGGTCGTGAGTATTGTGGAAGAGAAGATCAACATCCGTTTGAACTCTTTCTTCAATTAGAAGAGATCGAACATCGAACGACCAGGGTTCGAAGACCTCAGAGTAACGGATACGTTGAGCGTCTTCATAGAACTTTGCTCGATGAGCATTTTAGAATTGCAGGTCGGACCAAATTCTACGAGTCGATTGAAGAAATGTAAATTGATTTGGAAATCTTCTTTGAAGAATACAACCACAAACGAGCTTATCAAGGAAGAAACATGAAAGGCAGAACTCCATTTCAAGTCTTCATTGAGGGAATCAAAAATAAAGAGAACAAAGAACCAATTTCTGAAATTTAGTCAATTTTTTTCAGAGGAACTGTCAGGTGAATACTGTTACTGTACACTCTATTTTTAACGGGTTGTGTCCGGGTGGCTACTTTCAAAATCTTTCCGCTCTTGTTCTTCCTCAGGACTCAGGATCGGACAGTGATTCACAAATGTATCGATTGAAAATCTTACCCAAGTATCATTTCTTAAGTGATGCCCCTCAAACACCAGCACATGACTGTTTTCTAATGTTAATTTTCCTGTCTGGCCTTCTTTACGCAGATATACTCTGTAAAGCATTCGTTTCGATGACTTTCCATCAAATTCATTTTCTTCAATCGCTTGCGAAGGCTCAATTTCATAAGACACAATCTTGTCTTTGAACAAAAGATCATAATCGCACCATGCTTTTCCTGTTTCAAAACTCTTCACCCAAGCTTCCATCGCATCATATTCAGATGAAATATTGTAAGATCTTTGAATAGATTGAGAAATCCTCGAAGTAGAAAGATGCGTTACCCGATGATAATTTTTCTCTTCGATTGCTTCTTTAAACTTTAAAAGATCCTTCATCAATCGGTCCTTTGCAATATCCCTTGCATTTAAACCGATCTTTTTGAACTCTTCCTCTCCTTTCAGATTCGAGCCACCCAAATACTTAACCCCATCCGCAAACTGCTCTTCCTTCGGGGAACAGGAAAAAAGAGTCCCAAAACAAAAAAGAAATATTACAAATCTAATCTTTACCTTCATATTCACCAATCTACTTCCTCGTTCCGGATGGAGCCATCACTTTAATGAAATACTGCGGATTGATCAAGTAATACGTAATCTCGCCTTTCCTGTTTCTCTTAGCTTCATAGAAAGCAGAGCTAACACCTTTCGGCTTGTCATACGAAATCACAGAAATATGGAGGTGCGCTCCAGTAGATTGTCCGGTCGTTCCCAAATCCCCGATCTTTTGTCCAGGCTTAATCACCTCACCAGCCTGCAAAGGTTTTCCATTTTCGTTTCTTGGAAAAGAATCAAAGTGTTTATATTGCAGTTCATATGTCCCACCAAATGTACCCTTTAACGTCGTCTCAATCGATACTCCGTTTCCGTTCGCATTCGCAAGTTCTGGTTTTCGTCGGATCTCGTCGGGAACCAAGGCCATTTGATCCGACGTCAACTCTACAGGAGTCTTCGCATTCGCCATCGTGTAAAATTTTCCGTCCTTAGAGATAACTCCCACAGATCGCACAGACTCAAAAGGTTTCTCGTTCTTAGCAATCGCTGGATTCGCCTTTCTAAATGCTTTATCTAATTCATTCAACTTGTTAGCTGAATATAATTTGCCATCTGGATCGTAATATCCCGCATCTCGAATTTTGTTTCCAGTTCCATCATATAATGGCTCCGAATACGCAATACCCTTCTCTTTTAAATGATTCGGCATTTCCCCTGGTAATGTGATCGACAATCCTTTTGTCGGATTTCCCTTTACCTTCCCTTCCAAAATTGAGTTTATCCTTTCTCCTTTCACTCCTCCCACATCCAAACCGCCATGGTCGTTCGAATGCAAATACGCCCCTACTTTTTCTTGGTTACTGTACCCGCCTCGGCCAAAGTGAGAATTGATCGGCATCGTCGTTCCTTCCGGATCACCCTTCGGATTTTTAATAGAATCTGTGATCAATATCTCTCGTTCGTATTGATCGCTGTCCCGTTTGTCGGCGTGCGTCAAATATTCTTCCATATCTCGCAATGCTTTTTCTCTCTCCGGTCCTCCTTTGCGAAGGGCGGCTGTGAGAACATCGTCAACAGAGCTTAAAGCCGATTCTTGAGCGCGTTTTTCAAATTTATCAATTTTGTTGTTTAGCTCTGCAACCCTCTTTGTATCGTCTAAGGCCTTGTAGTGTTTCACTTCTTCTTCCAAACCGTCTACAATTCTTTCAATCGCCTTCGATTCTCCGGCAAAGCTGTCCTTCTCTCTCAGCAAAAATACGTCCAATGGTTCACCAGCTTTTCGTACTGGCTTATAGTCCAAAAAGTTTTTGTCAAGTTGCGCCGTTCTCTCCTGGATCGCTTTCACTTCCATGTTCAACTTGTCGTATTCTGCCTTGTCCTTCTTCGGATCTAAGGTTCTCAGTTTGTCCTCTTTCAGTAACAAATTCTGAGTGAGATCAGCGCGATCATTGGCTACGGCCATTCTCTCTTTTCCAAGCACAGTCTCTAAACTCTTGTGCATCGTCGTTTCACTTTGGTCAAAAAGAGCCGCCACTGCGTCGTTGTGTTCTCTCTTAGCATCATTGATGCCTCTCAGCTCGTTGCGTTCTTTGTCCGAAAGTTTGCCCTGTAGTGAAAGTTTTTCAAGTTCGATCCTTCTTCCTTCTTGCGGGAAATGTGTAAGTGTTTCGTTCAAGAAATTCGACTTCTGTTTGTCCAGATGTTCCCGGGTTGCAAGCGCCTTCTCGCGTCTTTGATTTAACTCAGGTGAGCGAACATACTTTTCACCAGGATGATCTTTCTGATGTCTTTCGTAGTCTTCTTTCTCAAGTTTCTTCTGTTCAGCTAAGATCGCCTTCTTCTGTTTGTCAAATTCTTGCAGCCTCGCAACCTGCTCCGGTTTCAATTCAAACGCTTTTCTCTTTGTCTCAAAGTCAACCCCAGCTGTATTCTTGCTCAGAGCCTTTTTGTCGATTGTGCGAGAATTTACTAACACTTCCGCAAACTTTGGATCATTACCATATATTTTTGATACGTAGCTCTCCACTCGATTCTCTACTTCACGGATTGCCTTCGCCTCTGCGATTCCGCGCTCCTTCATCTTATTTTTATGGGCTATGAGGTTTGCCTCTGTGTCCTGGATTTTCCGACGACCTGTATTCATCGATTCGATTTCGCCTAACTCGCGACCGATTTTCCAAAGACCTACATGCGTTCCAAGTTCCGTTAAAGTCTTACCACCTCCGACTTTGTTAAAGCCGCCCAGACTAAAGGCTCCGGAAGAATACCCATTTACCATATCCTTCGTGCTAACCACACCGGCAGGTAGATTCTTGGAAAGATCCTGTTTCAACCACCCATCAATCGCGGAAAGCTGAGCTTTTGTATATCCTTTCTCTGGGTTCACTCCCTTCAGCAATTCCCGAATCTTACCGATTCCAGGAAGGTCGTCAGCATCTTTGCTTCGAACCATATTCACAAAGTCTAAATTCTTTTTACCCTGCACTTCCAAGTTTTGTTGCGCGGAGAAATGCTCAAACAACAAACGATTCGTTTCCTTCTCCGCATCCGCAGCGTTCTTGCGGAATTCTTTTCCTAAATTCTTTAACTCTCCCAAGCTACTCGCAAGTTCCTGGTCGTTTCCGGAAAGTTTTAACAAACGGTCCGTTCTACCTAAAGCCGCAGTTACCTCTTTACTTTCATTTACGTAATTGTGCACAACATATCCCGCGTTAGACGATTCCGCATCTCCGCCAACCACATACGTATGATTGTCTTCTACCTCGAGATTGTACACCTTAGTCGGCTCCACGTTGTAGTGAAAAATCCCGGTTACTTGCGCCCAAGTCCCATCCGACTTCAACACTTCGTCGTTTACTTTCAGGTCTTCCACTTTCACCCATTCTGAACTTGCGATTGCTAAAGCGACATTGCTTGAACTTGAGTCAGTCATTCTTCGTCTAAACGGGTGATTCCAAGTCGTATGCAGTTCTTCTTCACCGTCTAACTCTAAGTTGAAAAGTTGTGGAACTTCGTGGATGAAAAGTTCTGTTACCTTCTTTTTCTCAAATGTATTCGTTTGCTCGTTCCAGGACTGAACGATGTCGCCGACTGCGATAGTTTCTATTGCCTTTTGACCTTCTTTCGTCCAAACCTGAGTCCCCGCAACAAAGCAAGTGTCCAAGTGAAAAACTCCGGCCTTGTCAACCATCTTGCTTCCGTCATTCGTAAAACCGAAGCTCTGCGCGACATCGCCAAACACACCCTTTACCAATTTACCGAATGTGGTAGTCGCGCTTTTTCCGTCGTTAAAACGGATCTCTATACCCGCTCTCTCACCTGCTTTTGTTACGTCGTTCTTCCACTTTTGTAAGCCTTCTGAAGTCTGAGACATCGCATCCTTGTGAGCATTCCACTTCTCGAGCAACTTCTCAGGTTGAGCTTTGTCCATGTCGATACTACCGTCCTCTTTTTTCGGAAGATAGTGATCAATCTCTGCTTGTGAATACAACGGCTTATCCATCCTCGTTCCCAAGCTCAATTCTTTATGTAAAATCTCCATCTGGCTCTTTTCACGGTTGTATGAAGAATTCTCCGCAATCACACCTTGGTTGTATTCGTTTTGAAAATTACTGTTAAGAGACGCGGCTTGCCATCCGTGAGTATTCGTGTCGTATCCAACGTTCGCTATCGTCGCTCCCTTGAAGCCTTGAACGCTAAAATTCAACATCCCGTCATTGCTAAATTCGAGGGTCCCGCCTGTTCCTCTCAAACTTTGCGGAATAGCCGTATTGCCGTCACTATTATAGGATACCGAGACACTTGCGTTACCTTCTTTGCTTGCAGATATATTAAAACTTCCGTTTGCCCATTCCAGATCTCCCGCCTTGTTTACGTCGTAGCTTGCATTCGCGGTGTAACTTTTGCTTTTGAAATTGTAATCCAATCCTAGGCCAATATTGTTCGCAAAGTTCGTATTTACGTTCATACCGAATCCACTGTCGGCATTGAAACTCATTCCCATGCTTAGATTACTCATTTGAAATGCGGTCATTAGCTCCTTCAACGCCGCAGCAGCAGGCAATCCCTTAACACCGGATATGTTCACATTCACACCACCTCCCCAGCCTCCCTTCACTTCCTGTTGGCCGGTTAGCAAGTTCGCATTTTGGTGCTTGGTGTAAGTAATATATCCTGTGACGGGAGTTTTGATTCCCATCGTCACGGTGTTGATCAATCCGCTTGCGAACGCTGCAACCGCCCCATTCGTTCCGTTCAATTGACCTTCAATTAGCATGCTTGTTGCAGTACTCGCAGCAAGGGCAATGATTTGACCGTTCGTCAGGGTGGTTAACCCTAGGTTGGTAGCTGTCGTTGAAACTGTCGATAACCAGCCAGCAACACCTTGACTTGCGGCTCCTGCGGTAAAATACATTGCCGCAGCTGCGGCCGCTACTTGAACAATCGTCTCCGCGTCTTTTAATCTTTGTTCGCGCGCATGTTTTTTAGCCTCATGTTTGTCTATATTGTCTTTTAATAACAATCCAATCATGTGCCCCATGTTCGGATCGCCGGGCATCAGCGCTTCGCCGATCAGGTCGAACATCTTGTTACGCATATCGTTCTCTACAAAGGCTTTGTTGATGATTCCCTGTTGAGAACGCGCCTTTACGTCGTCCATAGTGACGGTATGATGCCATTCTTTTGTCTGATCATATACCGAGGATTTGAAATCTGAAGATACAACCGACTCTCCAAGCATATTCCCGAGATCGGCGATCGAAGTCATAATCCCCTTGAACCCTTTAGAAACAAGAGTAGTCAATCCTCCGCCGAACAATTTAGCATCTAGAAGAAGAGGACTTAGGATTCCCCCGCTCACTACCGTTCCTATCTTTAAAAGCTCGTCTCTTTTGTTTAATGCCCGCTCCGCTTGTTTTCTTACCACAAAGTCAGAGGCTTGCTGCGCCCAGAGATCGATCGTCTTCTGGTCGAGTTGATTGATACGACCATATTCTTTCACAGCTTCACTTGCAAGCGTCACCTGATCCGCATCCCAGTTGCGAATATCATCTTTGTATTCTTTTAATTTAACGCTATTGATCGCCTCTCGCATGTTTGAGTTGATTCGTTTTTCCTCTTTCTCCGAGGTCAAACCAAGATCACCGGATATATGGGTCCCGGCTTTTACCAAACCGCCTTCAATCTCCGCGAAAAATCCTCCGATGTTAGCAACTGCTAACTTCAGCTCACCTGCTATGGAATTCAAAGAAAGCGCAGCGCCGTTTCTGCCGAGCTCTTCCTTCGCTTCCTTCATCTCCACAAAATCCATCACATATTGGGAAAGAAATCCCGTCAAAGCAGGAGGTAAGTCGTGTTCTTGTCCGTATTTCTGAACCGCAAAACCGTACATGCTCGTTTTGAAATTCTTCCAATTGTCGAGCGCATTCAGATTTTTTTCGTAAGAATCGAAAGTTGACTGCATTGCATGCCCTGCTCCGGGATACAACATGTCCAATGCAAGAGGCCCGATCTTGACAAGCGCTCTTTCAATTCCTTCCATTCCAAGGTCGTTAAAAAGAGAATGCATCCCTTTTCCAATTCCCAAGGCTTGGTTTCCCATATCGTGTCTTGCTTTCGAGGCCTCCATGTGAGCCATGAGACCGCCCGAAAGAAACGCGGCGACGTCGGGAGGAAGATCAAAGGCTTTCACAAGCACCGTTGCGACGACGTCTTGGATCGCCGATTGCGCCTGTTTGTTCACCCATGAACTGGTGGACATTCCGCCCAACAAAACGGATTCCACATAATCTACTATGATATTTGCAATCTTGACTCGGTTATTTGCATCCGCGGAAGCGATTGAAGCATTGTGATCGTTCAATCTTTGAGCCGCATTCACCTCGGTAAAAAGGCCGGCCATATTCTTGTTTGAGGATAAAAACGCATTCACATTTTGGAATGTACTGTTGACAAGATCTCCTACGGCATTGTCTCGACCGTCAAAAACATCCCCCAAACGGGAAGCACCTCTTCCCAAAAGAAACAATCCCTTGTTAGGCGGAGCGATCGTAACGACCTTATCATCCGTACCGAAACAATAGGAATCCATATTCGTCGCGTCCATCGCACCACAAAGCGAAGTCGAACCGTCATACACATTTCGGTGAGCAGTCAGCTTACCGCTTCTATCCACGTCAACGCTCGTATATTTGTTTTCGATATATTGGTTACAATTGCCGTTGCTGAGATCGTCTCCGCACTGATCCTTAATCCAATCCTGAATCTTTGGCCCGAGGCTGCCATCTGCGTTCAGCACATACGTCGTTGTGATCGTTTCATGGGAATACTTGTCTATACTCTCAACGGATTTCGTTTTGAGGTGATGGGCTTCGATCAGATCGCCTTGACCGTTCTGCGTAAACTGTTTCTCCTTACGCATCGAATCCGCAACTCCGTTCATATAACCCAAAATCGTATCCATAGTCGCGTTGTTAGTCGAAGACAACAGGGTCAAGTTGGAAGCGCCGGTGATCGCCCGGCTAAAGCTGGACCCGAGAGTGGAAAGTAAACCAAAGTCAGGAATGTTTCGATCCGCGTTCCGATCCAACCCGCTTAGGATGGCACCGAAGGAAGCGGTAAACGAACTAGTATTCGCAACAGCTTCCCCGTCGATATTTGATTTTGTCCTTCCTTGATTGATTCCGGACAAAACCTCCTGCGTAAGTTGAGCGTAATTCGTTTGCCCCTTCGCGTTTTTCAGAGAATTCTCTGCGGCCTGAAAGGCGCTTGCGGCCTGTTGTTGAACCTGCCCCATTTGTGCAAGCCAAGCCGATTCCTGGCCTTGCAAATCCTGAACCCCGGCGTTAAAGGTATTTTGCGCATCCGTTAGAGCAGCTTGCATTTGCGTCTGCCAATTCGCATACTGCGCCTGATACGAGGCCGCCTGAGCGGTCCAGTTCGTAATCGAAGGCATCACATTGTTCTGCCAATCATATTCAAAACTTTGCAACTGTAAGGCCAGATCTTGATAGGTTGTTACGTTCGCAAATGCGTTGTTATTCGAAACCGTAAAGTTTAATTCAATCCAGGCATAATCTTGCATATGCTGAATATCCGCCAAAAAAGGGACGCCCGCCCAAACCCCGGATTCTCGAGCAAAGTAATCGTAGAAGTTAGTTCCCCAAGCTCCTCCTATGTTTTGCTGCTCGGAAAAGGTACGGTTTGCCATGTAAATCCCGGGCGTCGGATTAAAAATATCTCCCGAATAACAGCCCAACCAATCCGGACAATAAGGAGTTGCGGCAAAAAAAGGAGTAAAAGCGTCTTCGTTCATAAAAGCGCGAAGATCGGCGTGGCTAATTCCTGTGATCGTTATTCCAGGTCCTAAACCCGTCAAACCGGTAAGCGGAGAGCCATTTCCGTCTAAACCGCTTGTATATGCATCCATGATCCAATTGGCCAGATCCGTTTCCGTAATTTCATTACGAATGTATGCTATGATTTTCTTTGCAAGCCCGCCTGCCCCCTCGGTCGCGGCCGAATTCAGAATTTCATAAATACTAACCGCAGCCATTGACGTCGAAGTTGCTGCGGCATGTTCAAAGGGAGTCGATCCCCAATAAGAATAAATTGTGTCGTTTGAATATTCCGCGTCGCCGTAACGGACGTTATTTGTCCCGTTCCCGTTCTGATAGTTGATTGCGCTTTGAAGCGCCCCTTGTGTGGCGAGAAGTTCACTGTGCAAAAATGAGGTCATCAGATTGGAAGCGTATAAGAAGCCTGCTTCCATATCCTGGACCTGACAAGTATGACCGGACTGACATGACACACAACGTGTATCTCCGACCGGACAACTGGTGGCAAAGTAAGAACCCGTCGCAGAAGCTGGGACCGTATTGTCCACCACAGCACTATAACAGGTATGCCCTGCGGAACAAGTAGTCGACGCGACAAATGAACCCGAAGTCGAATCGTAAAGACCCTTCACGCAACTATTGCCGTTTAAACAATTCGCGTTGTAGCTGATCATCGTCCCCGAAGTATAATCGAAAATCGCAGGCATTACGTATCCTTCCTGCAGCGCATTCGCAACGTTATTGATAACGTTTTGAAACGCCCGACCGTCCGCGTTCAATCCCGTTCGAATCGAAAGGTTCTCCTTCTCGCTACCGTCGCAGATCGACGGACAAACCGTATTCTGTAAATACTTGCTATCGGTAGAATCATATAAAACGTTCGCGCAAGTATGACCCGCCGGACAGGATCCGAAAGAATAAAACTGCGAGTTCGCCGGATCATATTGAAAAGTCGTACAACTATGGCCGCCGGGGCAACTAGCCTGAACATAGCTGTTGGAAGTATTGTCATACAATACTGAAATCGAATTCCAAAAAAGATTATTGCCGTTTAAAAAAGACTGATAACCTTCCAAGCTCGAAAGAATCTGATCCTTAACTCCAGCCTGAGATTGTTGAATCTGAGCAAGGTGAGCTTGATACTGCATTTCCGTCGCGTTAATCTGGGAAAGAAGATCTTGATATTTAGTAGTCAAACCCTGAAGCGCTTCCTGATACGTCTGAAGACCGCTCTGCAAATTCTGATTAAAGTCGCTCCACCATTGGCTTTCCAGTCCTTCCAAAGTCTGCTGGCCGCTGTTTAGAACCGCTTGACTCAAAGACCCTCCTAGATTTAGATTCAAGCCGCTTCCGGAAACGAATGAATTCCACTGACTCTGGAACTGGGCCGTAGAACTGGCCACTGCACCGGAATTAGAACCGTACAAAGCCGAAAGGTAATCGCTGCGTTCGGATAAAATCGTCGTTTCCACTGACGACTGCCAGGATAACAATTGTTCGCTGGCCTGTCCTTGCAGCGAATTGTAGACATAGGTCTGATAATCTTGAACGGAAGCAAAATGATCGCTTGTAGTAACGCTGTTCACGATCATCGAAATTTGTGCTTGAACCTGGGCTTCCCATTGAGTCTGCAAAATGCTCACGCTCTGAAAGACGAAAGCGTCCCAGTTACCAATCGTTTGCATACCGTTTGCTACGGTAAACGTTTGGTTCATGCTGTTGGAATTGAATACGGGAGTATTCAAATTCGGAACGACGACCGGCTGAGACGATAAGGAATCAAAAAAAAGAAAGGAAATTAAGAGTAAAAAAGGAAAAAAGAATATTCGTTTTCTTTTAAGCTTCATATAATAAATCCTTAATTCGTAGCTACACACCGAACATAATAACCGAAATCTTTATCACTTGTACCGTAGGAAGTCCCGTAAAAAAAGTTAACTGTCCAGGCCGCGCTCGAACCGCTTGCAACCGAAGTAGAAGACCAAAAATAATCGACTCCCGCAGTCGTTAAAACGCTCGTATCCATTGCTGGATTCATTTGAGAACGGTCGACTATACTCTTTAGCTCGTTAATATTCGGAAGTCTCCATGTTTTACCCGCCGGTAAAACAGGAGGCTTCTCCGATAAAAGTCCGTTACAATATTTCAATGCGTTTGCCCAAGTATAGACGGTAGGAGTACCGTTCATGTTACCGTTGTCCGCTCCGCAAGTGGATTGGTGAGAGGCATTTTCCGACCCCAGGCCCGCGGGGCAAACCTGCCATAAAAAGCCGGTTCTATAATCTAGGACGGTCCCATCTTTCATATTTTTAAAACGGACCGTGGTTACAGTTTGACCAACCGCCAAAACAAAGACGGCAAAGCAGATTGAATAGAATTTCAGTGATTTAAAAAAGTGATTCATAAGATTCCAGACCGATTCGTATTCCTTGATAAAGATTTTACGGAGTAGCCGAGCTTGGAACACTACCCGAAACACAGCGGACTTTTTTCCCACTTGAGGTAAGCTCGAAGAAAATGTTCTGTTTGCAAAAATCCACGTACCAAGCGTTTCGCAGATTGGATGTAAAAAAGGAAGAAGTCCAAAAGTCGTTTTGACCTCCCGCACCGCTACAACCATTGTTAAACGAGAGCCACTGACTTCCGTCATAGATCAAAGCGCTTTCCAATTCTTCCACCGAAGGAAGTCTCCAATCCGTACGATTGGCGTAGCCGTTAAAGACATTAGCGTTCGGAGGAGCCTGAGGATTCATACGATTCAAATTCGCACAATATTTTAAGGCGGAATTAAAATCGAAATTGGAGCCGGAATCGATTTCCTGCCAGATAAGTGAATTATTGTTATCTTTCTTACTGGTATTCGAAGGATACGAAGAATTTGAAAGACTCGTTACGCTGCTCGCAATTCCTTTCTGGTAAAAACCGTCTTGCCCGACTCTCTCCGTAACGCTGTCAAAAGCGGCGGTGACGCCGAGACAACTTCCTATATCGAACCCGCCCGACTGATAGGAGCAGCGAGTTTGTCCAGTTTTCGGAATTAAACTTCCATAAGTAACGTCTCTCGTAGAAAAATAAGAACCGGTCAAAAAAGTTCCCGCTAATTGTCCGGAAACATCGTTACTCTGAACTGAATTATTAGAGATATCTTTCAGACTATTCTTATCAATTTCCCATCGTAAAAGTGCGTTCTCCGGAAAACGGATCCAAGGAAGATCGATAGTAAGGATGTTATGAGGTTCTCCAACACCGGTATTCCAGGTGAAATTCGGAATAGCGCCTGAAACCGTATCAAAACTAAAATCGACCCAACCCGTTCCGTTAAAATATTGAACCTTCAAAATCGGGACAATATCTTGCATTGGTTCGCTGAAAGTAATCTTAATCTTACCTGGATCCGGTTTGATATTGTGACCGTTTAAAGTAGGAGAAATACTAACCGCTTGCGGTACATCCAAATCTTTCCAAACTATAATTTCCCTACTTGCAAACTGCGGACCAAAACCTGCCGCAGCGTTTGCGACACAGACCATAAGAGTATTCGAACCCAAAGAAAAATTGAGAGGATCAATGGAGGAATTGACCGAGATCGGATTGGACATACTCAATGCGCCGCTTGCGTTTGTATTCGAGCCCAAAAGAGAATTACCGTTATTACAATTACAATCGCCGGCGTTAGAATATAAAACCCCGCTCGTATCCTTAAATTTGCCGACAGGACAATTCGCGACGCCTGTGGTTACGCATTCGGTACAAGCGGAAGCCCTTTTCTTAAAAAGGGAATAGGAAACTTTGTTACCGCTTACTTGCCAAGAAACTTGGGCAGCCGAGTTATCGATCACGAGACTGCCGTAATAAAGAGCCGGGGTCGTACTAGTGACCGTAATCGTGGGAATCGAAGTATCGACGGAGTAAATCGCCGATTGAACCGCACCTAAATTCCCGGCCTTATCCCGAGCCAAAAATTTAATCGCTTGATTCAAGGTTCCGGTCGGTAAGGGAATCGGGGCGGAATAAGCTGAACCGGCCAAAATAGCACCGGAACTGCCTGAGATGAGAGGATTCGAACCGTCGGTCGTATAAGCAAGAACCGAACAAGGTGCTCCGGAATTATCATTACACTTTAAAGTAACGTTCTCTTCTTTTCCATAGTTTCCCGCTCCCGGATCCGCCGTAATCGTAGGAGCTACGTCGTCTCGAACAACCGTCAAACTCGTCTGCCCTGTAAAACCGGCTGTAACACAGATAAAAATAGAATTACTACCGACGCTTAAGGAAGCGGCCGCGATATTAAAAGTGTTTGGCACATTAGCCGAAACGGATCCGGAACTAAGAACTCCGCCGTTGTTACAACCAGTACCATTTGCCCGGATGCTATACGTACCACTCTGATTGCTTTTCCAAAAAATCGGAATTGTGTTGACCGCGCCGTTCATAGCGCTCACGTAACCGCCCGTAGAACTACTATCTAAAGTGACATTCGGCAGATTATGGTTCACCTCATAAATCGCGGATTGAACTCCTTCTAAATTGCCCGCCAAATCTCTACAGCGATACTGAACCGTATAAATGCCTTCACCGAAACCCCCGACGGTAAAACTTGTCGTAGTAGGATTCTTAACATAGCCTACTAAAGGGGAAAAAGCGGGAGTAGAGCCGTCAATAGAATAGACCAAATTTCCAGGCGCCAAATTATCCGCACAAGTGATCGTAACCGATTGAGCGCCGCCATAAATACCGGGGGCCGGGAAAATGGAGGACATAGGCGGGTTGACATCATTGCTAATCAAAGCCAAAATCGGATTATCGACAACTCCATCTCCATTCTCATCATAGCCGAAACCGGGATACACGGTAACCTTATTTCCGGAGCAATTTGGTCCAGTAGTAAGGGTAATCTTACCGCCCGCACCTGCACAAAGATAATAATCGAGTATTCCATTTCCGTTGATATCGACGCCGATCGGGTCACCTTGGGCGTTGGTCACAAAAATGATTTGAGGAATGCCGTTTCCATTTACGGATATTCCGGAAGTATTTCCATTTCCGCTGGGATCAACAACGATTCCAGTAGCAACATTTCCCTGGGTCCCTCCGTTCAAGTCGATAGATTCTCCCGGAGAAAAGGAGAAAATCTGCCCTGAAATAGTCGAAGCAGCAATTCCATCGGCACCTCGTGAAACATTAGGAACTCCTAATAGACTTAAAAGTGCGTTGTATAAAGCGGCGGGAGTCGCCGAACTTTTATTATTACCGCAAGACGGCAAAAGAAGAAGGAACAAAAGCAAAAAAGAAATTTTTATATACTTACGAATCATAAAATAAACCGATTCTCCCCTTTCAAAATCATCGATATCCGAAACTCACGGACCATTCGCAACACATCTAACGTAAGCCGTACCCGTTTTAGAGGAAAACGGCGTCATTCCACCCGACTGAAAAAACACGGTCCAGGCATTTCCAGGCGACGGGGCATAAGAAGAAGAAGTCCAATAATAAGAATTCTTAGTATTCGGAAAAAAAGTAGAATTGATCGTAAGCGTGGAACTCGAAGAAGTCATATCAACGAGGCTGTTCAATTCTTTAATCGTTGGAAGTCGCCAAGACCGACCGGCTAAGTTCAAACCACTACAGTAGGTCAGCGCAGCAGACCAAGTGGGTTTTGTTGCAGTTCCCGTCGCGCAAGAACTACCGGACAAGCCGGCGCTACATTTTTGCCAAAACAAGTTCGCTGTAGAGTCCGAGATGGTTTGATCTCCGGGATCAGTCAAACTCTGAACCGAGCTTCCGGAACCGGATACACAACGAATGTTGTTGGTATTGGAACGAACAAAAGTATCGGAAGCGCCATAATTAAAATTAACGCCCCAAGCAAAAAATGGATTGGAACGTCTCAGAGTCGACGACCAATAATAGTTTGCGATCCCGTCGGGAAAACCCGGAATCGGAAACGTTGCATCGGCGGAAGAAGAACCAAAAACCGACAAAGTATCCAGCTCTTTCTGGGTCGGGAGTCTCCAATCCGTTATTCCAGCAAAGCCGGCGCCCGAATTGCACTGATTCAGATAAGAACAACCGTTTACTCCGGAAGGGTGAACGACATTGCTACCGTCCTGAAAACTAAAGAAGGGCCAAAATTCCAGCTTAACGGGGTTATTGGAAGAATCAACCGGGGAACAACTTGCCGACGGAGTAACAATGTCTGCGCACTGAGTCACGCCGGAATTCAAAGAAGAAATCTTTCCTTCCACGCAAGTCTTCCATTTTAAACCGGAAACGGTATCTTCCGTAACTGCGTCGCTCGGATAACCCGAATAATATTGAACCGAATAATTTCGATTTGAACCGGATTGAGTTTCCCCGTCTTGTTTCGTACCGACACAAGGAATCAGGTTCCCGTTGGAGTCCCAGCAACTTGTTTGATTTGTCTTAAAAGGTTTAAAATACTGGGATTTCATTCCGGTGACAAAACTCTGCTGAATGTCGTTCAAAGGAGAATTGCCCGCAGAATCTTGAAGAACCGTTTTAGAAAGAGTCCAAAGAATCTTCGCGTTTTCCGGAAAGTTCATCCAAGAAAAATCGATCTGAAGCGTTGTCGCACTCACCCAAGTATAAGTTGCTGTGAAATCGATACAATCCCAGCTGGCGCCATCGTAAACAAAAACGCTAAGCGGAGGATTGGTCGGAGCAGGATAACAGACGTTCTTAATCTTCGTCCCGGTCGTAATGCCTCCGAAAGAAACATCCATATTCTTATTAAAAACGATCTGGATTCTACCGGGACTTGGATTGACGTAAACGGGACTTCCCGCATTAAAATCCGCAGGACTTGTGGAACTCACTATCGGACGCGCATTGTCCTTCGTCACAGAAAAGGAAACGTTTCCGTAGAGCGGATCCAAGCTCGCGTTGGCGACGCAGATCGAAACCGTATTCGCTCCTTGAGCAAAATTAGAATTTAGAATCGTCGTGGTGATCGGAACTCCTGCGGTGACGTTACCGGCGCTGTTGGTTCCGGTCAGAATCGTTCCGGATGAACAATCGGTTCCGGAACGCAATGTAAAAACACCGTTTCGATCGCTCACCCAACTTATACTTTGATCGGAAGTAGCGTTGACTAATTGACTTACCGGGGTAAAAGAATTCGTAGTAACGGTGGCGACGGAAGTATTGATAAAGTAATTCACCGATTGCAAAGGTGAAAGATTTCCGGCAAGATCGACGCCGATAAATTTTAACGTAACCGCTGTATTAAGTGGAATCGAAATCGGATTCTGAAATTGAGTTCCGGTTAAAATGGTTCCGTTAGAGCCGTCGATATTCGGATCCGCTCCATTCAACGTATAAGCAATCAATCCGCATCCCGCAGGATTGTTATCGGTACAGGAAAGACTAACGTTCTGCGCATTCCCATAATTCCCTCCGCCCGGAGTCGGGCTGATGGACGGCTGCGATTCGTCTCGAACGATAGATAACGTCTGATAGCCGGTGAGAGCGGCAGTCGCACAAACGTGAAGCGTATTCAACCCTACAGTGAAGCTATTGGAAGAAATATTTACGCTTAATGGTACATTTGCGGAAACGATGCCGGACTGTAAAATAGAGCCGCTCTGACAATTACCTGCGTTTAAACGAATCGAATACGATCCTGAATAATTCGAAGTCCAGTCAAAGGAAAGATTATTGATTGCGCCGGTTTGACTGCTGACTCCGGTAGAGTTCACATTAGAAATACTAACGGTAGGCACGTTATGATTGATTTCATAAGTGTCGGTGTGAACGGATTCTATGTTTCCTGCTAAATCACGGCATCTGTATTTGATCGTATAAAGACCGTCGCCGTTACCAAGGGTTACTTTTTTAATTTTCGGGTTGGAGGCAATGCCGAGTAGCGGACTGAAAGACGGAGTCGACGAATCCGTAGAATAAACGATGTTTCCCGGAGCGACATTATCGTTGCAAGCGATGGTAAGTTGGATTGGGGAACCGTAGATTCCAGCGTTAGGACTAATCATGGAAACGGGAGCGAGAGAGTCCCCACTGATCTGAGAAAGAATCGTATTATCCGCTATCCCATCCCCATTTGTGTCGTATCCTTGTCCGACGATCACCGAAACGGAATTTCCAGTGCAACCGGAGCCGGTCATCAAAGAATATTCGGTTTGATTCTTATAACAGATATAATAATCCGCAAGGCCGTTACCATCGACATCAACGGCGATTGGAATTCCATTCTCATTGTATAAGAAGATGATGTCGGGAACCCCATTATTTCGAGTGGAAACCCCAAGAGTGGAATTATCACCACCCACGGAAACGACAGAACCAGTATTTCCAGCCTGCGCACCATTAAAATGAGATTGATCCCCTGCATGAAACGGATTTTCCGAAGGATAGAAGACCCCGTTTACATAGGTTCCTTGGTTGGCGATTCCTAAATACGACAAAAAAGAATAATCTGCACTTTTAGGCTTACAGAAACAAAGACAAGTGAGGCAAAAAAGAAGAAATCGAAACAAAGTCCAATGAGGTTTCAAAATCGCCAAAATAGATCTCCTCAGAATAAAATGATCAGTCCTAAAAATACTGCAAAAAAAACTTGAAAATGCTCTTCCAAACGATGGGAATGGATTTTGAGATAAAATGCAAATAAAAAAATCACATTTGCCAAAAAAAGCAGACAAATGACAAGCACATTCAAAAAACGAACTTAAGAGGGAAGATAACTTAGAATGTAAAAATATGACCAGAAAAAAATGGAGAAAAGTTTTTTAAAAGAAGAAATGCGGATAACCGAGAATATAAATACTAAAAGGAGCGAATAACGCGCAAAAAAACCATGAGACAAAATATCAAACAATCAAGTTTGAAATACCATGGTTTTGCCTTATATGAATTTAATCTAAAGGTATCTCATACGCCGACGCACATCGAAATATGAGAAGCACAGATAGTTGAGCCCTGCTTAACAAACTTAGCTTGAAGAATGTTCTAATGTCTCTTTTAAGCTCCCTTAGGTATAAGAACCGTAAGTCATTCAAAAAGTTATTTAGTCCACGTGATAATGAAAGTAAGTAAACTATGCAAATTAATAACAATAAGACCGGTATTCATCGCAGGTTTATATTGCTTTTTCATATTTTCCATAATGGCTCAGGGGGAACTTCCCAAACAGCCTCCTATGAAGATTACTCTAGACCAAGCCGTTCTGATCGGTTCAAGCAACAGCGTTGTACTTAAGGTTTTGGAAGCTCGGAAGGACGTAACAAAAATGGTCATCACCGAAAAGTGGAGGGAGTTTCTACCAAAATTTGGAATCCAATACTACGGATTACGAAATCAAAACGTAAATTCGACGGACAACATATATAACGATATTCGACTGACAGTTCAGCAATTGATATTCGATGGAGGAGAAGCAAGTTTAAATTTAGAGATTGCGAAGTTATCCGAAATGCTGAACGAACAGGATTTTAAAATCAATCTGTCAAAATTGCGGTTGGAAATACAAAAAACTTATTTCAAGGCCCTGGCAACCAGGGGAAAAGTTTTCATTCAAAAAAAAGCATTAGAAAAAGCGCAAGAGGCCTATCGTAAAGGACAGGTCGAATTCAAGCAAGGATTCATCACCAAGTTGCAAGTTTTGGATTTGGAAAGCAAAGTCAAACAATCGGAATTCAACGCGCAAAAATCTAAAAACGATAGCGATCAGGCCCTATTGGATCTCAAACAGGTGATGAATCTTGATTACTATGCGAACGTGGAACTCGACGAAAATCTATTCTTCGACTTTGTCATCAACCCTCCTCCGTCCATGAATATCGACGAATTGATTTCGAGGGCTCGCAACGGCAGAGAAGATCTAAAAAAGATGCAGGTGCTTGTCAAAAAAGTAAAGAACGAAAAGGAAATATTAGATAATTATTATATGCCAAAGGTGTTTCTCGGCGGTTACGCGGGAAGAAACGGCAATAACAATCAATTTTCACACGATAGTTATGGAGTAAATTTTAATTTAGTTATGCCGCTTGGGAGCAGCGTCATTCAATCCAACGGAAACACAGGCGTTCAGAAGGATGGAAACGGAATTCAAACGTATCCTGGATTCGGAAATCAGACCGTCGGTCCCGGGACAAATAGTTACAACTCGACATCGGTTCGTTTATTCGATAATCTAAGCCAGTCCAGAAAAATCGTCGAGGGGGAAATTCAACTTTCGGAAGCTCTTCTAAACTATCGAAATATGGAGAATCAGGTCGGCTTTGAAATAAAGAAAACCGTGGATAAACTCAATCAATCCTGGGAATTAATAAATATCGCGAATTCCAGAATCAATCTACAAGTAGAATCGAGCAGAGTTACCGCGGCAAAGGTTGCCTATGGCCAGGCTAAAAAGGAAGATCAAATTAATTCCGAATTGGAAATGATAAAATCACAAGAAGATCTTACGGACGCATTGGCTTCTTATGCGATCAACTGCTACGAATACGCTCAAGTAACCACCGATGAAGGCGGCTTACGAAAATTAATCAGTTATTCGAAAGGTTCAGGCAACTCGATCCTTTCAAACATCATCAAAAATCAAGAAAACACAATTAAACCCAAAAGATAGGATAAAAAATGAAAAATCAGAAAAGAATAACCAAAAATTGTAAATTACCTTTTTATTATATCCTCTTTGGGATTCATTTGCTGCTTTCAAACTGCCAGGACACCGGCGAAAAACTCCTAGGTTTGGGCGCACTTTGGGGCGACCCTCCTCCGGAAGTCATTTTTAGCAGCCCCAGATCAGGCACTGACGGACTTCCGGCCGATCAAAAATTTGACGTGGGCTTTAGCAGAGAGATGAACATGCAGAGTTGTAGAATTGCCTTCAGCATGTCTCCTCAAACGGTTGGATTCTTTACCGAATTGAATGGAACCGTCCTTACCTTTGCTCCTTCGGCGGCATTAAATCCCGGGACTTATACTTACACTGTGACTAAAAGTTGCGAAGACAAGGCGGGGTTGGATCTGAAAGATCCGTTTAGCGCTTCCATATCAATTGGAAACGCTTCCAGCGCCGGTCAAAGTCCGGCCGTCAACGGAATGTTTTTGGCAGCGGGAAATAGTGCAGCCTGCAACGGGGGAACTGCCACCCAAACTAATTTTTTTACCACCGATGTGATCAATGCCTGTATGGGTAATCCGACCGTAAACCCGATTCTTATTAATTTTTCAAGACCAATGAATACTTCTGCGACGTTAACTGCGCTTTCGATTAGTCCGGGAATTTCTGCAAAATACGTATGGACGTCTGGAAATACACTTTCCATCCAACCTGATTTTGCCCTAACGGCAAATCAAAGATACAATATCAGTTTTGGCACTGGCGCGAAAGATACGAACGGGATTGCATTGAGCGGCAACCCGATCGGAAGTTTTTTCGTAGGGACTGCCAACGCAGGACCGAATGTTAACACGATCACCGTTACCACTGGTTCCTTAGCAGGTTGCCAAGCCGGAATCGGAACGCCGGTAGACATCCTAACTACGAATGTTCTCAACGGTTGCCTAGGAAATCCAAACGGCCAATCCATTACTTTCAATTTTAATACTCCTATGAATCCTTCCGTCACCCAAAGCGCAATCGGGGTCAGTCCTCCGGTGAGCGGCACATACACATGGACGGGAGGAAATCAAATCTTAACGTTCACCTCGGATTCAAAATTAGATTTCGGAACCAGATATACCATTTCCGTAGGCACATCGGCGGAAGCCTCGAACGGAAATAAAATAGCCACTCCGATATCCGGCAGCTTTCTTGCGGGAGGAAATAATCCAAATCCGTCCGTGCAAGCGATCGGCTTGGTAAGTCAGGTCGGGGCGCCGGGGTGTGCTCCAAGTTTTCCTGCAATCGGAAGTGCGACAGGCGGAACCTGGGTTTCTACATCCTGCTGGTGGGACAACAGCTTACCCGTATTACAACCGAGCAACTATCGATTTGAAGGCGGGGATGACGGCACGAACAATGCGGCATCTTGTAACGATAAAACTACGGATGATTTCAGAATCGTGTTTAACAGTTATATGAATCTCGGGAATACGGTCGGCGCAGTGTCCCTATCGCGGGATTCCGGGTCATCCACGGTAATTCGCTTATCAAGTTGGAATTGG
>NZ_NPDU01000077.1 GCF_002811985.1 Leptospira adleri
AATCTCCTCAGCAGGATCAATATCCAAGGAGAACAGGAACGAAAAAATCAGCTCCATTACGGATCTAATGCTCAGCTTACCAGCTTTACGTTTCACGTGAAACAAAATAACAAATGGGAACTTCTCAAAACCCACGAACTCTTTTACAGATAATCTTTTCTGAGCATTAGATCCGTAATGGAGCTGATTTTTTCGTTCCTGTTCTCCTTGGATATTGATCCTGCTGAGGAGATTTCCTTTCTCATCATATTCGAACTTAGTCGAAGCGATTTGTTTTTTCTCTTCATTGTAGATGTTTTGAATCAAGACCTTCGGATTCTTTTCGTCTTGAACCAAAGTAAAAGTTTCAACTTCCTTTGAGTCTGACCAATTCGTATGTCCGGATTTCGCGAATTCGTTTGCCCACGCTGTGATGTTTGACTTTAATAACGGCTTGTTTTCTTTATCAAAGACTTCGATCAAATCGATTTGTCCTTTTGGATTGTATCGAAAGGTTTTTGTTTCAAGAAGAAGATTGTCTTTGTTGAAGAGTTCTTCTCTTACAACTTTTCCTTCCTTGTATTGGAATTGAGTCGATCCGTCGGGTTTTCCTTCTTCGTTTGTATATGATTCTTTGATAAGTTTTCCGCTGGAATCGTATTCATAATTCGCAGTATAGATGACTTTCCCGCTCGCGTTTTTAACAACTTCTCGAATCGGACCGTTTTGACTATTTCCGAAAACGTATTTGTCGATATGAGACCATTTTCCGGGCGTCACTGCGGATAAAAAACCCGGAAAAAGCAGAAACACCAATATAACTCGAATCATTTCCATAACCTCTACCCTTCAATCATCGGAAAAGAATCTAAAAGATTAACTTCAATTCCTTTATCCTTTATTAAAAAGACAGGGATTGAATGATTTAATGCCTTGAAAGGAAATCAAGTGACGTTATTTTCTTCCGCACTGAGGAGAATTACAGATGAATTGGAAGAAGATCGGCTTAGGCTTTTTAGGGGCCTTGGTTCTATTTTTGCTTTATACGATTTTTATCACGGAGAAAGGAATTCAATCCTTAACTCCAAAGACGAAGTTTGAAGAAAAGGACTACGGGAAAATTGCGGAAGATGCTTCGAAAGATTTACAATCTTATCTAAAAATCAAAACGATTCGAGGAAATGAAAAACAAGCAGCCTTATTTTTGAAAAGTCTCTTTGATAAGCGGGGAATCAAAACGACTATCTTTGAAGTTCCCGGCAAACCTGAAAGAGCGAGCATCATGGCCGAGATCAAAGGACGCGATTCTGAAGGTGGCTTGATTCTTACAAATCATTTGGACGTAGTAGAAGTAAATGAGAGTGAATGGATTCATCCTCCTTTCGCAGGCGTGAGAGTCGGCGATCGAATTTACGGTCGCGGTGCGGTGGATACGAAAGGACTAGGGATTATGGAGCTCTACGCTTTTTTTCTAATCCACGATTCCGGGATGAAGCTTAAAAAAAATCTGATGTATCTTGCCGTTTCCGACGAAGAAAGCCGATCCGAATTTGGAATGCGTTTTTTAATCGCGAATCATAGAGACATTTTTAAAGGGTATGAATTTGTTCACAATGAGGGCGGCGTTGGAACCAAAGACGTCGTTCTAAAAGGAAGTAAAATTTTTAACATCCAACACGCTGAAAAAGGAGCCGTATGGTTGGACTTGGAAAGCGAAGACATCTCGGGACATGGGAGTACGCCGCCGGTTCAATATGCCGCGCTCAATCTCATAGACTTTCTTGAAGAATTGAAGAAGATGAATGAGATCACAATCATAAAGGATGAAACCGCTTCATTCTTTTATCAGATGGGTGAAGTAAGTCCCTTTCCAAATTCCTTTGTGTTAAAACGGTCTCGAAACCCGCTCTTAGGAATTATTTTAAAAGGAGTGATTCAGACAAATAAACATTTAAGAGCGATGACAAGTAACTCAGTGAGCATCACTGGAGTAGATACTCACTACGCGGGAATCAATGTCATCACATCCAAAGCGAATGGAAGCGTTGATATAAGAATTCTTCCCGGATTCAATGAAAACGAAGTTTATGAAAAGGTGAAGAAGCTAGGAGAAAAATATAAAGTAAAAGTCACGGCGCGACATCTGGAACCGGGAACGACATCGCCTGTGGATTCAAAGTACTTTAAAATTCTTTCCGGCGTTGTCAAAGAAGTGGTTCCCGGATCGGTGATCACTCCTTTCCTCTCGCCCGGAACAACTGATTCTTCTTACTTAAGACTGGCTGGTTTTAAATGTTACGGATTGATTCCTTCTCTGATGAGTTCGGAAGAGATCGATGGAATTCACGGGAAAAACGAAAGCACTACTGTGGAGCATTTAAAAACAGGAATTGAAATTCTTCATAAGTCGGTGATCGAATTTAATAACGTCGAAGACTGATTTTCTTAAAGTTTCAAGGCGAATCAAATTCGTCTTGAAACTTTACTCTTCCCTCACAACTCGCAATCCCGATTTTATCTCTTGCTGACCATCTTTTTTAGAAAGGAATTCGATTCTTGAGGTAAGAATGATAAAATGAAATGATCCGCGTTCAACACGGGCATTTCGAAGTCAAACATCGTAGGAAATCGAAAAACTCTGACTCAAACGAAGACAGATCTTATACCGAGAAGATTTCGTACGATGTATGTTTCTAAACCGTCGGGATCAAGTTGGAACTTTTTCAGTTCTATTTGTTTTCCTCATTCCTATCCTTAAAAATAAGACGGAGTTCTTTCAAAACATTCAGGAGCTCTTGTCTCTTTGTGATCGGAAAGTCTTGCAGTAAATATTCAAAATGACTCGTTATCTTTTTCGGCAAAGTTCTTTCCAATGATCGACCGGTCTTTGTAAGAGTAATGATCGTTGCTCGTTTATCTTCTTCGGAGATTTCGCTTTTTACCAACTGATTCTGAACCATTCTCGCGACCATTCGAGAAGCGGAAGGCGCATCTTGCAGCGTTACATGGATGATTTCTTTTTGAGTCAGTGATTCTTTTTCCCAAAGCGTCGCGAGGACCTGCCACTGTTCCGGCGTTAAGTTATAATCCCGAAGACAACGAGAGAGTTCTCTCCTAAAAAGTAAGGCGACTCGATGAAGATTGAAACCGAGTTGGTGATCCAATATGAACATAAGGGATTTTTCGAGTTCCTGCTTTAGACGTCAAATATAATTGCTCGAACAAGTAACAAAGCCTTAAAAAACAAAACATGATTTGAAATATAAAGTCGCGGGAAGATTTGCTTCTCTGTTCTTGATTCAAAATTTTAAAAACCCCCTTTGTAGATTGGAAAATTTTTATCGATGTTTCTTTTCTTTGAATCTTTCCGATTTCCAAGAATCTGTAGAGACAGAAGAAAACAAAATTCTACTTTAGCAACATGCAGGATCCAATGGAATTTTCGGTGCAATCGATTTTGGAAAGATTGGAGGAAAGATTTCCGAAAGAAGCGAAAGAAATTCTTCCTTTGTTTGATTGGGAATTGGTTACGAGTTTTACCAGATTCTTAAAAGAGAAAAATGAGGCGGGCGGGTTCTTTTCGAAAAGAGATTCTGAAGAAATTTTGGATCGTCACGTTTTAGAATCCTTGTATCACGTTTACAGAATTTCAAAAAAGATCGGTTCATGGAAAGGAGTTCAGTTGGGAGATGCGGGGACCGGTCCGGGAATTCCAGGTTTCTTCTTCCGTTGTCTGAAAGATCATCCTATTGTATATTTAATCGATTCTCAAAAAAGAAAATTGGCTCATACCGAAGAGTTTGTGAAGTTTAATAAAATTTCCGATGTAAAGTTCAAGTTTATTCGCACGGAAGAATCCAAGTTGAATCTGGATTATGTCGTATCACGAGGTTTTATTCCTTACCCTTACTGCGTCGAAGCCGTTTGCAATCTAGTTCGGATGGGTGGAACTTATGTCCCATTTTTAGCAAAACATGATATTCCTTCCAAAGTAGAAAAAGAAGTTCTTGCAAACTCAGGATTTGCTTTCGAATCCATGCAAGATTTTCCTTCTCTTGAATTTTTAGGGATGCGACATATTAAATTCTTGAAAAAGGTTTCTAGCCCAAGGCATGGTTATCCTAGAGCTTGGAAGGATATCAGCAAGGAGAGTAAGGGCGTAAATGGGAAAAATAGTATCCATTAGTAATCAAAAGGGCGGCGTCGGAAAAACGACAACTTCCATCAATCTTGCGGCTAACCTTGCTTCGATCGGAAAAAAAGTTCTGATCATCGATATGGATCCGCAGGGAAATTCCGGATCCGGTCTTGGGATCGAGATCAACACACTCGGAAAAACTTCGTATGAGTTGTTGTTAGGCGAATCTTCGGCTAACGAATGTATTCAGAGAACAAACGTAGATCATCTTCATATCATTCCTTCGAACATCAATTTGAGCGGTGCGGAAGCGGACCTTCTCGCGGAAGAAGAAAGGGAATACCGTTTGAAAAATGCGGTTTCGGAACTTCGCACGGAATACGATTATATTTTAATCGATTGCCCTCCTTCTCTGGGAATTCTTACGATCAACGCGCTTTGCGCTGCGGACAGCGTGATGATTACTCTTCAGACGGAATACTTTGCTCTGGAAGGTTTGACTCAGCTTATGAAAATTATTTCTCTCGTTCAAAATCAACTGAATCCTTCCTTAGAATTGGAAGGAGTCCTTCTTACGATGTTCGACAAAAGAACTAATCTCGCGAATCAAGTCGCCGAAGATGTGAAGTCTTATTTTAAAGATAAAGTTTATACTACGATCATTCCAAGAAACGTTAAATTGAGCGAAGCTCCTTCCTTCGGACAAACCATTATGAGTTACGATCCGGAAGGAGTCGGCGCTCAGAGTTATAGAAGTTTAGCTCTGGAAGTCGCAGGGAAGAATTAAGAATGGCGATCAAACCCAAAGCCCTAGGAAGAGGCCTTGGAAATTTAATTCCGGTCAACGAAAACAAAGCTCCGATGGATTCTTCTTCCGATGGCGCGCTACGCGATATTCGTATCAGCGAAATTCGCCCGAATCCGGGTCAGCCAAGAAAGACATTTTTGGAAGAATCGCTCAAAGAACTTTCTGAAACGATCAAAGCTCACGGTGTAATTCAACCGATCGTCGTAAAACAATTGGATGCGGGCTATGAGATCATTTCCGGGGAAAGACGTTACCGGGCGTGTAAACTTGCGGGCTTTGTAAAAATTCCAGCGATCGTAAAAAACGTTTCTGAAAATCAATCCATGGAAATGGCGATCATCGAAAACATTCAAAGAGAGGATCTCAATCCGATTGAAGAAGCGATTGCCTATAAGACACTTTCCGAAAAATTAAATCTTAAGATCACTGATATCTCCGCTCGGGTTGGAAAAAATCGTTCCACAATTTCAAATTTGATTCGGCTTCTTCAATTGCCGGATTCGGTTCAGGATTTAATAAAGAACGGAAGAATTTCCGAAGGTCATGCAAGACCGCTTCTGTCCTTAGCCGATAGAAAGAAGATCGAACAGCTCGCCTATCAAATCGCAGAGAAAGGTTTAACGGCGAGACAAGTGGAAGATTTGGTTTCTAATCTTACCGAAGAACGCTCCTCTTCCACTCACGAAAAGAAGAAACCTCGCAAAGACGTAAACATCGTTGAACTGGAAAATAAGTTTCGCAAAAAATATTCCATGAAAATCGAGATCGGTCACAATCAAAGCTCCGGCAAAGGAAAGATGACGATCGCTTACCCGAATTTGGAAGCGATGGAAAAAATTTTAAACGCTCTGGGTTTGTAGAAGCGGAAAGATTATCGATTCCTCGATCAAAGATTTTATAGGAATATGTTCGATGGACGTTATTTCGCTTTTAATCCGAATTTGGCGCTTCTGTTCGTTGTATTAGTTTTCATTTTTTACGCAAAACTGTCATTGTACAAGATGAGAATGAAAAATAATTCAGTTCTTTCTCCACTTTTTTGAATTGTTGTTATTAGTTTAATTTCTTCATTGTATATTTTTTTCGACCATCGTATTTACGTATAAACTTCCCAAGGAAGAGCTTACCTTAGCTTACACATCCTATCTCGGTTTTAATGTTTATCTCTTACTCGGAATTGAAACGGCCTTTGAAAAAAGTAAATATATTTTATTTTTTCTGATGTGCGTTTTTGCGATTCTAACTCGATTTTCTTTCCTGATTTTTCTCAAATAAACAGAAATCTTTTTAGTTTTGCGATCTGTATTCGAAACCCCTTCTCCATTTATCTGCGTAGCTTTTTATTCTGAAGTTAGGAATTTTCTGAAGAAGGTTGAGAATGTCCGTTGTAGAATTCTTGAGTGATGCTAAGGGAACAAATTTTATTCGTTGATGAGTATGGATTAACTCGTTATTTCCAGTGCAAAAATCAAATCCTTTATTGTGGTAATGTACAATTGAGAAATTATGCGAGATATAGTAATTGGGGACATACATGGATGCTTCGAGGAATTAATTCTGCTCCTAAAAGAAGTCGGTTATTCTAAAGAAGATAGAATCATTTCCGTTGGAGACATTGTGGATCGGGGACCCGACTCGGTGAAAGTATATCAGTTCTTTAAAGAGAATCCGAAACATATCGTGGTTAGGGGAAATCATGAGAACAAACACTACAACCAGGTGCTTTCTTATTCTCAAGAGATCGTGAAAGTTCAGTTCGGAACTCGTTATCAAGAATTTTTAGAATGGGTTCAGAATCTTCCTTATTACTTTGAAACCGAAGCCGCGATCATTGTCCACGCGGCGATTGAACCGGATGTTCCTTTGAAGGATCAGAAAAAGGAAGTTTTGATGGGAAGTACTTCCGGAGAAAAATATCTCACGAATAAAATCGGGTCTCAAAATTGGCTGAGTTTGTATCGACTTCCAAAACCTCTTCTCTTTGGTCATCGTGTAGTCGGCGATGTTGTCAAAATTTACGGCGATAAAGTATACGGACTTGATACCGGGGCATGTTTCGGAGGATTCTTAACCGCTGTAACTCTTCCCGATTTTCGGATCTATTCGGTAAAGGCGGATCGAAATTATTGGAGATCGGAAATGGAAAAATGGCAAGTAGAAGTTGTGCGAGCAAAACCTTGGAAAACATTCGAGTTTGATAAAATTCAAAGAGAGATTTTTAAAATACGAAATTCTAGACAGCCGGAAGTTGCCGAATTCATTTTCAAAGTAGAAAATTTGCTTCGGTCTTTGGATGAAATTTACGAAAAAATTCTGAAAAATTTAGAATATAGGAGTTCTCAAATATTGGGAGAGTTCGGCGCCGATTTGTTTATAAATGCGGCAAAGGAATACGAATATAAAGTTCTTCTAATTTTATCTCAGAAAAAACAACTGAACGTAAAATATCTAAAGGATTCTTTTAAAACTCCCGGAAAATTATTTCAGCTAATGCATCAACTGGATTTGAAAGTGGAAGATACGCTTTTTGAAATCGCAGAGGAAAGAAGATGACGATCGCTTATCTGAATTTGGAAACGATGGAAAAAATTTTTAAACGTTTTTAGTTTGTAGAAATGGTAATAAAGGTCTTTTTAAAAACGTTGCAAGATTCTATATACTTCCTATATTTTCGAGACTTGCAACGTTGAAACTGAGATTATATTAGTGCATATATAATCTTTTGTGATTTAGGATTTTTCCTTTTTGTCTTTTTTATCCTTTTCTTTTTTCTTTCGGAACGCCCAGCCAGATCCTGATACGGTTTTGATTCCAACTGCTCCTACGGATTGACCAGTGTTGGCATTAAAAAAGTTAATCTGTAAATCGCCGAACGACCAAACTAAAACAGTGTCCCCACCGGCAACCTTTGTTATTTTTTTTAAGGAATTGGTGATCCTAATTTTCCGATTGTTTTCTGCCTGCACTTCGTCCTTTGGTTCGCGGACAATACAAGGATAATAAAGAGGGGTGTAAGCCCAGATTCCAAGAGTTATCCAATTGATTGGAACCTGCGCATAACAATACGGCCTTTTCCAAGACTCTTCTTCGACATAATCGTAAAACCAAAATATATGACTATCTTGATTGTAGTCGGAGTAAACATGTCCTAAAAGTTCCCACTTCTTTTCATCAAATTGGAGATTATTACCGTCCCAAGAAAATCCTGGAGGAAACTCGATCACATAGGCATTTACATTTGCGACGTCGTTGAGTTTTAATTTCTCAGCTTCGATTGTCATTCCAGTTGTGTCTACAACCTCGCCTTTTTTCTCGAATCTTGCTATATAATTCATACTTGCACAAGCAACGAAGGAAGAGTTTAGAAAGAACAAGAAACTTAAAATTATTATTTTCTTGAATGGTATTTTCTTTCTTAACTCATCGCATAAAGAACGAAACTTTGAATCCATTTATATCCTCATTTTTAGATTAGAATCGATTTGATTCTATGTCGTTTTTAACAGGCATAGCTTAGCGGAATTGCATTAAACGAGATCCGGATATGGAAAATATTTAGTTAGTTTTCGAAACTAACACATTAGTGATTTCTAATTTATCGAAATTTTAAGAAAGGCCAAATCCAAAAGCGAAAATTCCGAAGAAGAACGAAGATCAAAAAAAATAGAATGTTCAACAAATGCGTATGCGAGGGTTTTAAATTCTATTCTTGAATATCCAACAAAAAACCGCGAATATCCGTAAGTGATTTCAGCAATTTAAATGCGGAATTTCCCTCGTTCATAATCAGTTCAGCGAGAACTTGGATTTTTTCGTCGATGATTCGCACGACATGATAGATTTTCTTGGCTTCCCCTTTCATTCTTCTGGAAAGAGTTTCCACTTTCATGTTTTGATCGATTACCGCTTTGGTGATGGCTTGGACGTGTTTTTGATAGGCTTCTAAATTAACGATGGAAGGAAGATCCAAAAATCTTTTTTCAATCTCGGGGAGATCACGCCAAAGTGCGTTGAGATCTTTTGTGGATTCGGAATTAGAGGGAACGATCTCTTCTAAAATATCGAGAAAGGATGAGGAAGCGGGCGCTTCTATGTTTTCGCTTGGGTCGGCGGAACTTCCTCTGTTTAAGGAGGAAACTCCATTCTTTTTACCTTTGGAAGTTTGCCTTGTTTCGGTTTCTTTACGAGGTGGTTGGTAAGGTGGTATGAGTACTTTCAATGTGCAACTGGGTTGATCTTACAATTGCCTTCGAACTGCACTCCCTCTTCCATCACGATTCGAGGAGAAATGATATCTCCTTTCATTCTGCAGGATGCAAGCAAAGTGACTCTTTCACTGGCGTAAATATTCCCATTGATTTCGCCGCCAGCGACAACAATTCGGGCTCTAATATCCGTATCGACGATACCGGATTTGCCGATTAGGACTTTTCCCTCGGTTTTTATCGAACCTCGAAAAATTCCGTCGATTCTTAATAGCCCCGATAGTTTAAATTCGCCGCTGAACTCGGCACCTTCGCCAATGATACTATTTACGATTAAGTGTTCTTCTGTTGTCGCCATTCAGTCCTGAATTTGGTTGAGGAAAGCAAAAGGGTTGATCGCCCTTGTTCCAACGTGAATTTCATAGTGGAGCATATAATTGGGAGAGGATTCCGTTTTCCCGACGAAACCGATTACTTCCGTTTTTGAAACTTGCTGACCTTGTCTTACTTTCAATCGATCCATATTCGAATAGATCGTCTTCCAGCCGTATTTGTGTGCTACTTTTACAAAATAACCGGTGTTTCTTGTATAACCGATCTCATACACGGTCCCCGGAGCGGTCGCCATCACTTCGGATCCGGCAAAGGATCCGATATCAACTCCGCTGTTGTATTCTTTTCTTCCGGCGATCGGATTAAAGTAAGCTCCGTATGGATAAAGGACGTAGCCTTTTACCGGCCAGATGGACGGCGTTTGTTTAAGAATATTTTTTCTTTTTTTAAGAATCGAGATGATGTCCTGAGTGAGTTCGTTGCTGATCTTTAAGTTGTGAACGTCTTCCTTTAAACGAAAGACCGCAGCTCCTTCCGGGAGATCGTTTGTTTGAGGATTCGAAGATTTAGGTTCTATAATGGAAGGAGGTTGAGTGGAAAGTTGTTCGGCGCCTCCGATTCCTTTGGAAACTTTTGCCGGATCACCGCCGAGTCTAACGTAGAGTCTAGCTAATCTTCCATAATAGTACTCGACGTACTCGTGAAGAGAATTGATCTCCTCTTTCATCTTCGCCGATTGTCTGATAAAGTCTTTATTAGAAAGATTGAGTTCCGTAAGTTGATGTACGGAACCGCTATGGCTCAAGACGTTGATGGAGCTTATGATAAGAAGAATAAAGATCGTTCCTATAAAAATTGAAATCGCCCGATAGGAGATGTGAAAGTTGATGGTCTTTTGTTCCGAGTGCGGAATCACCATCACGGTAAGTCTCTCTTTTCCTTTTCGATTGAGTTCGGAAAGTTTAAGATCGAGTTTAAGTTTGTACTCCTGATACTTGTAGCGGAGTCTATAATAGATTAGTGCGAAAGTTGCTTTGATATCCACGGTTTATGTCCCGAAACTTGGTTTTTAGCGAACCGCTTTCACCTGTCTGAAGAGATCCTAAAAAATCTCTTTTCAGTCAATCGAATTCACAAAAAGTGACTCACTAAAACCGGATTTCTATGGTTTCAATAGCTGACACACATTGCCATCTTGATATAATACAATCCCAAGGTCTCGAAATCGCGGTCTGTCTAAAAAATGCGTCGGAATCCGGTGTAAAGAAGATCGTCCAAATCGGCATAGACCTTGAGAGTTCGATTCGGGCGCGTTCCATAGCTAACGAATATTCAAATGATTCGTTAGAGATCCGTTATTCGATCGGTTGCCATCCGACCGAAACTCACGAGTTTCCGAATAAAGATGAAATTCTTAGACTAGTTTATGAGAATTTGGACGATCCGAAACTTTCCGCGATAGGAGAGATCGGTCTCGATTATTATCATACCGCTGATTCTAAAAAGCAACAGGAAGAAATTTTAGAATCTTTTTTGGAATGTTCCGCAAATACGAAACTTCCCGTAGTAATTCATTCGAGAGACGCGAAGGAAGATACGATTTCCATTCTAAAAAATTTCCGCGATCGCGCGTTCGGTGTGATCCATTGTTTTACTTACGATTATCCCACCGCTAAAGCGTTAGTCGACATCGGTTATTATATTTCTTTCTCAGGTATAGTTGCATTTAAGAATGCGACCGACATTCAGGAAGCCGCTCAAAAACTTCCTCTCGAGTCGATGTTGATCGAAACGGACGCACCTTTTTTAGCGCCTCCTCCTTTTAGAGGAAAAAGAAACGAACCTTCGTATATGAAGTTTGTTCTGGATAAAATGTTTTCACTTAGACAAGAATCCAATTCCGAAGTCGAGAATCGACTTTTTGAAAATAGCATAAAATTTATGAATCGAAAGGCGTACCACCACAATGCTTGATCTGCGTTATATCACTGAAAATACGGATGACCTCAAAAAAATTTTAGAACTTCGAGGTTTCAAAGACATCGGAATTATCGATCAGCTCACTTCTATCATTCATAGAAAACGTGAACTTCAAAGAGAGGCGGATATTCTCAGAGAAGAAAGAAACAGAGTGAGTAAGGAAGTCGGAAAGATCAAACAATCCGGCGGAGATATTTCGGAAATTTCAGCGGCCGTAAAACTGGTGGGCGAGAAAATAAAGGATATCGAAATCAAATTCGAAATCGAAGAAACTGCGCTCAACGATCTTAATTTAAGTCTTCCTAATATTCTAGATCCGAAAGTTCCCGCAGGAAAGTCGGAGCACGATAATGTGGTTCAATACGAAGTCGGGACGATTCCAAAATTCTCTTTTGCCCCAAAGCCGCATTTTGAGATCGGTGAGGCCCTAAACTGGATCAATTTTGAAAAAGGAGTGAAACTTTCCGGAGCGAGATCTTATACGTATTGGAAAGACGGCGCGAAACTAGAAAGAGCGCTGATGAATTTTATGCTCAACGTTCATACGGAAGAACACGGTTATACAGAAGTCTGGGTTCCCGCGATGGTGAACGACGAGTCGATGCTCGCGACTGGTCAATACCCGAAATTTAAAGAAGAATTTTATAGAATCGAAAAGGACGAACTCAATCTTATACCGACTGCGGAAGTTCCTCTGACTAATCTTTATCGGGACGAGATCATCCCGGAGGATCAGCTACCGATTTCGGTAACGGCTCATACTTCTTGTTTTCGAAGGGAAGCGGGATCTTACGGAAAGGACACGCGAGGACTTGTAAGAGTGCATCAGTTTCAAAAAGTCGAACTCGTAAAGTTTTGCAAGCCGGAAGAATCCGAAGAACAACATAAACAGATGTTGGCACATGCGGAGAATATTCTTAAAAAATTAGAACTTCCTTATAGAGTAATCATTCTTTGTAGCGGAGATATCTCAGCGAATTCTTCCATTACTTATGATATCGAAGTTTGGATGCCGGGTTTAAACCGTTACATGGAAATTTCTTCCGTTTCCAATTTCAAAGATTTCCAGGCTCGCCGTGGAAAGATTCGTTACAAATCGAAGGATGGAAAAAATCAGCTCGTTCATACGATCAACGGTTCCGGTTTGGCGCTCGGCAGAACATACGCCGCTATTTTGGAAAATTTCCAAAATCAAGACGGCACGGTTCGAATTCCCGAAGCGCTTAAACGATACCTTTGAGTTTCGATTTTTTATTTTTTAGAAACTTTTCATCTCAGGTTTTTTTCAAAAGAGCGGATAATAATCTTAGGATTCTAAATTTTAGAATCCTTGGAGTTGTATGATATTATCTTTTCCAAATAAGAATCGATTTGTTTTCACCTTACTTTTTTTATTTTTCATTTTTACGTTTACTTGGATGCTTTCCTCTCAAGAACTGAGTCGGATTGAAAAATCTTCAAATCAAAAGCCTGAAAAATTAAAAGGTTTCATCAATACAAAACTCAACGAGTTTGGAATCAGTCTCACGGACGACGGTAATATTCTCTATTTCTATTCTAAAAGAGAGAATTCGAATTATACGGATCTCTATCGATCTTCCCGCGACGGAGAAAGCTGGCCGCAGGGGGAAGAACTTTCGGTTCTTAATTCCAACTACGACGATCAAAGTCCGTTTATCATGAACAAAGAAGAGGGAATTTTATTTTCTTCGAACAGGGACGGAGCGATCGAATTCCAACTTTCTAATGGAAAGATCGGAGTTTCTAGAGATTTATTTTTTTCAAAACGAAGTGGATCCTCATGGGCAAGACCGATTGCTCTTCCCGGATTTGTAAACACGGATGAAATTGAGGAGAATCCGTTTTTATTTAACAACAAGCTCTACTTTACCCGTTATCCTTTTGGACAGGTTGCTGAAGCGGATATTTTCGTTTCGCTTTATAAAAATAAAATTTGGGAAAAGGCGTCGAATCTTCCAGAGCCGATTAACAGTCCTTATTCGGAGATCGCGGCTACGATCAGCAAGGACGGGAAGAGCATTTATTTTTCCTCAAATCGCCCCGGTGGTTTCGGAGGTTATGATCTCTATAAATCTAATTTTTTAGAGGAAGGCAATTTTTCCGAACCCGTCAATCTCGGACCGGAAATCAATACGGCTGGAGACGAAGCGTTTTATCTGGAAACGAACCGTCCGGGAACATTTTACTTTTGCAGAAGAAGTGGAAGAGATTATGATATTTATTCTAATCAGTCCAATCCCTTTCAAGAGTTGGAGAAGGGAAAATCCATTTCTCTAGATAGCATTCATTTTGCGTTAGGATCGTATGAAATTCTGGAAAACTCCTTTCCGATTTTAGAAAATCTCAGCGCTTATCTGAATGAAAATCCTAAAGTAAGAATTAAAATTACGGGTCATACGGATCTCAACGGTGAACCTGCGGACAATTTGATTCTGAGCCGTAATCGAGCCGATTCAGTTAAAGATTACCTAGTTAAGAAGGGGACGGATTCTTCCAGGATCGTAATCGATGGAAAAGGAAGTTCGGAGCCTATTGTTCCACAGAAAAATCCGGAAACGGATTTTAAAAACCGCAGAACGGAGTTCCAAATTCTCAACCCATAGAAATTCTATTTTTCATGAAAATGCTCTGGAAAAAATCCGGGTTCGATCCACGATATGTTTCATGATTGAGAAAAGAATTTTATATTTTGTCTTCCTTTGTTTCTTTCCCTTTGCCATTTTTTCTCAATCCGAGTATGCGGGTTCACGCTTAGAAAAAATTCTTTCCAAGAAGGAACTCGTAGTCGGAGTCAATAAACAATACGAACCATTCTACATTGAAAATCCTAAGGACGGTTATCCCGGCATCGACGCCGAACTCGCAAAACTTTACGCGGACTATTTAGGGGTCTCTCTCAAGTTAGTCCCGCTCAAAACGTTCCGGCAATTTTCCGAAGACATTCGATCGGGTAAAATCGATCTCGCTTTCGCAGGAATGTCGACGGATTTGAATCGAGGTAAGCAAGTTACTTTTTCCGATCCGTATCTCGTGACTACGCCCGCCGGTCTCGTCAGCAAAAAAATTCTCCCGCCGGAACCGGAAGGAAACATCGTAACGTCCCGAAGGTTTATGAGTCTCGGAGATCTCTCAACCCTGAGCGGGCTTGTCAGTTTCTCAGTAAGATCCAATACTACGAATCATATCTATCTTCAAAAAAAATACGCGAAACTTCCGATTTACAGTTATCTTTCCGATTCCATAGCGATCGATAATCTCCTCAGCAACAATGTTACTTGTTTTGTTGCGGATAGTTTTTTTATTCTTACTTTGCTCCAAAAAAATCCTTCCTTAAAAGCGAACTATCTCCCTCTTTTGGGAACGGTTCAGGAAGAATATATCAGCGCGGCCCTTCCGCAGAATGATTTGATTTTTGCGGATAATTTAAACTTCTTTATCAAGGAAATGAAACGAACAGGTGTTTTGGAAGACTTGAGAAGCCGATATTTTAATCGGAATAACTGGGTAAAATGATCTGTGTCTATTGACCTTTTGAAAAAGGCGGCTTGTTTTTATTGCCTGTATATTCTGATTCCGACTTCGCTATTCTCTCAGGAGATCGAAGAAAAAACAAAACTGGATTTTCAAGGGAATTACAGGGTTCGCGGATTCAATCTCGGAAGAGATATTTTTACCACTCGTCAAACCGCAGCCACTCCCTACGATAAAACCGCTTTCAAATCGGACGATCAAGCCGCACAACAGAAAGCGGTGGATAATGAGATCGCCGAAAGATTGAAAGGTAATCCCTCCACTCTTTCTCCTCAGAAAGAGGATATCTCTTACTTCGATACGAGAATGACTGTTAATATGAACTTCAACACTTCGAAATATTTCGAAGCGCTCTGGGGTGTTCAAGTCGGAGATATCACGTTCGGCGGAAAAGGGTTCGGTCAAAACTCAAGTGTCGGACCTGGTCAAGGCGGGGAGGTCGGTTTTTCCGCCCCGGTGAATATTCAGACAACCTTTCTCTATCTCAACTTCAAACTTCCGGAAGACGCGTTCAGCCTCAGAGTGGGACAACAATTATTTTCTTCCGCAAGAGGACGAGTCGTATTTACGCCGGGAACGGGCGTTACACTAAACAAAGATTTTCGTTTGTGGAATACTACGATTGAAGCCGGCTGGTTTGTCGCAAGACAGAACGCGCAACTCGATCTCGATAAAAATACTTACGCAGATAAGAATTACATAGGAACGAATATTTATTTTTACGAAATCAAAACGAGTCTTTTCAACAACGTAAAGAATGAACTTTATTCTTATTTTTTAGACGATACCGTCAGTTCGATCGATAAAACCACAAACGCAAAAGGCAATGTGATCGCTTTAGACAGCGAAGTCGGTCAGTTATTTTGGCATGGACTGATGACCGAAATCAATCTTTCGAATTTCGGTTTTGTGGTTCATGGAATCTACAATCACGGAAAGGTTCATGCTTTGGATCCTTACAGGGATGCAGCTGGAAATATTTTATACAATAAATACAGCAAACACAATATATCCGGCGGAATGATCGATCTTCAATTCTCATATCGTTATAGTGAGAATTTGACTTTTAACCTGGTTGGAGTCGGTACAACGGGAAGACCGGGTTATGACAAAGACGGAACCAAGGCCAATTTAAGAGGCGGCGGTTACAAAACTTTATTGCCTGGGTATTCCATTTCGAATATCGCGAACGACTTTACAGGAGGTTATGCGCTCTTTTCCGGAAAAGATTCCAGCGGTCTTTATGAATATGGAATCAACGGAGATATCGTAGTTTACGGCCCCTTGTTATTGACCTTGGGCTATTATCGACTTTATGGAACTAAATCGCCCTATATAGAAAATAATCGTTACTTCAATTTTGATAACGGTTACAAAACGAGCGCTTACTTCGGACAAGAATTCAACATCAATCTTAGATGGAACGCCTTTCGGGATATGCAGATACTGATGAGGTCCGGATATTTCATCTCCGGAGACGGTTTGAAGGCATATCTGGATACGATTCAGGGAAAGATTCTAAGAGAATTTTTTGTAACCGCGGAACATAGATTCTAAAGTTGTAATCGAGATCGGATCGCTCTTCCCAAAGTGTATTGATCCGAAAGTTCGATCGAACCTCCGACCGTAATTCCGTAAGCGATCCGAGTGACGTTGACTGAAAGCGGTTTGAGTTGACTCGCCAAATAATCGGCGGTCGCATCGCCTTCCAAAGTCGGATTCGTTGCGATCAAAACTTCCCTTACTTCTTCCGGTTCGATTCTTTCCAACAATTCCTTAATTCTAAGGTCTCGCGGACCGATTCCTTCCAAAGGTGAAATCACTCCGTTTAGTACGTGATACTTCCCTTGAAACTCCCTCGTATTTTCGATAAAGAAAATATCTTCGGGTTGTTCCACAACGCAGAAGGTGTGAGAATCCCTTTTTTCCGAAGTGCAGATATCGCAGATCGGAGTTTCGGAATAGGATCCACAACGTTTACAGAATTGAATCCTATTCTTTGTATCCGTAAGTTGGTGGATAAATTGATTGAAAAGGCCTTGTTCCAATCTTAATAGATGAAAGCTGATTCGGAAAGCGCTCTTTCGGCCGATGCCGGGTAAAGAAGACAATGCTTCTACCATCTCGTCTAGAAGATGATTAGCCAAGATTTCCACCGAACATTTTGGAAATTTCCGAAAAGTCTAAACCGCCCGAAGCCGATTGAAACTCATAAGCGGTCGCTTCTCTCGCTTTTTTGAGCGCGTCATTTGTCGCGGCCAAGACGAGGTCCTCGAGCATTTTGTTATCGTCGGCGTCAAACAACTGTTTGTTGATGTACACGTTCGTTACGAGGCCTTCTCCGGTCGCCGTTACGGTAACCATTCCCGCACCCGCGTCTCCTGTGACTCTAATTGCGGAAACGCGTTTTTTGACTTCTTCCATCTTTTCACGGAAGGCGCCCATATTCGAAAGGATCTCGGAGAAGTTTTTTATTTTGTCAAACATAACGATTAAGAATCCAACTTTGGAAATTTACTACGATCCACTTCCGTTCCCAGAAATTTTCTTTTGATCTCGGTGCTCGTATCGAATTTCGGAGGAATCACGTCCGGATCCCCGGCCGGTTTTGGCGGCTCCGGATTTGACATAGCTTCCTCGACGTCTCTAAAGTTAGACTCGATTTGGGATTCTAATGACTGAGAAAGGGAATCATCTTTTTTTTTTGAAGAATCGTTTTGAGTGATGTTCTTATTAAGCGAAGTTGTTTGCTGCGGTTCGGGTGCTGCGTTTTTAGAGTTTTGAACCATCAAAATCAGATGATTGATTCTATCTACGAGACCGGCCAAACTTGGATAAGTCAGTTCTTCGACGAGCTTTTTGATTTGAATTTCCGTAAAAACCTTAATCTCAAACGAGTTTCGAAGACGGATCGTTTTGATTCTTTCGTAAAGTTCAAAAAGTTTACCGGAAAGAAAATTCAGTTTTGAAGTATCGATCGATTCGAAGTCCGATTTCATTTTTATCAAATCTTCTTTCGGAAAGTTGACAGATTCCGGATCGGCGAGAGAGTCGCGGATTAAATTTAAAGTATGAGTGAATTCTATGGAATCCCAAAGAAACTTATAGATGTCCTGCCCTTCTTGGTAAAGCGTTTCTAGAATTTCCAAAGCACGGGAATGATTGTCGGGATCGATCAAACTTTTGATAAACGAAGTCAAAAATTCTATCCCGTGATATCCGATCATCTTTCGGATGGAAACGCCGATCAGTTTAGAATCCGTAAATACGATTGCTTGCTCCATAAAGGAGAGCATATCTCTGACAGAGCCGTCCCCTTTTTTTGCGATCCAGAAAAGACCTTCCTGATCGTACTGAACGTTTTCTATCTTACAAAGTTTTTCCGAATAGTCTTGAAGAACGGATAGAGGAACTTTCTTGAAAATGAAGTCTTGGCATCGAGAAAGAATCGTCTCCGGTATTTTATGAAATTCAGTTGTGGCAAGAACGAATACGATATGAGCCGGCGGTTCTTCTAAGGTTTTGAGAAGAGCGTTGAACGACTGGTCCGTGAGCATGTGGACCTCGTCTATAATATAAACCTTATATTTCCCGCCCATCGGCGCGAACTTAACGTTGTCTCTGAGTTCGCGGATGTTTTCGATTCCACGATTACTCGCCGCGTCGATTTCAAGGACGTCGCTCGAAATTCCGCGAGTGATTTCAGTACAGGAACTGCACTCGTTACAAGGTTCGTTTTCGATAGGGTTTTGGCAGTTGAGGCGTTTTGCAAGAATTCTCGCGATCGTAGTTTTACCGACTCCTCGCGGACCGAAGAAGATATAAGCGTGACCTATTTTTCCGGATTTAAGGGCGTTCTGAAGAGCACCTATGGCGAGGTCTTGATGGATTACGTCCCGAAATCTTTGCGGGCGATACTTCCGGGAAAGGACTTCGTGAGTTCCTGCCATAAAATGGAGTCGGAGAAGCCGGGATTCGAACCCGGGGTGCTTTTGGCACACATGCTTTCCAAGCATGCACAATAGACCACTCTGACACTTCTCCTATAGCATTCAGGAATTCTGCCAAGAGGCTGTACGTCAATTTAATTTCTTTCTTCTGGCTTTGAAAAACGATTTGAAAGCGTCTTTCGATATTTCTGCGGGAATACAAATCAGCTCCGGGAAAAAATTTCGAGAATAGATCGTTTCAATGCTCAAGGATGAAATTCCTTCTCCTTGTTTTGCGGGAAGAAGATAAACGACTTTTGGAATTCTTGAAAGAAGAATTGTGCCTGCGCACATCAAACAAGGTTCTAAAGAAGTGATGAGCAAACATTCGGAAAGATAACGGGCTCCGATTTTCTCTTTCGCGTCTCTTAAACAAAGTATTTCACTGTGAAAGGATGAATCCGAATTCTTTTCGACTTCGTTTGAAGACTCGGCGATTAATTCTTCTCCTTTATAGATTCTTGTAAAACTAGGAATTTCTTCTCCGCGGAGTGAAACGAGACTTTCCATACGACTCAGAAAATCGGGAAGAATCTTATGATTTAGGAAATCGTCCATCGAGTTAGTCGACAAATTCTTCTTGATAAGACCTTCGGTAAATGGTTTTTTCAACGGAATGATTCTCTCCGCGAAGTTTTTACATAACGCAGTCTCGGAAAACAGAAACAATTCCGTTCTGATCCGATTGAATTCGCCGACCGGAGCCGCAAATCCGGATCGAAGACCGATTGTTTTGGGTTTGGCGATCGATAGAAGCTGGTCGATGAAGGGTGAAAAGTTGGAGGCGGTCATTCAGTCCGCTTCCTCTTTAGTGAATTGGCTGACGCGGAGAGATTTCCTATCCGTGATCGCTTACGCGGAAGACATTCACGTTATACAACCTATCGTTCAACTTGTGGAAAAATCTTCGATCATCAATCGTATTCATACGATTCAACCCGGAACTTCCACCAATCTTTCCGGCGGTTGGCTGCATACTTTAAGAGGTCTGGAATTATTTTCGGATACCACCGTTTACAAGAGAGCCATTTTACTTACGGACGGAAATCCGACGCAAGGGATCACGGATCCACTGGATCTCATTCAGATCGCCGGAGATCATTATAAAAAAGGAATATCAACTACCGTCATCGGATTCGGCGACGACTTCAATGAAATTCTTCTGAAAGACATCGCGGATGCCGGTGGAGGAAACTTTTATTATATCGAAAGTCCTGAAGCGACCGGAGATATTTTCTTCCGTGAATTCGGGGACATCGGTTCCTTATACGCACAATCGATTGAAACAAAAATCCAATTCGGTAAGGACGTAGAATTTTTAGAATTGTTAAGCGACATCCCGTATTATACGGAGTTGGATCCGCAACAATCGAGTAGAACTAAGGCCATAGTCCTGCAATGCGGCGATATGCGCGCGGACGATATCCGCAACATGGTTTTGAAAGTCAGAACACATCCTGAAAATTTAATACACATCGAAGACGAAGATTCCGGCGTTTCCATCACGAGCACCTTTTACAATTTATCCGAAAAGATGAAATTGGAAACGGTTGCTTTTCGGTTGAATCCGGATTGGAAGTCAAATTCGATTAAGGAAGACGCGGACGTTATCGTTGAATCGATCGTTGCAAAGTCCGGTAAAACTCTGAAAAAGGCGAGCTCTCTCA
>NZ_NPDU01000078.1 GCF_002811985.1 Leptospira adleri
AAAATAGAAAAAGTAAAATGGATCCTCCTCGGGAATGAACGATCTTTTTTATGGAATCAAGAATCGAATGCGGATTCGAGAAAAGAGTGACTTTTGCGGAGGATTTGTCGGAACTCCGGCGAGAAGAATTTTACTTTAGAATATAAGATTTTTATGATAGAGGGGCGTCTCTCGAGCTTTCCCGCGAACCCGCCCTCCACACGAAACTCAGCGCGGCGCTCTTTACGGATCGCGCCGCAGGGTCGCCCGCGACTTTTTACGGGCGATTGCGGGTTTCCGACAGATTTTTCTAAAGATTCAATTCATCTTTATATACAGAACCTGTCCCAAAACTGGGACAGGTTCTTGCGGCTTGATCTTTCCGACAAAATAAAATATGATTTTGGGGGCGCGCTGGAAGTTATATTTCGAAGGCAGGGTCCCACGTTTTGATTCTCTGGAGATTCGTTTTGGTTTTTGCGGCCTGAAAGTCGTTTTTCTAAGTATTCGAAAGTTTCCAATTTTCAATTGTAGAATTTTTGCTCTTCTTTGAAAAAGGAAAAAGCGATTTCCGGATTCAAAGATGACAAACGCGCCTCGAAGAAACCTTCCCGAAAGTAAAAACAGAATGATCGCCTTTTTGTTAAGCGTATTCTTCTTGTCTCTCTACTTCGGAAACGCGAGCGGTTTTTTTTCTTCTCCTTGGTCGATCTGGATTCTTCTTTTTTTCTCCGCGATTTTTTCTTACACGCTCTGGGCTCTCATTCACGAATGTGTTCACGGAAATTTTTCGAACTCCCGCGCCGAAAGTCATCTTGCAGGAAGGATTCTTTGTATTCTTTTTGGAACTCCCTATCAAGTCGCAAAGACTGCGCATCTGATGCATCATAAATTCAATCGGGAGGAAGGCGAGAGGATCGAATTTATAGAACCGAACGGAATCCCGGTTTCGATTCAGAAATTCTTCTATTACCTAAAACTTTTGCAGGGAACTTATTTTTTGGAAGTCGCCGGCGGTTTTCTTTTATCCTTGCCGCTTTCTTTTTCGATTCCTTTTGCGGAAAAATATTTTTCCCGTCTTCCGGTGCAAAAGGCTTTTTTCAAACAGATTCAAAAACCTGAAATCGTTCGCGAGTTGCGGATCGATTCTTTTTGGATTCTTTTTTTGTTCGGAATCGCTTTTCTTTTTTCGGGTCCTTTCTTCTGGGTCTTGGTTTCGGTTTTGATTTTAAGAGGATTTATCGTCTCCGTTCTGGATCATTCGTATCATTACGGAAAAGACATCGACGATTCTTATTCTTCTTACAACTTAGGAGTTCCCAAAGTTCTGTCCTTTCTCTTTCTCAATTTCAACTATCATCGGATTCATCATTTCTTTCCCGGTTGTCCTTGGAATCGTTTGCCCGATCAGTTTGCAAAGACGAAAGATCGAATGGATCTTTCTCTCTTTCGACAAACGTTTCGGCAATTCCGCGGGCTCTTGGCTCTTCCTGAAAATTCCAAGACTTCTTAAGAAAGTTTAAATTTGCGGATACGGCGCTTCAATTTGATTGTCAAAAGGGGCATTTTTTACATTCTGTCGCTTAATGTCCTATAATCATAAGAATGTCTTGGATACCGAGCAGTTCTCGAAGGCGGATCTGGATTTTCTCATCGGAAAAACCAGAGATATGGAACGCCTTGTGGAACAGAATAAGGCCTTCGGGATTTTGACCGGAAAACTTTTGGCCTCTCTCTTTTTCGAAGCCTCTACGAGAACCCGTCTTTCTTTTGAAGCCGCGATGGAACGTCTCGGCGGAAGGGTGATTTCCACGGTCGGATTTCAATTCTCCTCCATCTCAAAAGGTGAGACGTTGTATGACACGATGAAGATGATCGAGGCCTACGCGGATATCGCTGTAATCCGTCATCCGGTAGAAGGCTCCTCGCGAATCGCAGCCGGAGCCGTGAAAATTCCCGTGATCAACGCGGGCGACGGAGCCGGACAACATCCGACTCAGGCTCTTCTCGATCTTTATACGATCATTTCCGAAAAAGGAACGTTAGACGGTCTTACTGTCGCTTTTATCGGAGATCTTAAATACGGAAGAACTATCCATTCTCTTATCAATTTGCTCAGGCACTATAAGGTTCATCTTTATCTCGTCTCTCCGCCCGAGTTGGCTCTTCCGGAATCCTACAAAAAAGGTCTCGAAGGTTTTCCGATCACTCTGGAAGAGACGGCGGATATCAAATCGGTTTGGGATTGCGACGTCGCATACGTTACGCGCATTCAGGAAGAAAGATTCCCGGATCACAAAGAATACGAAAGGCTGAAGGATCTTTTTAAGATTAACAAAGAGCTGATTCTCGCCTCCAAGAAAGACACAACGATCCTGCATCCCCTTCCAAGAGTGAACGAACTTTCGACGGACGTGGACGATCTTCCGAACGCGGCCTATTTCAGACAGGCGAGATACGGAGTCGTAAGCAGGATGACTCTTCTTTGTCTTTCCTTAGGACAGGATTTCTAATTTTTTTTGGAACGTAAAATCTGGACATACGAAGAGGCGCGTAAAATTCTACCCGTGATAAGGGAGATTACGGAAGAATACTATTCTTATGTATCGGAACTGACGACTCAGCTTCGGGAAAAAATTCTTCCCGAGAACGAAATGGAACAGAAGGAAGAATCGATTCGGATTTCGATCTTCGAATGGTCTTCCAAAGTTCAAGAATACGGAATCGAAGTCAAAGGTCTTTGGCTGATAGATTTCGATCACGGAAACGGATATTATTGCTGGCACCTCGGAGAAGAGGATCTTCTTTTCGAACACGGTTACGAAGAAGGTTTTGCCGGAAGAAAATTAATCGATAGGGAAAACGAAGATGGCGAACATCAATGAGAATTATTTAAAATTAAAAGCGGGATATTTATTTCCCGAGATTTCGAAACGTGTAAAGATCTATTCCGAAAAAAATCCTTCGGCAAAGATCATTCGTTTGGGAATCGGAGACGTTACGCTTCCGATCGTTCCTTCCGTCGTGGACGCGATGGTCGCGGCTTCGAAAGAAATGGGAACCTCAGGAGGATTTCACGGATACGGACCGGAACAAGGATATTCGTTTTTGCTAAAGTCGATCGCGGATCACGACTATGGAACTCTGGGAATTAAGATCGACGAGAGCGAGATCTTTGTTTCCGACGGATCTAAATGCGATTGTGGTAATATTCAAGAAATCTTTTCCACCGATGCGAAGATCGCGGTAGCCGATCCCGTATATCCCGTATATGTGGATACGAACGTGATGGCGGGAAGAACCGGCGAAATCGGAGCCGATGGAAGGTATTCCAATTTAATCTATATGCCCGCGACAAAGGAGAACGGTTTTCAGCCGGAGATTCCCAAGGAGAAAGCGGACATCATTTATCTTTGTTATCCGAATAACCCCACCGGAACCGTAACCACGAAGGAAGCCCTCAAAGCCTGGGTGGAGTATGCGAAGAAAAACAATTCCATCATTCTTTACGATTCCGCTTACGAAGCCTTTATCAGCGAACCGGGCGTTCCGCGTTCTATCTACGAAGTGGAAGGAGCAAAAGAAGTCGCGATCGAGTTTCGTTCCTTTTCCAAAACCGCGGGATTCACCGGATTACGCTGCGCTTACATCGTCATTCCGAAAGAACTCAAAGGAAGAACGAAGTCAGGAGACGAAGTGAGTCTCAATTCTCTTTGGAGTAGAAGACATACAACGAAGTTCAACGGGGTTTCGTATGTCACTCAGAAAGGCGCCGAGGCTTGTTATTCCGCCAAAGGAAAAAAGGAAATACAAGAATCCATTGCATACTATATGTCCAACGCCGCGAAGATTCGGGAAGGTTTGAAAAAAGCGGGATACGAAGTGTTCGGCGGAGTCAACGCGCCTTACATTTGGTTGAAGACATCCGATCATCTTTCCTCATGGGACTTCTTTGACCGACTTTTGGATAAGGCTCAAGTGGTGGGGACTCCGGGTTCCGGGTTTGGTCCCGCCGGAGAAGGTTATTTCCGTCTCAGCGCATTTGGAAAGAAAGAAGACGTAGAAGAAGCAATCGCAAGAATCTCCTCGCTTTAAGAATTTTTTATAAAAGCAAAAGCCGATCGCTTCCCGTGTGCGCTTTTTCACGAATCGTCGGCTTTTGTTTCGCTTCTGTCATTTTATCATTTGAGCCAATGAAGTCCGCGCCTGGATTTCTTAATTTTCCGCAAATACAAATCCTCTTTTATTCCTTTTGCGTTAAGGATTGGAATTTCGACTTCCAGAGGGAAAATAAAAATCTGCAATTTTGAAAATACATTTCCCATTATCGTTTTTGATAAGCGAACTTTTATTTCCAAGTTGCTGTCCGTTATAAAATTCAAATCAAGAAGAATTAAGAAAATATAATAATACTTCTTTTCTGACTTCGGCATTGGAAAACTGTGTCCTTTGAAGGCGAAAAAGTTAGACGAAATCTATCGCCTTCGGAAACGACGAAAGATTCAAGGAGTATTCGGTGAAAAAATATCTATCTGCCTGTATCGGCATTCTTCTATTCGTAGGCTGTTCTATGAATACGCGGACTCTTAAAAAGACGGAAACGGAAGCCGTGATTCAAGGGATCGGAATGACCGAATTCGAAGCAAGAGAAGCGGCTCTCAAGGAAATTCAAGGAATTTTCCCTGAGTACAAGGAGTCAAAACCAACCGAATGCAAACAAGAATATTACGCTTCCGGTCGAACTACCGGAGTCGGAGCAAATCAACAGTATTCGGCATCGGGCAGTACGTATTATAGTTGTATTGTATTCGCCGCCAAGAAATAGTCCGAAAGAATTCAGGTTAAGTTTTGCCTTCAAAAAATAGAATCCGGCTTCCGATCTGAAGAACAAAAACCCGAATCGGAATTTCCGATTCGGGTTTTATACCGCACTTTCTTGTTTTTATCGATGTCCGCCGAGTTTGAAAAGTAGGAACTCACACATTGCAAGCTCGAAACGCAGAATTCTTCTTTCCTTAAGTTCGGCTCTCAATCAAACCATCGAACCGAATTGTTTGTTCCGACAAAGTTTTTGCCAAAAAAACTTGTTGAAAGCGGTTCTTTGTTTTCGTTCGGAGCAGAATTCAGTCCGAGTTTTCTACCGTCGGCTTTGATTCTTTCAACGTAAACACATTCAAAAAATTGAATCTATTTTTTATCAAGGCGAGCAGTTTCCGTTATATTCGAAGGCTCCGATGGAATATCCGAAAGAACCCGTCGGCACCGGCGCGGGAAGAATGTTTGAAGTTCTAGAAGTTCCCCTAATGTCGCGTTGATAAAATTGAGAGATCGCCGGAGGATAAGCGGGATCAACTCCGCCATAAACGGAATTACATTTTGAATTCGAATTCAGTAAGAGGACGTTCAAATTTCCAGTCGGATTCTGGAATAAAGGATCGTGACTGAAGTTAGTTTGAGTCGCATTCGTAAGAGGCGTAAGACAAAGAAAAGCATCTTTCAAAGGACTCGGTTCTATGCCGCACACTCTAAAAGGTCCTCCCGGAGAGGAGGAAACCGCGGGGTTACAACCGAAGAAATTATTTCCTCGGATATCCGAGGCGGTATTGACGTTGTTTGTATCGTAGTTCAGGCATATTCGGTTCGTAGCCGACGGATTCGTAAGAAACTGATTGTTGACCAACTTTAAGTTAACGGCTCCGGTGCTCTGATGATGGATGCCATAGGAACGAGTCGTTCCGTTTCCGCCGAATATCGTATTGTGAATAACGTAAAAGTTCGGTGAGTTGATCCGCAAAGCTTCGATACCTTTCGAAGTGACAGCGTTTACCGTTGGAGTTCCGTTTACGTGATATGCATTGATGATATTATTTGCGATCACTAGGGTCTGAGTAAAGTTGTCGGCCATGTTGTTGATCGCAATTCCAACGGAAGAATCAATGCCGTCGTTCAAATTGAGATGAGATGCCCCGCTGATCGAGTTGTTGTAAACATACCCCTGAGTGTCGTTGAACAATCGAAGTCCGATCGACATCGAATTTCCGCTCCCGCCTAAGATATAATTTTCGGAGACTATGAAAGAGTTTCTTACGTTGGACGCATAGATGCCGGATCTCGCAAGCATCAAGGCGTAAGGCGCGCTCGAAGCCGTTCCTAAAATCGTGTTTTTGTTGATCGTCAGAGTAAAAGCGCCCGTGGAAATATTATCCAGCCATATTCCCGTTGCAACTCGGTTGTTGGAATTTGTGATAAGAGTAAAGCCTTGGATTAAAACGTCGGATGTCAAAGTTAAGGATCCGCCGGCGATCGGAGTGCAAGAGGTAAGGTCGCTTCCTCCGCAGGCTCCGACTCCGAGATTGTCTTGAATCGTAGTCTGATTGGCGACAATATCCCTAGATTGAAAGTCCATGCTGAAGCCTCCCAAAAGTTGGAGCTTATCTATCAATACGATTCTATCGGCAAGAGTAGTGATTGAATAAGACCCTTGAGCGACGAGGACAAAGCACGGGGAAAGAGTGTTACACTGGGAGATCGCATATTGAATGCTATTGCAGGAAGTTGCGACAGTACCGCAGGAACCAACGTTCGTACCCGTTCCGTTCACGTATTTTATTTGATTTGTGACCGTATAACTCGTAGGCTGCGGGAGATTGAACGGACGGTTGGTTCCCGATTCCGTACATCCCGAAAGCTGAATACATTGTCTTAAACCGTTATTCCAGTTGATGTTCGGATGGATCGTAAGTCTATTCGTGTTGTAATCTGCGGCGGTCAGTGGAAGCGCAGACGTACTCATGTTACCGAAACAGTAAATCGGAGGTGCCGAAAAGTTGCAACTCATCGGAGTTACCGGTTTTGAAAACGTAAGAATCACGTCGTCCAAGGAGCCTATCGCAGTTTGATCGACAGGTAAGGAATCGAGCAAACTCAAACAATTCACGTTAAGTGTCACGGGCGCTCCGTTTATAGTTCCGGAAGCAGGGGGAATCGTTTCGATTATGCAAGTGTGCTTATTAGGATTGGAAAGAATGGAAGCGGAATACGAAAGCGAGTCTGGAATCTGAGCCGAAAAAGAATAAGTCCCATCGTTCGTAACATTCAAAGTATCAACGGCTCCGTTCCGAACGGAAAGTGTTCCGCTCGCGGAGTTTGAAATTCCAAAAACGTTCACGTTTAAATTGAAGAATTTCGTTCCGCAGTTGATCTCAACAAGATTAGAATCCGGAGTGATCATTCCCTTTGGATTTGTGATCGCACAAGTTTGGCTCGGAATTGTAACTGGTTGCGAAAGAATGGAAACCGAAAATTCGGAATATTTCATTTTTTTGTTTGGAAATTCAAAATCTCCGTTACCCGAAATCGTAAGAACTTCCGAGTCCTGATCTGAAATCGTAAAAGAAGCGCCGCTCGCCAATCCTTGAACTCGAGCCTTGAGTTTGAGCGGCGTTTGTGCGTTCGTAAGAAAATTGGAGAAAATCGCGGTATCAAAGATGGAGCCTCCTTCCGGTTTGCGGACGCAGGAAGAAAGGGTAAAGAAACTTAGAATCAAAAGAAAAGAAGCGTATTTGAATTGTCTGAAATTATAATATTTATTCATCGATTTATAAAGAGATATCCTGTAAAAACAACAAATCGTGATTCTTGATTTTATTTCTTTTTCTAAAGCCGAATTCACTTCTTATAGAATGCGAATCCTAAAAAAATTGTAGAATCGGTGCTGGGTCGAGGAGAAGAAGATCAGACCTTTAAAACGGCTTCAGAATAGCGGTACGGAGGAGAAATAAGAGTTTTTGAATTGTTTTAGATCCTCAAAATCCGAATTCGGATGATTTAGGGGAGGGGTTATTCGAAAGAAAGCGGACATACGGAAACAAAAAGGATCCTCCGGGGAAAATCCGAGGAAAAACAGAGGTTCCCAATTCTATTTTTTTCAAGTCGAACCTTGGAACTGGCAAATCGATCCGCGAGTTGTTTCCAAAAATTTCATTCTACGATCCTTTGAAATAACGAATCTTCCGAAACGGAAAAGGTGATAAATTCTTTCCCATGCGTAGTAAATAAAAAATTTCCTATTTTGCGTAAGGCGCGGAGAGAATCAAAACAATACAAATCGTTTTTGCGGGGATCGTAATCGTCTTCCTCTTCGTCCGATTCCTGGGATTTATTTTTCACTTTGGAGGGAATTTCAATGTATTCTTTTGAATTACGATCTTCGAAAAGTTCGAATAAAGGCAGGATCCTTTTTTCCTTTCGATCCAAGGAAGCGTAAGAATAATCGAAACAAAGCAGCACGTTCCCGTCGGAAAGAGCGATACAATCTACGGGTTCGTAACGAATTGCAATCGGTTCGTCGATCTGCTGGAGATTCTTATCCAAGATTAGAATCGAAGAGAATTCTTTTTTTCCCTTTTTGGTTTCTCCATATAAGACGATCTCTTCTCCGATCGGATATATTTTGGACGGTTTGAAATTCGGAAAACTTTTTTTATCCTCGTTTTTAAGTGTTCCGCCTAACGCGGAAATGGTATATAAGAATTCCCTGTTGTTTACGAATAAAAAATTATCTCCGAAAGGAACCAGTTTTTCCACAAAACCCTTGTCCGTTTTTTGAATAGGAAACGGTTGAATCGAGTCCGGTTTTTTTAAGTCGACGATCCCGATTCCTTCCCAGTTCATCGCAAGGATCGCCTGATTCGAGGAAAAATGAAGATCGTAGAGGTCGTAACCCAATAGGACGTAGGATTCCAAAAATTTCGGATCTGATGGGTCGTAGAGATCGAATTCGTGAAGGGCTCTTCTGCTTTCGGTTGCATACAACTTCTCTTCCCGGATCGCGAGACTTCCGATCGAATTTTGAAATCGAATCGAACGAACCTGTTTTGGATCTGCCGGATCGTTCAGATCGAGAACGTGAATTTCTCGAGCATCTCCGTACAAGTCGCAGATGTAAGCGTGGTTTTTATGAATTACAAATCTGTTTGCGGAACTCAAGGGGATTCTTTTCAGAAGTTTTAATTGCGCTTGATACATTCTTTTTTCCTCAATTGAGAGAGTTTAAAAAATCCTGATATGTTTGGTCTCCGCTGATCTTGGAAAAGTCGGTTTCCGCGAGAATCTTTTTGCGGTCGTAGGTTTTCGGTTCGAGGGAAACCGCTTCCTTCAGATAAGAAACCGCTTGAGATGCATCCTCCATCCGGGAATAGAGACAGGCCGCGTTGAATTTAGCCATTGCAAAATACTTTCTAAAGATGTCCGCGTATTGTTCGTTGATATCGGGTCCGATAATTTTTTCCATATCCAGAGCCGACTTATCTTTTTTATAATCGAAACGGCTCCAATCCATCGAAAAGAGTTTTTGAAAAAGCTCTTTTGCTTTTTCTAAATTTTCATTTTGAATATAGAGCACACCGAGGTTTCCAGCAATCAGAACGTATTCCGGTTTTCGCAAATCCGTTTTTTGAAGAATTTGTTCCGTTAGTTCTTCCAATTCGTTCATTTTGTTCTCGTTCTGAAAAGCCCAATGGATCGAAAGAAAACAGTTTATGATCGTTTCGTTATCAAGCGTTTTGGCGGTCTTTACAATCGTTTCGGAATTTTTCTTTTCCCTCAGGCGATTGAAGACGATTTTCGCAAGTTCTTTCGGACTTACTTCGCGATAATTTTCGATAAAGTAGGAAAGATGGTTCAAGAATACCGGATGATCGTATAGTTTTTCTTTCAAAAATGAATCTTGATAGAAAAGTTTTAAAAAAGGAAAAAGCTCCGCGTCTTGAGTTTCCCATTCGAGAACTTGTAAAAGTGAAGACTCTAAACTTTCTGAGTTTAGGATCGCCTTGGAAGCTAAAAAAAAGTTTAAGGAAGGGTTTCCCGGTTTTAGATAGTGAACAATTTTTTCAGGAGAAAGAGTGCCTAACGTTTCCAGGGTTTTGTATTCTTCCGCTTTTAATTTTAAGTAGGTTTCCTGTTCGGAGAAAACGAGCTTCGGATATTCCTTTTCCAAAACCTTGGAAAATAAATTCATCCGAAACGAACTCAGTTGCGCCGCGAATCGGCCGTTGTTATAAAATTCTTTTTCAAAAAGCGCCTTCGTTTTTTCGTAAAACGCGTAAATTTCTTCGGAAGTAATTTTACTCCAATCCGTATGAGTTTTGAGTAAGAATAGGAAAAACGCTTTGTTGAGAACGTAATCTTCTTTCCAGAGATCGGAAAGGATTGTCTTTAATTCTTCCATCGCACTTTTTAATCCGTATTTATTTTCGATCGTTTTCACTTTCAGAAATTTGAGAAAGGGGTTGTCTTGAAATTCTGAAAGTGTTTTGTTTAAAATCTCCTCGCATTCTTCCTTGGATTTTGCGAAAGCCTCGACGGCCTTTGCCGAGCATCCGAGTTCCCAGGTTTCCAACTGCTCTTTCGTAAAGGATATTTGCGATTTGAGAAAAGTCAGGATTGCCGCGACTTCGGCTACGGTTGAGAAAAAGTTCTCTTCGTTTTTCTTTGCAGACTTCTTTTTATTTTCGGAATAGAAAAGCGCGAATCTTTGCAGAAGATCGAACGGTTGATCCTTGAGGGCTTGCAAGAAGGATCGAAATATCGAATCTTTTACTTTTCCATTTTCCATGTTTTCGTAATAGAGTTGGAATCCCGGTTCGCTATCGTAAAGAAATCGATTCCAGGTCGAGGATTCGTTCAGGCTTTCGGGAGAATTTTCGATGACCTCTTCAAAACGAGACCATCGATTTGAAGGCGCTTGTTTGGACCACTTAGAATAAAATTCTTCCATGTAGAATTGGTTTCTTTTGTGAAGTTCGTGAATGAGCGGATGAATGTCCTCCGCTCCGATCTCGTGAAAAACGGGGGCGAGGTTTCGGGTAACGTCTTCGTTGAAAGAATCCCGATTGTATCTTTCCAAGACCTCCGTCAAAACTGGAACCGCGGCTTTCGCCTGCCGTCCAAGAGTAAACAAACGATCTTCGAAGACAAAATCCCAGGCGTCTCCAAACCAAGGAAATTCTTCCGGCATACAACGAATCAATCCGATGATCTGGTTGATATATTCTTCCGTTGCGTTTTGAAGAACGGGACTGATTTTCGAGGTCCAGTCGCCGGACGAAAGTCGAGTTCCTATTTCCATAGCTCTGAGTTTAAATCCGGGATGCGGAAGTTGTTCCAATCGAACGAGAGCTTCCTCAAAAGAGGGTTTGAGTTCCTCTCTGTAGGTTTCGGGAATTCCCAAATAGGAATCCACGAGAGTATATGAAAATTCTTGAATATATGGAATGGCTTTTGTGTAAGTATCCTCCAGAGGTTTTGGAGAATTGAGAAATACCTTATTCTGAAAATCTTTTGCCGTTTGCAAATGGACTTCCGGTTTGAACTCGGCCAGTTTCCAAAAGAAACTCGAGAAGTAGGAGGATGGAAAGAATTGAATTTTTTTCCAAACGGCGGACAAATCCGAATCCTGTAAGCCGGAAGCCGCGTTTTCGGACAAAGATAAATCGGAAGGGGCTTCTTCGCTTTTTAAGAAGGATCTTTTCCATTCCGGTTTTCCGATTACGGTTTCCGTTTTCTGAAGTGAAAAAATTCCTCCTTGAAAGAGCAATTCCTTCCATTCCGGATGGGAGTCTACGAGTTCGAGAAGACGTTTGTATTCCTTTTGATCCGGATTTTCCAAATAAGCGAGAGAGAAGATCAATTCCTCCGCGGAGGAAACGTTATCTTCCTTTTGAGAAGAGTTTTGGTGGATCGTAAGGTGAGGATTTTTCTCCAAGGATTGAAGTTGGATCGCCGGCAAAACTTCCAAAAGAAAAGGTTTTCCCTTGTAGTCGTAACAATCTTGCGAATCGATCAAAACGTAGAACGGAAACTCTTTCGGAATTTTTGCAAATCGTTCCTCTTCGAAAAGAGTTTTGACCATTTCGCTTATCATTTTAGAAAAAAGAATCAATTTTGTATGAACGTGAAGATCGTTTCCTTTTACTTTTTTTCCTTGGAAAGAAATCGGAAATTCTCCCTCTTTGAGGTCGTAAATAAAATCGTAATATTCGGAAGATTCTCCCGGAGGATAAGAATCCGCGTCCCAGATCATTTCGTGATTGAGGCCGAGAGCGGAAGACGCGGTTCTTTCCTCTAAATCGAAATGAACGGAATCCATTACCGCGTTGCAGAATTCGTAATCGGACATTTTAAAAAGAAATCCGTTGAACGGTTTGAAACGGTGCTTTCGCAGATTGTCCTCCGTTAGACTCTCTTCTAAGTTCTCCAAAATTCTTCCGATACGGCTTTCGAGAGGTTCCGAAAAATGAAACGCCGCATTCATTTCCTGAAAGTGAGCGAATAAACTCTTCGTAGAATTCGAATCTTCCTCATAAAAAAAGTCAGTAGGACTTCCTTTTTTGGTTTGGCTTTTTTCGTTTTTAAAAATCGAAGATAAGAATTCGGACGCGCCGTCGTAATCGTATTGGTCCAGAAAACGGAAAAAATGAGAATAATAATCGGAAGAAGAATTTTCCTGGGGAAGCGTAGGTTTTAGGATCATGATTGAACCTCGGATGTAGATTTTCGAATTTGATTTCTTTGCAAAGAGCTCATCGGATTTCTTTTGGGGATTTGTCGGAACCTTGATTTCAAACAACAAAGTCTGTTTGATAACTCGCTCTGGAATTTTTTGCAAGAGATATCAAATTACAACTTGATAATTTTAAGAGAATCTAAGTTTCTCTTGAGTTCCATGGGATCGGATTTGAAATCAAGATGGAATCGGCAATTGAAAAGGGAATCTAAGAAACGATATTTTTTTAAGCTCACTTTCCGAAACGCAGGGCGCTTATATCCGATTCCGTAGGAACTCCCGCAAATTTTATTTTCAAGACTGGGAGCCTGTTTGGGGAGTCCGTATCGACGAACCTTCTTAAAAGTAGGAACTCACACAAATTCCGTCTGAACGGAAGAGCACACTTCCGATCCGGTTTCTTTTGCGGAATCTTTGAGCCCGAATCTTTTCCGGAAACCCCGTTTCTCGCGCGAAAAAAGAGAAGAATTTTCTTCCCATCCGAAAAATAAGAGTATTCTGACGCCGATTCGGCATTTGAGAATCTCGCCATCCTCCATGAAAATTGAAGCCATATACAGATACTTTCTCATCACTCCGGCGACTCATCTTCCCGTGATCGATGAATCCGGAAATCTCGTCGGGCTTTTATCTCGCAAATTGATTCAAATGGAAATGGCGGACTTAAGTTCTTCCGACCGGGAATATTCGGCGCTTCCGGATTCTTTTTTAGAAACGGAAATCCCGGAATCCTTCTTTCAATACTTCCAAAGACAGAAATCGATTCCCGTTCTCGCAAAAACAGGGGAAAAAAAGGAAGAATGGGACAAGGTCCAAGTCATGGCCGGTTTGGGAAAACTCGTTTCCGCGACTCGACCGGTCGAACCTCCGACCGAAGAAAAAAAACAAGAACTGGAACAGAGTTCCCGCGCTTGGTTTATGGAGCTGATTCTCCAGAATTTCCCGGACGGACTTTTGGCGACCGATCTCGACGGAAGTTCGATTTTTTACAACGAAACCTTTGAACAGACGATTCTTACTAAAAAATACTTTCGGGATTCGATTCTTCAGGCGGAGAGATTGCTCAAGGAAATGAGCAAGAATCTTCTGGCTAATTACTTAAAGACCAACGAACTCCGCTTGGAAGGAAATTCTTCCTTTTCTCTTCAGACCTACGTGAACGAACTCGAATGCAACGTAAGAATCATCGTTCTCAAACAGGGCTCTAAGATCGTAGGTTATCTCTATCATTTCGTTTCTCCCCGTTCCGGACTCGGACAACAAGATGAAAACGGTCTGGAATTTCCGTCCGTTAGCGACGCATTTCTGCAAAAACTTCCTCTGGAAACGATGCTCAAAGAAGTCGAGAGCGCTTTTATTTTTCATTCTCTCAAAAGAAATCAGGACAACATTTCGCATACCGCGCTCGAGTTAGGAGTTCCTAGAACCACTCTTCAAAACCGGATCAAGTTTTTGGAACTGCAGAGCCGTTATTCTCTTTCCAGGGAGAATCCGATCCCCCGTAAAAAAGCGAATGTTTCTCCGATATCCGAAACAGCTTCTCTTGAAAAAGCCACGAGGAACATTGAAACTTCAGCGGTAACAAAACATTCTTCCTCCCCGAAGAAAAAAGCGAAGAATGTTTCGAAATCTTCGATTCTTCCGAAGAAAGGTGCCTCTTCGAAGTCCGCTTCTTTCAAGACTCCGGCAAAAAAAAGAAAGCATCGTTGAATAATTTCGTTGACAACGTTCCCTTCGATCCTTTATCTCAAGAGTAGAGCCGATCTTAGCAGATCTCTCTTTCCATCCTGTATTCTCAAAAATAAAATCTCAAAAAGGCGAATCCTTCCCCTTTTTTAAACTCAAGTAGCTCCTTATATGGCAACAGCAAGACGAGACAATAAAAACAGACACCACCACCAAAATAATAACCACAACCAAAACGATTCCGAAACCACAGAATCCGTCGAAGAAGAAATTACCGGACAAGAGTCTCAAGATTTTGAATCCTCGGATAACGCGGATCACCGCGCTCGGAAACGCAAAAGAGGCGGTTATGACGGTCCCACTCCTTCTCCGATCGATCTCGTAGAACTCAAGAAAAAAGCGATCGGCGACTTGATCGAAGTCGCAAAAGGTTTGGGCGTTGAGAACACGGGGGGCTTAAAAAAGCAGAACCTAATCTTCGCCATTCTCCAAGCACAAGCCGAAAGAGACGGTCAAGTGCACGCTGCGGGCGTCATGGAAAAACTTCCGGACGGTTACGGCTTTCTTCGTTCTCCGGATTATAACTACGTTCCGGGTCCGGATGATATCTATGTTTCTCCTTCTCAAATTAAACTTTTCGGTCTCAGAACGGGAGATACGGTGGAAGGTCAGATCCGTCCTCCGAAAGAATCCGAACGATTCTTTGCCATGCTTCGTGTGGAAACCGTCAACGGTTATACTCCGGATGTCGCCGGCAAACGAGCCCTTTTCGACAACCTAACTCCTCTTTATCCGAACGAAAGACTCAAGATGGAATACGATCCTTCCATGTTGGATACGAGAATTCTCGACCTCATGTGCCCGATCGGAAAAGGACAAAGAGCTCTGATCGTCGCTCCTCCGAGAACCGGTAAGACGATTCTCATGCAGAATATCGCAAACGCTATCACCTCCAATCATCCGGAATGTACTCTGATCGTTCTTCTGATCGACGAACGTCCGGAAGAAGTGACCGACATGGCGCGTCACGTTCGTGGAGAAGTCGTTTCTTCCACATTCGACGAACCGGCTCAAAGACACGTTCAGGTTGCGGAGATGGTCATCGAAAAAGCGAAACGTCTCGTAGAACACGGAAAAGACGTCGTCATTCTTCTGGATTCGATTACGAGATTGGCAAGAGCTTACAACCAGGTGATTCCGACCTCCGGTAAAATTCTTTCGGGCGGGGTGGATTCCAACGCACTTCACAAGCCGAAACGATTCTTCGGAGCCGCAAGGAACATCGAAGAGGGCGGTTCTCTTACCATCATCGCGACCGCGCTCATCGACACCGGATCCAAAATGGACGAGGTCATCTTCGAAGAATTCAAAGGAACCGGTAACATGGAAATCCACCTGGATCGGAAACTTTCCGACAAACGGATTTTCCCGGCGATCGACATCAACAAGTCCGGAACTCGTAAGGAAGAACTCCTGATCGCAAGGGACGTCCTTCAGAAAGTGTTTGTTCTGAGAAAAGTACTTTCTCCTATGAGCATCACGGAAAGCATGGAATTATTGCTGGAAAAAATGAGGCTTTCGAAGACAAACGACGCCTTTTTAGCCAGCATGAACACCCAGTAACCGCTAAAAAAAGGGAAACTATGAAAACTGGAATTCATCCAAACTACCGAGTAGCAAAAATCAGCTGTGCATCTTGTGGAACCGTCTACGAAACTAGAACTTCCATCGGCGATATCAACATTGAAATTTGCTCCGCTTGCCACCCGTTCTTTACCGGAAAATCCAAACTTGTGGATACGACCGGTCGAGTTGACAAGTTCAAGAAAAAATACAAGATGCAGTAAGAGTTTTCACTCTCTCTATCTTTTTTATGCCGTCTAAACACCGGGCAGGAGAAATTTCATGAGCGTAATGGACTTTGCACGGTACAAACAAATCAACGACGACCGCGTCAACTATCGCGAGATGGAAGACGCCACCGTGGTTTCCAATTACAGAAACGTTGGTTGTGGAGACGGCTACCGCATTTATCTCAAAATCGATCCCACCGATCATATCACTGACGCAAGTTACACAACCACCGGTTGCGGTTTCGGAATTGTCGCGCTTGCGATGGCGACGGAATACGCAAAAGGCAAAACCGTAGATCAAATCAAATCCGTAACTCCCGCAGATCTCGAAAAGATGTTCGAGTTCCCGGAAAGAAGGAAGAATTATCCCGAGTCGGCGGTTGCGGCGCTTTTGCAAGCGGTGAAGGATTATGAAAGCGGGGAAGGGGTTCCCAAAGAAAAAAGAATCACCGCTTCCAAGGCTTTCGAGATTCTCAAAGAAAAAGGTTCCCTCAAAGGAGAGGATCTCTCCAGCATCATATTAGAAAAACTTAAATTTGACGGTGTGGATTTTTCAGGGGCCAATCTCGGTCACGCATTCTTACAAAATTCTTCCTTTGTGGGCGCAAACTTTGAAGGTGCAAAACTCAGAGGTTCTTTTTTAAACAACGCGGATCTTAGAAACTCTAATTTCAGAGGAGCCGATCTGCGTTGGGCGAAACTCGCGGGCGCTAACGTGGAAGGCGCGGATTTTACGGACGCGATCTATGATATCGGAACCCGTCTGGATCAGAAACAGATTCATCTATTCGGCGTGATGAAAAAAGAAGGAAAAGATCTTTATCTAAACAAAGAGGCGGAATGAAACCGGGCGACAAACTCAAGATCACCAAACGTACCTTTCTCCACAACGGGATTTTCGTTCACACCAACACGATCGTAGAAGTGATTTCTTTCGAGAATGATAAGTTAGTCGTTCTTTTTCACGACAAAGAAGGCTTTACCCACAATATCGAATCTCTGACTCCTGCGGACGTAGTTCCCGCTTAATTAAGCCGATTGCTCCATTCCTTTCGGTCGATTTTTCTCGATCGGAAAGCAGAGGTTTCTATACTTTCGTTACTGCGATTCTTTTGGGCGGAATCGTTTCCTTTGAAGGAACGCGCTTGTGATCTCAGGCGGATTTGAGAATTTCCCTTTCTTTCAAAGAACCAAAATACGACGCTTCCCAGTTTTTAGTCAGTGTGATGAATAAGATTATATTGAACAATATGAGCAGTCCGTAAATTCCGTAGGCGACGCTCGGGTGTAAAAAGTCCGTACTTTCTTTTATAAGAACCCAGAATATCTTTTGCGCGAAGTTGGAAAGAAAAAATAACGCGCACAACAATCGAAGATTCGGCTGCTTGAAAAATAGAACGAATTTTTTGAAGAGATTTTTCTGATCTCTCGATCCGATTGCAATGAGAAGAAAGAGCAGATATAAAACCTGTGAAGAAGTCGAAAAAATCACGAAATGAGGTTTGTTGAAATCTTGAATCGTAAAGAACTTATTGTTAAATCCGATCAAGAGTCCTACGATGAGCGGACTTACGGTAAGAAAGTATTTGCCGTGAAATTTTATAAGAAGTGAAAGAAAGCTCTGAAAGGACGTTTCTATACCTTGTATCGAAGACGAAGTTAGTTTGTGAAATAGTTTGAATAATCCGTATAAGGGGTAGACCGCCAAAAACAAGGAGACGAGCAAAACGAGTAGAGATAAGATTCCGAGTGATAATAATGTGCTTTTGTTTTGAAAGATGATAGATTGCAGAAAAAAAGAACCTATCACTCCCCAAAAATGAATGTTTTTCAGGATTTCGAGAAGCGTATTTTTGATAATCTGTAAATTATCCATATTCTAATATATCATTGTCGAAAGCGAATGTCCCATCTTACGTGGATCTGTTTAAGATAGCTTTGATTTTATTGAAGGGGTAATTGTAATTTGCGCTAGATCATTCCCCTTTCTCAAGTCAAGTTTGTAAACCATTCACGAAATTCGGAACCTCACGCTCTAACGTCTGTTTGGCGTTCTTGCGATATTTCTCGCGGTGTTTCTCCGCGATGGTTTCTCCGCGATATTTCTCCGCGATATTTCTCAAGCAAAGCTTGAGAGCCGCTCACGACGCTCCGCTGTTCGCCGGCTAACTCGCTCTCTATGGATCGCGAGTTACATTCTTAAAAATTCTCTTTGTTCCTTGTCTTCCCTTTCCCTTCTGCGTTTTTCTTTTTCCTGTCTCTGAATTTCTTCCGGGGTCAGTTCGCGCGGCGGTTTCGGTTTTTTGACTTCTTGGTTTGTAGAAGATCCGGATTTATTGGAATCCGATTTCGATTCCGAATTAGAAGTTTCAGTTTTGTTTTTGGGAGCGCTTGGATCCGATTTTTCTTGAATCTTATTTTGTTCGTACTTTTGTTTTCCGAGATACTCTCCCGGATCGTAACCAGTTCTTGAGGGGCCGCTCCCGTTGTTTTGAGAATTGCCGTTTTGATTTTTATTTTCGGTCTGAGAATTTCCGGAAGCGGTTTTTTCCAGCTTCAAGCCGGATTTTGTATTGAGTCCCGTTTGTCCGCTTCCCGCAGGATTTCCCGAATTGTTTGTATTGTTGGAATTTGCATTCGAACCGGTACTGTTTCTGTAGTTCGGATTACCATTGTCATATTTTCCGTAATTCGGATCCGACGTAGGATCGGAGTAGTTGCTTGAAGAAGAATTCGAATTGGAGGAAGAGCCTGAGGAGAGGGGCGTTCCGGAAGAATTGTTAAGCGAAGAATTACTCGAACCCGTATTTCCCGAGGACGAGCTCGCTGATGCAGACGCAGATTGAATGCTTTCCGTAGTTTGCACGGAAGCGGCGACTGGAAATAATTTTTCGAATCCTTCCAAGGATTTTTTCGGATATAAAAGAACGGGATTGCTCGGGTCGGCCTTGATACTTCCGGAAAGGACCGCGTATTCCAAATTCTTCTGATTCTTTTTCTTTTCTACGTTTACGATTCCTTCCACGAGTTTTAAAACCCCGTCTCCGGAACGGATTCCGACCGAAGAAGGGTTGTCTTTGTTTTCCGGTCTTCTTGTTACCTGCAAACCGCCTACCGAAATTTCAAGGTTGGCGCGATTGTCGAGATAGTCTATGAAGATCATGGAATTCTCCGCGATGAGAATTTCCGTTCCGTCCAAAAGTTTGAGTTTTGCCTGAGAGCCTTCCGCCGTTAAAATTGTATCTCTATTTTGGATCGAATTTCCGATCTCGATGTCTTTCCAAACGACTTCGGAATCGAATTTTCTCTGGATCGTTTTGGATTTGGAAAGAATCGTACCGATGACTTTCTGATTTCCAGTGTATCCGTACTGAGTATAATCATATAAGAATATACTGGTGAATAAGATTATATTGAAGACAAGTAGAACCAGAATGGCTCTGTCGCCTGAAAGAAATCTTTCTTTCGTCATCCTTATTTAGACCCGCCCGGTTTGAATTCCATTCCGATTTGTTTTCTCAGTTCTTTTAGATTCTTTGGACAATTTTTGTCCTTTGAATGACCTAACACCGCATAGATGGTTTGCAGGGATTTTTTTCCCTTAACCTTGATCGGTTTCAATTTTTCGACCACGAACGAACCTTTTACTTTTTCGTAAGAATTTCCGGTGATCAATATATCCGCGCCGAAAACTTTTGTGAGAGATTCCACTCTGGAAGCGAGATTCACTGTATCGCCGATGACTGTGTATTCCAATCGATCTTCGGAACCGATTTGTCCGGCGATGACTTCTCCGGTATTGATTCCGATTCCGATAAAGATCTTCGGCTTTTTATCGGTTCCTCGATTCTTATTGAATTGGATCAGACTCTTGCGCATATCGAGTGCGGCTTGAATCGCTTTTTCGGTGTCGAGTTCCGTATGTCCCAATTCTCCCCAAACCGCCATGATCGCGTCTCCTATGTATTTGTTGACGCTTCCGCCGTTGGCGTTGATACATTTTACCATAGCGGTGAAGTATTGGTTTAAGAATTCGACGACGAGTTCCGGTTCGATCATCTCGGAAATGGAAGTGAAGTTTCGGATATCGGAAAAAAGAATCACACATTCTCTTTTGTCCCCTCCGAGTTTTACTTCGCCTTTGAGGACCATCTCCGCAATGTCCTTGTTCACGAATTTTCCGAAAGCGTCCTTCATTTTGTCGCGATCGGAAAGTCCCTTTCCCATTTCCACAAAGGAAGTCGTCAGTTTTCCGATCTCGTCTCCGGATTCGGCTTCGAGCGTAAGTTGAAAATTTCCTTTTTCGATTTCTTTGGACGCGTCCACGAGTTTAAGAATCGGTCTTGTCAATCTTCTGGAATAAAAGAACACGAATAGAATCGAAACGTTAACTACCACGAACATCAGATAAAGATTTCTTTTTTGAATGTTATAAACTTCTTCGAAGGCTTTTTTCTCCGAAGTACTGGAGATCACTCCTAATCCTGCGTATCCGAT
>NZ_NPDU01000079.1 GCF_002811985.1 Leptospira adleri
TCTTCGATTGATCTTCCGTCGCGGCGACCGTTCCGTAAAGACCGGAAGAGTGTTCCGCAACTTCGCCGATCGCATAGATGTCCGGATCGGAGGTTCTAAGAAAAGGATCTACAAGAATTCCTTGTTTGCACTCGAGACCCGAGGAGATTCCTAATTGAAGATTCGGAGAAGTTCCGGTCGCAAAGACGATTCCGTCCGGTTCTATGACTTTTCCGTCGCTGAGCTTTACGTTTTGGACTTTGGAAGTTCCTTTTGTTTTTGTAATCTCCGCTTCGAATATGATTTCGATTCCTCTTGATTCGATTTCTTCTTTAAGAATTTCGGATGCGATCGGATCGAGTTGTTTGGACATCAGTCGGTCTGTGCGAACCAAAACGGTCACTCTGACTTGTACAGATTTTAAAGCGGCCGCGACTTCCAATCCGAGCAATCCGCCGCCAACGATCAAAACGTGAGAATCTCTTACAAAAAACCCTTTGATTCTTTCCGCGTCTTCCTTTGCGCGAAGACAAAAGATTCCTTCCATTTCCTTTTTGATCGTTTTGGGAACGTTAGGCGAACTTCCGGTGGCGAAGATCAGCTTGTTATAAGAATATGAATTTCCCTGAACGTCTCTAACCACTTTACCTTCGGGATGAATCTCGGAGACTTCAGTGTCCGGAAAAATTTTGAAATTCCAAGATTGAATTTCTTCCTCGGTAATGCCTATGAGATCGCCGAATTCTTTTTCGCCGCTGATCAAATCGGGAAGAAGAATACGATTGTAAAACGGATTCTTTTCTTTGCAAAGGACTGTGATTTCACTCTCGTTGTCTAAAGAGCGATAGTGTTTTAAAAAAGCGAGGGTTCCATTGCCTCCGCCTATGATTAGAATTTTTTCTTTTTCCTTTTGATAGAGAAGAACTTCGACCGCGGAGATTTTAAAACCGGGTTGTTTGGAAAAAGGATCAAAGGCGCCGCTCGTAAGATTGTTTGCGCGGGAATCGTCTCGTCCTAGTTTTTTTCCCCAGTGCATCGGAAGAAAAACGACGCCTTCCTTTATATCCTCCGTGATTGACGCTCTGACACGAACTCTTCCTCTCCCGTTAATTACTTCTACGATCGATCCTTCTTTTATTTTTCTTGATTTAGCGTCGTTAGGATGAATTTCCAAAAACGGCTCTCGTCTATGTTCGTTTAGTTTTCGCACTTTTCCGGTACGAGTCATCGTGTGCCATTGGTCTCTGATTCTTCCGGTTGTTAGGATCAACGGAAATTCGGAGTTTGTTTTTTCGGAAGAATCCTCCGGATCGACCGCGTGAATTTTTGCTCTTCCGTTCGGTCTATAAAACTTGTGATCCGTAAATAAACGTTCGGTTCCGCCGTGATCCTTCGTTGGGAACGGCCATTGCACGGATCTTTTTTCTCGTAGAATGGAATAGTCGAGTCCGGCGATATCGATGTGCGTATCTTTTGTTAAGCGACAATGCTCTGCAAAAACTTCTCCTTCGTCTTTGAAAGCGAAAGAAGAATCGAATCCCATCTTAATCGCGAACTGATTGAGGATCCAAGTATCCGCCTTTGCTTCACCCGGCGGCTCAATGATTTTCGGAAGATACGTGATTCTTCTATCCGAGTTTGTCATCGTGCCCTGTTTCTCCGCCCAACCGGCCGCTGGAAGAATCACGTCCGCAAACGGAATCGCGGAAGAATCTTTGGAAATATCTTGAACGACGACTAACTCCGCTAAACGAAGACCTGATTCCACAAGACGGGCGTCGGGGAGACTTACCGTTGGATTTGTGCAGATGATCCAAATCGCTTTCATCTTTCCGCTCCGAAGACGTTCGAACATTTCAGTAGCGCTGTATCCGGGTTTTTCTTGGATGGAAGTCACTCCCCAGAATCGGGCGACTTCCGCTCTGTGATGCGGATCGGCTAAGTTTCTGTGTGCGGGAAGAAGATTGCAAAGACCGCCGACTTCTCGACCGCCCATTGCGTTCGGTTGTCCCGTGAGCGAAAACGGACCGGCGCCCGGTTTACCGATTTGACCCGTGAGAAGAGAAAGGTTGAGAAGCGCTAGATTTTTATTAACTCCGATCACGCTTTGATTTAGTCCCATAGCCCAAAGAGAAAGAAGTCCTTTGGAGTTTCCGATCATTTCAGCGGCTTTGAAAATTTGTTCGGAAGGTATATCGCAAGATTTCGCGTATTCCTGAACGCTTGCCGAAAAAACTTTTTGTCTTAATTCTTCAAAGCCCTCTGTGTGATTTTTTAAAAATTCGGAATCGACTCGGTCTTGTTCGATCAAGATTCTCGCAATTGCGTGAAAAAGATGAATATCGCTTCCCGGAAGAATTTGAAGATGAAGATCCGCATCTTCGCAACTTTCAGTTCTTCTCGGATCTACAACGATAAGTTTTACGTTTGGATCCGATTGTTTTCTTGCTTCGATTCGGCGAAATAAAATCGGATGGCACCAAGCCGGATTTGCGCCGGCGACTAAAAAACAATCCGCTAACTCTATATCTTCGTAACTGATAGGAACACTGTCTTCGCCGAGCGCCATCTTATAGCCGACGACTGCGGAACTCATACAAAGTCTTGAGTTCGTATCTATATTATTGGTTCCTAAAAAACCTTTCGCAAGTTTGTTTACGACGTAATATTCTTCGGTTAACAATTGGCCGGAAACATAGAAGCCGACCGAATCCGGACCGTGTTCTTGGATGATTCTCTTAAAATCTTGTGAAACACGATTGAGGGCCGATTCCCAATCTGTTCTTATTTGCGGTGAGAATTTATCGTTTCTCATCATAGGAAATTTTAATCGATCCGAACGATCCAAGAGGGAATAATTTAAGTTCATTCCTTTGGAACAAAGCATCCCACGATTTGCGGGATGACTCGGGTCTCCCTCTATTTTTAATTCACGCTCGGATTGTTTATGTACAAGCACTCCGCATCCAACGCCGCAGTAGGAACATGTTGTGGAGTAAGTCTCTGAATGATTCACAACCACCCTATGCAAGAATGATACCAATTCTATTAGCTGCATTTTTTTGGAAGAATGAAGCTATAATAGAAGATAAGGCAAGGTCGATGAGCAAAGCCCCGGACAAATGTCGTTCGATTTCTCCCTGGTTTTGTAACATGACTGAAATAATAGATTCTTATCACTCGAGGTGTGAAAGAATGTTAAGAATGTCCAATAGGATTTACCGAATGCTCATTTTATAAACAGCGAATAACGTATGCAATTTAATCTGAAAATTGAAAGCAAGACTAAAAAAGAAACGAAGAAGATCTCTGCAAAACCATTGATTGGCTGCTTTAAACTGCATTGAAACAGCGATTCTAAATAAAACTCAGATCTGGTACGTTTTTTGCTCTGTTATCACAGGGAACTCTGTCCGAGTTCGAATATTAGAAGGAAAATTATAAATGAAAAAGTTTAAGGAATTTTTATCAGCTGGTCACTTTCCAACCTTGCTTAGCTCTTTTCTCTATTTTGATTTTAGTTTTATGGTTTGGATGCTTTTAGCCGCCCTTGGCGTTTTTCTTGCCGAGGAATTCAAATTGAATCCGGCGCAAAAGGGATTGATGGTCTCCATACCGTTGTTAGGCGGGACTTTGTTGCGAATTCCGATGGGTTTACTATCCGACCGTTTCGGTTCTCGCAAAGTGGCATTGATCGGGATGCTCGTGACGATGATTCCCTTGGTCTTAGGTTGGCAGTTCGGAAACACGATGGCCGAAGTTTTTGCGATCGGTTTGTTGTTGGGCGTTGCGGGTTCCAGCTTTGCGGTCGCACTTCCTCTTGCCAGCCGAAGTTATTCGGCTAAATATCAAGGTTTAGTAATGGGAATTGCCGGCGCGGGGAATAGCGGTTCCGTTCTTGCAACTTTATTCGCACCCGATATCGCCCGTAGTTTCGGTTGGCACGCAGCATTCGGATTTGCGTTGATTCCGATGAGTTTGGTTTTTATCTTCTTTTTCTTTTTTGCAAAAGAGGACGAGATCAAACCTTCCGGTAAAACGATTCTTGAATATTTATCTCCGATTAAATCCGGCGACGCTATGATTTTTAGTTTTTTATATAGCATCACCTTCGGAGGATTTGTGGGACTTGCAAGTTTTCTTCCGATGTTTTATTACGATCAATACGGCGCTGATAAAGTTACTACCGGCCTTTATACGACTTATTGTATCATTGGAGCGAGTATGGTCCGTCCGTTCGGCGGTTATCTTTCCGATCGTTTCGGAGGCGCTTCCGTTTTAATCGTCGTTTTGCTTGTCGCGTCTCTTATCCTTTTTGGAATCTCCACATTGCCCGCGTTAGGCGTCATTCTTCCTTTGTTTGTTCTTTTAATGCTTTGTTTGGGATTGGGAAACGGCTCTGTTTTTCAATTGGTGCCTTCCCGTTTTAAAAAAGATATCGGTATTATCACCGGCTTTGTGGGAGCCTTTGGCGGGTTAGGCGGATTCTTGGTTCCCAACTTGCTCGGGTCTTTAAAGTCCGCTTGGGGAAGTTATTCCGCCGGTTTTACAGCGCTCGCCTGTATCGTCCTTGTCGCCGCTGCGGTTCTGTACGGAACGAATTTCTACGTATGGAGTAAGTCCTCGGACGAAGCGGATTTGGGAATGGAATCCGCTTAATCGAAAATTCTCCGGAGAAACAAAGATGTCGAAACAGAAATTAGTTATTATTGGAAATGGGATGGTGGGACATCGTCTCGCCGAAAAATTGATAGAATTCAACGGAAAAGAAAAGTATGAAATTCTAATATTTGGCGAAGAGCCGAGACGCGCTTACGATCGAGTTCATCTTTCGGAATACTTTGCCAATCGTTCGGTAGAGCCGCTTTATCTTTCCAAGGAGAACTGGTATTTGGAGAACAATATCGATCTTCACCTGAAAGAAAAGGTAATAGGAATCGATACCATTTCCAAAAAAATCGAAACGTCCTTCGGAGATTTTTACGATTTTGATAAACTCGTTTTAGCGACCGGTTCCGCTCCGTTCGTTCCTAACTTTGAAGGTATCGATAAAAAAGGAGTCTTTGTATATCGTACGATCGAAGATTTAGAACAGATTTTGGAATACGGAAAATCAGTCGGAAAAGCGACCGTGCTCGGAGGCGGCCTTCTCGGTCTGGAAGCGGCAAAGGCTCTTGTCGATATGAATCTGAAAACGGATGTAGTCGAATTCGCTTCTCGTTTGATGCCCCGTCAGCTGGATGAAGCGGCTTCTTCGATTCTTAAATCAAAAATAGAAGAATTGGGCGTTTTGATCCATCTGGAAAAAAGCACCAAACGTGCGTTTGGTGATTATTCCATTGCAGGTTTGGAATTTCAAGACGGATCTGTTTTGGAAACGGAAATGCTCGTCATTTCTGCGGGGATCAGACCGAGAGACGAACTCGCGAAATCTTCCGGAATCGCGTTAGGTGAAAGAGGCGGGATTCTCGTGAATGATTTTTTGGAAACGAATGTTCCCGGTATTTATTCCATCGGAGAATGTGCGCTTCACAACGGTATGATCTACGGTCTTGTCGCTCCGGGTTACGAGATGGCTGAGATCGTAGCGCATAATCTGTGTAATACGGAAAATTCTTATAAACAATACTTCGGTTCGGATCTTTCGACAAAATTGAAACTCATCGGAGTGGACGTCGCTTCCTTCGGAGACGCCCTTGGACAATCAAAACATATTCCCATCGCGTTTAAAAATCCGCTTACCGGAATTTATAAAAAGTTGGTCGTATCCGAAGACGGAAAAACCCTTCTCGGCGGAATTCTTGTCGGAGACGTAAGCGCTTACGGCAATCTTCTCGCGCTCTATCTCAACAAAATCGAACTTCCCGCCGAACCGGAAAGCCTCATCGTCGGATCGGTCTCCGCCGAATCGGCGTTTGGCGCCGGCTCTCTGCCGGATGAAGCGAAGATTTGCTCCTGTAATAACGTTTCCAAGGGGGACATCGTTAGCGCGATTCGAAATCAAGAGTGTTTTGAGATGGGTTCCTTGAAGGAATGTACAAAAGCCGGAACCGGTTGCGGAGGTTGTATTCCGCAAGTTAATTCTCTTCTCAAGGGAGAATTGAAGGCGCTCGGTAAAGTTGTTACTGAACATCTCTGCGAGCACTTTGCATTTTCAAGACAAGAACTCTTTCAAGTAATCAAAGTCAAAAAATTGAAAACCTTCGACGACGTTTTATCCGAAAGCGGAAAAGGAATGGGTTGTGAAACTTGTAAGCCGGCAGTGGCTTCCATTCTCGCGAGTTTATGGAACGAAACGATCGTGCATAAAAAGCACAGAGAGATTCAAGATACAAACGATAAATTCTTAGCCAACATTCAAAGAGGAGGAACCTATTCCGTTGTTCCCCGAATCCCAGGCGGCGAAATTACTCCGGAAAAACTCATCGTCATCGGAGCAGTCGCTAAAAAATTCAATCTCTATTGTAAGATCACAGGCGGACAAAGAATCGATCTTCTAGGCGCTAGAATGGAAGACCTTCCCGATATATGGGGCGATCTCGTCGACGCAGGTTTCGAAAGCGGACACGCGTACGGGAAAGCTATGAGGACCGTGAAGAGTTGTGTCGGTTCGACTTGGTGCAGATACGGAGTGCAGGATAGTACGTCCTTTGCAATTCGCATCGAAGAACGTTATCGCGGAATTCGTTCTCCTCATAAATTGAAAGCGGCAGTTTCAGGTTGTATCCGAGAATGTGCCGAGGCCCAGAGCAAAGATTTCGGAATCATCGCAACCGAAAAAGGATGGAATCTTTATGTCGGAGGCAACGGCGGAGTAACTCCGCAACACGCGCTCTTGTTAGCCGCCGACATAGACGAGGACACTTGTATCAAGTACATCGATCGATTCTTAATGTTTTACATTCGGACTGCGGACAAGTTGACCCGGACCGCTGCTTGGTTGAAACAACTCGAAGGCGGAATCGATTATCTCAAAGACGTCATCATCAACGATCGTCTCGGAATCAACGAACAACTCGAAGCGGAGATGCAAACGCTCGTGGATAGTTATCACTGCGAATGGAAGGCGGTCGTCGACGATCCCGAAAAACAAAAGAAATTCAAACACTTTGTAAACAGCGATCAACCCGATAGCAATATTCAGTTTATCGAAGAACGCGGGCAGATTCGTCCCGTCGATTGGATCAAAGAAGAAATATCGGTTTGATAGAGGAGGATGGAGTTTTATGGAAACGGCTTTTGAGGAAAAAATTTGGATCGAAATCGCTCCGGTCTCCGAATTCTCGCAGGACGGGGGAACGTGCGCTAAAGTTGGTAACGAACAAATCGCAATTTTTCATTTCCAACAAGGAGATAAGTGGTATGCTTGTGAGAATCGCTGCCCGCACACGGGAGATATGGTCTTATCGAGAGGACTTACCGGGGACTCGAAAGGAGAACCTAAGGTCGCTTGTCCCTTGCACAAAAGATCGTTCTCCCTAAAAACGGGGGAATGTATTTCTGGAGATTCTTATTCGGTTCGAACCTATCCGGTAAAAGTGGAAGGAGGAACCGTTTATCTCGCAGTGGATTCTTCTTCGGTAGCGAAAGAATGAGTTAAGAGGTATGCGGTATGATACGCGACGGTTTTGGAAGGAGTTTTCAAACTCTAAGAATCAGTCTTCTTGATCGTTGCAATTTTGCCTGTACTTATTGTGTGGACGAGGATATCCGTTTAACGCAAAAAAAATCCTACCTGGAAGTGGATGAATGGATTGGTATCGTTTATGATCTTCATCGTTTATTAGGTTTAAAAAAAGTAAGACTTACCGGAGGAGAACCGACCCTTTATCCCCGGTTAAAAGTTCTCGTTAGGGAATTGAAGAATTTAGGAATCCCGCAAATTTCTCTGACGACGAACGGTTCGATTCTTTCCAAACAAGCATCGGATCTGAAAGAAGCGGGTTTGGATTCGATCAACGTTTCTCTGGATGCGGTGACTTCGGAAACTTTTCGGACTATGAGTCGGCGTTCCGTTTTCAGACAAACGTTAAAGGGAATCGATGCGGCGGTCGATTCGGGACTTAAAGTAAGAATCAATTCTACTTTGGTGCGTGGAAAAAATGAAGATCAGATCATTCCAATTCTTGAATATTCTTGGAATAAGGGAATTCTTCCCCGATTTCTGGAGCTGATGAAGATGGGCTATTTACAAAATTCCGATACGATTCCAATCTTTTCTCAAAAGGAAATCTTAGATCGTGTTGAGGAAGTTTACGGAGTTCTTACGCCGCAGACGAGAAAGGTTTCTTCCACCGCAAATTATTGGAATACGGAAAACGGAAATTCTTTCGGAATCATCGCGAACGAATCAGCCCCTTTCTGCAGCGATTGTGATCGTCTTCGTTTGGACAGTAAGGGAAGTCTTTACGGTTGTCTGAGTTCGTCGACGGGTTTTCCTTTACCGAAACTTAGGGAACAAGGAATCGATATGGAGCAGATTCTTATCCTTGCCTTGCGTCAGAAACAGGACGTTCGTTTTAAGGGAAGCGATCTTACGATGATGGCGATCGGAGGCTGAAGATGGAAGTTACGGTAAAAACATTCGGAATTTTAAAAGACCACTTTCAGCCCGACTTCGTATTAAATTTAGAATCTCCCGTTCGTGTTTTGGACGTCGTGGAGGAGATGAGAAAGAAAAAACCGGAAACGAGTCAAATTCTCGAAGTATCTCTTTGGGCGGTTCAAGATAAGATGGTCGGAGCCGATCGGATCGTAGCCGAGGGAGAAACCGTTTTGATTCTTCCTCCTTTGAGCGGAGGCTGAAATGTATCTTCAAGAAGAACCGATCGACCTAAACAAGATACTTTCTCAAGGACACGATCCTTCCTGCGGAGCGGTCGTATTGTTCAGCGGAGAACCCAGGGATAACTCGAATTCAAACAAACAAGTAACTCATTTGTTTTACGAGGCTTACGCGCCGATGGCCGAGCCTATGATCGCAAAAATATTAGAAGAAGCGACCCAAGCCTTTCATTTAAAAAAGGCGATCTGCGTGCATAGGACCGGAACGGTTTATCCGGAAGAATCCTCCGTCTGTGTGATCACCGCGTCCTCTCATCGCAAGGAAGCCTACGAGGCGAATCGTTATATCATCGATCGTGTGAAACACGAGGTTCCGATCTGGAAAAAGGAATTCTATTCCGATCAAACTTCGGAATGGACCCTGAACTGCGCCGGATGTTCGGCCGGAGCGGCGGGTCATGAACGTTATACGCCATTGAAGGTGAACCGATGACGAATCGAAAACCGAAGGGACTCGTTTTGTGCGGAGGAAATTCCAGAAGAATGGGGAACGACAAAGGTCTGCTCTCAATCGGGGGAAAACTTTGGGTCGAAGAAAGAATTCGGACGTTGTCGCCGTTTACCGAAGGATGTTTGATCTCGATTCGAGAGGAGCAAAAATCCGATTATATAAAAGTAATTTCGAATATCGAATTTGTGGAGGATCGTTTTGAAAATATCGGACCGATCTCCGGTATTCTTTCCGCACACGATCGGTATCCGGACGAGGATTTTTTGGTTTTGGCCTGTGATATGCCTTCTTCCGATCCTTGGGTATTTTCCGAACTTTTGAAGATGTACGGCGCTGCTTTCAGAGCGAAAAGTTATTTTTGTGTGACTGAAGGAAACATCGAACCTTTTCCGGCGATCTACACTTCCGAATTGTTAAACGAAGTCGCTCGAAAGATGAACGATCCCGGTTTTGATTCTTCTCCGAAAAAAACGCTCGAACGTTCAAATGGAACGGCTTTCGAAGTCGGGAGTGATCGTTCAAGTATATTCTTAAATTATAATACTCCTGCGGATTTATCCGAAGCCGGAACTTCAAAGTGAATCCTAATTACGGAAAAGTATATCTCGTCGGCGCCGGTCCCGGAGATCCGGAACTGCTTACAAGAAAGGCCGTAAAGATTCTTCGAAAGGCCGAAGTCGTCCTCTACGACGATCTCGTCGCCTCACGGATATTGAGAATGTGCCGTAAGAAAACGGAACTGATCTACGTTGGAAAACGACTGGGACAACACAGTTGTCAACAAGCCGAAATCAATCGTAAAATCGCGGATATGGCGCTTCAATACCAAGTCGTAGTGCGCTTGAAAGGCGGAGATCCTTCCGTCTTTGGAAGGGTAGGCGAAGAAGTGGAATCACTTTTAACGCTTGGAATCGAATGTGAGATCGTGGCTGGAATTACGACGGCTTCGGGTGCGGTCGCGAATCTCGGATTTCCTCTTACTCATCGAGATTATTCCAAAGAAATTTTATATTTATCCGGTCACGGAAAGAATGGAAAAAATTCCGAGAGTTTTAAAAATCTTTCCTGTGAAGGAAAAACTCTCGTAGTTTATATGGGTTTGAATTCTTTAGAAGAGATTGTGGATGATTTGATCTCTTGCGGAAATTCGGAAACGGTTCCGGTTGCAATCATAGAAAATGCAACCTTAGAATCTCAAAGAATGATCACCGGGACCTTGGGTGATATTCAATGGATCGCAAAAGAAAAAGAAGTGCGATCTCCGGCTCTATTGATCATAGGAAATATAGTCCATTTCTATTCCGAAATGGATTCCCTTCGATCGCTTATCCACCGTCCGTATTCGCTCAGTTAGGACAAAAGAATGATCGACATTACCGAAAAAAGGACCAGCCTCCGCTCAGCGGTGGCGGAAGGGTTCGTATATTGTGCGCCTGAAACGTTAAAAAGAATTAGAGAGAATACTCTTCCTAAAGGGGACCTTTTCGGAATCGCAAAGGCGAGCGGGCTTCTCGCTTCCAAAAAAACTTCCGATCTCATTCCTCATTGTCATCCGGTTCCTATCGACTTTTTTGATCTCTCCTTTGAACTTGAGGAAAAGGGCGTTAAAATTACGGCGACGGCAAAATCGATCGGAAAGACCGGCATAGAAATGGAAGTATTGACCGGACTCAGCGTCGCCGCCTTGACGATCTACGATCTGCTAAAGCCGATCGACAAAGAACTCGAAATTTCATCAATTCGTTTATTGGAAAAGAAGGGAGGAAAAAGTGAAACCAAATTCTCCAAGTTTGCGGAAGGTTCGAAAGCTGCGATTTTGGTTTGTTCGGACTCCGCGTTTGCGGGTAAACGCGAGGACGGTTCCGGTAAAATAATCGAAATTATATTAAAAGAATCGAATGTTCTAATTCATGAATATATCATTGTTCCGGACGAGCCGGATGAGATCCGCAAGAAAGTGGAAGAATGGGTCTCTTCGGGAATCGATCTAATCGTAACCACCGGAGGAACCGGTTTGGGACCGAGGGACAACACGACCGACACGATTCGAAAACTTTTGGATCAGGAAATTCCCGGAATCTCCGAGGCGATGCGTTCGTTCGGACAAGATAGAACTCCTTACGCGATGCTTTCCCGTTCTTTAGCCGGAAGAATTAAGAAAACGTTAATCGTTTGTGTGCCTGGAAGTTCTAACGGCGCAAGAGAAAGCCTCAAGGCGATTTTTCCAGCGATCTTTCACGCAAAGAAGATGATGAGAGGGGAAGGACATTGATTTCGATCGAGGAGGCGCTTGAGAAAATTCTCGCGGAAGTTTCCGGGGCAAATCCTGAAGACGTTCGTCTCGAGGAGAGTTTAGGAAGAATTCTCGCGAAGGACGTATATGCGGATCGGGATTATCCGCCTTTTCACCGTTCAACGATGGACGGTTATGCGATCAAAAGCTCCGAATACGATTCATCGAAAACTTATCATTGTAAGAAGGAAATTTCTGCCGGGATGAAGTCCGAATTGGATCCGAATGAAGAAATCGTTAAGATCATGACGGGAGCGGCCGTTCCGGAAGGTCTCGACGCAGTGATCAAAGTCGAAGATAGTCAAGAAATCGCCAACGAGAATTCGAACCTGCAAGTAAGATTCAAATCCGAAAAAGTATTCCATTTTATGAATATAGCCGTTCAAGGGGAAGATTTAAAAAAGGGAGAACTTGTGATCCGAGCGGGTGTTAAAATCGGAATGTCCGAAATATCCTTGTTGGCTTCCTTAGGTGTGGACGTTGTTTCCGTAAAGTCTCCTCCGAAAGTTTCCGTGGTATCCACTGGAAACGAAGTTGTTCCGGTCGGATCTTCACCACTTCCGTATCAGATCCGGGATTCTAATTCTTATTCTTTGATTGCGATTTTGGATCGATTTAAGATCAGGCCGAAATCGGTCGTCTTGGTTCCGGACGAGGAATCGAAAATTATGGAAGCCCTGCGCGAAGGTTTAAAGTCGGATATTCTATTGTTATCCGGCGGCGTCTCTATGGGGAGCATGGATTTGATACCGCCTCTTCTGGAAAAACTCGGAGTCAAAAAAATATTTCATAAAGTTTTATTAAAACCAGGGAAGCCGATATGGTTTGGAAAAAAGGAAAATACGGTCGTGTTCGGTCTTCCCGGAAATCCATTCAGCGTTCAGGTTTGCGCGAGAATCTTTTTAGATCCTTATATACGCTCTTATTTGGGAATGGAAATTTTCAAACCTCTGAGATATCCTTTTTTTGGAAAAAGAAAAAAGAAGAATTCCCTGCCGGAATACTTTCCCGTATTCTTTGAAACCGCGGAGAGAACGGGACTGAACGCGAAGCCGTTTAACGGAAGCGGAGATATTCGAGCCGGACTGAGTTCTGACGGAATTGCGCTTCATCCGAGCGAACTAGCTGAAATTTCGGACGGAGCGATTTTGGATTTTTATCCTTGGTAAGAATCAAGTTTTGATTTTAAGATTTCTTTTTCGTATCTTACTCATAGGAAATTTATTTCAGCTTCTTTGGATTTAAGTGATCCATCAATTTTAAAATTCGCTTAGTCCTTGTTTCGGAAGTTTTGGCTTCTAAGATGGATTCGATATGTTCCCTTTGATGCGACCAAGGAAGATCTTCGAAGGATTGTTTTGCCTTTTTCGTTTTGGAAAAAAGTTTGAGAACGTCTTCCGGAAGTCGAACTACTTTCTTTTTATAGTCTATATATTTCGTGAGCTCAGGTCTTTTTTGTTTTTCCGCTTTTGAACCTCCTTTTTTTACTTTATCCTTTTTTTTGAATCTCATTGCGGACCAAGTTTCGTTTAACGATATCAATGCGACGCCTTCGTATTCGTTTTTCGAAAGTAAATCCCAGCCGTGATCTCTTTCCAAATCCGTTTTGATACTCGAACTTTTTTTCGGATAAGCCGCCCAAAATATCGTATCGTCTTTCAGAAGTTTTCTGATTTTTAAAAACGAAGAATTTAGAGTGGATACCGAATCTGCAAAAAAAAGAATTCCATCCGCTTCCGAACCGCGATCGATAAATCGAATACCGTCAGTCGGTTCGGGGAAAACCACCCCTTTGGAATCGAATATAAAAACTTTGTATCCGTTCTTAAATTTTAATTTTTTTATGATATGCGGATTGAATTCTATCATGATCGAAAAATAAAATTCTTACTTTCGTAAATTGCAAATCAAAAAGAAAGTTCGATGAAATTGAATCTAGAAAGGGACGTTTCGTTTTAAACGACTTAGAACGTATAGTGAGTTTTGCCGCTGAGAAGTTTTTCCAAAAGTTCGGCGAGATCGTTTTTACGAAACGGTTTACGAAGACTTGCGGAAAAACCGTATTCTTTCGGTGAAGAGATAACCGGGTCTTCCGAGTAACCGCTGGACGCGATCGCAATCACTTTCGGATCCAATTTTCTGATTTCGGAGATCGCCTTCTCACCGCCCATGCCGCCGGGAATCGTAAGATCAAAAATTAAAATATCGAACGGGGCAGAAGAATTTTTAGCTTCTTTAAAAAGTTGGATCGCGTCGCTTCCATTCTTTGCGGAAACTATCTGATATCCCATTTTTTCCAGCATTTCCGAGAAGATTTCGATGATAAAATCCTCATCGTCCATAATGAGAATTTTTCCAAGTCCGGTATGATGGTTCGTTTCCTTAGGAACAATTGTCTTGAGATCGTTTTGAGAAACCGGCAAATAAATATTGAACGTGCTGCCCACGCCTAACTCCGATTTTACTTCGATTCCACCGTCGTGCTTTTGAACGATGGAATAAGATGTGGCGAGTCCGAGCCCAGTGCCTTTTTGTTTGGTAGTAAAGAAAGGTTCAAAAATCCTCGGGAGTAAATCTTTTGGAATTCCGATCCCGCTGTCCTGAACGGAAATCTGAATGTAGTTTCCTTCCTTCAGTCGAACCGAATTGTATTTACCGAGATACATATTCTTTGCCGAAACGTGGATCGTTCCTCCGAGAGGCATTGATTGCACTGAGTTGATGATTATATTTTCCACAACTTGATGAATTTGATTCTCGTCGAAATCGCAAAGTCCAAGATTCTCTTCTATTTCAAAGTGACAGGATACGTTCGAGCCGCTCAAAGAAAATAGAACACAGTCGTTTATAATCGGCGCTAAAGATCCAGTTTTTCTGATCGGTTTACCGCCTTTTGCAAACGTCAAAAGTTGTTGAGTGAGATCCTTGGCTCGATTAAAAACGGTAATCGCCTTATCGAGATATCTGATATTTGGTTCTCCGGTTTCCGCTTTTTCACGCGCGAGATCGATATATCCGAAAATTCCGCCGAGGAGATTGTTGAAATCGTGAGCGATTCCTCCGGCCAATACTCCTAGGCTTTCTAATTTTTGTGCGTGCAACAAACGTCTCTCCAGTTCGAGTCGATCTGATTCTGCACGTTTGCGATCTGTGATATCGGTCCCGATGCTGATCGTTCCGATAATCTGATTGTTCATGTCCTGGAGGATCGTATTATCCCACTGGATCAATTTTTTTTCACCGTTTCTTGTTCTGAGATAGTTTTCGTAATGAAGCGGAAGAGAATTTGTTCGAATCGCTTCCTTAAAAATCGACAGCACTTGTTCTCTTTCTTCCGGAAGTAAAAAATAATCGAACCAATTATTTCCGATGAGTTCTTCCCTTTTCCAACCCGTCAGATTGAGAAGATAATCGTTGCAAAACGTAATGTTTCCTTCTGAATCCAATCCTAAGCTGATCAGATTGATGTTCTCTAAAGTCACGCGAAATCTTCGTTCCGATTCAAGGAGCGCGGTTTCAGCCACCTTCTGTTCATCCGATTCTTTTTTAAGGAGAATGAAATAGCGGTTGAGAATGATAAATAAGAGCAGCGTCGTGATTCCGACAAAACCCCAACCCTTGTAGGTTTGCAATGTGGTAAGAATGAATGGATCGAATGAAAGAAGGCCGATAAATTTGTCTGAGAAAAAAATCCAAGCAGAAGCTAGTATGAGATAAAAAAGGGAAACTCGGACCGGGGCAGATTTCGATGGAAATTTAACCATAAATAGTGAGTTATAAAAAGATATAGTTTTCCTTTCAAAACGGGAACCCTAATTTTATTCCGACGATTTTATTTTTGAGATTTCCAAGATGGTTTTATTAGATTCTTAGAATCGGAAAGGGAATTTGATTTTTGGATTGAGTAACCCTTTGTACGTAGTCAAAGCCTTGAAAAATTGTGAAGTAACCCTTTCAAAATTCTTCTGCCGATCTCATATTCATTTTTTAAGAATTCTTGGATAAAAACGAATGAGTAGATGGAGAGTTTTTTCATTGTTTCAGAGTTAAGGTTTCGTTTTTCGATAGAAAATGATCTTGTAAAGCGACCTTGGTTTTTTAAGATCGTGGCCTAATGATTTCGTTATTCCGCTGGATTTTACCGGCTCACCCAAAACCCCTCTTACCTCCCGAAGTGATTGAAAAAAAATATCCCCGCTTTCGTTGGAGAATCTTAGAAGCAACTTTTGTCGGTTATGCGGTTTTTTATTTAGTTCGGAATAACTTTCCCGTCGTTTCCAAGGAAATGGGAGAAGCGCTTCACTATAGCCAAGAACAGATTACGAATATTCTCGCCGTGACTGCGATAACCTATGGGATCGGTAAATTTATTATGGGAGCTCTATCCGATAGAAGCAGCCCCAGATTCTTCATGCCTCTTGGTTTAATTTTGACCGCGGTCTGTAATTTGTTTTTCGGGGCGTCCAGCAGCTATGAAACTCATTTTTATCTTTGGGCTTTGAACGGATTCGTTCAGGGGATGGGATGGCCTCCCTGCGGAAGATCTTTGGGTCATTGGTTCGGAGTTTCGGAGAGAGGATCGAAGTTTGCGATCTGGAACATCGCGCATAACGTAGGCGGCGGTTTGGTCGGAGTGGTCGCGGCTTACAGCGCATCATGGTGGGGTTGGAGAAATGCATTTTATATTCCCGCTTCGATTGCGATTTTGACCGCGGTTTATCTTCTTTTTCGTTTGGTGGATACTCCGCAATCCGTTGGCCTTCCGTCGATTGAGGAATACCAAGAGGATCCCGAGAAAGACTTAAGAATTCCCGTGGCCGATCAGGAAAGAGAACTTAGTTTTAGAGAAATCATCGTTCAATCTGTATTCAAAAATTATTATATTTGGACGTTTGCTTTCGCCAACTTTTTCGTCTACGTTGTTCGTTATAGTCTGACGGACATCGGACCTACTTATCTAAAGTTTGCAAAGGGCGCTACTTTGGAAAAAGGCGGGGTGAGCACTTTGATATATGAATTTGCGGGAATCGGCTCCACGCTGCTCGTGGGTTGGGGTTCGGATAAACTCGGGGGCAAAAGGGGAATGGTTAGTTTTCTTTGTATGGTGCCCATCTTATTCGCTTTAACGGGGTTGCTCTTTACTCCTCCGGGTCATCTTTGGCTCGATCTAACGTTATTCGGTGTGGTCGGCTTTTTTATCTATCCGCCCGTTATGCTTTTAGGAGTTGCGGGGCTTGACTTTACTTCGAAAAAAGCGGTCGGAACTGCGGCGGGTTTTATCGGTTTATTCGGCTATCTTGGAAGAACAAGTCTTTCGAAAGCGGTGGGTTGGATGAGCAAACAAGAAGGATTTCACTGGGAACAATCCTTGTATTTGATCATCGGCGCTACTTTGATAGCGCTCGGGTTATTGGCCGTTACCTGGAGCTGGAAACCGAAAGCTTAAGAAGAATTTCTTTCACCGTCGGTTTTGAACCGAAGATTCATGCTTTTTTGATTTACTGCTCAACGCAAATAACGTTTGCGGAAGAACCTAACGCGTCGCAGGTGGAAGCAAAGTAATCGATCGCTGCGGAAGTGATGCTTCCCGCCCAACCGGTCATTCCGTCCACGGACGCACTTGAACTCGTCCAGTTGGAACAATTCTGAGCGAGGAGAACCGTCCACGTGTTGTCCATTCCCGTGATATATCCGCAAGCGTTGCTTCCAATTTGGCAAGCAAATGCAGCCGTGGTTCCGGGGTTGGAACTCACCTTATTCGTCCATGAGAATGGAAGAATCGAAGCGCTGTTAGACGACGCTATGATCGTTGTGTTGTCGGTTCTATAATAAGTATAAAGCGGTTTTAAGGGCCAGTCGCTGCTTGGCGTGGGAAGGGGTTTTCTTGTAGAAGTTCCCAAGAGCGCAATCACAGTTCCTGAAACTCCGCCCGGTTTATTGGAAGAGCAAAGAGTATCGGCCCCGGCCTTTCCTCCAAAATTTCCGGTTCCTCCGTTCCCGGCGTTTACCATATACATTCTTTTATCATTATCAGAAATTGTAATATTAGAAGTCGTTGATATGTTGGTCGCACTTCCGATGGATTGAGATACTCTCGCGGTAATGACTTCGCTTTCATCGGCGAAATCGGCGGTTCCAGTCTCATTCGTTCCACTGACGATTCGGTTCACGGTTGTGGTTCCTAAAGTGGTCGGTAAGGAGGAATTTACGCTCAAATTTGTGGGAAAATTTGGATACGTAACCGAAACGGTGCTCGAAGGGTTTGGACCCGGAGGATGAGAGAGGTTTAGAGTGAAATTCGTGGAAGAATTGGTCGTACCTTCGACTACAGTAAGAGAAGAAGTGAGAACTACGGAAAAACAGTAGATATCGATATTGGTAATATTTCCGGAAGCGGTCCCCGAATTGTTGTATAGATTGCAAGAAAGATTGGTCGGAAATCCGGTGATAGAAACGTTGTAGCCCGCTCCGTTGTTTAATTTGGCGGAGAATTGGTAGGTCCCGGCTCCCCCCGTGATTCCCGGAGAAGAAGGAAGAACGGTAACAGTATCGCTTCCGTTTGTCAAAGTAAGACTTCCGTTGACTAAACCGGAAACGTTTCCTCCAAAATTGAAGCCGCTCGAACCGCTTGTTCCTCCGGATGTAGATCCGGAACTCTGTTGCGTGCTCATTGGAGCGTTTACGACTTCTGTGGCCACTACTTGGATGACCGTTCCCAGACCCTTTGAGGCGTCCAATTGCATTTTGTCTGCTTGAGCGCAGTGAACTAGGAAAGCGAAGAACGTTGTTGTAAGAAGAGTTAGTTTTCGCATAAAATTGTCCTCATTCAAGACAACGCCTGGCAGAAAATTTATTTACCAAAATTTCCTTTTTTATAAGAAAAAGCTCCAATTTGTTTTTTAGGAACTCCGGACTTCCGACCAGAGATTCTTGGTTTTTTGGATTCAAGCAGAATCAACTGAGAATTTTCCGGTTTCTAAGAGGTTGATTCCTCATTTTGTAACTTTTGATTCTTTATTTTGAAAAAACGAAACTAAAAAGTTGGGCATTTTACACTTGCCTTCCTTAAAACCGTTAAATAGCTTTCAGTAATGGTACACCCTTGGCATGATATTTCTCCGGGAGAAGAGATTCCGGAATTTGTGAACGGAATTATTGAAATCAAACGCGGAAGCAGGGCGAAATACGAAGTAGATAAGGAATATGGAATTCTAAAATTAGATCGGGTCTTGTATTCTTCTTTTTATTATCCTGCGAACTACGGATTCATTCCTCAATCTTATTGCGGAGATCACGATCCTCTGGACATTTTGGTTCTTTCTCAGGTTGAATTGGAACCTCTCTGCCTGGTAAAAGCGAAAGTGATCGGAGTGATGCGGATGTTGGATTCCGGAGAAGAGGACGACAAGATCATCGCCGTTGCGGCAAACGATATGTCCGTCAATCATATCAACGATATCTCGGAGCTCCCGCCTCATTTCACATTGGAATTAAAACATTTCTTTGAAGATTATAAAAAGCTCGAAAAAAAGACCGTCGTCATAGAAGAATTCCAAAATGCAAAACTAGCCAGACAAATCGTTTTGGATTCTTTGGAGCTCTATAAGAAAACGTTTCCAAAAAAATAGGATTCTTAAAATTCTTCTTTCGGAATTATTTTTGGGAGAAGAATTTTCTAAGCAAAATTTCTTTTTGAATTCGACCTGATTCAAAATCCGAATTCATATCAGTGCGCTCCGAAAAACGGAAAAGTAGGAACTCATACTTTCGTTGGATAATACAGAACAATTCAGAATCTCCAAAAGAATTCAAATTACTTGTAATTTGTAGGAACTCACACAAAGGGTTCGAATTTCATAAAATAGAATTCTTCCTTATTTACAACCTTGGAATACACTTGATTTTCATTTCTTCCGACAAAGTAAACCGATCCGGCAAGGACTTACATTCGAACTTTAGATAGTGTCCTTAAAGTTTCGCACAAATGAGAACTTGAGAAGAGCTCTCCTCACACGATCAAGCCATGAGCTTTAAAGTTTTTAACTCTTTTAATTTCTCCATGTCAACATACTTTTTAGTTCCCCATTTAGTTGATGCAACGTGCCTGAGACGAGCGGTAGCTAACATGAGAGCAGACTTCCCATCAGGGAAAGCTCCTACGACCTTTGTTCTTCTCTTGATCTCTTTGATGATTCTTTCTAAAGGATTGTTAGTTCGAATTTTTCTCCAATGCTCGGAAGGAAAATCCATATAGGAGAGAGTTTCGGCGATACCATCGGAAATGACTTTAGCCGCTTCCTTCAATTTCATTTCCGTCAAACGTTCAGTCACAGAGCTGGCTTTCTTCAAAGCTTCTTCTTTGTTTTCCTGAGAATGAATCGCTTTCAACATTTGTGAAATCACTTTAAAGGAACTTCTTGGAGCCTTTCCAAATACATTCCTGTAAAAATGGACAATACATCTCTGCCATTGAGATTCAGGAAAGAAATGAGGAATCGATTCCACTAAGCCTAAACATTTGTCTGAGATGATTAAGTCCACTCCTCTGAGTCCCCGGTCCTTTAAATGCTTCAGAAAGGCTTGCCAACTCTCTTTGTCTTCTCTGGCTCCTTCCATGGAACCGAGAACTTCTCGAAATCCTTCTGAATTGACTCCTATGGCTACAAGAATCGCTACGTTACGAACTTCTCCGCCCCAGGACTTCTTCAAGTAAAGTCCGTCCAAGTAAACGTAAGGATATTCATCGGTAAGCGGACGGATTCTCCATTCGTCAATCTGAACAAAAACTTTCTGGTTGAGTTTGCTGATCGTTGAAGGAGAAACCTTCGTTCCCCAGAGGCTCTCGGTGATATCCTCGACTCTCCGAACAGAAACTCCAGCGAGATACATCTCCATGAGAGCTTCTTCTACCG
>NZ_NPDU01000008.1 GCF_002811985.1 Leptospira adleri
GAAATTTACAGCGCGTTCCAAAACCTTATTTTATTTTGTCGGAAAGATTAAGCTGCAAGAACCTGTCCCAGTTTTAGGACAGGTTCTTATAATTTTTAAATATCTTTTAAACCGCCTTGGGAAGCGAAAACTTTCGAGGCGGTTTTTTTATGAGAATTCTATCTTCACCTGCGTCGGCTATTTTAAAAACCATTCCTTGACTTTTTTAACTGCGTCCGACGTATAAGGTTCCTGATCGTAAAAGTCAAATTGCGTGGCCTTTTCGACCCAAACGAATTTCTTTTCAGCGCTTAAATCCTTATAAAAAAGTCTGGCTCCGTTCGGAATCGCTGCCCCCTCGCTATGAATCATTAGAATGGGAGTTTTGATTTTTTTTGCGCTGGGTATAGGATCAAATTCCAACCAATCTCTCCAACCCATCACTGCAAATTGATTTCGCCATTCTCGAATTTTTCCCCGCTTCTCATTGAGATAGTAATCGAACGGACCAAACATCGCCGCCGTCGAATCGGTTTCGCTGACTGCGGGAACGTATTTCACTTTGTTCGATTTCTTATATGAGTACTCCGCTTGGTCGCTTTTTTCCTTTAATTTTCCAACCCCTTCCGGGCCGCCATAGACAAACTCGGCCAGCTCCTTATCATGAAGCCAAGGAGCAACGAACGCGACCCTACTTAGTTTTAAACCCTTCGCCAGAGCCTCACTTAAATATCCCGAACTCGCACATATCGCCAGTCCGTTGAGTGAATCGATATATGATAATGTCTGCATATACTTCGTGGCGTTTTCAATATCCTGTATTTTTAAGTTCGGTTTTTCAAGATTCCGGGGCTCGCCCTCGCTTTCTCCGTAATTTCTAAAATCAAACGTAAGTGCAACAAAACCTTCTTTCGCAAGTTTACGCGCATACAAATCGGGCATTTGTTCCTTTACGGTCGTCCAACTTCCCGTCACGATTACTCCCGCGTATTTTTTTCTTTCGTCAAAATCCGGTGGTAAATGAATTTTCCCTACGAGTTTCAGACCTTGACTCAGAAATTCGACCTTCCGGATTCCGTTTTCCACAGAGAAGTTTTCAAATAATTTTCTTCCGAAAGCCTTCTGCAGTATTTCAGGGTCGAAGTATTCAGTGAATTTCTCGATCTTTCTATTCTTCAATTCCAAGATTCCGACATAATTGTTATTGTACTCGCCGCCGGTCTTCAATGCGATCTTTCCTGAATACTGAACTATCACTTTATTTTCAGTTTCAGTTGGGAACACCTTGTAAAGGAATTTCATCGAACTGAAATTATCGGGAAGACCCGAGTATTGTTTTTTGATCATCGAAATTCCTGCGAGTTCTTTCGGAAAATTAGGCGGGGAAAGAGGCATTCTTTGTATACCCGACTCGTTCCAAATATTTAAGAATTCCGGAATATTTTTATTTTCTAATGATCCGAAAAACTTGGATACTATCATTTTCGATTCAAAAGGAACCGCTTGGTGCGAGAATTTCTCATGATTCTTTACATTGCTAATAGCATACGATCCTAATTTTAGATTCCCGCTCTGATGCTCCAAATTGAATTTCATGGATTGAATCGTCCAAGTCCGGCTTTCCGTTTTCCTCAATTTAAATTCGTAAGTTCCGGAAACGACCCATTCCTTTTCTCCCTTTCCTATCGGAAGATAGTGTAACGCGATCCCGGAAAACTTGACGCTTGCGTCAGAGCCTTTTTTTTCTATTTGGAAGTTCCCGACCTGATGATGAGTGCTGTAGAATCCGGGAAGGAAGTTTTTCCAAGAGTCGACAATTTCGCTCGCGCCTATCTCCGAAGGTTGGCCGCCGGAAAGCGAAGTATAATCTACATGAATTGTTTCGGCGAGAAGGGACTGGAGTTTTTCCCAATCTCTTTGATCGACGCTCGTGAAAACGGCTTCCACAGTCGATTGGATTTGGAGCTCATCTGCATTATCATTTCCGCAAGTTACAATCAGGGCGACAACGGCGATTAATTTGCTAAGTTTCATGGTATCCTCTTTCAACTCAGGATACGCAAGATTCCGCTTTTATTCTTGTAAACTATTGCCCGGAATTTGTAAAATCTTGCTCTTTCGATAAGATTGAGGAGAGACGCCTTTTGCCTTTCGAAACGCGTTTGTGAAATGACTCTGATCGTTAAAACCGAGTTCGTAGGCAATCTTTGAAATTTTATAATCAGGAACCGATAATAACCTTTCCGCTTCGGAGATGCGAAGTTTTAAAACGTATTGATAGGGAGTTTCTCCCGTCGTTTTCTTAAACTCTCTGAGAAAATGAAATTTACTCATCCCGATTTCCGCAGCCATATCTTCGATCATGATTTTTTCGGAAATTTCTTCTAAGATCATTTTTTTGATCGTCTCTATATTCTCATCACTCAGCTTCGAAATTTCCTGATCGGGTGAATCCAAATAATTGGAATAATTTTTCAGGAAGTATTCCGCGAAACTCGTCAAGAGAGATTCCAGATACGAAGACTGATTTCTACCTTTGGCTCTCATTTCTAAAACGAAGAGTTCGATAAAATGTTTTAGAACGCTATCCTCGACGTTATATGTATTTAGAAACACGAGGGATTGTTTTTCCCTCTCGGAAAGGACTCTAGTCGCATCGAGCAAGCGATCCTCTTCGATTGCCAGGATTGTAAAATGGCATTCTTCTCTTACGGAATGTGTAAAAGGAACGTAGGGAGGATTCATCCAAATCTGACCAGCCTCCGTATGAAGATCCAGATCGACTCCATTCTTTCTGGTCTTCCAGCGAAGGCCGCCCATATCCATAGCGAAGTAAAAATAAGGAGTATAAATATCAATCGGATAAAATTCGGGACTACTTCCGATTTCAAGGACAACTCCGTCCCATCCAAGGAATCCGGAAGATTCTTGAATGATAAGACTGTCGCCGCAATCGGATCTTAATCCGGTAGTCGCATCCAGAAACTTTAAATTCGTTTTCACGTGCGTTCTCTTTCCGTTTTTCCATGAATCAATAAACGACTCTAACATACGATATTGTTAAATCGAATTTGATCTAAATGATCTTAGAATCGGTCATCGAGAAAATCAAGAATTTTGCGTTCGTTAGCAAGCTCTTTTTCGAATGTAATGAGTTGGGAAATTTTTTAACCACGTTTTTGCGCAAAAAGAAAAATCCGAACAATGGTCACCGGAAATCTACGAGAACAATTCGAAGAAGATTTTGCGAAAGGTTATATCGTTAGTAATTATCGAGTGCGAAGCAAAAGATTGAAATTCTTATGCTTGTTACTTCAGAAGAGACAAGTCCATTTTTCTTTTGGCAATTGCTTTTTCTTAACGATTGACTTCTTAGAAAAGATCTTTCGGGAAAACGAACTAAAATTGAAGATCACCAAAATTTTGCCGATCTTCTAAATAAATCTTTTTTAATCGAAATCGTTGTTTAGGTATTCGACGCAAGGTTAGATTCCATAAAATTTCGTTTCCAGGAATTCTAAAATCAGCGTCTTAGCAATCATTGAATTCAATTCCGTCCCGAACTTTCGATAAATCCGAGCAATTCTAATTGTCTTTTCAATTCGAAATTTTCTTTTTCTAATAAAATAAATTGGTTTTCTCTTTCCTCTAACAAATTTTGGAGAACTACTTTTTCAGAAAAAATAGATTTTAATTCGTTCTTGGACCAATCTAAGCGCCTGATCAGAATTCTTTTCTTTAAGAACAATCTCAGAATCAGAATTTCGAGTCGAAGTCGCATTGGCGCTTTCTCTTTTTTTTTCTTCCAGACAATTGATTCCTTGATCTTTTCTTTCAATCTAGGCAATGCTCCTAAAGAAAATTCAAGTTCATATGAATCATACCATTTCGACATTTGCACCAACCTAAATACTCATCTTCGATCTGAAATGAGAACCTTCAAAAAAACGTTTTCAAACTCGTCGTGACTCTTTTATTTTATAAGATGCGGCGCCTAACTATTTAAAATAAGCAAAATAGATATAAAAACGATTCAAATATTCTTAATATACTTTTTATGCTTTAAAAAATTCTGTATTCATTTATAATTTACAAAATATGATTGCAAACATGGATCAGAATTTGATTTCTTATTTCTCACTAAACAAAAAGGATTTCACTTACGTATCGTAAGCCAATTTGTGATCCATGTCAAATAAAATTATCACAATACCGATTGAAAATATCGATTTTTCCACTCCCGGAAAAAGGCTTCGCTACGCGATAAAGAATATCTTGGCTATGAATGACCAAGACTTTGCCACTTCGATTGGAAAATCCCAAAACTATATAAGTTATATATGCAACGACAAACGTCCTCTTCTAGATAAAATTGCCGCTGAAATCGAATACATACATCGGATTTCTGGACTTTGGCTGATCAAAGGGCAAGGCAACCCGGAAGTAAACGTAATCAATGATGAAAGTTCTGAAACTTTAGAAAAAATGAAGAAAAGGGACTTTCTTTGGAATAAAATTTCCAATGACAAGGCGGAAGAAATTTTGATAGCATTTTATAAGGAAATCCCGCCGGAGACCAGAAACCTGATCTACCAAATGATCACAGCTGTTTCGAAAAATAAATCAAACTCGACTACTTAAAATACTTTCCGAATTTTTTCGATAGTATTCGCGCTCTCTTTTCTAACGAGAGTTCTCCCGTTTTCTCCGCAAGAGTGTAATCCTGAATCAATATCTGTTTGGTTATTTCTTCTTTTTCATGTGAACTTTTTTGAACAAATCTCATAGGATCTAGCTTTTCCAACAGCTTCAAAAATCCTACCGACGCCACCCTATTCAGCAAAGGCACATTACCTCCTTTCAATACTTCCGCCTTAATTTTAAAGGCGTCGTAGTGAAGAATTGCGACCGCCCATAGAATTGACGCAAAGATAAGACCTATGGAAGATAAATGCGGTTTATATATACCGATTAAAGGAAGAAAATAAACGAACGCGGTCGTTATCGGTAATACAAGTGCGGCTCCTAATAAAACCAAAAATAGCCTAACTTTGAAGTCCCCTCGTTTTAATAGCATTGTCCGAGTGACGGTAATAATTGCCAATAGCATCCAAAAGGATAAATATATTACTAAAAGGTGATAGTTTAAATTCAGATCAAAAATGAAGTTTTCCGGATCTTTTAAAGTAGCCATTCTCTGGGAAAGACAAGTGTAAACGATACAGATAGACCCGAAAAAATGAATAAGTTTTGCCCATGTTGGAATCGGCTGATCTTTGTTTTCAATTTTCTTAAATAAGACAAATAGTGTGAATGGCGCAAAAGAAATCGGAAGAAACGTAATATTCAGCGCTAAGTTTCGGTAAGAAAGCGGAAGAAATCCTCTCGCCACTTGGATCATCATCCAGAGAGAAAGTAACAAATTTAATATAAAAAAGATCGTTTGCGTCGATTGTCGAGGTCTCAATCTAAAAACATAAAAACCGAAAAAGAAATGCGACAAACTAGCAAAAATAGGAATGAATAGATTCAGATTCATAATATGTAATAACCATAATAGATTCAAAATTTCTTGTTTTCGCTTTAACCGCTAATTTAGAGGCGAAACTTTCTCCTATAAAATAGCTTACTACCCTATCCGAATCCCAAAAACATCCTGTCTCAACAAATACAACTGCGCCTCTAAACAAAATTCTTTTGTCTTAATTTTGCCATTGTTTCCATTTACAGCGCGTCCCAAAACCTTATTGTATTTTGTCGAAAAGATCAAGCTGCAAGAACCTGTCCCAGTTTTGGCACAGGTTCTTATATAGATAACTTAGTAACTATAATCTAAATTGTATTTTTTTAACACTGCGTCAAATAGAAAGTATTATTTTCGGACCCACCTTGAATCGCCAAATAGATGGATTAATAATGTTTGCTTCCGAACGGTAGACAAATGAAAAAAACTAAAAGAGTTCGGATTACGGTAAATACCGTATTACGCGATCCGGGAAATTGAAAACGGAACACGGATTTTAAGCGGAGAACAGATTTTAAAGCTAAGAATCCCACGCGGTTTACGCCTAACTACGATTTACCGAAATCTTGAATATTGATTCTGAAACTTTCCTCTGCAATTCGAGAAAATTATAACGAACAAAACTTTGTGAGAGCTCTTGACGATTAAATCAAAGATATCAAGGAATGATCCCTGAATTGCGAACACCGATACCATCCACCTCATAAGAAAAAAATTCAAATAAGAATTTTATGAACGCGCGAGTATGGAAGTCGAGCCGCTTTAATTTGATAAATTTTCTTTTCAAATTTTCATGGCTAAGAAGATCCGATAGATCATAACCGTAAATGCCTTCGATCTGCGCACGGTTAACGATCGCGCGAACATAATTCTTACCGATCGAATTTACAACGGCAACGACGTCAAAAAAGAAACCAACTAGGATCCGTTATAGAAATTGAATGTAACCTTTCAAAAAGTTTACGTTTTAAGAGGAATATCAAAAAAATATTTTATAACTTTACTTCAAGTCGATGAAATCAAATTCACTTGGAATACAAAAGCTATCTTTTCTTTTTCTTAGCAGGCGGTTTCTTCTTAACGATCGATTTTTTTGAAGAAGTCTTTTTGGAAGCCGTTTTCTTTTTCGAAGAGGTTTCCGTCTTTTTACCGGATGCGAAACGACTCGTATCCGATTCAGTTTTGACCGGTTCTATTTTTTTCCGAATCGGCTTCGGATCCTTATTCTCTTCCGCGGTGATGAGATCGAAAAGACATTCGATTCCGAGAGGGCCCATAAAAAGATTGAGATGCCCCGCTTCCGGAAGTTCCACGTCGTCGAAATGTCCCAGCCTAGAATTTTCCGAAGGAATGACAATCTGATCCCTTTTTGTAAAAACGGATTGCACGTTAGGCAGCTTCTCAAAAATTTCCACCGCTTCTCGAATGAATTTGGAACCCGGCATCATCTGCCAAGTACAGATAAAGATCGGTGCGATATATGCCAGATAAGTTCCATGAACGGGCGTTCCGGCGATAAAGATTTTCTTTACCCGATCTCTTCCTTTGTAAGTGAGACCGGAAGCGATCAACCCTCCCATCGAGTGACCGACGATATAACAATCCTTAATATCTTTTTGAACCAAGTAGTCTTCTAAGATCTGGCTCTTCCTGCGAATGTTTCCCATCTGAAATCCGAGAGGTACTACATAAACGGGATGTCCATTCTCGATGAGATGTTTACGCATCGGTTCCCAAGAAAGAGTTCTTCCTAAAAATCCGGAAACCAAAACCACTGGACGTTTATCTCCTTCCGGAGAATCTTCTAATTCAGTGAAAATTCCAAGGATCGCGTGCCAAAGATAAAGAATCGTGTACCATTTCTCCGCTAAGAATTGAAGGAAAGGATTGCGGACTAAGCGATTGTCGGATACGTAGGCGAGATGATCATTCATGAGTTGCTCCCGGTGGATTCCGGATTTAGGTATTATTTTACCCTTCGCCACTGATGAAAATCAAAAAACGGGAGGAGGAATTTTTCCGGGCGACCCTTCCCGGAAATTAAAGATTCTTACTCTTTCTTAAACTTCAAAGAAGCGGAATTGATACAATACCTAAGTCCGGTAGGTCTTGGTCCGTCCGGAAAAACGTGACCGAGATGACCTCCGCACTTAGCGCAAAGAACTTCCGTTCTCGACATCCCGTGACTGTTATCCGTTTCTTTTTCAACGGCTTCTTCTTTTGCGGGTTGATAGAATGAAGGCCAACCAGATCCGGATTCGTATTTTGTTTCCGATAAGAATAACGAAGCTCCGCAAGCCGCGCAGACATACGTTCCTTTATCGTGATTTTTATAAAGGGCGCCGGTGAACGCCATTTCGGTTCCCTTTTGTCTAATAATTTTATATTGCTCAGGAGTGAGTTCTTTCTTCCATTCTTCTTCCGATTTGTTCACTTCGTATTTCATCTTTCCTCCTTTTTTCTTTGCTTTGTCGTCTCCGTCCACGGGGCCGCAGTTTGCGATCAGCAATAACAGGGAAACTAGCGTTGGTAAAATTTTCTTTTCCATGCGTAAGAATTCGTTCTTATACTTGGACTGGTTACTGATTGGAACGGATTTCGATAAAAATAGAATTCAAAATTCATTTAAGAATTCTGTATTCTTCCACGATTTCTCGGAGGGAATCCTCCATTTCACGGATATAACGGAGTTCCAGAGTCATTCTCCACATAGTCACGGAACCGTGATAAGCCATCAACATTCTTCTTGCTACGTATTGAATGTCCATGCTTCGTTTGAGTTGACCGGAGCCGATCGCCTTCTGAAGATAATCGCCGATCATCCTCGTCCATTTCGTGACGATGTCCTTTAAGAATTCCGTATATTCCGGATCCGCGTCCATCACCTGACTCGCAAACCCGGCGAACGGACACCCGAAGAATTCTCCGTGACGAATCTGCTTTTCTTTGAGGATCACCCAAGCTCTTAAGAATTCCGCGAGATCGGGATAACGATCCATCAACCCTTGAAGATCGCTGAGAGTTCTCTCTTCCTGTTTCGCCAAATAGGCAAGACCCAATTCTTTTTTGGAAGGATAGTGATCGTAAAGACTCGCCGCAACGGAATTGGATTCCTGAATTATCTGTCTCATTCCGGTGTTCGAAAACCCTTGTTTATAAAAAAGAGAAGTTGCAGTATCTAAAATTCTTTCCCGAACGCCGATTCCGGATTCTTTCTTTTTACGAGATTGAGCTTTCATATTTGAACGTATTATTCCAAAATTCCTACACAACAAACTTCTCACCCGAAAAAACTTCTGTCAATGACTTTGAATACGCTCCATAAAAAAACAGAACGAACGTTCTGTATTTTTTTGTTTGATCAAAATTTAGGCCGGTCTAAACTAAGGTCAGAATCTCTCAAAAGGTGAACGCGATTTCGCTGCCTACGGGTCGCAAAATTGGGTCAGATTCTTCGATAAAGAAAAGGGGGAACGAAATGATCACAGATGAAATTCAACTCGTGACTCGTATTTCCGACCTGGACACTCAAAGACACGTGACCAGTAGGACTTACGAAAATTTCTGCCTGGAAGGCAGATTTCGTGCCCTGGAAAAGAACGGCTTTTCTTTGAGAGAAATTTTGTCCCAAGGGATTGCGCTCCATCCTCTCGAATCTCAGATTCGATTCCTTGCTCAGCAAATGGAAGGAGCCAATCTCAAAACGGAAACGAAGGCCTTTCCTCTAAAAGACGGAAAGATTTTCTGGGACCAAAAAGTTTATTCCGAATCCGGAGTTCCGGCGGCCGAGATCAAAACTCTCACCGCTTCGGACAAAGAGGGCAAACCGATCGATCTCCTTCCCGGCGAAAAATCGGATATTTCCGGCTTTGATCAGTTTGCTCAGATCCCCGACTTTAAAGGGACTTGCAAAACCGTGGATACGGATTTGATCACTCTCTACAGCGAGAGAAATATTTTCGGGGAATATAACCCGGCTTATCTCTGGAGAATCGTCGAGGATTCCCGTTGGTTTTTTTCCACGGTAACCGGTTTGACCTTGGACCGTTTTGTGGAAATGGACACTACGATGTTTTTTATGGGAGGAGTTTTTAGATTCTTCCACCCCGTTCCCGCGGGAAGAAAAATACGGGTGAGCACTTGGATCCATTCCTTTGAAAAGATCCGAAGTTATATGCGACATGAAATTACGGATGTGGAAACCGGTTTACGGTATTTCGCGGTGCAAGACGAACAATTGGTAGTCTCCGTCTCGAAATCGAGACCGAAAAAAGCCCCCGAAGAATTCCAAAAGTTAGTCGGGGATTATGTTGAGAATTATGAATATTCTCAAAAATGAATATAGGATTGATTGATTAAGAATTTGAAGTCTGGAGAAAGAAAATGAAATTAGAAAAGCCATTGGCTATCTGTACACCAAGAAGAACTCCTTTTGCTCAGATCGCGAAAGCGCTCGGACCATACCCGGGACACCACCTGGGAAAAATAGTCGCAGAGGATATTCTTTCCAAAAGTAAACTGAAACCGTCTCAAATAGACGGAGTTGTGGTCGGAGAAGGATTCAGCAACGCGCCGAACTCTGCAAGAGTGATCGCGAACCTCGTAGGAATGAGAGACGAAATCGCTTGTATCACCGTTGCAAACAATTGCGTATCCGGAATGGAAGCGGTTGCGGAAGCGGCTCGTAGAATCGTTCTCGGTGAAGGCGAAGTGTTTCTCGCGATCGGCGAAGAATCCCAAACGTCCATGCCTTTTATCGTTAAGAACGCTCGCCTGAACAAAAAAGCGGGATCTCTGGATAAGTTGAAAAAACTTCTTCCAGACAATCTTCCCGAAGGCGTTGAACTCAGAGATACTCTGGAAGACGGACTCGGAGACGGGGAAACTTCTTACGGTATGCAAGTTACCGCGGAAATCGTGGCTCAGAACTACGGATTATCCCGTGAAATTCAAGATAAGCTCGCGTTCGAATCTTTCAAAAGAGCATTAGAATCTTCTAAAGCAGGAAAGTATGCGCCGTACATCATTCCGATGAAAGACGAAGACGGAAACGAACTTGCGATCGACGAAGCGGTCGGTCTGCGCGAAGGTCTCGTGGAAAACCCGACTCGTATGGGACGCGCGATGCTGATGTTCGACAACCCAGGAATGAAATTCGAAGAATTCAAAACGAAATACGCAAAGGATCTTAAAAAATCCCACGGACCTACGGTTTCTATTTTCAACGCAAGCCCTCGTTCCGATGGAGCGGCGGGTGTGATCGTTACCACAGTTGAAAAAGCGAAAGAACTCGGTCTTACGATCGAAGCTGTGGTTTCCGGTTGGAACATGAAAGGCGTTCATCCGAACAACATGGGAATCGGACAAGCCGCTGCGACCGAAGCTCTTCTAGCCGATGTAGGTCTTAAAATCCAAGACGTGGACTACGTTGAAATCCACGAAGCATTTGCTGCGACCGCGGTCGGCGCCCTGGAGCAAATCAAAATGGACACCGGTTGGGATTGGGAAAAATCCTTCGACGCAAAGAAGATCAATCCGAACGGAGGATCCATTGCGATCGGTCACCCTTTTGGAGCGACCGGAATCCGTTTGATCGCAAACGCGATCATGGATTTGAAAGAAGACCCTTCAGCTAATAAAGTCGTGATCACCGCTTGCGCTCACGGCGGGATCGCAGGATCCATGCTGATCGAAAGATACAAAGATTGATGGTAGTTTAGAATTTTATAAACTACTCAAGAATCATTGTTAAAAGTTTTTTCGAAAACGAAAGGACAAAAAAGCCCCGAGAGATCGGGGCTTTTTTATGAAACCCGACCCGTTTTTTCCTAAGGAAATCAATCGTTCAAGTTAAGTGAAAATTCTTTAAGACGGAGGTAATTTTTCGTAAAAGAAAGTTAAAGTTCAAAAGAAGGATTTCCCCCGTTGAGCAAGAGAACAAAGCGACTTGATTCTCATGAGAAATCCGTCGGAGTTCCGACAAATCCCCCGTGAAAGTCGCGCACCCCGCCCTGGGGCGCGATCCGTAGAGAGCGCCGCGCTGAGTTTTGGGTGGAGGAGGCAGGTCCGCGGGAAACCCCGGGCAGATTTCCCTTATCAGAAAAAACTTATTTTGCAACCGCGAAATTCTTTGTAAGAGTTCCTACAAAAATCGCCCTTGTTGTTCCTATTCTAATCTATAGAAAAAAATGAACGCCTCCCAAAGAGAAACGATTTTAAAACAAAGAAACTCATTGTTCTACGCAGAGAAGATTTCGTAACTGGTCACAGCCCGGGATATTATTCCCTTTGATATCGGCGATTGTTGTTGCGGTCGATATCCCCGTCGTTCCGTTTGAACCGAGCGTTCCATCCGACCAAGCGGTAGTCGCCCCTCCGCACATAACGTTCAAGGACCAGTTCGTCGCACTCGCCGGCACGAAACCCGACCAATAGGAAGCGGCTGCAGCCTGAACCGCAGTGGGAATCGTAGCGATTAAAGAATTTGCATTCGTTGTAAATACCAAGGTAGCCTGGTCCACTCGATAATAATTCTTGCTCGCTTGCAAAACCCAATTCTTTGTTCCGGCCGCCGGATTGTCCGGACAATTAGTGGCATTATCGCTAAAACACGCATAACGGACTCCGTTTGCACCCGAGTTTCCAGTGAGAAGCGCTTTATAAGTCCCGGTAGAAGGTTTGTTTGCATCGGCCCCACACTTCGTATCGGCTCCGTTGATTCCGCCCAAATTACCGCTATACGTTGCTGCAGTCACAAAGACGCGTAACTTCGAGTCCGAAGTGGAAGGTGTCGTAGTTCCTCCAGCGACGGTTGCCACGGCGCCAGTCCCCAAAAGAAGCGAAAGGACCGAATCATCCTTCTTATCTTCCGGTTTACACTGGAATAAAAAGACGGAAAGAATGAAGACAAGAGACAGAAAAAACGTTAGCTGTTTATGTGAGCAGAATTTCATATTTGAAAATTGGTAATAAAAACAGAACGCATGTCAATTCAAATTATAGAAAAACACATTAATTTATAACATTGCTCAAATATTCTACAATAGAACTGGAAGATCCATTTCGTAGAATCCTTGTTAAACGATTCGAATTCTTCTCAAAGTCTGAAAGAAAGGAATGCGCTAAAAATTTGCTTTTTATTTCGATTTCTCGATGCTCCCTCGTTTTATAATAACGGCTTTCTCGACCTTGTTTTCTTCTTGCGAATTCCCGAAATAAATCGTCCCATCGGTCATGCCAAACGTATTGCTCCAACCGGAAAAAGGGATTTTTTTAGAGTCAGTCACTTCTACCAATTCGCTTATCAAAAGTGAGGAGTTCCCGCACGGAACTTGGATCGTCGCCGAAGAACAAACGGAAGGACGAGGAAGAAGAGAAAGAAAATGGGAAGTCTTAGGGGAAGAATCCTTGATCTTTTCCGGAAAAATCGGCCTCGAAAATTTCGACGGAGGTCCCGGGCTTTCCCTTTTTATCGGAACCGCGGTTTGCAAAGCCATTCTTTCCATCTATCCGGAGTTGGCGAGAGAACTCAAAATCAAATGGCCGAACGATCTTTATCTCGGTAACAAAAAGGTTGCAGGAATTCTAATAGAGACCGAAGTCATCGGTTCAACGATCACTCTCATCATTGGAATTGGAGTCAATCTCTACGGAAAAAAAGAGACAATTCCTTCCCATCTTACGGATGCGGGTTTCCTCAATACGAACCCGGATCGTGCAGGCAAAAAAAACGAGATCTTGGAAAAGCTGATTCCCACGTTGAACGAAGCGATTCTTCTTTGGAAGGATTCGGAAGGTAGAAAAAAGGAACTGATTTTATTAAACGAACTCCTCCTCTGGAAAGGACAACCCGTGAGTTATACGGAAAATGGAACTCGGCAAACGGCGACTTTGGAAGGCCTGGGAGAAAACGGCTCCCTGATTCTAAAAACTCCGTCGGGGACCGTTCTGGATTTCATTGACAGTCCGGACGATTTCCATTCTCTAAACTAAAATGCTCTTAGTTGTCGACGTCGGAAATACAAACACGGTCTTCGGAATCTTTGAAAACGGAAAGACCTCTCCTCTTTTTCACAAAAGAACCGTAACTCGAAAAGACAGAACCTCGGACGAACTCGGATTGTTCTTCCGAGGATTTTTACGGGAATTCAAAATCGAAAACGAGAAAATTACGGGCGGAATCTATTCCAGCGTCGTCCCCACTCTCAACCCAATCTTAGAGAGAATGTTTCAGGATTGGTTTAAGATCGACGCGGTTCGCGTGAACTATCAGATGAAACTTCCTTTTACCATTTCTTATCCGAGACCTTATGAAATCGGAGCGGATCGCCTCGTCAACGCCGCCGCCGCGGTCGTGGACAATCCCGGAAAATCCATCATCATCGACTTAGGAACGGCGACTACGTTTTGTGTGGTGAGCGATAAACCGGAATATTTGGGCGGAGTGATCGCACCCGGTTTGAAAGTTTCCATGGACGCCCTCACAAGAAACACCTCTCAACTTCCTCCCATCGTGTTTCAATCTCCGGAAAAAATCTTAGGAGATTCTACGATAGAATCCATCCAAGCCGGATTCTTTTTTGGATGGATCGGACTTTTGGAAGGAATCATCCGTGAAATCAAACGCGACAAAGGCCAAGATTATCGCGTGATCGGAACCGGCGGTTTAGTCACGGTAATCGACGCGGCTCATCCGGGAATCTTCGACAGCATCGATCCGCTTCTCACTCTGAGAGGATTGCAGATTCTTCACCAAATGAATTCGTAATCGTTTTTACTTCGAATTCGAAAAACGCATTTCGGTTTAGAAAAAATTTCAATTCCTGGATTAAAATCTTAGAATGTTATAAGAGATCAAATTTTAAGATCCGAATTCTTAGGTAAGAATGGATTTCGATCGAATACAAAATTCGTTCTTGCTTCCTAAGAATTGAACCTAAACCTTCGTTTTTAAATGTTCGGTCTTTTTAAATCAAAAGAACCCTCGGTAAAGGTGAACGATCAAATATGGATTTCTCGCGAAGCAAAGTTTGAGAAATGCCGCCGTTTGCTTCGCAAGAATTCAAAGCATCTCTTTCTCTTTTGGTTCGAAGAATCATTTCGAGAATTCAGATCCGCCCTAGGTCTCGAGGAAAATTCACCAAACGTCGCTTATGCGAAAGAGATCTCTTTCGCAGATATTCAAGATCGATTTCTGATTTTTGGAGAGCACTATCCCCTCAGGAAGACGGAGCAGAATCTTTTTCTAAATCTTCAACTCAGAGAAGTTACGGTTTTTTCATCTTTGGACGAACCCTTGTTTCAAACTTTCGGCGGAGAAAACGTCGTAGAGGTGATGAAAAAACTCAGGATCAACAACGAAGCGATCTCTCATCCAATGATCAACGCTTCGATTCGACGCGCTCAGGAGAAGATCGAAAAGAAGGTTTCGCTGGAACAAAAAGTCGATTCCTCTCAAAAAGATTGGTTTTCGTCCAATCTCCGTTCGTAAAAAATATCACTCCGAATTCTACTTCCTTTCGGACTTTAGACTTTAAGACCGTTACAAGCAAATTTTAACGGAAAGGCTTTCGTAGAAACTCATACGAAAGAAGATTTCAATTGAAGACAAATTCTCCAAATCGGCGCAAAAACGAACTCCAACAATCGTCTGCGTCGAATTCGTCCTACTGATTTTTCGGGATCTTCTCAATTCTTCCCGAAATTCAAAGCGCCTTTTTCTCATTTAACCAAGACAAAACCGAAGAATCGAATACCTCCGGCTCTTCCAACTGAGGAGTGTGTCCGCTCTTTTCAAAAAATCGAATCGTCAGATCGGCAAACAGAGGAAGAATCGGATCCCAAAGATATGCTGGCGGCATCAGGTAGTCGTGTCTTCCAAGCGCCAAATAAACCGGCATTCGAATCTTTTCGATACCGATCTTGATATCGATGTCGCGAAAAACTTCTCCCCAGACGTAATCAAACATCGCGGTATTGATTTCCATATCTTCCCAAAGTCCGCTGGAATCGTATTTATAATCGAACCAACTCTTGGCTCCGGAAAATATATTAAATATCTTGAATGCGTTCTTCGGATCTTTCGAGATTGCTTCCGGCAACTTGGACATTTTATCTTGGTAATACCTCTTACGATCTTCGGAGGCGTTTTCTTGAAAATGGGCTTGGATGAGTTCGTGACTTTTTCGGGATAAATCGGGAGTCAAACACATCAAAATCAGATGACTTACATGTTGCGGATATTTTTTTGCATATTCCAAAGCCATGTAGCCGTGTCCGGAATGACCGACCAAGACGATCTTTTCCAGTCCGAGCTCTTTTCGAACGAGTTCCATATCTTCAAGAATGACGTCCAAGGAAAAATCCTCTTTTTTTGTCGAGGAACCTCCGCCGGCGTACCCCCGATGATCGACAAAGATCATTCTGCAATGTTTTCTAATTTCTTTCGAAAAGGTTCGATCGTAATAGAGAGCGCTTCCGATTACAAAGACGTCCGGTCCTTCACCATCGATGACGTATCGTAAATTCCATTCCTTTGATTTTACAAAACCTTGAAGTGAATTCTTTTCCATAACGTTATTTGTCTTTGATCCTCAAAAATTACATTTTTTTGAAAGTTCCTCTCTTGAAACTCTTTTTCCAAAGAAAATACTTTCTCCCGATGTTTTCTCCGCTCAGGAATTTTGGATAAAAGTCAAAAATTTTTTGTTTCTTTTTCTCCCAAAGAAGACAAGTGAAGTTTCTGGCAAGATGCCTTGCGTTTTTAATTCGTAAAAACGAAGAAGCTTTTTCAAAGTTCCTGCTTTCAATATTTCAAAACGGAATTGACAAAACATTTTAGAAAATCTTAAATTCGTGAACGATATAAGGGAGCCTCTTTTCATGAAAAAAATAGGAATAATTCTGATCCTCGTTTTTTGTACCGGTATGATCATCGGAAAAGGAAAACGCATTCAAAATTCTCGCAACAAGATCCCGAATCGTCTGATCGACTATGATCGATTTCAAAAAACGGTAAATTCTTCCGGAGAAGAAAGAGAGGCAAGACGTCTAACGGAAGATGAATTTTTAACGACGATCTCCGAAAAGGATGTAATTCTATTAGACGCTAGGAGTGAATCCAGATTCAAGCTAAGACATATCAAAGGGGCGATCAATCTTCCTTTTACGGAGTTCACAAAAGATTCTCTCGCAAAGGTCATTCCCAATTTAGATACGAAAATTCTGATTTATTGCAATAATAACTTCGACGGAAGTCCAGAGGCCTTTGCGGCGAAAAACGCGGCCGCGTCTTTGAATCTCTCAACCTTTATTTCCCTAAAAGTTTACGGTTATACAAATATTTACGAACTCGGTCCTGTTCTGGACGTTGCAAAAACAAAACTTCCCTTCGAAGGGTCCGAAGTCCAATGAAGGAAGATTCGGCCGAAAGTTTCATTGGAGTCCAGTCCAACGCGATTTTCGATTCGGCTCGGAGCATTGTTTTTCTGCGTACGGACCTTTTTCCGTGTGAATCGAAACCGACTATTCCTTAAAAACCCAAACTGCTCGTCGGAGTTCCGACAAGCTCTTCTGTAAAAGTCGCGCGCCCCACCCTGCGGCGCGATCCGTAGAGAGCGCCGCGCTGAGTTTTGGGTGGAGAAGGCGGGTCCGCGGGAAAGCTCGGGAAACTTTCCTCTATCAGAAAATCTTAATTTTGTAAATAAAAATAACCTCTGTCGGAATTCCTACAGGACCGATTGTTTCTTTCTTGCGGGCAAAACTTTCCGTCGCGGCGCCTGAGGAAATAGAACGTTGATCTTTTCTATCTTAAAATTCTCAGCAAAGGACTTGAACTCATGGAAAGTCCGACGTAAGCGGCGGCGACCGCGTCCCAGGAATCGTCGTGTCCTTTCAAAAGATCGATATTCAAAAGAAGTTTGAGCGCATGGCGAATCTGTTTTTTATCGGCGGTTCCGCTTCCGGTCGTTCCTTTTTTGATCTGAGAAACAGTAGGTTCTAAAATTTGAATATTCTTTTCCGCTAATGTGATCAGAAGAACGCCTCTCGACTCGAACACGCGGGATGCGGTCTTTTTATTCTTAGCAAAAAACATTTCTTCGACCGACGCAATCGTAGGATTGAATTCTTCCAATACTTCGTTCAGACCTTTTTTTAAAAGAAGAAGATTTTCAGGACTCGGGGTTCCCGGAGGGACCTCCACGGTTCCATAGGTTAAAATCCGGATTTTAGAAGATTCTTTTTCAAGAACCGCATAACCGGCTCTATGCGAACCCGGATCGATTCCTATGATTCTCACTTTTTGTTTTCCGGAACAAAATCGATCGTTTTGAGGAAGGCGATCGATTCTTCTTTTCCCCCAGCGGTCAGGAAAAGAAGAATTTTCGAATGGAACGAAGAATCATTCAAATTCTTTTTCGAGAGAGGGAGCCAGTTCAAAATTGGAAGTCACCGAAGTTACGTCGTCGTGTCCGTCCAGCTGATCGATCAGCTTCATCACCTTTTCGGCCGTATCTTTGTCGGCGATTTCGGAACTTACCAGAGCGATATATCGTATTTCCGATTCTTCCGATTTCAGTCCCTTTTCATTGAGAGCGTGCATAACGGCTTCGTAATCGTCCGGGGAAGTGATAACGCGGAAGACTTCTCCTTCGTTGACCACGTCCTCTGCTCCCGCACCGACCGCGAGATCCACGAGTTCGTCTTCGCTGATCTGAGAAGATTCTAAAACGATTACCCCTTTCTTTTCAAAAAGTCGGCTCACGGAACCTGAAGTAGCGAGAGAACCTCCGAGTTTTGTGAGAATACTTTTTACTTCGGGAGTCGTTCTGGACTTTTTATCGGTGACCGCCGAAACCATGATCGCGATTCCACCGGGTCCGAAACACTCATAGAGACATTCTTCGTAAGTGACTCCTTCTAAATCCCCCGTTCCTTTTTTGATCGCCCTTTCTATATTGTCTTTGGGCATGTTCACTGACTTGGCCTTCAGCACCGCAAGCCTGAGTCTCGGATTTCCTTCCGGATCTCCTCCTCCCATCTTCGCAGCGACCGTGATTTCTTTTCCTACTCTAGTAAATATGGCTCCGCGCTTTGAATCGATCGCGTCTTTCTTACGTTTGATCGTCGCCCATTTCGAATGTCCGGACATGCTTCGTATCCCCTAAGATTTGCTTTTTAATGACTGGAATCAAACGAGGTTGATTCAGAATGATACTTTCCAGAAATCAAAAAAAAGACATTCTGTCCATCCTTTTCAGAAATGAATTCGTTCGGAAAGAGGAAGGTAAAATTCTTTTCGGAAACGATTCCTCCGCTGAGAATAGACAAATGGAGTCGTTTTCAATGCATTCTCAAAAAAACCTTAGACAATTTCTTTTCGGAAAAAAACTTCTCGCGAGAGCGTTCGCGTTCTTTCTCTTCGTGCAGTTCTTCATCGTTTGTGATCGCGGCCAGAACGAAGAGAAAAAGGAAATTCTACTCAAACTCATGGGCGACTTTCAAATCGAGCTGCAAAAGAATCTACAAAGCGCGATTCAAAAAAAGGGAGTAATCGGAACGATAGAAGTTTGTAAAACGATCTCCCCTCAAAAAGAGAAAGAGATCGGAAACGAATTCCCCGCCGTCAAAATCAGAAGAGTTTCCGAAAAACCTAGAAACCCGGATCACAAACCGGAAGAATGGGAAGCCCGCATTTTTAAGGAATGGGCCGAAGCAAGCAAGAACGGAATGTCTCCTTATACGGTCATTCTCAGCGATCCTTCCGGAGTCAAAATTCTAAAACCGATCGTTTTGGAAAATCCTACCTGCCTCAAATGTCACGGCGGACCGAAAGACGTAAGTCCTGAGGTTGCGAAAAAGATCGCGGAGCTATATCCGAACGATCAAGCGACCGGCTACAAACTCGGAGATCTAAGAGGCGCATTTTCGGCGACCTGGTGACCGTTCTCGAACATCGCAAATATATTTTATTTTTAGAATATTCTAAAATACGAAAGCGTCCGGGAAAACCAGGCGCTCCTTTTCTTCAAACCCAACTTTTAGTTTTCGGAATTTAGAATTTAATCTGCATCCCGATGCTGATCAAAGGATAGTATTTCACTTTTCCACCGAAGGCGGTCGATTCGATATAATTCGAATTGTAGATCGGAGAAGGATTGCTCGGAGTCGTAATTCCCGTCAAAGGATTGGTGGAAGAACTTCTGGAATACGGTCCGAAGTTGTTGTAAGTCTCGCTGATCTGATTTCGATTTCCGAAGAAGTTTATGAACTCGAGATATGTGTTCACGTATCCCCACTGATAGTTCATAAAGCGATCGATCCGTATGTCGAGTTGATGAAAATCGGGCCATCTTCCGGAATTATAATAATCGGAATACTTAGGATTGTAGAGATTGATGCCCGTGGATGCGATCGCGGCCGCTTTGTCCGACCCGACGATGGGAGTCATCGGAACGTTCGTAAGATACGTGTATTTACTTCCGATCTGCCAGTCCTGACCGATCTTCCAGGCCACGACTATATTCAAAATATGTGTTCTATCGTAATCGTAGAGAAGGAGTTTATCGTTATCCGCCAAAAGTTCGAACTTTCCGTCGTCGTAGTAATTGAGATAATTTCCGCCTTCGTGAAGCTGGTATTGAAGTTTGCGGTTTCGATTGTTTTTGGTACGATCCTTCTCTTCGTCGTCCGTTAGTTGTGGTTGATGATTGTTCCTTTTCGAAATCGAATTCGTATAAGAAATCCAGCCGAAAAATCTTCGATGTGAACCTTGATTCGCCTTCAGAAAAATTTCCACTCCTCGTGAAAATCCGTCCCTCGAATTCGAATAATTCATGTTTCTTACGATAAGAGGATTTTTATTTACGTCGTCGGGATGATTTACGATATCCCGTTTTTCGTTGTTAGGTTGATACGGATCCTGAATGTAAGAATCCGGTGTGACAAGATTGGAATACTGATTGTGAAAACCTTCCACCTTGATCAGATAATCGGAAGTAACTCTTTGCTCGATTCCTACGGAAGAATGAATCGAATGTTCCATTTTCAAATTCGGATTTCCGGAACGAGAGGAGAATTGTTCGATTTGAAGAGGAGCGTTGTAGTGTTCCCCGGTTCCCGCCAGAAATTTCGTTCCGGTTTTAAGAATCTCGTATTCTGCTCTTCCTCGAAACGCGTCCCTCTTTTCGTGAACCTTGTCGTAGTAATCGTGACGATAACCGGGAAGGACGCTAAAACCGCCGATCTTAAATTCCAATTCCGCAAAGCCGGAAATCTCTCTCGTATGAATCTGATCTCCTTCGATAAGAGCGCGAAACTGACGATTGGAATCCAAAAGACTGTTGAAAAAATCCAAAAAAGTGGAATTAGACGACTTGATATCTTCGCCTTGAAGTTGAATCGTTTTCTCGCGGAGCTGGCCGCCGAAACGAAACGTTAGATACCTTTCTAAAAGAGTAATTCTTGAATTGTTTTCCACGAAGTTTATATTCTGCGTCGTTACGTTGGAAAGTCCGAAAATTTGTTCCGCGGTAAGCGGATTCTTAAAATCAACTTCGAAGTTTTCACGGAAGTAGTTGTTCGAAATCGAAAGAGAAGTCTCGAACCAAGACTTATTGTTGTAGGAATAACGAAACCCGGAAGTCCGAAACAACCTTTCCAAACCGACCGGAGGACGGCCGGAAGCCGCTTCCTGAAGAGTGGAAAGGCCGAGAAATTCTTTTTTGCTGTTCTCGAAGTCGTCCTGCGCCTTCGTATATTTTTGTTTATCCTTGGCTCCGAAAAGAAGAACGTTAAAGGTATGATTGTTTCCCGGTTTCCAATTAAACTTCGCCTGATAATCTTCGTAGTCCGCGTATTTCGCGTCGGGAGGAATTCCGTCCGGGTAGAGTTTTAGAAGAGCCAGATTCGGATATGATTTCCGAGCCGAAACGATCGCGAAAAGGTTATCCGCGATCTTATTCTGGTGATAAACGTCCGAAAGGAATGTGTTCAAATTGACGATCGAAAACGTTTTCGCCACGGCGTCAGGCGTCCGTATATCGATGATTCCGCCCGTGGCAAAGCCGTATTGAACCGGAAAAGCTCCCGAATAAATATTAAAGGATTTTATAATATTATTATTTAGTACGGAAGATTGATCTCCGAGGTGATATGGATAGGACATAGGAAAACCGTCGAGATAATAACCGTTGGCGAGCGCGCCCCCTCCGCGCATCACCAAAAATCCCCTTTCACTGTTTGAATACGGATTTGAATTTCCAACGCTATTAACAAGATTGTTAAACGAAGAAGAAGAAAGACCGATAGGAGGAACCGCGACGATTCCCGGAAGAGTCTGAATCGCTTTGAGGGCGTCGTTCTGCGCGCCGGGAAGTCTGCGGATTTCCTCTTGTTGAAGCGTATATCGGGAAAGAGATTCGAGATCCTTGTCTCCGATGACGTTGATTTCCCCTGGGACGGGCCTCCGAATAAAAAGAAATTTTTTCTGGCCGTCGTATTCCACCGTTATGCTTTTTTTAAACACACGTTCCGAAGTCATGATTCTAAGATTGTAAGTTCCGGACGCGGGAAAAGAGACCTTCACCGATCCGTCTCCGTTTGTGATCAGATACTTACCGATTTCCTGAAATACTACGGGTGTATTTGCGACGGCGTTGTTTCCGGATTCTTCCATGACGACGACCTCCACTTGCAGCGGTTTTTCTGCAAAAAGAGGGTTTAAGGAGAATCCAAATGCACAAAGAAAGATGCCGAAGTTTCGAGAGAAGATTTCAAATGAAAAAAAACGAAACGATACTTCCCGAATAAGAAAGACCCTCGATAAGGAAAACATTTGATTGAAGGAATGCTCTACAATTGATTTCATTTCTCGGCCGGAAACTTCAAAAAACAAACCGGGACTTGTTTTTCAATCGATAATTCTCTTCTGAAATCAATTCCTTAAATTACGAAAGTCTTTTAGAAGGGAAAAATTTTTGGAAGAATGAAATGAGAAAATTCGAATCTTAAATCGCTGGGAAGAATAAAGAAATCCGAATCCCCGCCGTTTTTGTGCGATGCCGATTTCATGACCCAAATTCAAATAAGAGAGAAACCTTTTTTCGCGCGGAAGAAATGTAAAATTTCTTTTCAAGTTTTTTTCGGACATGATTCGCTTTGTCGGACCAAATATCGGGTTTGATTCTTCGTTTACAAAAAACCGATCCAAACTTGAGGCGAACGATATGAAATTTTTGTACTTTCCAACCTCGAAAAGCCAAGGAAAGAAGTTATTATTGGTTTGACATAAAACCATAATTAGTTTTATATAAAACTAATTATGGAAATCAAAATGAAAGATCGTTCTTCTTTTTGGAAAACCGGATTCTTCCAATGGAAGATGTTTTTAAAATGCCCCGTGTATTGGAGATGCGGCGGAAGAATTCTTCAATTTTCGGACGACCTCAGAGAAATGAAGGTGAAACTTCCGTTCAATCGAAAAACGAGGGGTTTGATGGGAACACATTTCGGGGGCGCGCTTTACGCGTTTGTGGATCCGATTCCGCTTCTTATGCTCAAAGAAAATTTGGGGGAGAATTATATCCTCTGGGATATCAACGGCGCGATCGAATACGTTAAAGCGACTTCGCAGGACGTCTTTGCGGATTTCAAGATCGGGTCCGAAATTCTTAACAAGATTCAAGGAGAATGCGAAGCGAAGAAAAAAACTCTCTTTCATCTCAATATCCTGATCCAAGAAAAGAACGGAGACATCGTTGCAAAAGTGGACAAGACGATCTATGTCCGTAAAAAACCGATCCTTTCAAAAAAACGTTCCGCTTAAAAAGCCTTTCGTCAAACAAAGATCCGTTTTGTTTCAAGCGCGATCATTCGAGCAAAATGTAGGAACTCCCTCTAATTTGGTCTTGAGTAAACAAAAGTCGGACGACATAAAACGTTTAGTTCTCGATCATAAGAAAGCGAGACAACCAACCAAGAGGTAGTTAATCTTACGTTTTACGAATCATCGATTTGCACAAGATCTAAATTATTATGACTTCCTATGTGCATGGACGCTTCTCCTTAAAAACATAGACGGTTTACTTCTTGATTTGAGTCGTAACAGGAATAGAATAGTGAAATGCCTAAAATGGCTTTAAGTTTTTCTTTTTCGCCAAGGAAGGAAACCCAAGGGAACCGACTCATATTCATATTAGAAAAGACGGGAAATTAGCTAAATTTTGGCTAAGACCGATGTTGTATTGGAAGATAATTACGGATTCAATTCGAAAGAATTAAATTGGATTGAAGAAGAGATTGAAATGAATTTAGATCTAATTCAAGTAAAATGGAATGATTTCTTCGGTGTCTGAAGCAAAAGCTCAAAAAATTTGGTTTGATGAGGATAATCTGTGGGCTATCTCTCTAGGATGGTAGAACCTTATCCGTTCCACTTGCGTATTTCCCGCGCTTGAGAAAAGCGAACAAAGAACAACTTCAAAAGTTTGAAATCAGCGGAGGTGGAATCGGACTACATTGGGATGATATCGATGAAGATATAAGCGTTCCTGGTTTACTCCTCGGAAATGGGGACCTAACTCAGCGTAAGAAAGTATGAATTCAAATTCGGACTGACTTTCCGTCCAAACAATCGCATTTTCCCTTTCTTCGGCATTCGAGAACGGGAATCATTTCGTAATACTTGCTTTTTAACTTACGTTGGTAAGACTTTTCCTAAAACGCGATCAAGTTTCGTTCCATTCCTTCCTTACATCAATCGCACTCCGGTGTTAACGTAAAGACCTTCTCGATTCTAATCCGAAAAATCCATGCTTTATCTCCTGTTATCCGAAATTTCAAGTAAAACGCGGGAACTCCCGCAGACTTGGATTTAATTCTTACCAAATCCTTTTCTCCAATACAAACTTCCCAACAAAACAAAACCGATCAGAGAAATAAGCCCCTGCCAAGGTTGCAAAAGAAGAAAATATCCGAGAGAAAACATTCCGAAGAAAAGAGAGGACGTCCCCAAGATCCAGAGATAGATTCGATTTTGAAACTCCTTCAATCGAACGTCGCTTTCTTGTCCTTTCCAAAAACCGAAGGGATTGACCCTTTCGATAAAAGCGTCTAACGTTTCTTTTGGAACCGGCGGTGTGAGTAACGTAACCAGGATCGATACAAAGACGGAACCCATGGCTACCCAAAAAAGAAGATATTCGGATCTCACTTCCGGATAAGCGGGATAAAGAATCATCGATAATATCAGAGCGGTGATCATTCCGGAAAGTTCGGTCCAAGCGTTGGCCCTCCACCAAACCCATCTCAAAATCTGAGGCAATCCCATTCCCGAAGCGAAAGCGAGCAAGAATTTCCAAGCGCTCGCGATGGATTGAATTTGTGTGGCGACCAGGATCGCAATGATGGACATGAGAACCACGGCGATTCTACTCACTCTCACCAAAGTTTTATCGCTCGCCGAAGGGTGAATGAAACGAAGATAAAAATCGTTAACGAGATAACTCGCTCCCCAGTTGATATGCGTGTCCGCCGTCGACATAAACGCCGCCATCAAACTCGCGAACACGATCCCTAAAACCCCCGTCGGCAAAATGAGCTTCATCAAAACGGGATAACCCATTTCACGATCGTTCCCTACGAGTTGTCCTTCCGCAAAATATCGAGCCGGATCGTGAAGAGGAAAGACGACTAACGTAACGAGCGCGGTCAATATCCAAGGCCAGGTTCGAACGATAAAATTTGCGATGTTAAACCAAAGCGATCCTTTTTCGGCTTCTTCCGGATTCTTAGCCGTGTGAATTCTCTGCGCCAAATATCCGGAACCGTCCGAATAATATTGCGCCCACCATTGAACTCCGATGAATATTAGAAAAACCGTAAATGGCAAAGAGGCGTCCTGAAAGTCCGGCCAAAAGCTCAAAATAGATTCGTGTTTTTCGGGATAGACCTCTTCCATCTTCGAAAGAAGCCCGGAAATTCCTCCCTGACTCGACACCGCGTAGAACGCGAAAATTACGGCTCCTCCCATTCCCAACGCGAATTGAACGAGATCCGTTAAGATCACGCCTTGGATTCCGCCCATGCTGCTATAAATGACGACTACGAAAAAAAGAATCAAAACCGTGATCGTATTGTTTAAAGAATCGAATACCAAAAAGGAAGGCCAGAAATTTTGAATCGTCGAAAAACTTTCAGGACCCAGAAGTTCGTTCCAATCCAGAAAAGGTCCGGTGATCTTGGACATAGCCTTAAAAACCCATCCAAGTACAATCGAATTTACTAATATACTCAAATAGAACGCTTTCACCATTCTTAAGATCGTAGCCGGTTTTCCTCCGTAGCGAAGTTCGACAAACTCCACATCGGTGAGGACTTCTATTCTTCTCCATTTACCCGCGAAAAAAACGGTCATCGCCATATAACCGATGGCCCAGCTCCACCAAAACCAATTCGCCGAAATTCCGTCCGCGGCGACAAAACCGGTGATCACGAGAGGCGTATCCGCGGCAAAGGTCGTCGCGACCATCGAAGTTCCGAGCCACCACCAAGGAAGTTTGCGATCGGCTACGAAGTAAGAAACCAAACTTTTTCCGGCTTTTGGAGAAAGGAGAACGCCCGCGCCGAAAGCAAAAAGGAGATAAAGAGAAAGAATGGACCAATCAAGGATGCTAAACATGTTTTCTTCTTTGAACGTAAAATGGGAAATATTTCGAACGTAGTCTTTCCCGGTAATGGTAAAACTTTCGTCAGTTTTGAGCCGTTCCCTGAAAACGAAACCCTCTTTCCAAAATCGGAGAATCAAAATCGAATTCTCTTGATCCCCCGCCTTAAAAGAAAAATATGACCCTCAAGGTTATGGCAAATATCATCGTTCAGAAATACGGCGGAACTTCCGTGGGAACCCCGGAAAGAATCCAGAACGTTGCAAGAAGAATCAAATCCTATCACGACAAGGGCCAAAATGTGGCCGTCGTTGTTTCCGCGATGGGACATACGACGGACGAACTCGTAGAACTCGCCGGGAAAATATCGAAGAATCCTCCGAAGCGGGAGATGGATATGCTCCTTTCTACGGGAGAACAAATTTCAACGGCGCTCCTTGCCATGGCCCTTTGGGAAATCGGAGTTCCGGCGACTTCCTTTACGGGTTCTCAGATCAAACTTCTTACGGACGGAAATTTTTCAAACGCGAAGATCAAGATGATCGATCGTTCCCGTATCGACGCCGCATTCCAAGAAGGCAAAGTGGTGATCATCGCCGGCTTTCAAGGAATCGATTCCGACGAGAATATAACAACTTTGGGAAGAGGCGGATCCGATACTTCCGCAGTAGCCGTTGCCGCAGTTCTCGGCGCGAAAGAATGTGAAATTTATACCGATGTGGACGGAGTTTACACCGCGGATCCAAGAGTGGTTCCTAACGCAAAGAAGCATAAGCAGATCACTTACGAAGAGATGCTCGAACTCGCAAGTTTAGGAGCGGGCGTCCTTCATTCCAGGAGCGTCGAGTTGGGAATGAATTACGACGTCGTAATCCACGTCCGCTCCAGCTTCAATGATAACCCGGGAACACTTGTGGTGAGTGAGGATAAAATTATGGAAAAATTAAAAGTCAGCGGAGTCACCGCAAAAAGCGATCAAGCAAGAATCACGATCGCCGGAGTTCCGGACAAACCCGGTTTAGCGGCGGGACTTTTCGGAGAATTGAGTTCGAAACATATTCTTGTGGATATGATCGTCCAGTCGTCTCCGCATAACGGAATCAATACGATCTCCTTTACGATTCCGAAAAAGGACGTTTTGGAAGCGAAGCCGATTCTTCAGTCCTTTTCAAAAGCTCAAAGCGCGAAAGAACCCGAGATCAACGAAAGTATCGCGATCGTTTCCGCAGTGGGAGTGGGAATGAAATCTCATGTCGGAGTTGCGGCGGGGATGTTCAAAGCTCTCGCAGACAACGGAATCAACATCGAAATGATTTCCACTTCCGAAATCAAAATCTCTTGTGTGATTCCGGAAGACCAGGCGAAGATCGCGATCAATAAGATTCACGAGGTTTTCGGGCTTTCCAACTAAATCCTTTTCCAAAGACCGGGTTTTTAAAAAGACCCGGTTGCATCCAAATTCTTCCACGATCTTTTTTTACTCTCCAACTCCTAAAAACCGAAATTTCAGTTTTGGATTGCCTGCCACAAACGAAGAATTGTTTGTAAGATTCTAAAAAGTAGGATCTCCTACTTTTCTTTCGGCGAGCTTCGGTCCAATGAAAGAAGGAACCTAAAAAATGTTCCGGCTTGAAGAATTGTGGACCACACTTTTCCTTTGCCGAGCCAAGTTTTGCGGGAACTCCTCAAAATTTCCGCAGAGGTTTTCAACGAACAGCAAGATCTTTCCCAAAGAAAGGACATCCGGAATTCCGACATTCTCCCTTTTTCCGTCAGATTAGAATCTGAGATGAAATGATTTTTCTTTCGAGCCTATTAAAACCGAATTCGAATGTGACATAGAAAGAATTCGATTCGTCTTCTCCGAAACGAATCAATTTTTTATAACTTGGCAATATTTTGCTCGAGCTTTTCGTCCTATCCTCTTTTAATTACGCTTTTCCATTTCTTGAGTAACGACTTCGGAGTTTCGCTATGAGCATTCGTTTTCGCATTTCTCTTTATCTTTCCATTGTACTTTTTATCGGCTTCACGGTTCTTGCGGGAACAAATTCCTTTTCCGCGTATCAAAATTTAAAAACCGAAGTCGTCAACAGTTCGAACGTCGCCGCGGAACGTTGGACCTTCGAGGTAAAAGATCATCTGGACACGACAATGGCTCTCATCCGAGGTTTTCGTTTTCCTTTGATGTATGCCACTCCTTCGAGAAATCAAGTCATAGTCGCGCTCAAAGAAATATTAAAACGAAATGAGAATTACTACGGAGCTTGGGTCGCATACGAGCCGAACGGTTTTGACGGAAGGGATTCTCAATTTAGAAATACGGAAGGACACGACTCGACGGGAAGGTTTATCCCGTATCTTCACAGAGGAAAGAGCAAGGAAGAAATCGTTTTAGAAGCCGCAAAAAACTACGACAACCTTGGACCGGACGGAGATTGGTATCAAATTCCGAAAAAAACAAATTCTCCTTTGGTTACGGATCCGTATTATTACGAAGTCGAGGGAAAGATCAACGTTCTTATGATTTCCTTGGTGGTTCCGATCAGCACCGAAGGAAGTTACTACGGCGCAGCCGGTTTGGATTATCAATTGGAAGAATTACAAAATCTAATCGGAGACACAAAACCTTTTCGGAATCAAGGTTACGTGGCTCTTCTTTCTCCAAAGGGAATCTACGCAGTCAATGGTCTTGATAAAAATTTGGTCGGCAAGCCTATCCCGGAAAAAGAAGAACTCGATTCTTATCTTGTCAAAAGTCAGGAAGGAAAAAAATTCATTTTTAATTCTCACGGACACAGCCACTATCTCTTTCCGTTTCACATCGGAAAAGAAAAAAGATTCTGGGTTATGCAGGTCAGCATTCCGGATTCTATCTATCGCGACGATATCTTGGGAATTTTGATTCGAGGTTTTATTTCCACTCTCGTGATCTTGATCGTGGTGCTCCTCAGTCTGAATCTTATATTCCAAAAATTGATTACGTCCGGTCTTCTCAAAGCGATCGGCTTTTCCGAAGAAATCGCAAAAGGGAACCTCGTCGCGGAAAAAGAACACGACAAAGAAGACGAAATCGGAACCCTTCTCGGCTCCATGAATCAGATGCGAGAGAATCTTCTGAAAGTCGTTCGCGAAATCGGAGCGTCCGCTTCCAAACTCAAAAGCACCTCTCAGAAGATGGCGGATTCTTCCAGAAGTTTTTCCGATGTCGCGCAAACGCAGGCTTCGGCTGCGGAAGAATCGTCCGCCGCCGTGGAAGAATTGGCCGCTTCCGCGCAAAACGTCGGTAAGTCGATGGAACAAGCCGTTTCCAGCATGAAGGAAATCGACGGAAACGTGGATCGACTCAAAGAACAAATCGTAAACATAAACAACGAGATGCAGGGCCTCGTCCAACTCGCGGCTCAATCCAAAGAACAGGGAATCACCGGTGAAAACGCGATGATCGCGTCTACGAATGCGATGGGAGCGATCGGAGAAAGCGCTTCTCGAATCACCGAAATTCTTTCCATCATCACCGAGATCTCGGAGAAAACAAATCTCCTCGCTCTCAACGCGGCGATCGAAGCCGCAAGAGCCGGTGAAGCGGGCAAAGGTTTCGCGGTGGTCGCGGAGGAAATCGGAAAACTCGCTTCGCAAACTTCGACGAGCGTTCAAGAAATCGGCGCCTTGGTCAATTCCACAAACACCGCGGTATTAAACGGAAATTCGAAAGTTTCGGAAGCGTCCGCGATTCTTCGTAAACTAAGAGAACAAGTGGAAGAATTCGATCGCTACGCAAAGAACGTTCTTTCATCCGTTAAAAATCAGGAAGAGAATACGAAAGAAATTTCCCAGAGCGCAAACGAACTCATGACGTTCAGCCTTCAGATCGAAGAAGCCGTTCTCGAACAAAAACGCGCAACGGACGAAATTACGAAAACGATCGTGAGCATTTCCGACGGAACTCAAGAAATCGCGGTCGGCGCCGACGACCTAACTTCCTTTTCGGGAGAAATGCACGGACAAGCGGAACAGCTCGGACAACTCATAGGAAAGTTTAGAACAAACTAAAAGCCTTAGAAAAACGGTTGAACCAAGGGAAAGAACTGAGGATCTTACAGATCAAAGGTATTCTTAACCTTGGAGAATCGTGGATGAAAACCAAACAAACATACGCAAGATCCTTTCTCGCCGTGGGAATGTTTGTTTCCCTATTCTTTCAGACTCCGATTCAAACCGCGGAATCTCTCAATCGTGTCATCGCAACCGTCGGTACGGTTTCCATTTCAGAATTGGATTTGGATGACGCCGGAGAAAAATACAATCGTCTTCAAAGACATTTAAAACACGAAGACTTCCGCAAATCGCTTCGAACAAGAATCATAGATTTTCTCATCGACCGCGCCATCGTCGACGTTGTTGCGGAGGAAGAATCCGTTCAAGTAAACGAACAAAGAGTCGAAGCCGAAATCGAAAAAAGAATGGAAGTGATGGGAATCGCAAATCGAAAACAATTCGAAAAAGCGATGGAAGCGTCTTCGAATATGCCGTTCGAACTCTGGGTAACCGAACTTCCTTATCAGATCAAAAAAGGACAACTTCTTCAGTTGAAGATCGCGGTCCCTCCTCCCAACGAACAAGAAATCAGAACCTGGTACAATCAAAATAAGGACAAGGTAGGATTCGAAATCCGTTATAGAATCATCGCGATCGCCCCCGAAAACGATTCCGTACAAGAAGAGAACAAACTCTTCAAAGAAGTTTCCGAAATCAGAAAATCGGTCATAGCGGACCCTTCTTCTTTCGCTCTGGTCGCAGGATCTCCGCGAAACGATCCGACTCTCAGATCCAGAAGAGGAATGGTAGAATGGATTTCCTCCTTTGATCTTTACAAATACAGTAAGATCACCGCGACCATCGCGGCCCCTCTTCCCAACGGCGGGATTTCGGACGTATTCCGGGATGAAAGAAAACGTTATTGTATTTTAAAAATCGAAGGCAAAAGGGCGACCCCGATGGAAAATCTAAGGGGAGGAATTCAGAACATTCTCTATCGCGACAAGGAAGAGGATACGTTTCATAAATGGCTAAAAGAATCCAGAGCCGAAATCCCGATCCAAATCTTCGACGAAAACTATAGAAAAGAAAATAAAATCTCTTTGAAAGAAGAGACTTTTCACTTAGATTGAATTTGAGCATTTCGAAATACGAAACTTACGCCGATATTCAAACCGAGTCATGAAATTTCCGATTTTTCATTCCGCCGTTTTTTTTAACTCCGAATCGGTTTCTCTAATCAAGTCCTTATCGCCGATCGAAGGCGAGAATCTTTTACGGCTTTCCCTTCTCTCGCTTTCCAAAGTTCTTCCCGATTCGACCGTTTTTTTCAATACATGGCCTTTCGAAAAAAAAGAAACCACATATAATTTTTTGAATATTCAAATTATAGAAAACATTCAAGAAGACGTTTTTCTAAAAGCAGTAGCCGAAAAACTGCCGCCTTCCAGAACGGGAGACCCGGACTGGGACGACGCTTCTTTCTTTTATTTCTCCGGGCTTTTCCCTTGTTTGGACGAGAACTTGAGCAAGGAATTATATGAAAGACACGACCGTTATCTTTCTCAGTATTCTTACAGCGAAAACTTGCCGGCGGGAATCGTTCCGACGATTCTTTCCAGAGAATTCACGAACAGTCTTCCGGAGACGATCAAAACTTCCGCGCAGGAATATCTTCTCAAAAACATCAATCACTATGACGTAGAGATTTTCTATCACGCTCCGGACCTGCGGCAGTATCGATTGGATTTCTCATTAAAAAACCGAAGGTCCTTAAACATGGTCAGAGGTTTTATCAAAACAAAAGAGAACTGGAGTTATCAAGAAATTCTTCCTTGGATCGCGAGTCATCCCGAAGTGTTTAGAACCGGTCCTTCTTATTTAGAACTCGAAGTCTACAGAGGCTGCGGACTTTCCTGTACGTTTTGTCCGAGACAGTTCAGCGACAACGATCGGGACGGCGCTTTTCTTACTCCGGAATTTTTGGAGAATCTTCTCAAACAACAGGAAGCGTCTTTTTCAAACGAATACAGCGTTTGTTTCGGAGGAATGGGAGAACCGCTTTTACATCCGCAATTCGCGGATTTGCTCGAAAAGACGATTTCATCTTCTCTATTGCAGGAACTGATGATCGAAACCGCGCTCTACGTGGATTTGGATTCGATCTTAGAATCTTTAGGAAAACTTTCTTCCGAGGAAAAAGAAAAGATCACTTGGATCGTAAATCTTACCACTCGAAATCCGGATAAATACGAAACTCTTTACGGTAAAAAAGAGCTCGGGAAAATTCTTTCCAACTTGGAGAAACTGGAAACCGTATTTCCAAAAAATCGGATTTACCTTCAATTTTTAAAGATAGAAGAAGCCGAGGACGAAGTGGAAGCCTGGGTCGACGAAACCGAAAGACAAGGTTACGGAGTGATTCTTCAAAAATACAATCGTTTCGCCGGTTTGATGCCCGAAAAAAGAGTTACTGATCTGACTCCGATCCAAAGGGAATTTTGCTGGCATCTCAATCGGGATCTTTTCGTAAATTCAAACGGAACCGTTTCCCTCTGCAGACAAACTCCCGGAAAAGAATTCGGAAATCTACATAAGGAAAACCTAATAGATATTTGGCAAAAAGGACTTCCTTCGTTTAACAATTCGTTAAACGGAAAACACGAAGAGACCGGCGCGCCTTGTCTAAACTGCGATGAGTGGTACACTTTTAACGCCTAAAATTTTCGCCTTTATCCAAGCGCGGACGGATTCCACGAGACTTCCGGGAAAGGTATTAAAGGAATTTCCGTCAGGCTCCGGAAAAACAATTTTGGATAGAATCCAAGACCGGATGCTCACCCTTCTCCCGGAAGAACGGATATTTTATCTGATTCCGGAAAACGACGATCGACTTCGATCCTTTCTGAAGGAAAGAAAATACAACTTTATTTCGGGAAGTCTTTTGGACGTAAGAGAACGTTATCTGAAAGCGGCGCAAACGCTCCAGGCGGAATGGATCCTGCGTTTGACCGGAGACAATCCGTTTTACGATACGCTCCACCTGGATCAGCTTTTACAAACGTTTCAATATTCGAAACCGGATCTCGCTCACGTTGTGAATCTTCCGCTAGGAATGGGCGGCGAAATTTTCACAAGAGAAGCGCTGGATTGGACTCCTAATATTTTGGAAGAAAGACACAGGGAGCACGTTAGTCTTCATATCAAGGAAAATCCGGATCGTTTCCGAATTCTCAAACTCGCGCCTTTGTTAAACGAAGAGGAACAAAAAATTCTTCCGAATCTCAGACTTACGATCGACGAACCCAAAGACTTTGAGACGACTTCCCTGGTTTTCCGGAAACTCAACGATCAAAATCCGTTTTTCGGAGCAAAAGAAGTCATTCGTTTGTTCCGAGAAGTTCCCGAGGTGTTCGAAGGAAATCGGGAAGTGGAACAAATCCGCTTTGAAACTCCGAAAGAACGAAATTCTTCCCGGAAAACGATCGGGATTTTAGCCGGAGATCCGGTTTTGTTCGGAAGCGGTCATTTTGAACGTTCTCGTATCCTTTTTTCGCTCCTCTCTTCGGAAGGATTCCATTCTTCTTGGAGAAATGAATTTCCCAAAGACGGGGATTTGGACCTTCTCGTAGTGGATTCGAGAGACATTCGAATTCCAGAATATTCTAAAACAAAAATATTCCTTCTGGATCATTTCGGATCGGATAGAAAAAAATACTCGCACTTTGAAATTCTCCCCCACCCTGAAATCAAAAAGACTTTCTCTCTCGATCAAATTCTGATTCCGCCGAGACTGCGTTCCTTGGATACGAAGAACGGTTCGTATATACTTTGTTATGCGGGAAATTTGGAACTTCGATTCGTCTCCGTGTTGGATTCTTTTTTGGAAACGATGCGGGCTAAGGAAGAATTTTCAAAGGTCATAAGAATCGGCGGAGTAAATTCAGATTTGGACACAATCGAGGTTTTATCCAGGGTTTCCGCGTTTTCATTTCAAACGCTTCTGGCAGAGTCCGGCGCCTTTATCGGCTATTTCGGACAATCTCTTTTTGAAGCGGTTTTCTTCGGTAAAAAGGTCGCCAGCTTTTCCATCGGCCCGGTCCACTCCGCGCTTTCATTGTTAAGCGAAGAAGAATATAAAATTCCTTTTTTAGGAGAATTGGGTTCTTCCGATTTCGGCAAAAAATTTGAATTGAATAAAAGTTCGCAGCCCGTTTCCGGAAAAGGTTATTCCATTTTGTTAAGCGAAATCAAAAAATTCTTACTTTTGTAGGATCTGAAAAATTCGTTTTATTTGGGGAGAATCTGAAGCCTTTTCGTTTTTCCTTCGAGTTTCCTGGAAGAATCCGAGCCTGTTCGACGAAGTGATTCTTTCGAAATTCCTCGGAGTTCCGACAAAGTCCTCCGTGAAACGCGCGGGCCCCGCCCTGAGGTGCGATCCGTAAAGAGCGCCGCGCTGATGGTGGAGGGGTGATGAGCGACTCATAGGGAGCGAATCCTTGAGTTTCGGCGGCGGAAAACTCGGGAGACTTTTCTCTATCACAAAAATGGAACTCTTCCAAACATAAATTCCCTCTCATATTTGTAGGAACTCCTATGAAAAAATCCTTTCGGAAATCATCGTTCTCGTATCAAAACAAATCTCATTTTTGGAGAAAAAGGGCCTCACAAACCCGGATTCTTTCGTCAGAAATGGAAACATTTTGCGTCTCCGAACAAAAATCTCCCGTAAAAATCGATAAAACGCGGGAGTTCCCGCATTTTATCGGTGATTTCTGATTGACCAGGGTGCCCATAATTCCGAAAAATAGACCGACGGTCGGTCGGTTTTATGGAAAAAAAGAACCAAAATAAACAAAAAGGAAAGGAGCGAAGAGAGGACATCCTCCAATGCGCTCGAAAATTCTTCTTTTCCAAAGGTTACGATTCGACCTCGGTCAACGATATCATCGACGAACTTGGAATCGCAAAAGGCACCTTCTATCATCATTTCAATTCCAAAGAAGAACTCCTTATGGAATTGACGACCACGCTTTCGGACGAGATAACGCTCGGACTTCTCTCCGAAGTCGAATCCAGAAATCCGAAAAACACATTAGATAAACTTAAAATTATTCACGAGCTCCACTTCGACTGGGTAAATAAGAATCCGGAAATGGTCTTTTTCTTTCTCAAAGCGCTTTATCTTCCGGAAAATCTTTCCCTCAAAGCGAAACTCGAAAAAGAGATGCTCAAAAGGGATCGAACCTTTTTTACCGAACTCATCAAGGAAGGACAAAAAGACGGATCCTTCTCGAATACGATGCCCGCCGAATTTTTAGCGGAATCCATTCTTTCGATCGAAAACGTTCAAAACGAAAAATTCGCGCTCTATATGCTGGGCTTCAACGATATATCCCCGGATCTGATCTATGAGAACGGACAATATTCTCACGATCTTTTTTCGATGATCCTCGGAATTAAAAATCCTTCCGCGTTTCCGTTTCCTAAGGAAGAAATCATTTCTTCCGCGGAAAATCTCCGCAAGTTCTCGCAAGAATTCGAAAAGCAAAATCAAATAAAAAATAATGCGAAAGAAAAACCTCTCCAGTTATCGAACCTGAACGGAGGAAAGGCCGGGTAGTTTTTATCCTATTCTATGTCGGCCTAATACGAATATGTATCTTTTTTCTTTTATCCCGATTCCGACGTTTATTATGTCTTCGGAAATCCATCAATACATCGAATCACAATCTTCGATCCGAAAAGAAAGGCTTCTCTCCCTTCGCACTTGGCTTATCGATACGTTTCCCGGTATCCGAGAATCGATGAAATATAAAATGCCGACTTACCAACTGGATGAGAATTGGATTTCCCTTGCCTCTCAGAAAAATCATATCTCGATCTATCTCTGTCGTCCGGATTCTTTAAACGAACTCAAAAAGAAATTTCCAAGCCTTCTTTTCGGAAAAACCTGCATCAACGTCCGAGACAAGGATTCCTTTCCTTTCAAAGCGATTCAATCTTCAATACGTTCCGCTCTAAAGCCGAAGACGAAGTTAAGAATTCCGAATGAAAAGGTCGAGTCTCGCAGAAAATCTATCTCTAAAAAGCTCTTTGAGACAAAATCCGCTTATCGTAAAAAGTAAGATCGAATCAATTTTTCCGCTCTAAAAGACGGTTCCGTTTGAATCCTCTTGACCCCGGGAAAATCCAGGAAAACCTGTTTTTTACGGCCATGAAAAAGCAGATAGGCGATCGCTACGAACCGAAAGAAGTCGAAAACAAATGGATTTCACTCTGGGAAGAGAAGAAGTCCTTTGTACCGAACCCGAACTCTAAAGAATCTTTTTCCATAGTCATTCCTCCTCCGAACGTCACCGGATCTTTGCACATCGGTCACGCACTCAATCATACGATTCAAGATATTCTCGTCCGCATCGAACGTAAAAAAGGAAAGTCCACTCTTTGGCTTCCCGGAATGGACCACGCCGGAATTGCGACTCAGATGGTCGTGGAAAGAGAACTCGCGAAAGAAGGAAAAAAACGCACCGACTTCACGAGAGAAGAATTCGAGAAGAAAGTCTGGGATTGGAAAGAACATTCCGGAGGAATGATCACTCGCCAACAAAGACTCTTAGGAGAATCCGTCGACTGGTCCAGAGAAAGATTCACTTTTGACGAAGGACTCTCCAAAGCCGTATTCAAAGTTTTTAAATCTCTTTTCGACGAAGGTTTGATCTATCGGGGAGAAAGAATCATCAACTGGTGTCCCGCTTCTCAAACCGCGATCTCCGATCTCGAAGTCGAGTTCAGAGAAACCAAAGGGAAACTCTATCATATCAAATATCCGATCCACGGTAAAAAAGATCAATACGTAGTAGTCGCGACGACGAGACCGGAAACCATGCTCGGAGACGTCGCGGTTTGTGCAAATCCGGAAGATACACGTTATTCGTCATTGAAGGACGTAGTTTTAGATCTCCCTCTCGCCGACAGACAAATCCCTCTTCTCTTTGATTCGTTCGTGGACAAAGAATTCGGATCCGGACTAGTCAAAATCACTCCGGCTCACGACGCGAACGACTTCGAAGCGGGACAAAGACTCGGACTCAAACCGCTTCTTATCATGAACCCCGACGGAACGATGAACGATAACGCCGGAGTTTATCGCGGCCTGGATCGTTTCGACGCTCGTAAAAAAGTCGTAGCTGATCTCGAAGCAAAAGGACTCATCGAAAAAATCGAAGATCATATCCACGCAGTCGGACACAACTCCAGAGGCGGAGCGGTGATCGAACCGTATCTTTCCACGCAATGGTTCGTAAAGATTCGACCTCTTGCGGACCTCGCGGTAAAGGCGGTTCAAACCGGCCAAGTGGAATTCGTCCCGAGAATGTGGGAAAAAACCTTCTTCGAATGGATGAACAACATTCGAGATTGGTGTATTTCCAGACAACTCTGGTGGGGCCACAAAATTCCAGCGTATCATTGCAAAACCTGCAAGCACATAGAGGTATCGGAAACCCCCGTGACTACTTGTCCTTCCTGCGGATCCAAAGAAGTGGAACCCGATCCGGACGTGCTCGATACTTGGTTTTCCTCCCAGCTCTGGCCGTTTTCTTCCATGGGATGGCCGGATCAAACCGCGGATCTAAAAAGATATTATCCCACTTCCGTTCTTGTGACCGGCTTCGACATTATCTTCTTCTGGGTTTCCAGAATGATCATGATGGGAATGAAATTCATGGAAGCGCCACCATTTCATAAAGTACTAATACACGGCCTTGTAAGGGACAAAGACGGAAAGAAATTCTCCAAGTCGATCGGAAACGTAATCGATCCGCTTGTAATGATGGAAAAATACGGAACCGATTCTTTCCGTTTTTTCTTGGCTGCGACTCTTCCGGAAGGAAAGGACATCCTTTTCGACGAATCGCGGTTAGACGGTTATCGTTCTTTTTGCAATAAGATATGGAATTCTTCCCGTTTTATTCTTATGAACTTGGAAGAATCCTTTACTCCGACGGGAATCACTCCTGAGATCGAAAAGGATTTGGAACCGATGGACCAGTGGATTCTTTCCAGATTCAATCATTGTTTGGAAGAATACGACAAGGCTCATTCTAAATTTCATTTTTACGAAATGGCGGCTTCGATCTACGAATTTGTCTGGGGCGATTTTTGCGATTGGTATATTGAACTCGTAAAACCGAGAGCCTATGGTAAAGTTTCTCCTCGTTCCTCGGAAGTGGCGAAGCAGGTTCTCGTCGACGTTCTTACCCGTGCATTAGGACTTTTGCATCCTTTTATGCCTTTCCTAACCGAAGAGGTCCATTCCGTATTTTCGGACCAGTTTCTTGCGACGACCGCTTATCCGGAAGCGTATCCGATTTCTTCGGACGCGTTAGGAGTTCAAAAGTTGAATCTTCTTCAGGAGATCGTAACCAAAATCCGCGTTATGCGCGCCGAAAACGGAGTCACGCCGGATAAGAAGTGCAAGGCGATCGTCAAATCCGGAGATTCCTTGGCGCAATCCGCGGTTCAAGAAAACGAAGTTTCGCTTCTTCAACTCGCAAGATTAGAATCCATCAAGGTCGACCCCGCATACGAAGTTCAGAAAACGGATTCGGTTTCTCATTTTACAAAAGGTGAAATCGTTCTTCCTTTGGAAGGATTGATCGACGTCGAAAAAGAGAAAGCCCGACTCGAAAAGGAACTTCAGAAGTCGGAGATCGAAAAGGAAAAACTGGAAACAAAACTGGCGAATCCCGGCTTCCTTTCCAAGGCCGCTCCCGACGTGGTCGAGAAAGAAAGAGAAAAGTTGAACACCTTGATAGACAAAGTGGAAGTTCTTAAAAAGGGGATTCAAAATCTTGCAGGCTAAGCTGAAAGTTCTTCTGATCGGTTCGGGGGGAAGAGAAAGCGCCATTGCATTTCACCTCAGAAAATCGCCGTTGTTAAGCGAATTGAAGGTTTTTCCGGGTAACGGAGGTTTTCCGGATCAGGAGATTCTGCCTTCTAATTCTTTCAACGTTTTATCCAAAGAATCGGTTCAGTCTTTTTTAAAACAAAATCCGTTTGATTTCATCGTAGTCGGTCCCGAAGATCCTCTGGTCGCCGGCTTTGCGGATTGGACCGCGGAGCTCAAAATCCCTACGTTCGGACCGGATTCTTATTGTGCTCAGGTCGAAGGATCCAAGGATTTCGCAAAATCTCTGATGACGGAAGCGAAAGTCCCCACCGCGGAATACTCAACGTTTACTGAATATTCAAGTTCCCTTAAATACCTGGAATCTAAAACGATTCCGATCGTCATCAAAGCGGACGGACTCGCGGCGGGAAAAGGCGTAACCGTAGCGACAACCAAAGAGATGGCGGTTAACGCGCTCAAGGAAATTTTCGAGGACAAAAAGTTCGGAGAAAGCGGCAACCAAGTTGTGATCGAAGAATTCATGGACGGACAAGAGGCTTCCATCTTCGCGGTGTCGGACGGAGATTCCTACTTTTTATTACCCGCAGCGCAGGATCACAAAAGAGCGTATGACGGAGATCAAGGACCGAACACGGGCGGAATGGGCGCTTATTGCCCGGCGCCGGTAGTAACGGATTCTATTTTAGAAAAAGTGAAAGAACAAGTCTTTGATAGAATGTTCGAAGTTTTCCGCAAAAAAGGACATCCTTACAGAGGACTTCTCTATGCGGGGCTGATGATTTCTTCCGATGGCGAGCCTCGGGTCGTGGAATTCAATTGTAGATTCGGCGATCCCGAAACTCAATGTGTGCTCGCGATGTTGGAAGGAGATCTATTAGAACTTCTTTATACAGCGTCCACCGGAAAAATCAAAGGGATCCAAGCCTCCGTAAAAAAAGGCGCCGCTACCGTAGTAGTACTCGCCGCGCAAGGATATCCGGATTCTTACGAAAAAAATATTTCTTTAAATCTACCCGAAACGACTGGTCAAAACACTTATCTTTTTCATGCGGGAACTTTAAAAAAAGATGGAAAAGTTTTTTCATCCGGGGGGAGAATTCTCGGAGTCGTAGCCTACGGATCCGATCTAAAGAGTTCGGTATCTCGAGCTTATTCCTTCCTGGAAAATATCCAGGCTCCCAAAACGTTTTATAGAAAAGACATCGGACACAGAGCCCTTTAAACCTATGCCATTTTTGATTTCTGGAAACCTGGATCTCGTGGATCGACATAGCCTCAAGAAAATGGAAAAATTTCTTGGGATCATATTGTCTCCGGGACAATTCCCCGTCGAACAGTACAACTTACTCAGACACGCGCTCCATAGGAATCTCGATCCCGATACTCTCATTCGAAAGATGAATCGGCAGGAGCTTCTATCCTTTATCTACATTCTTACTCAATTCGGAGACGTGGTAAGAACGGAAACTCCCGTAGAATATCTGGACATGGAGAAAATTCCCCTGGTTTTGGAATGGCAAAAAGGTCAATACATGATCCCTTACGAAATATTGGATCACCTTTCAACTTCTCGAATATTCAAAAATCAGAATTATCTCTTCGCGCTCATTCCTTCCCTACCTGCGAAGGAAAAAAAAGCCTGGATCGAATGGATCGGTTCGGGATACGGTAAAACTTTTCCGAGAGAGATCAATCACGAACTCTACTTCCAATGCAGACATCTCCAAAAACCCTTCCAAGGAAAATCGCTGCTTCGCGAAGAGACGATTCAACTTTCGCAGCTCTGGCCTTTCGGGAAAAACGAGATCGTCGATTGGTTTCACAAGGGAATCACGCCTTTTTATACCGCGATGAAGGAACTCTCCAGATCCGAAAAAGATCCGTTTCTGCTTCACGTTTTGGATCTGATCCGATCCGGAAAACTCATCTTAAAAAAGAATCCGGAAGAATTTCGAAAAAAAGAGGAATTCATCCTGGTGGCGACCGTGGAAGGAAACACTCCTCAGCTCCGGGACACCGTTTTTTCCTGGGAACAAGAAAGAGAAAACAAAGAAGATTTTCTTTTTCAATAAATCCAAACGCGACTAACGTTCGTAAATCATCAAATCGATAAAAAGCAAATAATATGGAAGTAAAATCAGCAAAAGAACTCAGGAGAGTTTCCAAAGAATTACAGGAGAATTTTCAGACTCGATGGAAGCTCTTAAACCTGGAACAGGACAAAGACCGTCTAAAATCCCTCAGTGAGAAAGCGGAAGATCCCGACCTCTGGAACAATCCGGAGGAAGCGAGGATTGTAAGCCAGAAAAAAAACGAGTTGGAAAAAAAACTCACTCCATGGTTTTCCATTCAGCAAGATATATTAGATTTTCCTGATTTAGTCGATCTGACTCTGGATGAAAAAGGCGAAAACGGAGTCGGCGAACTTTCTTCGGAATACCAAAGACTCCAGGAAAAATTCGAAGAACTCGAATTGCTCGGAGCGCTCAAAAATCCGGAGGATATCAAATCGGCGTTCATCAACATCCATCCGGGCGCAGGCGGAACCGAAAGTCAGGATTGGGCCGAGATGCTTCTGAGAATGTATATGAGATTTTTTGAAAAGAAAGGATATCAGTATTCTTTGGTGGATATCCAAGCCGGAGACGGCGCGGGAATCAAAAACGCTACGATACACGTTGTTGGGGACTGGGCGTTCGGATTTTTAAAGGGAGAAAACGGAGTTCATCGTTTGGTTAGGATTTCTCCTTTCGACGCGAATAAAAGAAGACATACTTCCTTTGTTTCGGTTCACGTGAGTCCCGAAATCGACGACGACATCGATATCAAGATCGAGGAGAAGGACATTCGTGTAGACGTTTATCGTTCCTCCGGAGCCGGCGGACAGCACGTAAACACGACGGATTCCGCGGTACGAATCACTCACTTACCCACGGGAATCGTAGTCGCTTGTCAGAACGAAAGATCGCAGATCAAAAACAGGGACACGGCTTTTAAGATGTTGAAGGCAAGACTCTACGAGATGGAACAGGAAAAGGCAAAGGAAGAATTGGAAAAGAAGTCCGGAGAAAAAAAGGACATATCCTGGGGTTCGCAAATTCGAAGTTATGTGTTTCATCCTTACAATCTCGTAAAAGATCACAGAACCGATCACGAGACGGGAAACGTCGCTGCGGTGATGGACGGAGAGATAGAACCTTTTATTCTTGCGTATCTAAAAACACTTTGATATTCTTTGGGCGCCTCCTTCTGATTTTCAATCAGAAGGACCGGGCTCCGACGCGACTCCGCTAACGCTTCGATCTCTTCGAGATCGCGTTCCGCGTCGCTCTGATCCCTGGCGCTGCGATCCATAGAGAGCAGTGACGCTGAGTTCAGAGAACATTCGTGAGCGGGCGCTGCGAGCCGAGTATATCGCAAGGACCGATCGGACTCTTCAAAGAGCAGCGACGCTGAAGTTTGAAAACAATCGCATCGGATCCATCGTTAAACATTATAATTTTTGAATACAATACCAGAAATTCGCATATATCCCGCTCATATTTATAAAGAGAGACAGAATCAGCGGCCCGTGCAAATCTTGGCGATGTAAATCATTGAATCGGCCGAAAGAAAGCGAGAAGATAAAACATGGCGATCCTTCCTGAAAAAATCAAATACGGCTGCCTTTGGGGTTTGTTGACTCCTTTTTTAACGTTATTCGCCTCCATCGGAATTACGATTTTTCTTTTAAAAGACGATTACGGAAAAGCGGCTTCCGTCGGCGACTGGCTGCTTCTTGCCGGGAAGCATATTCTTCTTTTCGGAGGAATCATCGTTGCCGCAATTATCTCCTTGCTGGTCGGAATTTGGTTCTCGATCAAAGATTCAAAGCCTATCGAGACTCTCAGAATCTTTTGGCCCGTAATCGTCATTCTAATCTATTGGATCGCACCGAATCTTCTTCCAGGACCGGTGGACGATTCGATCGTAACCTTAGCAGTGGGAGTCTATCAGATCTATCGCTACTTTACGGAAAGAAAAAAGGAAGAGAACGCGACTAACGCATCTTCTTAAGGAGTAAGTGGGTGAGCCTGGAACGTACACTCGTTTTAATCGGGATCGGAGGAGCGATCGGAAGCGTTTTGCGTTATCTCCTGCAATATTGTTTCGGAACGACGCTCGGATTCAAGTTACCGCTGGGAACTTTAACGGCGAATCTTCTCGGCTCTTTTTTAATCGGAATTGTCTACGCGATTTCCGAAAGATTTCCATCCATCAACCCGGAGTGGAGATTTTTCATAGCATCCGGTTTCTGCGGAGGGTTTACCACTTTCTCCACGTTTTCCTTCGAGAGTCTTCAGATGTTAAAGACCGGAAACTATATTCTATTTTTTGCATATATCGGGGTCAGTGTATTCGGTGGAATCGGCTTCGCACTCGCTGGAGTTTGGATTGGAAGGTGATTTTGAGAACGTCGACCGACTTTCTTTCAAGTTTTTTCTTTGAGTTTGTAGGAGTTCCTACGGCTTTTTTCCGGAAAGAATACTTGTAAAAAACGTTTTTTTGTGATAGAAAGGTTTTTCCGAAATTTTCCCGCAAAGCCCACCTCCTCCACCCGATTTGGGTGGGGGCCCGCGGCTTATACGGAGGACTTGTCGGAGTTACGACAAAACGGATTATTTCGAAAAAACTTTCTTTATCGATTGGCAGAAACGATGATCTCGTCCAAGAGATTCCCGATTTCAAAGATGATTTTCGGAGAACCGTATTCACCCGCGGTAGTCGCCACGACCATATCCAACTCCGGGATCACGTAAATCAATTGCCCTCCGTTTCCAAGCGCGGCCTTCCAAGAAACATTTTTCTCCGTTAGACGCGTTTCTCCGATCCACCATTGATAACCGTAATTCATAACACTTCCGTCTTTTCTAAAAAAAGAAACGTTAGTCGCGATCTCCGAGCCGAGGGAATCCTGAATCCACTTTTTGGGAACGATCTGCTTTTTATTCCAGACTCCTTCGTTCAAAATCAGTCTCCCGATCCTCAGCATATCCCTCGGTTTCAAACGCAAACCTGCGAAAGCGAGACCGCGGCCGTGCCAATCTTCCACCCACTCGAATTTTTCGATTCCGATAGGATATAAGATCCACTCACCTGCCAATTCTTTTAAAGACTTACCCGTCTTCTTTGTGAGAACCTCGGCAAGAACGGACGTTCCTCCTCCGTTGTAATTAAAGACGCTTCCGGGAACGTCTCTTACTTCTCGATCGAAAACGAATTCGACAAGATTCTTCTTCCAATACAAACGTGTTTCGTCGCTAAAGAAAAATCCGGATCTCCATTCTTCCCAATCCAAACCGCTGCTCATGGTAAGAAGGTGTTTCCAAGTGATTTTGCGCCTTGTATCGTTTTCGGAAATTTCGATTTCAGGAAAAGAAGAAAGAACGGAAGAATCGACCCCTTCGATCAAACCTTTTTCTATCGCAATTCCGAAAAGAAGAGAAACGATACTTTTAGTGACGGATCTCATGTCATGTAACGTTTGCGAATCAAAAGTGGACGTTCCGTCGAAAGGAAGACGAAGTCCGTATCGAAGGTTCAAAGGTTTATCGTCCCCGTCGTTGTAGATTTCGGAGACGATCTTTCCGTGACGTTCAATCAAAAGAGAATGTAAGCCACCTTTCTCGGAAGCGGACTTTCTGAGGACTTGACAAAGTTTCTCCGAATCAAATCCGGAATCTTTCGGATCGGACGATTGCCAAAAAGAATCAGCCTTCGGCTTCGAACAAACATCCGCGGAAGCTCGAATCGGCGCCCCTTTGCATCCCGTATTTGTGAAAAGAACAAGAACAAAGATAAGAAGAATTTGTTTTAATAAAAGCGACATTCTAAAAATTCAATTTCCTTTTTTCCATTGAGAAGTCTTCTCTTTGGACTCTCGATATCGAGTTTTGATTCTAAAAGATTCCCTTTTATTCGGTTTTCCTCAATTCAAATTTGCGTTCTTCATTCGATGAATCCGCTCAGACAATCTAAAAAGCTTCAATAAGAATCCTGTCCCACCGAATTAATCGCTTCCTTCTTTAAATTCCAATCGGCTTCGAAACGCTCGATCCCTCGCTCAAAATCCGATTTGTTCAGTTTAAGTCGGCATTTAAGACCTGCTCGATACGCAAACGTTACGTCTAAGCCGTATTCGAAACTCCTTCCTCCGAAGTCGCTTTAAAAAATCCAAAAAACCGATTCTACAACCTTGATACATTCCGTTTTTTTAATATTCTTTCCGAAACACGGGCAAGGGATTCAATCCCATTCGTTGTTTTTTTGGTCGCCGGATTCCGTCGTAGATCGCCTTTCCCGTCAGATAAACCCGACTTTTCTTTTCCACAATAATTCTTTGATCGAGATCGGCTTGGAAGTGCTTTCGTTCATATATTCGAAATGATTGTCGCAGTAATAATCCCAGTGCCGCTGAGTTCCCGAAATCAAAAGGGAATAAAAGTCCGCATAACGCGTCTTAGCTGTTTTATCCAGGTCCGAGATCTTCATCGCTTGATAGACGGCGGAGATCATTCTAGGAGTGTCCTTCGCCCCGGTCCGTTCAACCACATTCCGAATTCTAAGCCGTTTATCAAACCGAGAGTCGTTCGATTTTCGGGTTTTTATTTTTTCAAAATTTCTCTTTGTTTTCCGCGAATTCTTACCGAAAGAATCCTTATTTTTTCAAAACGAAAATTCATACTCTTCTTAGGGTAGTAATGAACTTTCGATTCGCGACGAAAAAAAGATTTCATTCTTAAGTTGAAACGATTCACTCCGTAAATTTATTTCTCCTCGACTTCTCGGATTTACCGGACAATCCTTGTTCCGTATGGAACTAAGCTTCCCTTCCCCCGGAAATCCGATCTTTGATTACGTCCTTCTTCCTTGTTTTATTTTTCTTTCCAGAGTCACCGACGTTTCGATCGGAACGATCCGTGTCATTCTTCTCACTCGCGAGAAAAAAGCGATCGCGGCCTCTCTCGGTTTTTTAGAAGTCCTTCTCTGGGTCATCGTTATCACGCAAGTCATCAAAAATCTGAACAACGCGTTCTGTTATCTCGCTTACGCCGGAGGTTTTGCGACCGGAACTTATATCGGAATGATCTTGGAAGAAAAATTAGCCATCGGATTTTCCCTTCTTCGCATCATATCTCCTCGAAACGGAGGAGCAATCGCTGCCAGACTTTCGGAAGCGGGTTATCGTGTCACGACCATGGATGGACAAGGAAGCAGAGGACCGGTCAAGATCGTCTTTACCGTGCTGAGAAGAAAAAGGATCCGCCAAGCGATGGCGATCGTAAAAGAAGTGGAACCCGACGTCTTCTATTCGATAGAAAACGCAAGGAGCACAAACACTGCTGTTTCGGAAGATTCTCCAGGACTTCTCAGAAGAGGAATCCTGGAGCGTATCTTAAAAGTCAGAAAATAAATTTTCGGTTTCGGTCGTTCTACACTGGAATTTTAACGTATAACTTTTTGATTTCTTTTTGGATGAATTTCGGAAAGTGCATCTGATACTCGCTGATCAGCAGTTTCCAATCGTCTTTTCTGATGAACTTTCTGCAGTTTGCCGATCCGCAGCCGCACTCGAAGGTTTGGTCGAAGTTTACCACGAAATTCGCGTAATCGATCGTAAGCTCCTCTCCGGCGAGGATTTCCCTCTTGGCGACGATGTTATCGTCCTCGTCATACCACATATTCGGATCACAGGAGTGATTCATGAAGTTGGAATGATTGATTACGTATTCGCCGCTGGTAGGTCCGGTAACTAATCCGAAATCCACGTCGTATCCGTATTTCATGAAGACTTCCTTTTCGGAATCGGGAAGAGACTCGGCTTCTTCCACCGTCAGAACTTTCCACCCGAACTCTTCATCCTCGATCCACTCGCTGTAGCTGAACAGCAGAGTTCCTTTGGGGATGGTCTTCGTCGCGAAGGTTCCGTTCTCCCCGAATTTGTTGATTCGTTTCTCGATCATGCAGAAGATCCCTGCGTTTATTGCCTAAGGCAAAATTTTTATCTATCAAGAATGGGATAAAAAAAACTTCAATTAAAATACTGAAATCGAGTAATATTTAATGCAAGTTCCTCTCAACGCTCCCGGTCCGGCTCTTATTCTCTTCCAAGTAGTAAATAAATTTCTTAAGAACGATTTTCAAGTAAACCGGAAGGAATCCAGGGTTCCAGATAGGTCTCACCTTCTTCTTCCGGCAGATCCTTCCTAAGAATTTTAAAATTAGATCCGGAAATCTCTAAAACGAGAGAAGACTTGTGAAAGAGCCAATTCCTATTCCCCGATCTTTCCAGTCCCAATTGCGTTTTCCCGGTCTCTAAAAAACAAACTGCGGAGAAGCGACTTCCGATTTTATCCTGAAGAAGTCGGATCTGCTCCTCGAAGTCTCTGCCTCCTTCGTCCTTTGAAAGAGAACCGAAGTCCACAAAGACCGGAAGAATTTTTTCTCCCTTGGGAATACTGTCCGAAAGAAGAAAGGACGCGGACTTTAAAACGGACTCCGAGTAAAAGAAAACGGGAACGGAAGAAAAATTCTTTTGTTTGGATGCGATTTTTGCGAGTCGATGAAGTCTTTCCAGACTTAGAGAACCTTCCGGAAAGACGAGGACGGGATAAACTTTCTTGCGATTGAGTTTCTTTTTCCAGCGAAACAACAAATCGGTTTTTGCTTGCGTCGGATCTAAAAGCGTTAATAAAAGCATGGTTCACTCTTGAGTTGTTAACTTTGAATTCTTCTCGATCAAAAATCAAAAAAGAAGAATCGAAAGTTAAACCGAAGTTCAAACGGACTCTTCCGAAACAAAAGGTCCTAACATACTTATCGGGCGAACTAAATATATGTATAGCATTTTATCAAATGAAATCTAAATTCATCCACCTTCGGATCCGAGCCGAAAAACTCTTCTTTCGTATTTTGACGCCGTTTGCCAATTTGAGCGTTTTTACAAAAGTCTCGGTTACGGGAAAAATTTTCTAAGATGGCTTCGGTAAAACGCACCGGGCCTGAAGAAGCTCCGGACACTCTGACTCATCTTTATCTCAATCCTAAAAATTCTTCTTGGGCGAATTTCGGATTTTGGAAAGACACGGGAGACTATCCGACCGCTTGCAGAACGTTAGCCTCGCTCTTGGGAAAGAAGGCCGACTTAAAACCGGAGCAGGAAGTTCTGGATCTCGGGTTCGGTTGTGGGGATCAGTTTTTTATCTGGAAGGAAGAATTCTTCCTTCCGTTTTCTCATCTCACCGGGATCAATCCTTCCGCCGTTCAGGTTGAATTTGCAAAAAATCTGTTAAACGAAAAGAAGGAAATCCCTCCGAAGCTGATCTGTGCTCCTTTGGAAGATACGATGTCTTCGTTTCCGAAAGACAGCTTTGATAGAATTTTGTGTCTCGACAGCGCTTACTTTTTTCCGGATCGAGTCCGATTTTGCGAGGAGGCGTTCCGGGTTCTCAAACCGAAAGGACGTTTGGTTTCGGTGGAACTGATTTTGAAGGACGGAAGTTTTGGAATTTTGGATTCCTGGTTTCGAAATTTTGTCTGCAAGCTCAGCGGGATTCCCCTTAAGAACCGAGTGACTCCGAATTCTCTTTTTCAAATTCTCGAAAGAACGGGCTTTGAAACCGAAAACTTTGAATTTTTAGAAGGGAACGTTTTCGGGGGATTTGCAAAATTCTTAAAAGAAAAAACAAAACCGGGGCAGAAAGAAATTCCGAAAAGGATCGCGGCGAAGTATGCAAGTTTTGGAAAATTCTTAGGGGGAGAAAGAATGAAACGGTATTTCCAGTTCGTCCTCTATTCCGCGGAAAAACCTATTTCCGCGCCCACAAATTCTTAAATAAAAACCTGTTATTCGAGCGACAACTCGGCTTGGAAGTCACGCGGCCCTTCGTATATTTTTCCGGGACCTTACTAAAATTCAACTTTTCGCAAGTAAAATTCCCTCACTGGCCCATGTCGGAACTCCGACAAAAGAAGTTCTCCTTTTAGATCTTCTTGACTACCGTTCCGATCTCCGCTTCACGCGCCGGAGTTAAAAAACAGGATTAAGAACGCATCGAGTCGTTGACCCAACGTCTCACGTCCAAAGAAGTGGAGACTCCCGCTTCTAAAAGAGGGATCCCGTATCTTGCATAGGATCCGCAAAACCAGACCTTTCTTCCGGATTGTTCCTGCAGGCCCCTGAGTTCTTCGATGGTCTTTTGATTCTTGAGATCGATCACAGGTCTTTCAAAACGCGAACGGGAAATTAAGGATCCGGCCTTCGGTTCCTCCAAAGGATTCCAAGTCTGAAAGATTTCCTCTCTTCCGATCTCCGGAAGCACCTTGTTCAGACGAATCGTAGCGGAAGGTTTGTCAGTTTCGGGAGAAAGAGTAAAACAAAGCGGGGCCCAGTGTCTTTTTTTATTGGGCATAAAAGAAGAATCCGTATGCATGAGGATTTCCGATTCTTCGTAACGAAAGGACGCGAGAAGTTCCTTTTCGCGGCTCATCTCTTCAGGAAGAAGTCCGATCGCTTGGTTGGCCGGAGTCGCGACGATCACTCGGTCGAATTCTTCTTTTCCCTGGTCGAAGTTTACGAAAACTTTTTTTCCGTTGAGTTCTATCTTTCTCGGATTCGACTTCAAACGTACTTCCTTCGCTCCAACCGAAAGACGAGTTGTGATGTCTCTGGTTCCGTGGCTCGCGGTTAAAAATCTGAGAAATTTCAAACCTTGAGCGTGATAACTGATCACCGCCTCCGCGGGATAATTTTTCGCGCTCTTGAGCGTGCAAGTGTTGATCGTAGCAAACATGGGAACCAAATACTTGTTTTCGAATTCTTTCGAATAACCGAACTTTTCCAAGAATCCCGAAATCGTAAGTTGTTCACCTTTCAGAGTCGACCACTGGGTCGCCGATTCTTTGTAAAATCGAATCGCATCCGAAAAGATTCTTCTGGATTCCCCGTTTTTAAAACAAACCGGAGAAACGAAGGGATAAAAATTTCCTCCGAGTCCGAAGGTCGCAAATTGAAAGTAAGTGCTCCCGTCCCTTTCGCTTAACGAAAAGGAATAATCCACGGGTCTGAATTCGATTCCCGCCTCTTGATACATCTCGATGAGACACGGATAATAATTTTGTTTGAACGCTCTGAAAGGAACGTCGAACCGAAAGATTCTATCCTTGAGAGCCACATCGGTTCCGTGCGCGTCCATTCCGGGAAGCGAATGACGTTCCATAAGAACCACTTCGTGTTCCTTACTCAAATACCAGCAAGCGCTGAGTCCCGCGATTCCGCTTCCTAAGATTGCGATTTTCATATTGTAACTCTTAGAATTAGAATCCGGAAAAGAAAACATAGGAATTTTTTTCCTTCGAAATGAAAAACAAAAAAACCGGTTTCATTTTGTTCTCTCTCTGTAACCGAGCCGTCAAAGTAACGAACTCCGTTCTTAGGAGGGTGGAATGTTCTACTACAAAATTCTTATCGTTTTCCTTCTCTCGATTTTTCTTTCGCCTCTAAACGCAGGACCGAAAACGGAAAAGGCAACGTTTGCGGGCGGTTGCTTCTGGTGTATGGAAGGTCCGTTCGAATCTTTACCGGGCGTGATCTCCGTTATTTCCGGTTATGCGGGAGGGAAAGAAGTCAATCCGACATACGAGGACGTAGGTTATGGAAGAACCGGCCACAGAGAATCGGTTCAGATAGAATACGACCCTTCCAAAATTCGTTACTCCGAACTCTTACGGGTTTTTTGGAAACAGATCAACCCGACCGATAACGGAGGACAATTCGCGGACAGAGGCAATCAATATCGAACCGGAATTTTTTTTCACAACGACGCGCAGAAAAAAGCCGCCGAAGAATCGAAAAAGGAATTGGAGAAGTCCGGTAAGTTTTCGGCTCCGATCGTCGTCGAAATTCTTCCTTTCACTTCCTTTTATCCCGCGGAGGATTATCATCAGAACTACTATAAGACGAATCCCGATCACTATAAATCCTATAGAAAAGGATCCGGAAGAGAAGCCTATTTGGAAAATCTCTGGGGAAAAAAATAAGAATCAAACCGTTCCCGGTTCGGAATCCCGTTTTTGCGTTACGGGCAAAAGAACCGTGCAAATCGTATAACGTTTGTAAGCCGATTGTATATTCAAGAATCCGTTGTGTTCCTTGACGATTCCCTGGCTGATCGGAATTCCGAGCCCCGTTCCGCCCTGTTCTCTTTTTGTAGTAAAAAAGGGATCGTAGATCTGCTTTAAAATATCGGGCGGAATTCCCTGTCCGGAATCTTCGATGGTTAATTTGATATACGGAACCGATTCCAAAACGCAGGACTCGAGGAGTATTATGATTTTCTTATTGAGATTTCTTTCCGGATATTTGACGTTCAGCGCGTCTTTTGAGTTGATAAGAAGATTGATCAGAACCTGCCGTATCAACTGCTCTCTCATCTCGACGAGAGGAAGATCCCGTTCGAACTCCGTTTCCAAAAGAATATAATTTTTATCGAATACGTTTTCCAAAAGTAAAACGGCCGATTCGACCACGCGGACCATGTCCGATTTCCTGAAATGATCGGATTCTTTCCTGGAAAAATCCAAAAGGTTGACCACCACGCTGGAAAGTCGTTTAGCTTCCTCCGAGATGATTCCGGCAAACTTGATATGGGACGGATCGCTCATTTCCAAACTTAGAATTTGAGAATATCCTAATATACACATAAGGGGATTGTTGATCTCATGCGCGACGCTCGCTATCAAAGTGCCGAGCGCCTCGAGTTTCTGAGATTGCCTGAGTTTATTTTCGTAAAAACTCCGTTCTTCTTCCGCTATGATCTCGGCGCTGATATCGATCATTCTTCCGTCGATCTTCTTAAGACGTCCCTCCGAATCGAAATTTCCCACGGCGTAGATTTCCACGTATATTTTCGATCCGTCTTTTTTCTTAAATTGTACGACTTCTCCTTCGATTTTAGAATCTTGAAGAATCATATCCATAAAGAACGATCTCTGGTCCGAGTGAAAGTATAGATCCTTTTCCAAATCCAGACTCAGCAATTCATCTTTGGAATAACCGGTGATATTGGTCATCGCCGGATTTACTTGGATTAATTTTCCGTCATACGAGCTTGAAAAAATTCCTTCGATTGAATTTTCGAAAAGGATTCGATAATTCTCCTCGCTCATCCTTACTTTTTCAAAAGATTCCATCTTTTCGGAAACGTCCCTCAGAAGAGAAACGTAATATAGAATTCTTCCTTTGGCGTCGCGTAACGGATTGATCGTTTGTTCGCAGTAAAACAGAGTTCCGTCTTTTTTCCGATTTGTAATCGTCGTCCGAAACGTATCGCCGTTGGAGATGACCCTCCACATCTCTTCATAGAATTCGGGAGTATGAATTCCGGATTTAAGCATGGAAGGAAATTGTCCGATCGCCTCTTCGGAAAGATATCCGGTGATCGTTTCAAAGGCCGGGTTTACAAAAAGAATCTTCGCATCCAGATTCGTAATCAAAACGGCGTCCCCCGTTTGAGAAGCGACCATGGACAGTTGTTTTAGTTTGTCCTCGTTTTCCTTTTCCTTAGTGATATCGGAGATCGTAACGACGACCCCCATCATACGATCCACTTCCGGATCGAATAACGGAACTGTGGTCACGTGAGTCCAAAGAACTTGAAGATCGGCTTTCACAAACCCCAACACTTCTCTGCGAACGGGGAGTCCAGTACTCAAAGTGTAGTATATGGGGGATTCTTCCATGTGCGTAACGTTTCCGTCCGGATAAATCGTCCTCCACGTCGAACCGTGATACGAATGTCCTACGATGGATTCCGTTTTTAGTCCGAGCATCTTTTCAAAACTCTGATTGGTTCTAAGAATCGTGCCGGTACTATCCACGAATAAAATCCCTTCCTCCACCGCGGACAAAAGTGTGGAATAAAGGATCTCGCCGGATTTGTAACTTTTGGAATTGGTTTGCGATTTGAGAACGTCCTCGGCGGTTAAAACTATGGATTCGATCGCGCCGTTTTCGTTTTTTTCGATTCGGATCTTTTCCTGAACCAGTATACTCCCGTTAGGCGAAGAAAGCAGAAGTTCTCCGTTCCATTCTCCCCGTTCAAACGCCGAAGGAAGCGCTTCCGAGAGGATTTTTTCACGATATTGTTTCGGATGCAGATCTAAGATCGTTTTTTTCAACGCCTCTTCCTCGGAAAGACCTAGAATATCCAATCCGGCTCGATTCAGAAAAAGGATTTCCCCTTTTCCGGAAGCGAAACAAACGAGCATTGAACTATTCTCTAAGAACGAGAAGGCGGCCGACTTAAGATTCAATTTTTCCTTCACTGAAGTATTACTTGTATTGACTTAATAGTTAGGTAGGGATGAAAAAACAAATTCAAAAAGTTGAATCTAAAACATAAAGTATGATTTGAGTTTTGTCGAAGCCCTAAAGTAATGAGACGGGTTAAAAAAAGAAAGGAAACGTTCCGCTAAAAAAATAGAGGAACGTTATATTGCGACGTGAATCGAAAATTAGGAAATTTATTTTTAATCAGCAAAGACGTATCAAAAATACGGTTAACCTTTGCAGTTTGTCTCTTCCTTGACCCGGTTCCGCCAAATCCTTCTCTATCGTCTTGCGATAGATCGCCTTGAGATGATTCTTTAAAGTTCCGGAATGTACTCCCAGCTGTTGAACCAGACTTTCTCTCGTTTGTCCAGCGACCAAAAGTTCGCAGATCTTAGCTTCTTGATAAGTGAGTCCGTATTCTTTTTGAAGTTTTGGAAAGAGGGATTCCTTGGCTTTGACCGCATTTGTCCCGGTTTCGGATGACGGATTCCCCGCGAGAGACGTTAGTTTATCTTGCGGAAGATCCACTTTACAAAGAAAATTGGATATATTTCCCTTCTCATCCCGAAGAGGAGTGATCCTTTCCTTCCAGGAAATCGTTTCTCCCGATCCGTTCTTATTTAGAAAGTTGCCTTCGTATTCCTTGCCGGACAGGATCGTTCTCCAGAAATTTTCATAAAATTCCGAATCGTGATTTCCCGATTGAAAGAATCTTGGATTCTTACCGATCAATTCGTTTCGTTTATAACCGGAAAGTCTCTCAAAAACAGGGTTGATAAACTCTATCCTGCCTTCTTTGTCCGTAATAAACATCGCGTGCGGATATTGATAGAAATAAGAAGTTAAGATTGACGACAAATCTTCATTCTTTATTTGATTTTCCACGATTGACATACATTCCCTCCACATCTCTTGAGTAGCCATTTCGTATTAGCATTTATCAAGAGTGAGAATTTCAGTTTAAAATCTATCTAAGTATGAAACTATATTTATCTTCCGTCAATTCTATCCGTTGGAAGAAACCGAACTCAAGTATTGATAAAAATCAGGAACTTTAATTAGTTAGGTAATAGACAGATGATAAAGACAATCGATATTCGCCAAAATCAATTTAGACAAATCGCTCTTGAACCTTCCATTGCCTTGAGGGATCCGATTCTTATCTTAGAAGACGCCGAGGAAATCAGGGCTCTATTACTCCAGATCTGCAAAACTCTCGGCATCGCGGCGGAAGGTTACGCCAACGGAAAACAAGCCCTAGAAGCCGCTCGAGAAAAAGAATACTCCGCCTTCATCGTGGATCTCGAAACTCCGCTCATCAAGGGACAAGATTTCATCCGTGAGATTAAGAGTTTCTTGGACGATCCGATCATACTCGTGCAAACCGGCAACAATCAACCCGATACTATCATCGAAGTAATGAAGCTCGGAGTTTTGGATTATCTGATCAAACCCGTGGACATTCAAGTTTTCGGACATTGTATGAAACGTATCGTCGAGTATACTCAAAAGAAGGCCACTGAAAAAGTACTTCAAGAAGAAACCGAAGCGAGACTCAGAGCGCAGTTGGACTGGATTTTATACAAACAATCCTGGATGTCCGATCTCGAAAAAACGGTGGATATCAGTAAAGTAACTCTGAACAACATCAAGCAGACTTTTTTAAGCGGAGGCGGTTTCGGCGCCATTGTGAGTCTGATCGAAATTCTGGAGACTTCCGCAACGTTCGAAGGACAAAATTGCGTTTTACCGAAAGAGATCGCCGATCTATTATTCGTTAATAACCAAACGGTTCACGATACTCTTAAATGTTTGGAGAAGAGTATGGACATACTCAACCGCGATATCGCGAAAGAAAAAGAGACGATGACCGTTTCGGATCTTTTCGATTTGATCGAGCAGACCGTAGATAACGCAAATCAGAAGATGGAGAATATTCTAAACGAAAAATCTTTGAGTTTATCGTTTCATAAATCCTTAAATTCGAATGCAGTTGAGATCGAAGTGGATCGATCTTCGATACAATTGATATTGGAAGAATTGATCGTCAACGCCGCCAAATATTCGCGAAAGGATTCCAAAATTCTTATCTATGATAAAATTCAAAACGGAATGCTGAATCTCTCCATCAAAAACGAATTCGATTCGAAATCGATTCCAGGCGTTCCGAAAGACAAGGAGATTCTCGTAAAACAACCGTTCTATAGGCTTACCGGATTTGTCTACGAAAGCCTTCCGTTGGAAACTTTTTTTTCGGGACTCGGATTGACGATCGTAGATTTTGTGGCGCGAAAACACTCGGGAACATTCCAAATTTCGAATATTCTAGATCATTCGGTTTCCGAAATCCCGGTTGAAACGGTTTTGGCGTCTTTATCTCTCCCTCTAAAATACTGAACGATTAGGTGAGAATGGGTTGAAACGAGAGAAGAAAAATCTTTTCGATTTTATAGGAAGAAAGATCGAAAATCACGGCGGGATCGAGAAACATCGAAACGAAAATCCCGCCAAGCGCGCGGACGTCTCGATTTTATGCTGAGAAAGTAAAGGATATTGCATACAAAAAGACGTAGAATCTCCTAACGGCTTGAATCAGACATTATACAAAAATACGGACCTATCTTTCATTCGATCTTAGAACAAAGAATTTCAATTTTCAAGATTCTTCGATTGAAAGAGTTTGGTCCTATGACAGATCTAAAGCTCGTTATCGGCGATAAAAAATTCTCATCTTGGTCTTTGCGTCCCTGGATTTTATTGAAGGAAAGTAAAATCCCTTTTACTGAAATATCTCTCATTCTTAACACACCCGAGTTTTTTGAAAAAATAAAACTCTATTCGAACGCAGGAAAGGTTCCCGTTCTTTTGGACGGAGATATCAAAGTTTGGGACACGTTAAGCATCGTTGAATACATAGCGGAAACTTTTCCCGAAAAAAATTTATGGCCGAAGGAAAAGGCCGCAAGGGCTTTTGCAAGATCCATCGTCGCGGAAATGCATTCCGGTTTTGGAGATCTCAGAAAAAATCTTTCTATGAACCTCGCCGAGAAACTGCACGGAAGGACTTTTCCTGAGGAAGCGTGGAAGGATATTAGAAGAATCGAATCCATCTGGAAAGAATGTCTAAACTCTTACAAAGGACCGTTTCTGTTCGGAAAACAATTCGGAATCGCGGACGCGTTTTATGCACCGGTGGTCGGACGATTTCTAACCTACGGAATCGATCTGGATCCGGCTGCAAACTCCTATATCGCCACGATCAGCAGCCTCTATTCTTATAAGGAATGGATGGACGGCGTTCTAAAATAGAAACGGAACACAATTCGATTGAACGTAAGAATCCCGCTTAAACGATTCTCAGGATCCGCTCGCCGCAAACCCTGAGAGTATTCTATTTTTCTAAATTACTTTCTTTGCAATCGAAGCGCGTTAAGAACCACCGAAACGGAACTGAAGGCCATCGCTCCGCCCGCGATCCATGGAGCCAAAAAGCCCGCGGCGGCGAAGGGAATTCCCAGCGCGTTATAGATCAAAGCCCAAAAAAGATTCTGACGGATATTATAAACCGTTCTTCTGCTCATCAAGAACGCGTTCGTAATCGAAGCGAGATCTCCGTTCATGATCACGACGTCCGACGATTCCATCGCAACGTCGGTTCCCGTCCCCATTGCGATACCCAAATTTGCTACCGCCAAAGCGGGAGCGTCGTTGATCCCGTCGCCCGCCATCGCCACGACCTTGCCCGAATCCATGAGTTTTTTGACTTCCTTCGCTTTCCCTTCCGGAAGAATTTCGGCGAGAACATGATCGATTCCGCATATCTCGGCCACTGCGTTAGCCGTTCTTTGATTATCTCCAGTGATCATATAAACTTCCATACCCAACTCTTTTAACCGAGCGATCGAAGCCGGAGTGGAATCTTTGACGGTATCCGCGAGGGAAAAAATTGCACTGTGAATTCCATCGACGCTCAGATGTACGACGGTCGCACCTTCCGCCTCTCTTTGAATCTTCAAATCGGAAAGTGATCGATCAAATTGAATCCCTTTTTCCTTAAAGAGACGATCCGTTCCTAAAAGAATTTCTTTCGAGTTAACGATCGCAAAAACTCCTCCCCCCGGTATCGTTTCGAATTTTTCGGCGATCGGAAGAATCAAATTTTTTAGTTTTGCCGAATCTACGATCGCTTTCGAAAGAGGATGTTCCGAATTTTGTTCCGCAGAACCGGCGAGCAGAAGAAGTTGAGATTCATCGCTCGAGGGAATTACGTCTATCTTTTTGAGAACGGGTTTTCCGTGAGTTAAGGTCCCTGTCTTATCGAAAACCACTGTATTTACTTTATGAGCGATTTCTAATGCTTCCGCCGTGCGGAATAAAATCCCTTGTGTCGCGGCCCGACCGGAACCCGCAAGAATCGAAACCGGAGTCGCCAATCCCAGAGCGCAAGGACAGGCGATAACAAGAACGGCGATCGCTTTTTCCAAGGCGCCCGAAAAAATACCGGGCTCGATCCAAAAAAACCAAAGTGCAAAAGTGAAGGCCGCAATCAAGATCACGATCGGAACGAACACTCCCGAAATACGATCGGCAATCCTTTGAATGGGCGCTCTCGAACCCTGAGCTTCTTGAACCACCCTTACGATACCGGATAAAAGAGTATCCTTTCCTACTTTGGAAGCCCTTAATTTTAGAATTCCGTTTTTGTTAAGCGAACCGCCAAACAACGTATCCCCTACTTTTTTTTCGACCGGAATACTTTCACCGGTTAACATCGATTCGTCGATTGAAGAGCTTCCCTCCTCTACGATTCCGTCAACGGGGACGGTTTCTCCGACTTTCACTAAAAGTAAATCCCCGGCCCTCACCGCGACCAGCGGAATTTCAAGGATCTCGCCTTCACGGATGATGTTCGCAGTTTTCGGCTGAAGTCCAGCTAACGACTGAATCGCTTTTGAAGACTTGCCCTTCGCGATATGTTCTAAGAATTTTCCGAAAAGAATCAGAGTGATTAGAACCGCCGAGGTTTCATAGTAGAGAAAAATTTCCCCGTGGTGATGCTCCTCTAAAGAGATAAACGATTGTTTAACGCTGTAAAAATAGGCGGCGGAAGTTCCAAGTGCGACAAGAACGTCCATATTCGCTCCGCCGTTTTTAAGCGAACGAAAAGCCCCCAAGTAAAAAGAAGAGCCGATCCAAAATTGGACGGGTGTCGCAAGCGCAAACTGCAGCCATGGATTCATTAGGAAATGTAAATATTCCGAAAATTTGTTTTGTCCGAAGTGACCGATCATCGACAAAAGCAAGGGCGTGGAGAAAAGTATCGAAATCAAAAGTCTGAATTTTAATTTTTTAAACTCTTCCTCGTGAGCCTTTTCAGCTTCTCCGTGAATTACGATATCTTCGTGAACAAGCGCTCTATATCCGAGAGAATCCACTTTGTCCAATAAAACTTCCTGTGAAACCGGAGAAGTGAACTCCACTTTCGCAGTCTCCATAGCGAAGTTAACCCTTGCGTCTTTTACGCCCGGAACTTTTTTTAATCCTTTTTCAATCCGAAGCGCGCAATTCGCGCAGGTCATTCCGATCAGATCCAGCGTCAAAGCGGAATCGGAAGGTTCTGTTGTTGTCCGCTCAGTCATTTGATTGCACCCGGAGTATAACCTTCTTCCAAAATGGCCGCTCTTACCTTGGATAGTTCCTCTTCGGTTCCTTCTCCTTGATAAACGACTTCTCTATTCGCCAGACTTGCTTTGGACGAAAGACCGATCTCTTTCAACGCGGATTCGATCGTGTGTTGACAGTGATTGCAGGTCATTCCTTCTACGGTTAATGTGATTTCTTTCATGATTTAGTTTCTCCAAGAGTTATTTAAGAATCCGATCGACGGTCGTCATAAATTCGTTCAGGATCGCAGGATCATTCTCCTTAAACCTTTCTACCACACAGGTTTCAATATGACTTTTAAGAAGAGTTTTCGAAACTCCGTCTAACGCAGATTTAACGGAAGAAAGCTGATTGAGGACGTCGTCGCAGTATTCGTCCCTTTCAATCATTCCTTGGATCCCCCGAATCTGACCTTCGATCTTTTTAAGCCTCAACGCGAGGCTTTCCTTTACCTTAGGATCGGAGCGCAGTTTGTGTTTCGGTTTCATATACCATACCCCCCTATAGTATAGACATCTTTAAAAATAAATCCTCAATAAAAAAATCATCGATCAGAAAAAATTTCTACAATCTGATTCCAAAGCTACTACAAGGAGATCCGATAAACGAAGCGAAAAGTCCGTTTGCATTTTACCGAAAAAGCCGAAATCCTCATCCAAAATTGTGAGACCTTTGTCTCCGAATACCGTAGAGATTTCTATTCGGTTCCGGGCGGAAGTGAAACTGGCCCTTTCTCTCTTTGCATTCTCAACGAAATCGGGGGGAATTCCTTTATGTGGTCTCATGGAATTCATCAGTTTTTCGTCATTTCAAAAGATAAAAATACTTAAAATTTGTTTACTATTTTTATAAATAGTTAAGACTTAGATTCGAAAATGTCGAGGTTGGAACGAAAGATAAACCGAGGAACGGAGTCTAAAATCTCCGGGCGATTCGACTCTACTCATCGCGAAAAAGATCCGGAATTTCAGGACGAACTCCCTTCTCCAAAAACGATCCTCCTGGAAGAACGCGCAAAGACGATCGTTTCTAAAAACGATTGTCCCGACTTACGATTTACGCTTTCGATCAATCCCTACCGAGGATGCGAACACGGCTGTATCTATTGTTATGCGCGGCCGAACCACGCATACGCGGATCTTTCACCCGGTATCGATTTTGAAACAAAGATTTTTGCAAAGAGGAATGCGCCCGAACTTCTACGAAGGTATCTTTCCAAACAAAAAGGCGAGGTTCGTACAATTCAGCTTGCGGGTGTGACCGATATCTATCAGCCCTTCGAAAGAAAACTGGAGATCACGCGCGAGCTCCTCAAAGTATTTTTAGAATTTCGACAACCGGTCGCGATGATCACAAAGTCGTATCTCGTAACAAGAGATTTAGATCTTCTTGAAGAATTAGCGTTTCAGAATTTAGTAAAAGTTTATATCAGCGTAACCACCTTAGATTCCGAACTTTGGAAAAGAATGGAACCTAGGACTGCGAACCCGGACAAAAGATTGGATGCCATCCGTAAACTTTCAGAAAAGGGAGTTCCTACGGGCGTCATGGCGGCTCCGATGATTCCCGGTTTAAACGATAACGAATTGGAGTCGATCCTTCAATCCGCAAAAGAATCCGGAGCAAGATCCGCGGGTATGGTTTTTTTAAGGCTCCCTCACGAAGTGGCTCCTCTCTTTTTGGAATGGTTGGAAAAAAATTATCCTCTCAAAAAAGAAAAAGTAGAAAACCTAATTCGTCAATCGAGAGGGGGTAAACTCTACGATTCCGATTACTCAAGTAGAATGACGGGTACCGGACCTTACGCGGAAACGTTATGGAAAAGATTCAGAATCGCCAGAAGTCGATTGAGTTTAAACGACTCCATGTCTTTAAACAAGGGAATATTCCGGATTCCCGAAAACCATCGACTTCGCTTAACAAAAGGAGAAGTTTTATTTCCGGGATTCTAAACTCTATTAGAAAAATGGAATTGTCTCCGTTTTGCGGTTCTTACAAAAATCCTTCTTACACCTTCTCCATCGGGCCTATTTAGATCTAAAAAGAGACTCGATTCTCCATTTCGCTTAACAAAATTGTGCGTCAAAAGACACGATTCTTCAATCGAACGCCGATCGTTTACTATGAATTCCTTAAAAACTCGATTTCAACGTTACTATGCGGGGTAACGAACGTCGTTCTTCCGAAAATAAGAACATCTCTTCGTAAAAAACAAAAGGGAGGGGCAAATTTTTTATTCTAACCGTTATTTAAAAAAGATTCTACTTGGACTTGACTAAACTTGGAGAAGATTTGAACAATGCAGCGGACTCCTTCCTAATTTATATATCAGGAGAATAGTGAAGAGAATGAAAATGAAAAAAACGAAGAGTGTTGGGCTGGTTCTGTGCGCCCTGTTTATGGCAGGATCTCTTTCTGCTCAGACTTATACGGTGTTTGTTCACGGTAAGTCCGATCAGAATCACAACGGCACGGGAACAACCGACGTAAACAACTACTGGGGAACAAGTGTGAATTCAGTTTCCGGCGCGAAAGTATTCGTCGGATACGATGGTACTTCCGATCCAAGAAGTTACGGAACCGCAAGAGCGCAAACCAACTTTACGACCGTGGTGAACACATATTGCAAAGGATCCAATTCTTGCAAAATCGTTTGCCACAGCGCGGGTTGTTATGTGACCGAATACTGGCTCGCAAACCTCGGCGGAACCGCTTCCAGCAAAGGTTATAACTTTACGAAAGTAACCGCGCTCGCAGCCGCATCCGGAGGGTCCGAATTGGCTTCCGCGTTGAATGGTGTAACCTTTGGTTTTGCGGGGAACGCGATGGACAAGTCTCTCATCGTTTCCACTGCGAGAGGAGCTTACAACCACAACAATACCGCCGGAGTAACGATCTATCAGGTTCCGGGATACAAAGGAATGGCGGGAGCGTCTCTGATTCTTCCGGGTGAAGACGATTACGCCGTGGCGTATCATTCTTCTTGCGCTTACAACCAAGCGGGCGGTTTGAGCCAGTGTCAATCCTCTCTGACTCAGAGCGAAGGAATCTGGCCTTTTAACTCGAATGTAACTTACACTCAGTTTCAAGGTCATACGAGAGCGCCTTCGGTCGGCGCTTCCGGATTGTATCTGAATCACGGCGAACTTAAGAACGAAGGATGGAGATAATTCTTCTTTCCTAAAAAGAAACTCCGCTCTTTATGGGGAGCGGAGTTCGCAAGAATTCGATATCATCTCAAAGAACTCGAACCCTCCCAAGATCCATTCAAAAAACGTAATTTTCTCAGTATCAAAACCGACCTTTCGCGTTTTCAAATGAATTCGCAACGTTCAAATAACTAGTAAAATCCCGCTTTTTGCATTTCAAAAAAGCGTCCTTAAAACATTAAATTCTTATTATATTACCTTTCCATACTTTCGAGCTCTTTGATCCGTCTTTGCTTCTCGTTGCTGTCCCAGATCTTCGAAGTAAACTGTTTCACGTCGTAGAACTTCGTCTTAAAAAAATCCTTATAAGGAAGAATCAGCTCTCGGTCAGGCTCCGTCGTTTTCGCCGCTTGAATTTTTTTCAAACCCGCGTCTCCCTGATTAAACCATTCCGGATCCACCGCAAGATTGACTCTATGACCTCTGATATCCGTGATAACGTAAGGCCCGTCCAAGCCGGAATCCCGAATCAACTTTCCGTAAAATAAAAATTCCGCCTCGCCGTAACCCGAAGGAAGTTTAGAATCAAAAGTCGCCCAAGCGATGTATTCGCCGGTTTCCGCGTTTTTCAGATTTGCTTCGACGTGATAATTTCCCGCGGTGTAAACGTTGATACCGACTCTGACGACGAGAGAACCGTCGCTCATCGTATCGGAGAACGCCCCGCTCAACTCGGCGGGTTTTCCGGGAGAAGAGTAGAATGAAGTATTCAATTTTCCCGTTTTCTTATAACCGGGCCCGTAACGAAAATCGACTTCAAGAATCATATCTCCCCAGTCTTTCTGGGTCGGCTTCCATTGAAACGTATAGAGCAAATCTTTCGCGACGTCGTCTCCATTGACGCCGTTGTCTCCCACGTCCGGACTCAAGGTTCCGAACTTCTCGCCGTCAAACTCTCTCCACATTCGAGAACCTTTGATATCGATCGGGATTCTTTTTCCATCGGGTCCCTTGCAATCAAAAACGATTCTCATCCGGTCTTGAGAACCGATCACCGCCCAAGTAAGCGGCTGTAATTGACAACTATAACCGTTCGGCTCTTTCGAATCCACGTTGTCCACCATTGGAATCGCGGTCGTTTGTATAAAAGACGGTCGAGTTAAGTCTTCGTTGAATTTGGAAAGCGGCCTCGAACTCGGAGGATATTGCGACCATTCTTTATAATCTTCTAATATTCTTTCGATCGGAATAGAATCGTCGATGTCTTGCAAGGACCCTCCTCCGCTTTCTCCGTCAAAAGAAGAACCGGAACCGTCGGGCGGAGAATTTCTCGCCATTCTTTCCGCTCTTTCTTTTTTTTCAGCCTCGGATTGAAACCAAGAACTTCCGCTTTCTTCCGGCCAGAAAACGAACGCCGTTAGAATCAAGATTGTTGACACAATCACTCCATAGATCACATACTTGTTTCCGATTTTCATGAATTCCTTTTCTTCACCCCTTCCTAAAAGACCACATAACGCTAAACGGGAGATATTTTTCGTTGATCAGCCTAAATTCTTCCGAAAGAAGAGCAATCACATTTGTATTTATTTATAATTAGTGTTTTTTAAAGATGTCTTTTTTATTTTGCTCGTTATTTATAAATTTCGATACTTCACTTGACTTAATATTGGAAGAGTCAAACTTTTAGAGCGGGAGAGGAATTTCTTTTCCCCTAAGAAATGGAGAATAGTGAAAAAGATGAGTAATTTGAAAACAAAGCTGATGATGGGACTGGCCCTTTGTGTTTTTCTTTTAGCGGGAACTCTTTCCGCTCAAACTTATACCGTGTTCGTTCACGGGAAGTCTGATAAGAATCACAACGGAACCGGAACTGTGGATGTGAATAATTACTGGGGAAGTAGCGTAAATTCTGTATCAGGGGCAAAGGTCTTTGTTGGTTACGATGGAACTTCGGATCCTAGAAATTACGGATCTGCAAGAGCACAGACTAACTTCACAACCGTGGTGAACACTTATTGCAAAGGATCCAATTCCTGCAAAATCGTTTGCCATAGCGCGGGTTGTTACGTGACTGAATACTGGCTCGCAAACCTTGGAGCAAGCGCTTCCAGCAAAGGTTACAACTTTACGAAAGTAACCGCGCTCGCAGCGGCTTCCGGAGGATCCGAACTCGCTTCGGCTCTCAACGGAATCACTTTCGGGTTTGGTGGAAACGCGATGGATAAATCTCTGATCGTTTCCACAGCGAGAGGTGCTTACAATCACAACAACACCGCCGGAGTCACCGTTTACCAGGTTCCCGGTTACAAAGGAATGATCGGAGCTTCTCTGATTCTTCCGGGTGAAGACGACTACGCGGTTGCTTTTCATTCTTCTTGCGCTTATAACAAGGCGGGCGGAGTGAGCAAGTGCCAATCTTCTCTGACACAGAGCGAAGGGATTTGGCCTTTTAACTCGAATGTAACTTACACTCAGTTTCAAGGACATACCAGAGCCCCTTCCGTTGGGACCTCGGGATTGTATCTCAACCACAGTGAGCTGAAAAACGAAGGTTGGAGATAATTCAACTTTAGTCAATGAGTGCAGCTCCGCTCCTTCGAGAGCGGGGTTGCCTTGATCCGATTCGTTCCGTTCGGATTGTCTAAAAACATTTCCCATGAAATACAAATCCTTATCAGATTACATTCAAGTTTTATTATACATCTTTTCCTTAATATTCCTTTCTTCCTGTTCGTTTCTTATTTGGAAGGATTCTTCCCTAACCCTTGAACGAGGTTGGTCTTCCTCCGGAAAGGAGATCGTTCAAACCGAAGTTCTCTACGAGGAAAAAGATTCGTGGAACCCGCTCTCGGGAACCACTTTGAAACGGAATTATCGTTCGGTCATTCGTCTCTTTCGTCCGGAAGAATCTTCGAATCCGATCGATGAGATTCCATTCTCATCCTGGATTTTACCCGGAACGGTTTACTTCCATTCCGGAACAAGGTCCTTGTATTGGATTGGAGGAATAGACGATCAATACGGAAGTTTTTCAAGAATTCCGTCCGCTCTCAACCTCGATGGAAAAAAGGAAATTTCGCTTTCCACATATCTCAAACCGGGGCAAGTCGTCTTGCAGCTCGTCCCTTCTCCGGACGGAAATTCTATCATACTGATTCTTGCGGTTCCTGATGAGGACTTAGAGTTTCTTCAACCCGAGCTGATTTGGCTAAGAAGAATTTCTGAAACGGACGCATCCTTACAAATCGTGTCCCGACTTCCGCTCCCGGAATGGAAAGAAACTCCGTTACATCGATTGCGCTGGTCTCAAAAATCCGATCAGATCTATATTCAAATTTTTGAATCCGTTTATTCGATCCGGAAAGATAAACCTGCCCTTCAAAAGGCGGTCGACTTCCCGATTTGTTTTTATCCGCCGACCTCCTTCGGTTCGGTTGGGATCAGTCCTTCAGATCATAGTCCGACCAAGATGGAAGCGAGTCCCTTTTCCGCTTTTTCGGATCTTCCAAAAATTCAAAACGTAAGAAAGATCCGAGACTGCGGCGTTTCGCACGATCGGTGATTTTCGGTTACAAATATCTTGCGAATTCCATAAGCATAATACTCGTGCCGATAGAAGCCGCGATCACACGGGTTGAAAACAAAAATTTGTTTTTCAACTTGGTCATTTCAAGAATCAAATCGGGAGTCGGACCCGATTTTTGAAAAATCTGCCCGATCTCCGTGATCCTCTTAATGGTCGGGAGGTTGATCGAAAGACCGAGAAGATAAGCCTTTACGCCGAGAACTCCTCCGATCGCGAGCAAAATTCCATATCTCGAAAAAACCCAATCCGGTTGAAAACCGTTTGATAGATTCCAATACAAAAGAATTCCGGTTAAAAGAGCGCCTAACGCAACGGTGTTCAACACGATCGGATAAGAATTCGTCTTGGCGATCTGCTGCATCACCTTTCCGCCGTCGGGCCCCAATGCGTTCGTCGCAGGAAGGATAAAGATAGCCATCATAGAAGCGATTCCGACCCAAAAAATTCCAAAGGCGACGTGAACAAACTTTAAGATTAGAAACAAAGTGGTGGAGAAAATCAACTGCACATCCTCTTATTGGTATTTTAGAATTTTTGAATTTACCATAATTTAAAACGGAGCTCGTCCTTATCGAAATTCTCCCGGAAAATAAACGAACGCTCTATCTTCGGGACAAAAGATTCGAAAGGAAAATTCTCGATTTTTTTAAACAAGCAGAATTCAAATCAAAGCATCTCTTTGATGCCGATTAACGGATCGGGCAGTCTATCCTTTTTTTCTCATATTTCGAGCGATTCAAAAAACTTCGGTCCATTCTTATAATTCAAATAGCGGATTCAGAATCATAACAAAAAAACCGGACGTACACCTTTCGAACCGCAGCCCAAATCATCTTCGGGAGAAAAAGAACTCTAAAAAAACAAAAGGATTCGAATTCTACAAACCTCAAAACTCAATTCATCGTAAGAATTCAAAGAAAACCCGTTCACAAAAGAGCCCTCAAGACATAGGCGTTAAATCCGATCCGAATCGTTTTCCTTACTTTCGCAGACCCGCTCCTTCACAATGGAAGATCAAACGGAAACACCGAATATTTTCCGTCTTACACGTAAGTCGCTTTTGTCGACGGACGTAGCCGCATTAGAAATTCTTAATACATCCGATTTTTCTTATATTCGAATTATATAAAACTTATCTAAAAATTTAGTATAACAAACGTACGTTATTTAATAAAAAAGAGCCGGAATCGACTTCGCTTAACATTTTCTTCTTGAACGACGTTTCTTATTTATTATCTTGCTTCCTGCGCTCCTTCCGGAGTGCGAGGAAAATACAAATGAAAAAAGTGTTGAGAATGATAAGCGTATTGCTTGTTTTTTTTATAACAAGCGTTCTTTCTGCTTCCGGAGGCGGTTCTTCCAGTAAGCCTCTTTCCGGATCCTATCCGATCGTGTTGGCTCACGGCCTCTTCGGTTGGGGAAATGGTTCCACTGTGATCGATTATTGGGGTGGAAATGCGGCGTATCTAACGAGCCAAGGCGCGACTGTTTTGACTCCTTCCGTAACAGCGTTAAACTCCAGCTCGAACAGAGCGGCACAGTTGAAAACTGCAATTCTCGCGGCAATGGCCGCAAACAATTACACCGGTAAAGTGCATATCATAGGGCATTCGCAAGGCGGATTGGATGCACGTTATATGGTTTCCAATCTTTCAATGAGCGGCAAAGTTGCGACGCTTACGACTTTAAACACTCCTCACCAAGGAAGTCCGGTTGCAAACATAGTTGCGACTGTAATTCCAAGTTGGGCTCTTCCTTACGTTTCCACAGTTCTTAACGCGGTGATCGGTTTTGTTTACGGTGATTCCAGCCAAAACGCTACGGCCGCTTTGAAACTGCTGACAACCGACGGACTAAAAGCGTTGAATGCCGCGGCTCCGAACGTTTCCGGAGTGAAATACTACTCTTACGGATCCACAATCTCCGTTCCCGATTTGATTCAACATCCTGCGATGGGAATCATCTATCCGATCTGCGCGATCGGAGCTCCTTTCTACGGAATGAGCATTGCGAACGACGGAGTGGTTCCAGATTCTTCTCAAAGATGGGGAACATGGAAAGGAGGACCTTCCATTCCTCTTCTGACCACAGGGATCGATCACTTGGAAGCGACCAACGCTCTTCATCTTGGTCAACTTTGGTACGATACGAACGCTTACTTTTTAAAGATGGCGTCTAACGCGAAAAGTAATCAGTAATTCCGGTCTATTCTTCCCGCGACGTTCGATTGCGGGAAGAATTCCGAGTCCTTCCGAAAAACACATTCTATTTTTCTAATCTTTTGAACCTTTTTCCAGCCAAAAATAAAACACGGGAAGAATCACGAGCGTAAGAATCGTCGAAGAGATGATTCCGCCGATCACGACCGTTGCCAGAGGTTTTTGAACCTCGGAACCCAAACCGGAACCGAAGGCCATCGGTAAAAATCCGAAAGACGCGACGAGGGCCGTCATGATCACGGGTCTGATTCTGCTGGTCGCTCCTTCTAAGACCGCGTCCCTAACCGAAACTTTTTTCTCTTCCCGTATTCTATGAATCGTATCCAACTTTACAAGTCCGTTTAATACCGCGATTCCGGATAACGCGATACAACCTACGAAAGCGGAAACGCTGAGATCCATTCCTCTTAGAAAAAGAAACCAAATTCCCCCCGTAAGAGCGAACGGAACACAAAAGAATACGAGCAGAGCCTGACGAACGGAGCCGAGTCCGAGATACAACACCACAAAGATCATCAAAAAAGTGGAAGGAAGAATGATCGCTAATTTCTCTTTTGCGTTCGCGAGATTTTCAATCTGCCCTCCCCAAAACACGCTATAACCCTTGGGAATTCCCATCTGAGAAATTTTTTCCTTCGCTTCCGTATGAAAGCCTTCCAAATCCCTTCCCCTCAAATTTACGGATACCGCGACGAATCTTCGGGAACGATTTCTGGAAATGGTCATAACCTTGTCTTTTTTTTCGATGGATGCGAGCAACTTGATCGGAATCATTCCGCCGTCGATCGTTCCCACTCCGATGTCCGCGATTTCGGATTCTCGATTTCGAAAATCTTCCGAAAGCCATATCTTGATCGGAAATCTCACTTCTTCCTCGTAATAACCGCCCAACTCGAATCCGCTCATCGACGCTTCCACGACGCCGTTAAACGAAGGAAGTGATATATTATAGTACTTTAATTTATCCGGATCCGGAGTGATGTCGATCACTTTAGATTTCCGCAAAGCCATGATTGGATCCAATTCGACTTCGGCGGCTCCGGGAATATTGTGAAGCGTCTCCTTCAATTTGTTTTGAAGATCCAGAAGTGCATTGAGATCCTTTCCTAAAATTCTTACGCTGATATCAGCGCGGCTTCCTTCCAATAACTCGTTGAATCTCGCCTCCAAAGGTTGACTCAGTGTGAGTTCCGATTTCGGAAATTTCTCCTGAACCCGCGTATGAATTCTGTTTAAAAAATTCTCCCAATTTTTTTCCTTGAGGAGATCTGCGATGTTTTCCTTTTTCAAAATGACGAACGTATCTGCGTTGAAAGTTCCCATCGGGTCGTTCGCAACGGAGCTCGTGCCGATCCTTGAAAAAACGCTCTGCACTTCCGGAAAGGTCATCAGAAGTTTCTCAACTTCCTTTTGTTCCCTCAAACTTTCTTCGATGCTAATGTCCCCTTCTCTCACCACGACCAACATCAAATCTCCTTCCATCAATTTCGGAAGAAAGACGGTCCCCATTCTAAAATAAACGAACAAGGTCAGCAGAAAGAATACGACCGATCCGATTACGATCGGCTTCGGCTTATCCAAAAGGCGAGGCAGATAATACGAATAGAGTTCTACGATCCGGCTTTTTTTAATCTCTTTGCTTTTGTGATTTCCCGCCGGCGAAATAAAGAAGAATAGAAGAGGCGGTAATAAAAACACCGCCAAGATCAAGCTGAATCCCAGAGCCAAAAGAACGGTCTCCGCCATCGGTCGAAACATTCTTCCAGGAATTCCGTCCAGAGTTAGAATCGGAAGATAAACGAGCATGATGACTACTACGCCGAAAGAAACGGGCTTTAATACTTCGAGCGAAGACTGTAGAATCGCTTTCATTTTATCTTCTCTGTTTAGATACGATTCTTTTTCAAATCGAGTGAGAACGTTCTCGGTGATAACGATAGACGCGTCCACGAGAAGTCCGAAATCGATCGCTCCCAAACTCATCAAGTTGGCGGAGATGCCGAAAAATTTCATAAAGATCGCGGTGAGCAGCATCGATCCAGGAATGATCATCGCTACGATAATCGAAGCCTTGATGTTGAATAAAATAAAAAACAAGGTGAGAATTACGAGAACCGCTCCCTCGATAAGATTTGTCAGCACCGTCCTGATCGTGGAATGAATCAGAAAAGATCTTTCCAAAAGAACCTTAACCTGAACGTCTTCGGGAAGATTCAAACGAGAAACGGCTTGGTTCAGATCCAAATTGACTTGGTAGCTGTTTTCTCCCCGCAACATCATCGCGGTTCCTAAGACGATTTCCTTTCCCTCCGAACTGGCGCCGCCTAACCTTTGTTTGCCGTGCTCGTTTACTTGGGCGATGTCGGAAATTCGAATCGGCTGACCGGTCACGGTCCGCCTAACGGCGACTTGAGATAAGGAGCCTAAACTTTTTTTGATCCCGTAAGCGCGAACGATGGAAACCTTTCCCTCGTTTTCGATAAAACCTCCGCCGAAACTTTCTCCGATCGTCGTCAGTTCGCTCGTCAACTGATCGATAGTAATTCCCCAACTTTTCATCCGATGCGGATCGAGATCGATATGAATCTCTTTTTCATAACCTCCGTTGGAATCGACTTCCACGATTCCCGGGACGAGCGCCTTCAATTGAGGACGTATCGTATAATCCTGAACGGTTCTCAGAAACAGAAGGCGATCCTTTTCCGGAAGAGACGCCAACTTAGAACCGGGTTTCGCTTCCACGGTGTAAAAGAAAATTTCTCCAAGTCCGGTCGTATTGGGAACGATCGTCGGAGAAATTCCCTTGGGAAGTTTTTCTTTCGCGCTCGCGATTCTTTCGAGAACCATACCTCGAGCCTGATATATATCGGTTCCTTCTTTGAAGATCAAAGATATATTAGAAAGTCCGAATTTAGAAACGGAACGAACGTCAATCAGGTTCGGCATTCCCATCAGCTCCGTTTCCAGCGGAAACGTGACCACCTTCTCCACCTGTTCCGGATCCAAAGAACCCGTTTTTACGGTGACGATCACTTGAACGTTAGTTATATCCGGAACGGCGTCGATCGGAACTTCACGAAGCGTAAAGAAGGAATAGATAAATAAGAAAAATATGATTCCTACCGAAAGAATCGGATTATTTAAGCTGATATTCAAAAGTCTGGACAGCATGTTTAAAGGTTCCTATAATTTCTTTTTCGTTCGAAATGTGGAGAAGATTCAAAAGGGTTTCCACGTGAGAGATTTGCGCGTCGAGAATCGCATGATGTGTTTCGTGAAGCTGATTTTCCAGCTCCAAATAACTCATCATAAGAATTCTGCCTTTTTTAAATTCAACGTCGGCGTAATTCAAATCACGCTCAATTTCGTCTAACTTTGATAAGTTAAAAAGTCTGAGATTTGATTTGGATTGTTCGTAGTCCAAAAACGCCTGCTTGAAAGCGCTCTTTACTAGATTCTCCTGGTGATTGAGAAGTCCTTGTTTGGATTTTACGTTCGTTTCCGCCGCGGAAACCTTGTTTTGAAACTGATCCCAAACAGGAAGTTTAAACTTCACTCCAAAGTCATAGAATCTGTTCGCGACCCCGGATCTATCCTCGCCCACTTGACTGATGATGGAATAATCCGGATATTTTTCCAAGTTCGCGATGTTGAGTTCGGTCTTCGCTTTTTCGATCTCGCCCTTCGCCGCAAGCAAAGTCAGGTTGCGGGAAACGGCCTTGTCTTGGAGATCCTTAAAATCGAACTTCACTCCTTCGGAAAAAAAAGGAATCCGAACCGAAGGAGCGGTTTCCAACATGAGATACAAATTCATAGCTTCGTATTGTTTGTTTGCGTCCAACTCCAAATCGTTGAAGTGTTTTCTGAGAGCCAGAATTTTTCTCTGAATGATAAAAAGATCCGTCTTAGCCTGCGGAGTGATAAACGGTCTCGCTCGAATGTAACTTTCAATGATCGAAAGTCTTCGAAGTCTTTCCTTTACGTGATCTTTTTTACTCGCGGAGACAAGATATCGATAAGCGAACTTGAGCGCGTTGAAGCGGATCGAATTACTCGCTTCGGACAATTGAATTTCCTTGATTCTGGCATCGTTATCCACCAAAAGCTGACGCAATTCTTTACGACCGGGAAAATAAATCGGCTGTTCGAATTGCATCGCGTATTCCGAACCGACCTCGCCCGCGGCGTTTCTTTGACCATAGTCCATAGTTACGGACGGGTTTTGAGTTTTACCCTGTTGTTTTCTCTGATAAAAGAGAGTTTCCAAATCCGCGTTGAGAGAAAGAAGCAAAGGAGAATTTTTTTCCGCCAAACTCAGAATAGACGCTATGTCCAATTCTCTGGAAGTATCGGACTGGATCGGAAAAACGAACATTACGGAAATGAAGAATGTAAAAAGAAGAACCGTCTTTCTTTTCAAAAAATTCTTCTCTAAAAAAATGAACCGCCTTCGTGTATCGAAAGATCGGAAAATATTTCGTTTTAATTTCATAAAGCGGACCTCCTGGAAATAAAATCGATTCTTCCGAAATTAAAAACCGCCGAACAAATCGACTGAGCGGATTTTGTTTGGAAGAAGATGAAACAAAAGGAGGACTTAAATGAGAATACGGACGGTCTGCAAGCTCAGAAGAGAAATCGAATTCTTTTTAAAATTATCGGATAAGAATTTTTTAAAGTAGAAAAACGGTTCGTAAGAAAAAAGCAAATCCGAAGATCTGTAGTGAAGCGGGAAAAATTCCTTCAAAAGTTTAAAGGATTGAGAATCGGTTTCGGAAAACGTAATAGAGCCGGAATCCCATTCGCAACCTGGGGACTCTTCGGAGCTTTGTTCCTGATGACAAGGCGCTGAGGTCTGCGTTTGTTTCAACGAATCAGCAAGCCGGGAATCGAATTCACAAACGGGTCCGCAATCAAAAATTAAAACAAAAACGGAAAGTATCGTACAACCGATCCATGTTTTAAAAATCGCCGAAGTCATGCAGTCCAGCTTAATGCGCCTCTGCGCTTGTCAATGGAAAAAGTTATCGTATGACTTAAGGTCTTTAAAAGAGAACGCGTAACGATTCAAAACGCTGAGATCGTTTCGCATTCTCTATCGCAATTTAACTTTCCTCTCAGGCTTTCTGCTCAAACTGATATCGAAAGATATCGTAATCTTGAAAGTCTTTGTCAATATCGATATCGAGATCGAGAATCTTACCTTCCTTAATATCGTAAACCCAACCGTGGAGTTGAAGTTCGGCTCCTTGACTCCAGGCATTTTGAACGATAGTAGTCATCGAAAGATTGTAAACCTGTTCCCTTACGTTAAGTTCCACCAAACGTTGGTGTTTTTTATCCTCGTCTAAAATAGAACCCAACTCCTTTCGATTCATTCTATATACTTGTTTGATATTTCGAAGCCAAGCGTCGATCAGACCGTGATACTTTCCGTCGATGGCGGCTTTTACTCCTCCGCAGCCGTAATGCCCGCAGACGACGATATGTTTAACTTTAAGAACTTCGACCGAATATTGAAGAACGGACATCAGGTTCATATCGGTATCGATCACAAGATTGGCTATGTTTCGATGGACGAAAAGTTCTCCGGCGTTGGTGCCCGTCATTTCGTTTACCGAAATTCTACTATCGGAACAGGAAATCAAAAGGTACTGAGGCGCTTGACCAAGGGCCAAATTTTTAAAATAATCCGGATTCTGATTTAGCTTTTCTTCCACCCAAATCCGATTGTTTTCAAAAAGTTTTTGATAATCCTGCTGTGCGACCAGATCGAAAGGTCGGTTCTTGATTTTTTCGTACGACGTCGTAACGTCTATGATCTCGAGTTTTATGTTTCTTGCACGCGCCGAAATTTTGAAGTCTTCGATTATTTCCAGAATATCCGGATCGATATATTTCGACTTGGAGCCGTCGATGATGAGATGTGCGTTATCCGCCACTTGGTCGAGCTTATACAACATACTGGACTTATTTAAAAAGGAAACGTCTTCCGAAAGATCGATACGAACCTCGACCCCGTAGGTCTTATCCTTTTTGTTGAACTCGTAAGGATTGAGAATGTTTCTCCTCATGATAAAAAAAATCGAAAATGCGCAGCCGATTCCGATTCCTATTAGAATGTCCGTAAACACGATTCCGACTATCGTAGCGAAAAACGGAATAAACTGATCGGTTCCCTTCTTATATTGCAATTTAAGAATCCGATAATCCGTAAGTTTATAACCCACGATCAAAAGTACTGCGGCCAAAGAAGCGAGAGGAATTTTCGAAATCCAATCCGGAATCAGCATCAGGGAAAGAAGAATAAAAACTCCGTGTAAAAAAGCGGATAAACGCGTTTTAGCGCCGGCTTGAAGATTCGCCGAACTTCGAATGATAACCGAAGTGATCGGAAGACCTCCTAAGATTCCGGAGATTAAATTTCCAGTTCCCTGCGCGATAAGTTCCCGGTTTTTTGAAACGATTCTTCTTTCGGGATCTATCTTTTCGATCGCGTCCAAGTTGAGAAGAGTTTCCAAACTCATGACGACGCAAATCTTGAGCGCGATCCAGTAAACCGCCTGATTCTTCCATTGGGAAAAAGTGGGATGATATTCGTCCTTAAACAAATCGAAAACGTTTCCGAGCCTAATCGGCTGAATGAGATGTTCGGATCCGACCGACAAAATCGGAAACCAAGTCCCGATGACTTCGTTTAACAAAATCGAAATCAGGATCGCGATCAAAGAGCCATGGAGCAAAAAACGTTTGTGGAGTTGAAACTTCTCCCAAAAAAGGATCGCACAAAAAGAAACGATAAACAGAAAGACCGCGCCCGGAGTAAAACGAAGAAAGGCGTTCCAAATCTCGGTGAACGTGTTTTCCCTGTCGCTCTGAAAGAAGTTAAAATCCCCTTCGTAGTCGATGTCGTAACCGACCGCGTGCGGAATTTGTTTCAGGATCAGCACGATCCCGATCGCGGCCAACATCCCTTTGATCACAGAAGATGGAAAAAAGTTACTAAGAATTCCAGCTTTCAAAAAACCTAATATAATCTGTAAAATCCCGGCTATACAAAGTGCAAAAAGGAAATCATTAAAATTTCCTAATGTTTGAATGGAATCCAGAACGATAACCGTTAGTCCCGCGGCCGGTCCGCTTACGGATAACGGGGATTTACCGATCCAAGAAACGATCAAACCTCCCACCATTCCGCCTATAAGTCCCGAAAGAATCGGAGCTCCCGACGCGAATGCGATTCCGATACAGAGCGGCAAAGCGATTAGAAAAACCACCAAGCCGGACGAAACGTCGTGTCTCGCTTGATTCCATGAAAAGTTACGAAAAGAAAAAAATGAATACATAAAAACTCCCAACCGGATTTCCGGTTAATTCGAAATGGATTAAATCGAAGAAAGGGAGAGTTTTTCAGGCGGAGGATTTTCTATTTTAAAATAAAGCTGAGGAAGGATAAAATCGGAAGCATCGTAGTAAGAGACGACCTCAACCGGAACGCCTAAAACGAAAGAATCATCGGAAGAACTAAAATCTTCCAGCATCAGTTCGGAGGTTTTCTCCTTCTCACCTTCTTTCGTTTCGGAAGTTTCGCTCGAAGCGGAAATTGGCGAGGCGTTTTTTCCGGAATCGATGATCGGAACCAACAAAATCGAACAATACAGAATTATAAAAACGCTAAGGATTGCGCCGATTTTTTTAGGTTCCACAACGATGAATTTAAGAATCATATTCAAAGAAGAATCCGGTTTCTTCGAGGTTTAGACCGTCCGGTTCCCTATTTCTGCCCATTTTCTCAACATCGAAAAATCAGACTACCCGAATCGGGGAGAATTTATCTCAAAATCCGAATCGAAATTTCCGGGAAAAATCTTTCTTCGAAAAAAAACGTCAAAGAAAAGCGACCAAAAAGACGGGAAGCGAGCTATGAATTTCACGAATTCAACATTTGCCTTTTTTAAAACCTCGAAAGTTCCCTCCTGAATTCCTAAAATTTCCCAGGAAATTATTTCATGACAAATTTAAGGCTTTTTCTTTCCAAAGAAAAGACTTCCTCAAAGAAGAAAAAATAAATTGTAGCTTTGGAAAAAAAGAATCCGTCTTCTAATACCATTATAAGAAGTATTATCATTTTATAATTTGCAAAACTAATTTTTCGTTTACCGAAACAATCCTAAATCAAACTCTCACATAAAGTTACTGCGCAATGAGCATAGAATATTCACAAAAAGGCAAAAGAGAGATGGACATCATCACGTCCGTCGAGCAGAAGAATCACGTGATTTCAAAATATCTTTTTGACAAGGAGCTTACTTTAAAGATCGATCCCTTCGATCAAAAAGCGGTCATCAAGAAAATTTTAGAAGGTGGGGATAAGATCGTAGTGCAGCTTCTGAATCCGGAAGATTCTTCGAGAGAAAACTCCTTTGTTCTTTTTATGATCCTTGCCAAATACATACAACTGGAATGTGTACTGGTGCAAAAACTGGAAAAGGCGCACGCGACTCTCAAAGTCGAAAAATTGGCGATCGCAAGAAAGAACAGAGAACACCAACGTTTTCCGGTAAAACCGGGCGGCGTCTATGTAACGAACGTGATCTCCTCTAAAACCATCATCGAAGCAAATATGTTCAACGTCCCGACCCTCGTTAAGGTAAACTTTGAAGACTACAAAAATCGACTCAAACAACGAAGCAAAGACGTCGTCAATATTGAAACGTTCAAACCCGGATTGGATCGAAAATTTGAAATCGTAAAAAAGACGCAGAATTATCTTCTGATCGAAAACACCCAGGATCCGAATTCTTATAAAAACTTTTCTCCCGGAAGGCTCGGTTACGAGAAGGACGTGGACGACGATCTATCTTCCTGTATCAAACAATTCAAGGATCAAAAAGTTATTTCCGAATTGATAGTTCCTATCATATATACGAATCACGCGAATGAAAAAATTCCGATCGGATATATTTGGGTTCAGAGCAAGGAAAAAAATCTCACGGAACAATATGCGGAAGAACTCAAAAACTTATCGCAAGATATGGTCGAAAGAATCAAAGAATCCAATACGATCAAAACGGCCGAACGATTTCAGATCCTCGAGGCTTCTCAAGGAGGGATCAAAGTCAAGATCGATCATCCCCATCTGATCGAAACACTCCCGAAACAGGACGGATTTGTATTCGACATATTCTTTCGAATGCAAGCGCCTTTCACGGTTCACGGTTTGATCCGCTGGTCGAAAATGGACGAGAACAATCATTTGATTTTAGGAATCGAATTGACCGCGAAATCGGATCTTCCTGGTGAAAGAGCTCGTTACGAAAAAAATATCGCGTTGCTCAGCAAAGGACAACTCTGAAAATTCTTAAGATAAAAATGGATACGCTTCATAACTCGAAGCGAATGTGATTCTTTTTTTGATCGATCCGGTGCTTTCCAAAAACCGCAACGCCGATCGCTCGAAAAGATTGAATCGAACGAACAACACAAAAGCGTCAGACGACGCTCTCGAGAATCAATTCGTTTCGAATCCCCAAAATTCAATCCTTGATATCTTCTCCGTACGGATCCAAATATTTGTGATTCTTTCTCCATGGTTTCATTCCGTGAAACTCTACGCCGGCGCCGTTTTTAGAAGTCAAAATTCTTTCTTTACCTCGGTGTAAAATCACACAACGAACGCTTCCGATATCGCTTTGTTCGATATATCTGGGACTTCCATCCGGATCCCGGTAATTGTAAGAACCGATTTGAACCGGATCCATCTCGCCTTCCACAAAGATTTTATAGTCGTCCAAACGCGTTTGAAAGGAAAGTTTAGGATAAGCGACTTTCACCTTACTTCTCAAAGAACGAAGAATCGAATGCTGGTGAATCGGCGTGCCGTCTTTCAAAAGGGTTACGAACGTAAGAATCGGAGCCAAAGGCTGTGCACGAACGGAAACGATTTCCAAAGACCAGTTTTCAGGATCGTTATCGAATTTAGGAACAAAAGTCCAGAACAACTCCGCGACACGATTCGTTCCCCAGATATGGTTGAAATGTCCATTCGCTTTTTTGAATATGAATTCCTGATTCTCTAACTGAATTTTTCCGGAAACTTCGGTAAAGGGAGAACTGACGATACTTCTCGTTTTGGGAATCGGGGTTCGATCCAACCAACGAGGAAGATGCACCGTCGGTTCGAGTCTGTGTTTGAATTCCAAATCCCAAGCAAGAGTTTCCCCCTTTCCGGTTACAATCTGCCCTTTCATGTGATCCGGACCGACCGATGCGCCGGGAAATTCGATCGAATCGTCCCCGATCGAAATCTTTTGATACGGAAAGGACTGAACCGCGGTTCGATGATTTTCAGGTTTTCGAATATCGAAAAAGGAAGCCCACAAGACCGCGGACGGATAAAGACCGGATTTCGGTTTTGGACTGAGGATTGTATAACGAACCCATAATGCTTGTTCGCTTTCAGGAATCAGAATGACCGCGAACCAGATCTCGAATCTAGGCTTTACGGCGCCCGCCTCGAATTTAGTAATAAAGCTTTCTTTTAAGTTCACTGATTACCTACAATTCGGGCGAGTCTTTTTGTTTCGAAATTTTCTAAATTCTACCCTTTCTTCTTTCTTTTATATACTCGATGACGGCCGGCATCACCGAGATGATGATAATTGCGAAAATTACGATTTTAAAGTTTCTTTTCACAAAATCCAAGTTTCCGAAAAAGTAACCGCCCAAGATGAAAATTGAGATCCATAAAATCGCACCGACCACATTATATGCAACAAATTTAACATAGGTCATGGTCCCGATTCCGGCGACAAAAGGTGCAAAAGTTCTAATAATCGGAATAAATCTCGCGATGATGATCGTTTTGCCTCCGTAAATTTCGTAAAAACGATGGGCTTTCTGAAGATGCTCTTTTTTTATGAGAGGAATTTTCTCTTTTTCTAATATCCTTTCACCGGTAAAATTTCCCACCGAATAGTTGACCGTATCGCCCAGAATCGCGGCGACGATCAGAAGCAGGAGAGTGCTTGTAAGATCCAAAGAACCCCTCGCGATAAAGGCGCCCACCGCAAAGAGAAGAGAATCTCCAGGCAGAAACGGAGTCACAACCAAACCGGTCTCCGCGAAGATGATCAAAAAAAGAATCACATAGGTTCCGCTCTGATACGTCTGAATGATCGTGTCCAAATGCGTTTCTAAGTTCAAAAAGAAATCGAGAAAAAACTTAAGGGTTTCCAAGGTTCCTCCCTTGCTCTTAAAGAGCCAGGTTCACTGTGTTTGAATATTTTAGGATAGAATTTAGAAAGAACCAGACAAGTCAAACGCGTAAAAGCGTTAAAAAAGAAGCCTTTCTTTGCCCGGATTATAACGGAAAATTTTCGTGGGATAGTTGAGACGGATCGAATTGGAAGAGAGTCCCTTGCGATCCGGTTTGATCCTCGCGTCGAACTCCACTTCGTCTCCGGACTTCAAATTCATAGATTGGAATTTTCGAGAAAGATAAAATAGTTGGGATTGTATGATCGGCTTTCCCGAAATAAGAAGACAAATATCCTGCAGTAAAATTCTCGATAACTCAGGATTCTTATGATTGAGAATAGAGACCACCGTTGCTCGAAACCTGGTTCTTTTTCTAGGAAGAATATGGATCGGGCTCTCTATCATCATTTTATCTTTTTATCCTTCGCTCCGCGGAATTTTTCGAATCGGAATCGATCTGTCCTAACTTTGGGTTTCTTTTCCAAGAAGTACAGCCTTTTTCCTACCCGAGCGGATTTTCCAAACCTCCACCCTATCTTTAGACAAACCGGATAGAATCGCTTTCAATCCCGTTTTTTATAAACCTTCTTTTCAATTCTATTCAGATTATCTTATAGAAAGAAAGTACAAATGCGGATCGAAAGTCGGGTCCTAAAATTCTTACCAAAAAAACAAAGCCTTTCTCCGCTTTCGCGCAACTCTCCGGAACCGTAGAAACGGGAGGAAAGAATGAATTCAAAAATTCAATACAGTGAGGCTCAAAAAGCCGTGATCGAAGAAAACGCAAGGTTTGTCCAAGTGGTCGCTGCCGCGGGTTCCGGTAAAACGAGCACTATGGTGGGAATCGTGGACCGAATTCTCAGGGATAAATTATTTCCAGAAGAATCGATCTTGGTTCTCACATTTACTAAAAAAGCCGCCGGAGAAATTTCGGAACGGATTTTAAAAACAACCGGAGTAGATTCGATCCGAGTTCAAACATTTCACGCCTTCTGTCTTTACGCCCTCGGTCAATGGCATCCGAGATTCCAATCGCAAAAACCGAAAGTTCTTCCGCCTGAAGAAAAGAATATTTTTTACAGGGAATTTTTAAAACAAAAACGTTTTTTAGTGGGAGGAATCCCTTACGAACTCTTCTGGGCGGAAAACATAATCTACATAAGGGAAAATTTTCCGGAATTGTTAAAAGAATTAGAATTATCTTATACAGTTTACAAACAAAAAAACGGACTTTTGGATTTCGAAGATTTAGTGACTCTTTTTTTAGAAGGTTTGAAATCCGATGAAGAATGGACATTCCCGGCAAAACGAAATCTCCGAAAAATCCTAGTCGACGAATTTCAAGACACGGACCTGGAACAACTTTCGTTTCTGCAGTCGTTATCTGAAAGTTCTTCGATCACCGTGGTCGGAGACGATTCTCAAAGTATCTATTCGTTTCGAGGCGCGACGCCGGAACCTTTTCTGAGATTCAAAGAATTTTTTCCGGGAGCGGTGATCCATTTTTTAAACTCCAATTATCGTTCCCTTCCTGAGATAATTCAGACGTCGGATATTCCGATCCGAAAAAATCAAAATCGAATCGAAAAAAAGGTCCTTCCGTCCAGAAAAGGAAAAGGATTTGTGGGAAAGATTTTAATGGAAGAAACCGCCGATCTAATTCCTTATCTGATTCGCGCGATTCACTCCTCCGGAGGAGACGTAAAAATTCTGTGCCGTTCCAATTTTAGAATCGGAGAATACGTTCGAAGCGGAATTCCGGAAGAATATCTGATGACGATTCACGCAAGCAAGGGTTTGGAATTTCATACCGTTTTTGTGGACCTTTCCGACGGCTGGAACGCGAGACCCGATTCTCCCCTGCAAACGATCGAAGAAGAAAGAAGAATCCTTTACGTGGGTCTTTCAAGAGCGGAAGATCGTCTTTTTGTGTTAGGCGCCTCTAAAAATTCGAGAAGAGAAACGATTGAAAATGAATTTTTTCGATACTTTAAGAATTTAAGAACGATCGATCCGGAAGACCTAGTTTGAGAGCCGATTAAAAAAACGATTCTTATTTTCTAAAAGGCGAGTTTCATTCTTCTTGAAAAAGAAAAACTGAATAAAAGACTCGGCTCCGTTTTCAGAATCAATTTTTATTGAAAAAGGATTAAAATATTATAAATTTATGATACTCTTAAAGAACGATCACCAATCGATCGGAAAATAATCCTTTAAGAATTTTCCGCACCAATGTTTTCCGGTAAGAATTCCGTCAAAAAACGGATCGCAGACCCTCGCGGCTCCGTCTACGATATCCAAAGGCGGCTGAAAGTCGTGAAGGTCCTGTTTTCTCTGCGATAGTTCGACCGGATCCTCGTCGGTCACCCAACCAGTATCGACCGCGTTCATATAAATTCCGTCTTTGGCAAAATCGCTCGCGGAAGTATGAGTCAGCATATTGAGCGCGGCCTTCGCCATATTCGTATGAGGATGACGATCTTCCTTTTTAAAACGGTGAAACTTTCCTTCCATCGCGGAAACGTTTACTATATGTTTTTGACCCGTATTGTCCCTCCGCATAATAGAAACAAGGCGATTACAAAGAACAAAAGGAGCGACGGCGTTTACGAGTTGAACCTCGAGCATCTCCGAAGTCTGAATTTCGCCTAACTTTAGCCTCCAGCTGTTCGTCTTTCTTAGGTCGACTTGTTGTAAATCCGCGTCCATCTGTCCTTCCGGAAACACGGTTTCCAACTCGAAAGAATTATCATGAGAATAAGGAATCTGCGAAAGTTGAGCCGAAGAACGGATTCCTACGCCGGGAATCTTCCCGTTCCAACTCACTGGAAGAGCCGTTTCATCCGCAAGGTTGTGACCTCCGAATGACGTTAGACGTTCTTTGCAGTCCCGGTGTAATTTCAGAAGTTCGCGCGCTTCCGATGGTAGATCCTCAAAATCGGTTTGTTCCGCTTGTATGAGATGCGCGTAAAAGCCGGGCGGCCTTCTTACGGTCTGGGCCGCGTTGTTGACGAGAATATCGAGTCGATCGATCGTTTCCTCTATATAACTCGCAAAAAGTTCGACGCTCGGAGTGTGCCTTAAATCCAATCCGAAAATCTGAAGTCGATCGGACCAATCTTTGAAATCGGTTTCTTTTGAAAAACGAAGCGCGGCATCCACAGGGAAACGGGTCGTCGCTATCACTTTTGCACCGGCTCTCAAAAGCATCAGAGTGCAATGATAACCGATCTTCAAACGAGAGCCCGTGATCAAAGCGACCTGACCGTGAAGAGAAGCGATTTGAAATCTTTTTTTGTAATTCAGATCTCCGCATTCCAAACACATGGAATCGTAAAAGAAATGAAGTTTCGTATATTCCTTTTTACAGACGTAACAGTTCCGAGGCGAGGTGAGTTCGGGAGCGTCCTTACTTTTCCAAATATCGGTTTGGTCCGCAATTTGCAAAGGAGCTTTGAATACGGTTGCGGTTCTCGCTACTCGAATTCCGGTCAAGGCTCTCGCCTTTTTTTCCTGAGCCACCATCTCTTTTTTTCTGGAACGTTTGATCGTCTTGTTTCGAATTCGAATTTCGTTTCTATCTGGACGTGAAATTTTTCCCGAGACGATCATAAGAGCGATTCGTTCCTCTTCCGGAATCGAAGTAAGCAACTCCGGTTTCTCCGCGAGAGTTTCCAAAAGACGAATACAACGTTGTATCTCTTCCGAGCTTGGGTTTGTATTCGAGTTGTCTTTAGATTCGTTCATGAAAGAGCGCTTTGATTAATAAAGGAAGAATCGGATTCTTCTTTCCTCGTTTCAACTATACCGAAAAAAACAGTCGATTGAGCAACTCAAATTCATCGGTAAAACGATTCGATTCTTTCTTTACTAGATTCTTCCGGAACCCCGCTCTTGGATCGGCTGAGCTACGAATGAAAGCCGATGGATAAAGTAAAGCGGATACAACAATAGATATAAATTCGGAATCCACCAAGACGGATCGAAGTCGCGGTGAAAACTCCAAAACGCGACGGCTTGCAATCCGGAACAACTGGTAAGAACGAGTGAAATCAAAGCGACTCGTTCCCATTGAGAACGTTTATGCTTTCTAAGATAAAGACTATAAAATCCGGTAAAGGAAACCAAAAGATCCAAAGGCAAAAAAGACCAATTCCAATCCATAAGAATCGGATCGTGGTAGTCTTTGAAAAGATACGATTCCGGAATCCAGCCGAAACCGGTGATCGTCCAATAGAGAATAAAGCCGATATCCGTAAAAAGAAAAAGTCCCGGTAGTAGGTTGTTCATTACCATTTTGATTCGAATTGTCAAAAAATAGTTTCATTATTCCATTTACGCGATTTGATTCTGGTGCAATAGGAGTATCCAAATGACAAAGAAAATGTTGATGATCGCTCTTCTGATTTTTCCGACGATCGGAGCCGGTCTGATGTACGCGGGCAACGTTCAATCCGGTTGTACTTTCAACGGGAAAAAACTTTACGGAAAGATCCAAATCGTAACCAGTTTTCCGGATGTCAAAGTTCAGGAAGTCACTTCTTTCCCCGATCTAAAAGTGCAAAAGGTCACTTCGTTCCCGGACTCTTGCGGAAAATGGGAAATCGTAAATTCGTTTCCGGATACGAAAGTCCAGATCGTAACCAGCTTTCCGGATATAAAAATTCAATACGTGACCAGTTTCCCCGGAGCAAATTAAAGGTTTAAACTTTTAAGAATCCGACTTCGATTTACAGAGCGGTTTCGTCCTCTGTAAATCGAACTTCATAAAATCTTTCTTTTCACTTCCTTAAATCTTTCCGTAAAATTTCTCGTCGTTTTCTTCGAACACTCGACCGTATCGTCTGGTGAAAGTTAGGCGTGACGTTTGGTCGACTCGTGTATTTGTGGATCCAAACGCCGAAGAATACGGTCTAAGACGAGAATCAAAAATAGAATTCGAAGAAGAGATTGGAATGAAAGAGATTATCAGTTGGTTATCCGGCCCCCAATCCAGAGATCTGGATGCGAAAGAATTATTAGAACAACTCAATCAAAGACTGATCGAATCCGGCATCCCGGTCTCCCGATTTTTTACGAGCATCCCTACGATGCATCCTGAAGTGATGGTACGATCGATCATCTGGACGAAAGAAGAAGAGACGCAGATGCTCTTGATTCCCCACGGCGCATTGAGCGAACCTCAATACATCGACAGTCCGATTTATCTGATACGAGAAGGAAAAAAAGATTTCATTCGTTGTAAGTTGGTGGGACCGGACGTGGATCTTTCTTATCCGATCTGCGTCGATTTGAAAGAAAAAGGCGCCACCGATTATTGCATCTTTCCGGCGACGTTTAGTCTGAACGTGGGAAGTGTGGTTTCTTGGACGACACACGCGCCCGAAGGTTTTTCGGAAAAACATATCGACTCCTTTCGTTCCATCTTAAACGTGTTGTCTTTACGTCTGGATTTGGAATCCAGAAAATTCGCAGTCAAAGAACTCTTGGAAGTTTATCTCGGACCGAACGCATCCAAAAGAGTTCTATCCGGAGAATTCAGAAGAGGAACCGGTGAATCCATTTACGCAGCAATTCTTTGCGCGGACTTGAGGGACTTTTCCTCTCTCAGTGAAAACAATTCTCCGAAAAGAATCGTGGAAGTATTGGATCATTACTTTGAACTCACGGCGGAACCGATCCAAGAAGAGAAGGGAGAAATTCTAAAATTCATAGGCGATGCGATCCTCGCCATATTCCCCGCAAAAGAAGATGATCCTCATCAAGCCTGCTTATCCGCTCTCAACGCGGCCATTAAAATTAAGAATTCGGTAAAACAATGGAATATCGATAATCCGGGCACTCAAATTCACTTGGGTATGGCGCTTAACGTGGGCGACGTCGTTTACGGAAACGTAGGAGCAAAAGATCGTCTGGATTTTACGGTGATCGGAAACGCCGTCAATCAAGCGTTTAGAGTCGAGTCTTTGTGTAAAGATTTCGGAAAGAATATTTTGACGACTGAAAATTTTGCCGAAAAAATAGGAAAGGATCAATTCGAATTCTTAGGAGCGAGACATCTAAAAGGAATCACCGGAGAACGAAATATTTTCTCTCCGAAGGAATAGAAAGAATACGGAGTCGAAAATCGAATCCGCTTCCGAACTTTCGAAATCTTAACTCCAACTTGAAAAATAAATCCCTTTCAGACGGATCCGAAAACCCGTCCGGAGTCGAGATTTAATTCTTCTTTTAAAAGTCCTTGGATCGCTTTCGCATGAACCGAGTCCCCGATCCTATCCAGGATCGGGACTTCCTTTCCATCGTCCAAAACGAAACAAACCGTGTAAGTATAATATTCGGAGGAACTATCCGAAGAAGGCACGAGGATAGACTTCGTAAAAACGTTGCGAATATTTTGAGTCCTGATTTTTTTCCTCCATCTCGTCGGAATGGGAGAAGGATATACGATCACATACCAAACGTCTATCACGATATTTATAGAATTAAACGAATAATGAATCGAAGTATAAAGTATATACCCCGGAATTAACAAACCCGGAATCAGCCAGATCGGATTTTCGGAAATTCTAAAATCAATCAAGTCCGATAGGAGCGTGATTAGAAATAACAAAGAGATAAAAATTCCAATCAAAGAAGAATATTGAAAACGATCGTAAGAATAGACGACCTTATTTCTTTTTCTTTTTATACTTAGTTTATCGGGTATGATATTTTTCATCGTGAGAATAGGATCGACGCTCGAATCGGTTATACGGTCAAGCTGAGAATCCGTACGCCAGAATTATTTCCTTACACGGCTCAAACGGGAAGAACAACTTGATCGATTCGATCCAAGATCGTTCAGACCTTACCTGAAGGGATACCGATTCAATCCGGTGATTCCTATCATATCTCTGTGCAAAGATTTTGAAATTCTCTTTTTGAGAGCCGATATCCTGAAGAGAAAATCCGTGAAGATCGGTTTAGATTTATCAAAGCAAGATATCGAAGGGATCAAAACGTTTTTTACTTTCGACCTATGGCCGTAAATCATAGATCGAAAGTTTCGTTCGCTTAATTTACTTTTCCTTGTTTCCAATCCTTTAAAGTATGATCCAACTCATTTGCCAATGCATGCGACATACGTTGAGCGTATTCTTCAAGTGAATCGCTAAAATCACTGCTGCCGGTCGGCGGACTCATCCCCGTCATTATGACGGAGCCGTCAGCCGTAGATACCAGCTTAACTTGAAATTTTAGTTCATATTGCATTTTAGATATTCTTTCCCCGGTGCTCATATCTCTGGAAAGAATATTCTTCTGCGACAATTTCGTAACTTCGATCATTAGAATCGCGTCAATTCCGGCTAACTTTCCAAGCTCGATAGAATTCTCTTCCAAAGTCGAACCTGTCAATTTAGGCTTTTTTTGATTCAAAACGGAAAGCAATTGGTTTCTTTCTACTAACTTATATCCATGATCGAGAAAAGTGGAACCGAGCGTATCCGCGATTTCCAAAGTAACCGCATTCTTAGCGACAATCTCAGGATCGATGAAATCACCTTTCTCCGTACGACTGCTCTTATATTCCGAACTTGCACTTGGACCGGTAATGCTCAAAGCATACGCGAAATCACGGCCGATCCCCACAGCGGAAACGCCGCCTGAATGATACGAATGTGTTGATTCGGAAGAGGTCGTTATCTCCCGTTTTAATTTAGGATCCTTTACCGTCGGAATTACGGTTATACTCTTGACCGCTTTCATTTTAACTTGGTTGCCTTTGAATATCTGGATGGAAAGACAGCCGGTAAAAACAAAAGGAAGAATCGTTATGAAGACGAAAAGTTTAGTTTGATTATTCACGTTCAATTTCTCCTCATTGCTCGATGTATTCCGTATAACAATAGCGTCCCGGTCCTTCCCCCCAGCAAACCGTACGTTTGCTCGTACGAGGCGGTTTCGGAAGAGCCGATTCTATTCCATCCAATAGGTTCGCAGCGTTCTTCTTATCGGAATCATAAGGGAATCGTTCCACGATGACGTAGGCGTTTTCGGGATCTTCGATTCGATTTCGAAGAGAAGTAAGAGCTTTGATTTTATCCGATGAAAAGCTAAAAAGATCCATCAATTCCGCGACCTGATCCGCGGTAAAAGTAGTTCTTGAAGCCTCAGATTTTAAGATCGCCAATTTACGATCGCTAAAACCTTCCTTTTCAACCCTGCTTTTAATATTGGAAAACGAACCGTGTCCGACTGCAATGATCGAAAAATTTAAAAATACGAAAGTAGCAATTGCTACAATCTTTAATGCAAACATAATATTCTCCTTTCTTTTTCCCCAAGATGATCCACAAAGTCAATTTCCTTGATCTGGAAGATTGTGTTCGGGAATTTGAGGCATTTCAACATCGACCCGTAATATTCGAGAATTGCGACCTGCGATTTCGCAACGTTCAATCCATTCTTCTACTCAAAAAAAGATCATGAACCGCAAGATGAAAATTTGCGGATATTATAGGAAGAATCGAGATAGACTTACTCGACTGTTACTTCACCGTTTTGGATAACGACCTTATCGCTCCCTGCCGCCTGAAAACTTCCGATTCCCGAAATGCGAACCGTACATTCACCGCAAACGCTACTCAGTTTTTTACCTGGGTTGATAATTTCATTATGCTGCGTTCCCGCGTCGTCGTAAATAACTCTGTAAGAAACCTTATCTTTATTTACTATATCCACTGCAAACAATACATTAGACATACATAATGTTATTATGATCAAAATCGATTTCATATCCACCTTCTTAAAAAATTTTTAACCACTTGTGAGGAGAAAAAATAAAAGTCCACAAAATTTTAGAAGTATCACTCACCAAAAGAACTCATGTTATAACTTCCAAAACAAACAACCCCTTCTCATTTTATTTCAGAAGATAACTTGAAAACACTGGGCTCGTAAGACGCAAATTTAAGAATAGAATCAGCGAGGATTGTTTCCTAAAAAGTAAGAAACAAATAATTTCAATAGATCTTGATTCCTTCCTGAATTCGGTGATTCATCGATGGGGGGTTTTTCGGCATTCTTTCAAAATAAAAAAGGCGGGGAATTCCCCGCCTTCTGATCTTCAGAGTCCATTCTGTTTTTTGAATGGACTTTTGGATTCTATTTTTTTTAATTCAACCGGCTGCGTATTGGTCCATAAGAGATTTTGCGATCACTCTCAGGGCCATCACTTCTTCGGCGCCTTCGAAGATGGAAAACACGCGAGCGTCTACGAAGTAACGGGAAACCGCGTATTCTTCTGCATAGCCCATACCGCCGTGAATCTGCATCGCTTCTCTTGTAACCCATTCCGCGACTTTGGAAGCGTAGAATTTGATCAAGGTCGCTTCCATCTGGCCTTTGTGATCGTCCAGAAGTTTTGCCACGTGATTAGAGTATTGACGAGATGCCTGAAGAATTACGGCCATTCTCGCGATCTTATATTTGGTGAGATTGTATTCGAAAATCGGTTTTTGGAAAACGGCTCTCTCCTGCGCATAACGAAGAGCGGCTTCCAGAGCGGCCTGCATCACACCGTGCGCGCGGGCTGCGGTCTGGATTCTCCCTCCCGCAAAACCTTCCATCTGAAAGTAAAAACCTTTTCCTCTTCCTTCCTCACCGCCTAACAGGTTCTCTGCGGGAACAAAGTAGTTATCAAAGGAAACCTCGAAAGAGTGCATACCACGATAGCCGATCGTTCCGATCGCTTTTCCTTCGATCTTTCCGCCTTCCGGTTGAGTGTAAGTAAATTCGTGACCGGGGAAACTCGGTTTTTCGGCGAGAAGAATCGAAAGTCCTTTGTGTTTCAGGGAAGGATCCGCTTCGGTTCTACAAAGAATCAGAAGAAGATTTGCGTAACCAGCAAAAGTACACCAAGTCTTAACTCCGTTGATTACCCAACCGCCGTTAGCCGGTTTTGCGGTAACGGAAACGCCGGCAACATCGGAACCGTAATTCGGCTCGGTCACCATGATACCCGCCATTTTTTCTCCGGTAGCGAGAAGAGGAAGCCACTTGTCTTTCTGAGCTTGTGTACCACCTTTGAGAAGAGCCTTGGACATGATCTCGGGACGAGTGATCAAGGAACCTGCGATTCCCAATCCGCCTCTGGAAAGCTCTTCGGTAACGACGAGCATCGAAAGGTTATCCGGCTTGTCGTTCGGTTGAATCCCGCCGTAAGATTCCGGAATACAAAGACCGAAACATCCCATATCTTTGAGCCCGCCGATAATGTCTTCGGGAATGATATCGTCGTGCCTGTGAACGTGTTCCGCGTGAGGCATCACGACGTCTTCCGCAAACTTCTTAAACGTTTCTCTGAACATCTCGTGGTCGTCGTCAAGACCGTACGCTCCGAAGTTACCTTTGGAAACGATCTTTTCCGCGATCTCGTTGTAGTTCTCGATCGCCATCGCTTCTTCGAGAAACTTATTGATTTCATCGTTATAAATTCTGGAAACTAAATCGGAAGATTTGATTCCGTATTCTGCGGGGCGGGAACTGATTTCGGAACGAACGTGGTTCACGGTTTCCGCGGCAAAAACGACCGCCATCTCTTGTTCGAGATCTCCCGTTCCTAAGGAAGAATCCCAAGCGTAGTCTACGAACTTTTCTGCGATCTTTTGTTCGGCGGTAAGCCATGCGATTTGATACTGGACGAGTTGATTCGCGTCCATCTTCTCAACGGAAACTTTTCCGTTTACGCTGCAACGTGCAGCAAGGGCCTTAGTAACGTCCTCAATCACACCTGCGGAGATGGAAAGGGCTTTTTTCGCGGTCGCTTGATCAACGGCGGTCTTGGTTGCGCTCATGGGTTTTTAATCCTGATGTAAAAAATTCGAATCTGATAACTAGAAAATCATGACTTCTCCCCCTGTCATTTGCTTTTTGAGGGACAATCTCAGGAACGGAGAATCGATTCAAATCGAATTCGAAAGTTCATTATGTCAGAAAGACAGCGGAGAAATTGTTATTTTGCTTTCCATGCAAGCAATCGGCAAGATTATCGGAATGCTTCAAATGGAAGGTATTACTTGGATATCGAGAAAATAAAAAAACGTTTAGATCAACTCGAAGAAGAAGTCATTTCCCTCAAAAAAGAAATCGCGACGTATTCCGAAAGTTCTGCCGAAAGAGAAACGATTCCGCTTCCTTCCCAAGCAATTCACTCAGAGACAAAGATAGAAAAAACGTTTGAAAAAAAGAGAAGTCCTGAATGGGAACTTTTTTTAGGAGGCAATCTATTAGGAAAAGCAGGATTGTTTTCCATTCTTCTTGCGACGATCTGGTTTATCAAATACGCTTTCGATAACCGCTGGGTCAACGAGTCGGGAAGAATCCTGATCGGGATGTCGATCGGATTCGGAATCGCCTTCACGGGGCTCAGGCTCAACGTCAAGGGTTATCGGATTTTACCTGAATCGGTTTTAGGAACCGGGTTTTCGATCGTCTATCTGAGTTTGTTCGGCGCATATTACTATTACGATCTCTTTACTCTTTCGGAAACGTTTCTTTATCTTTCTTTTCTCAGCGTCTTTTCCTCCGCATTGGCGTATCGGATCCGTAAGGAAATTCTTTATATTTTCGGTTTGATCGGCTCCGTCTTATCGCCCGTTTTAATTTCTCAAGGCGAAAATTCATATAAATTCCTCTTTGGATATTTACTTTTTTTGAATATTCTGCATTTCTTAATTTCTAGAAAATCGCTCTGGATCGTATCTTCCTTTGTATTGTTGATTGCGAACTTCACTCTTTATACATTTTGGTCCGCGGAAAACATACACAGAAGCGGTTTTGCGATTCCGTTTTCATTTATCAACGTTTCCTTTTTTCTTTTTCTTTACGGAAATTTTTTCTTCCTTCCCAAGTTGATCGATCGAACGGAAGAATCGGGAACACTCTTTCCAAATCTAAATTCGATCTTGATTCCGCTTTTCCAGGTAATCAACGCTCTCGCTTTCGGTTACACCGGATACAATCAATTACAGAAATTTTATCCGAATGTAACTGCGCATTTCTTTCTTTTCGGCGCCTTGCTCTTCGCAATCATGATCGATCGTTTCGGAAAAAAATCGAGCCTCTTGCCTGCGCCGGCTCGGAACAATTTCGAAACGATCAACCTTTGTCTTCTCTTAGGGTTCTCGTTCGCGTCTTTGACCGACTTCTCCGAAGGAAGCTGGCTGACATTCTCATGGATCATGCTCGCGGGTGTTGTATCGATCTTGGGAGTAAATTTAAAGAAAACTTCCTTTCAGATTATCTCGATCGGAATCTGGGTCTTAGCCTTGTTTAAACTCTACTTTCTAAATCAGATGGAGGACCTCGATAGGGCTTTTCTTCTCAACGAACGATTCGCGCTTTATGTCCTTGCTTCTTTATTTCTCTTTGCAACGTATCAAATTCGAAAAAACGAAACCGTTTTCAGGTTCGAAAGAGGATTCATTTATATGGGAATTATCACTTTAATTTGGGGAACCGTCGTTGACGTTCACTACGCGGTTCGCGACGAGCACTATAGAAATTTATGTTTTTCTTATGTTCTTGCGTTCTACGCTTCGGTCTTTCTTTTTGCGGGATTTCGATATTCCTTCAAATCGCTTCGGATCGTCGGAATCGTCGTCGCGTCCGTCTTGGTTGGAAAATTATATTTTTATGATATATGGACGATGAGCATCATAGTAAGAATCATAGCGGGTTTTACGCTCGGGATCGGATTCTTTTTAGTGAGTCTTTTTTATCAGAAATTTAAGGAAAAACTTTCCGTCTCAAAAACCTTTACCGGTTTAACGTTAGTTCTCTTTGTCGTCGGCGTCTTTTCCGCGCCGGCGTCCCTCTCGGCAGAATCGATCAACGTGAAAGGTTATAAATATTACAAAGATATCCAAATACAGAAGATAGAAAAACCAAAGAACGAAGACGCAGGTTTTTACGGAAAAATCAAGTTGGACGAGGACATAGTCAGACATTCCGGTGTCAACGATAGAAGGATCGTTCAAAACGGGAAAACGATTCCCTTCATCACTCGGAATACGATCGAAACGTCCACGGCAGGTGGAGAGTCCGTCGCGAAACTTCTTTTTAAAGTGAAGAACGATACAGGCAACGTCTATGTTTTAAAACTTCCGAAAATCCCCGCGAAAACACATTACACAACCATTCTTGCGCAGGGACCTCCGGAGTATGAAGTAAGAGGCACCGTTTATTTAGGAAAAAACCCAGAAGACCGGGGAACCGAATCCAGCTTTAACATCTACAGTTATCAAGGAGGAGAAGTTTCCAATCAGATTCAATTCGAATCCGAAGAGGAGATAAGCTACGTTCGTATTGAAACGGATTCGGAAGCGAACTTTACGTTTCCAAAGGCGATTTACAAACCGATTCAGGAACAAGTTGAATTCAAAAAAGAGCTGGAAAGATCCGATTTAGAATTCGGTTTCAACCCGGATACGAGATCCACGGTGTTTTATTATAAAAATCCTATGAAAGTTCCGATCCATAGGGTCGTCCTTCACTTAAAAGAAGAAAAATACGATAGAAACGTAAAAGTGTTTTTTAAGGACGATTCCAAAGAATTCAGTCTCCTAACCGAGAAGAACATTTTAAAAAAACCGAATATTCCTTCCGACGCGAACTTCATCTTCGCAAATCCGATCGCATCGGAACTGAAATTTGAAATTTTCGACGGAGACGACCCTTCCTTAACGGTGGAGCGCGTTGAACTTTTTATTCTTCAGGAAGAAATGGTATTTCCTTTGGAAATTGAGGAAGTGGAAAATCCTTCATCCCAAACGATGAGAATCTATTACGGAAATCCGTACGCCCAAGCTCCAGAGTTCGACTTCGCAAAAACGTTTACGGAAACGTCTCTTCCAAAAGAAGTTTTAATCAAAGAAGAAAAAGAAAATGAAAATTTCGGATATTCGATCGGAGAACCCCCGGTTTCGACGTGGATTATCCGAGCTTTTTTCTTTTTGGGAGTTGTAATATTGATCTTTTTGAGTTATAGAGTTTTTCGTACAAAGAACGCTGCGGCGTAAAATTTCCCGGATTTGAAATCGCCTTCAGGCGCGACCTCGTAGTTTTTGTTTTCGAAAGGACGACTAACGTTCTTTATTTAAAAAACGGAGGAAGTCAAAAGGTCACTGAGTCAAGCGGATCGATTTTAAGATCAACATCGTCTGTTCGAATTCTATATTGTGTTCTTCAGAACTCAACAAGGGAACGGTCGATACGAGAGACGTGGCAAGAATCACTTGTCCGTTTTTATATTCGTATATGAGTTCGTACATCGCGCCCAAGGATAACATTGCCGCAAGAAATTGATGTTTTTCAACGTTGTTCTCGAGTTCGAACGGCATATAATCGGTGAAATTAAAACCTTTAATCAGTTCGGGATTGTTCGACCATTTTAAAATGGGAGAATTAGGAAGCACTTTCTGAAAAACGAAATTCTTATCCGAAACCACGACGACGGTGATCCCGTGGATCAAACCGTTTCCTTCTTTTTCAAAATAGTAGGAGTTTCCTTTTAACTCCTTCTGGATCGTTTTTTTTAAGGTCCAGTCCTTAGGAACGGAAATAGAAATTCCGTTCTCCAAGTGTCTCACGGTATAATCGTTATAACCGACTCCTCTTACGGAGATTCCTGGGCTTATCAGTTCGACTTTGGATTTCTGCGTCGACGCGGTTCCGCAAAAGTAAAAAATAAAAAACGAAAGACAAAACGCGATTCCGCGCAACGTTCGAAGGCTTGATTTTTTGATTTTTAAAATCACTTCTTTTTAAACTCCGAACAAAAATGATCTAAGGCTTTGATCGCCTTTTCGTGACCGAGAGTATGAGCTTGATAGAGATCGTAACATCCGTTCTTCTTAAATTCCGGATTTTCAACCGAAACCAAAATGATCCCTCTGTTGTAAAAGGCCCTTGCATTTTTGGGATCGAGCTTCAGAACTTTATCAAAGTCTTGATAGGCTTCTCCTAATTTACTCGTCTTGATATAGACGATGCCTCGTTCGACCAAAGCCTCCACCCAATTCGGATCGGTTTCGATACAACGATTCAAGTCTTCGATCGCCTCTTCGTAGGCTTGCAATTCGTTTCCGATCTTGCCTCTCATAAGATAAGAACGGTTGAACTCAGGATTAAGGCGAATCGACTCGTTGATATCCTCCAAGGCTTTTTTGTATTCGTTCATAAAATAATAGGTATAACCTCGATTGAAGATCGCTTGCGAGTTTTTTCCGTCCAATTCAATCGCCGCGTTGAAATCCGATATCGCTTCTTCGTATTTGTAAAGATTGACTTTTATCCAACCTCTGAGGTCGAAAGCGTTGCTGTCTTTCGAATTCAATTCAATGGATTTATTACACGCTTCGAGAGCTTTTTCAAATTGTCTCTGATTGTAGAATTCGGCGCACTGATCCTTCTTTTTGATCGAGTCCTTGTTTGTCGAAGTTTGCGCGAGAAGAGTTCCCGCGACCGTCAAAAGTAAAGTCAACAATAAGACGAAGATTCGAATTCTTACCATAAGAAGTTCCTTTCACGAAATTGAATTCTTTTCGATTCGAAGCGCGCAGAATCGATTCTTCAATCCGTTTAATTTTGGGACTCAATATTCACCTCGAGAATTCTTTGTCAAAAAGGAATTCTCAAGATGAAAAAGAATTATCGAATCACGTAGTCTTGGACCTTGTAAAGAACCGTCAGCCTGGCGAGGATCAAGGCCAAGTTGATGAAGAACAAAATCAAAAAAGGCCGGTCGACGATCTTGTCGTCATCGGCTTTGATGAAAAGATAGAAGGGAATCGCAAACGTAAAAAGACGGATCGTATTGATATACTCGGACCAGAAGTGATAGTGGTTCGCGATCGCTATCATCAAAATCACCAAAGAGAATCCGATTTTGTAAAAAGTTCCTTTCTTCCAAGATCCGGTAAGAGGAATTAAGGACATCGTCAAAAATTGAAGCACAAGGGGAAATTTGGAAAAGGATCGAACGATCTGTTTGATTCCTCCCCCGCTTGTAAAACTTCCCGCTAACTCCAATAGATATTTAAAAATTCCCTCGAAAGGAATCATAAAAACCGCAAGTCTCGTCGGAGTCCAATTCGGAAGAGTATATTTCAGATAAATCTGCCAGAGAGCCGGAACGAGAAGAGTCGATCCAACGATTAACATTTTCTTAATGTCTTTTTTGGAAAGCGCGGCAAGCCCTAAAGAGAAAAGGTAAAACAAGGCGGGTTCTTTGGTCAATAGTGCAAGACCGGAAAGAAGATAAAACGGAACGTAACTTTCCTTTTGATAAAAGTAGATCGCAAGGACGATCAGAGAAACCATGATCGTGTCGCTTACCAAGACGGAATAACTGGCCAACGTAAACGGAGAAATCAGATAAAGAATCGCCCAGTGAGATTTTTCCTTGAGAAGAACGCGCAACGCCAAAAAGGAAAGATAAAGCAAAGAAAGACTGAGGATATACATTCCCGCAATGTTTCCCCATTTCCCGAAAATTCCCCAAACGGAAAGAAGCAAAGGATAACCGATTCGAGGGGCTCTGTAAGTCGCGTCGAATCCGACCGGCCATTCGAAACTTAGATTGGAAATCGATCTGGAATAATAGTAAAAGATCTGTCCGTCGTAACCGGCTCCGAGATCGCCTTCCTTTCCTTTGAACGCCACGACTCCGTCGGGGGATTCCGCTTGATTCTTCTTGATGAATTCCTCTCCGAAATTGACCATCGAGGAAGGATTCCATTCGTAACGGGACCAAGGGACTTGCGAGCGATATCGCGAGTTTAGAATCCCTGATCCATTCTCCTTTTATCACGATCTTAGGAGATGAATTCTACTTTCATCCCGATCATAAGAAATTCTTAACCACGCTTCAAAAACATCCGAAACTCATCGCTTCGATCGGGGTCCAGAGGACTTCTCTTCTTTCTCGGATTCGTAAGAATTATTCCGTGGAACTCAAAGGCGATCGTATTCTCGAACTGGTGGAAAAGCCCTCCGATCCTCCGAACGATCTCCTCGGTCTCGGAAGTTATCTCTTCACTCCTTCCTTTTTCGAATATTTCAAAAAAACGCCTCCCTCTCCGAAAAGCGGAGTCATAGAAATTACCGATGTCATCGACTTTATGGCGAAGGACAGCGGAAAGGTTTTTGCGACCGAGCTGGACGTGGAATACTTCAACATCAATTCCATGCAGGACTACCACCACGCGGTCTATGAGATTCGAAACGAAGAATTCGCGCGTTTTAAAACGACGTTGATCATTCCCACCAAAAACAACGAACGCTCCATCGCCGACGTCATCGTGGATTTCAGGGGAAAAGTCGACGAGATTCTCGTGGTCGATTCCGGATCCTCGGATAAAACATTAGAAATCGCTAAAAAAGAAAAAGCTAAAATTCTTCACTGCGACGCAGAAGGGGTTTCGGACGTTTTCGGAAAACAGATTCAAAAAGGGATTCATTCGGCTTCGGGAGACATTACGATCGTCGTAACGCCGGACGGCTCTTATCGTTCCAAGGATTATCCGAAACTTCTGGAATATCTCAAGGATTCGGATATGGTCATCGGAACTCGCACGACTCGACAGATGATTGAACAGGGCTCCAATCTTTTACCCGGAGTTCGCGTCGTAAATTTGATTCTCGGGAAACTCATCGAAGTGTTTTGGTGGGGAATGGAGCCTCGCTTTACGGACGCGATGTGTTCTTACTTCGCGATCTGGAAGGATTCCTATTCCAAGATCGAAGAACGTCTGGAAACGGAAGATCAAAGAATCATCCCTGAACTTATGATGGAAACCGTAAGATCGTATATGCGTTGTATCGAAATTCCGATTTCCTATTATCGTCCGATCGAATCTTTAAAAAAAAGAATGGCTCGGGAATTCTTCTCCGTTGTTCGACTTATGATCCGGAAAAAATGGTTCAGCAATTAATTTAGAATTTTGTAATTATAGAATATTGGAAAAGGGAAATTTATGGCAAAAAAAGTTTTAGTGACCGGCGGATGCGGATTTTTAGGTTCTCACGTTTGCGAATTGTTTCGCAAACAGGGTTGGGACGTGATCAGCTACGATAGTATGACCAAATACGAATTGAAAAGAACCGGTTACGGCACCGAAGCCACAAGAGAATACAACTGGAATTATCTGCAAGCCCTCGGAGTCACGATGGTCAAGGGCGATATCCGAAATCTCGAACACCTTTTGGACCGAACCACCGGTTGCGACTTTATCGTTCATACCGCGGCTCAGCCGGCGATGACGATCTCCTGGGAAGATCCCGAACTGGACATGACGACTAACGTTGTAGGAACTTTCAACGTTCTCGAAGTGGCACGCAAAAGAAATATTCCCGTCGTAAATACGAGCTCCATTCACGTTTACGGAAACTCCATCAACGACAGTCTGAAAGAAGGCGCTACTTCTTACGAAAGAACTCCGGTCGCGATCGGAGAAGATCAGCCCGTGATGGTCGGTGAAATTTCTCCTCTTCACGCTTCTAAGATGAGCGCGGAACACTACGTCAGAACGTATGTCGATATGTACAAAATAAAAGCCGCTTCCTTTCGTTTTACCGGAATTTACGGCGAACGTCAGTTTGGCGGGGAAGATCACGGCTGGGTTGCGAATTTCGCGATTCGTTCCGTATTCGGCTGGCCCCTGCGAATTTTCGGAACCGGAAAACAAGCTCGGGACATTCTCTACGCTGCGGACGGCGCCGAGAGTTATCTCAGATGGTTTGAAAATCCGACTCCCGGAGTTTTTAACATCGGAGGAGGTCCGGATCATAAAATTTCTCTATTAGAATGTATTCATATGATCGGGGATATCCTGGGTAAAAAACAGGAGATTCAATTCGACGTGGAAAGACCCGGAGACATGCGTTATTTTATCTGCGATATCACCAACGCGAAAAAGTTCGGATTCAACCCGAAGTTCAAACCGAAAGAAGGCGTGGAAAGATTGATTCGTTGGATCGAAGCAGACAAATCCGTATTCGAAGTTAAAAAATGAAAAACCTCGTCGTGATTCCGGCGTACAACGAGGAGGAAACCATCCGAGAAGTCGTAGAGCGCGCTCTCGTCTATTCGGATGTTCTCGTCGTCGACGACGCTTCCAGAGACAGAACTCCCGAAATTCTTAAAGAACTCATAAAAAAGAATCCTAAAAAACTTTTTACGATCCGTCACGAGAAGAACACTCATATCCCGGGCGGGATCCAGGACGGGATGAAGTTCGCCGTGGAAAAAAAATACGACTCCGTGGTAACGATGGATGCGGGGCTTTCTCATGATCCCGATAAACTTCCGGATTTTATTCGGACGGACGCCGATCTTGTCATAGGAAGCCGAGTGACTTCGGACGGAGTTCCACTTTACAGAAAGCTAATATCCTTCGCAGCCGCGAAGGTGATGAACTATTGCATTTCTCCGGGACTATTCGATCTTTTCGGATATCGATTGAAGGA
>NZ_NPDU01000080.1 GCF_002811985.1 Leptospira adleri
TCTTCGGGAGAATTGATCTTCGTTCCGTTGATTTCGGTGATGATGTCCATCAACTGAATCCCGGCGCGGTCCGCTGGAGAATCGTTCATGATCTGAACTACGACCGCCCCTCCGGAAATTTTCAACTGCTTCGCGTCTTCTTCATGAAGATAATCCACTCCGACTCCGAGCCAGGCTTGCGCGGGGCGTTTTACTTTTCCGGTCGTCTTCAATTCTTCCATGATCGCTTTGGCTTCGTTGATCGGAATGGCAAAGCCGATTCCCACCGAACCTCCGCTCTGCGAAGCGATCATACGATTGATTCCGATCACACGGCCGTTGATGTCGAGAAGCGGACCGCCGGAATTTCCCTGGTTGATGGCCGCGTCCGTTTGAAGATAATGAACACCGCTGTTGTCGATTCCGGCGCGGCCCACGGCGCTAACGATTCCGGCGGTGAGAGATTGTTCGTAACCGAGAGGAGCTCCGATCGCGATGGCCCAGTCCCCGACTTTGACCGCGGAAGAATCTCCGAGTTCGATCGGAGTGATTTCGGAATCCGGTTTGATTTTTAAAAGAGCCAAGTCGATGGTCGCGTCCGAGCCCACGAGTTCCGCGTTGTAAGTTTTGCCCGTTTTCAAACGAACGGTAAGTTTATCCATGGCACGGACTACGTGCTCGTTCGTAAGAATATAACCTTGCGTATTCAGAATGATGCCCGAACCGAGACCGGTTTGTTTTTGTTTCATCACTCTTCCGCCGTTGCCTTGACCTCTTCCGAAAAATTGATCAAAGAAAGGATCGCCGAAGGGATGAACCGGAACGTTCTGGGTTCTTTCCGTCGCGATGGAAACCACGCTCGGAGAAGCGTTTTGATACACTTCTTCGAAAGCCTGTTGAATGGTAATCGCCTGACGCGCAGCCGGGGTGGGTTCTCTGTCCCCTTTCGCGCTTAAAAAGAGAGGACTGTTCTGACTGGATCCGCAGAACATCACGGGAGATAAGAATGCTCCGAGAAGAAGTGATATGCTGACGATCGCAACGTACTTCAGTTTTTCCAAGTTTTTCATTGAATTCTATCCCTCTGAAAGTGAATTTCCGATAGGTACTGAAAGGATCGGCTCGCTCCTCCGACTGTCAAGTTGGATTTGGAAGCAAGTCTCTGACGGAACCATATCGGATAGAAATTGGATTTGGACAGGAGAAGGATCCACACTGTCTTAATCGTTTAGACCCGGATCTTGAAAAAGAGTTTCCCCGAAATTAAGAGAGGCCTAAAAAAACGGATCAATGTCTTAGATGAACCGGAACGTTCCTTTTCGCCGCGATTTCCCTATTTTCTTTGAAGGTTTGTTTTGCCTTCATGTACTTCTCAATCGCCCGTTCCACAATTTGAAGAGAATAAGAATCCAAAACTTCCACCGGAATGATTTCGTGATCCGCTTCCACTTTTAAAATCGCGAGATCTAATTTTTTATCCAATCCGATAATCTGCGCTTCGTAGAGTTTACCCGACTTGAGTTTTACGTTCAATTTATTGTAAGAGCGGATAACGTGTTCGTTTGTAAGAATATAACCTAACTGATTGATGACGATTCCCGTACCGAGGACCACTTCGACTTTTTGAGTTTTGGAAGTTCCTTTGAAATGAGCGAATTGTGGATTTGCGTTTTTCTCCGAAGTGATCCGGACCGAACTCTCGGAAGAATCCGGATACACTTCTTCGTAGATATGATGGATTTTGATACGATCCTTTGAAAGAGGATTGGAATCGTTTGTATCCTCGATCCGAGAAGAATTCGTTCTCGGAGAGGAATGACGGCAGAAAAGAAAAACGTTGAGAAAGATAAAAACAAACAGAAGATATCTTAGAATGAGAAAATTATTTTTCATCTGGGAATTTTTACTGGATTCTTCCTTTTGAAACAAATCCTTGTATCTAAAAGAAGATTGTTTTTGAACAAATCCGCACCTGTCAAGATTGAATTGGAAAAGATAGAATGAAGAAAGAAAGTCCGCTCTTCGTAGTATTTGAAGGAATCGACGGAAGTGGAAAGTCCACACTCTGCAAATCCGTGACGGAACTTCTTCTCAAAAAAGAAATCCCTGCGATCTCGTTTACAGAACCGACCAACTTGGAAACCGGAAAGTTTTTGAGAAAATTCTTGAGAGGAGAAATCGATCTCGAGCCCGAAGAACAGATCAACGCGTTTCTCTCCGACAGAGAAGAATCTTTAAAACAAAATATTCTTCCCGCGTTACAATCCGGGAAGAATGTCCTTCTCGATCGCTATTTGTATTCGACCGCGGCTTATCAGAGCGGACCGGATCTTTCACCCGAGACGATCCTTCAAAAAAACTTAGAGAGAAATTTTAAAATTCCGGATGTTCTATTTTATCTGAATCTACAACCGAAAGTCGCTTTAGAAAGATTGAGTAGAAGAAAGGAAGAGAAGGAAAGATTTGAAACCCTTTCCCAATTGGAAAAAACCCATTCCGCTTACGAGAGAATTCTTCCCTCGGAAACGATTCGAATCGACGCCGAAAAAGGGCCGGATCAAATCGCTAAAGAATGTTTGGATATTTTGTTGGATAGAATTCGGATCGAAAAAAAAAGTTAGGTTTTCAGTCCGTCGGATTCTTTCGTAACCCGCAAAGGTCGAAAAAGGTTGCGAATTCTGAAACCGAATTCAGGAATATTCCATTTTTTGAATCAATGACTTTCGGTGGGAAGTTCTTTGAGCGCGGCCTCGTGACGATCGGCCTGACGTTCGAGGGATTCCGCCATTCTGTGAAGTTTTTCCTTCCGAGCTTGTGCGTGGAGAAATTTTTCTCCTCTGGAAAGTTTTGCAAGTTCTCTGAGTTCGATCGCTCTATTTCTTTTTGCGATCGCCGAGGCTTTGAGATAATTGGCGACGGCTTGTTTTTGAGCCGGAGTCACCGCGCTCTCAACGAGCGCTTTTTCGAGAAGTCTTTCCTCTTCTTCTTCGCTTACGGAAAAAGCGGGAGTAAAAATCCCAAAAAGCAAAAGGACGAATAGAAAATAAAAAATCTTTCGGAAGAATTCCCTATTCCAATCAATCAGAAACGAAACCTGCATCTCTACCTCTATCTATTGAGGAAAGAATTTCACACCTGTTCCCTTTTTCAAGGACTTTACTTGCCTGCAATCGTATTCCGGATTTGCATTTGACACGAGCGGCCTCTTCAAAAGACTCATTTGTGAGCGTACCTATAGCTCAACGGATAGAGTACAGGCCTCCGGAGCCTGGGGTCCGGGTTCGAGTCCCGGTAGGTACATATCGAGCGATCCATAGAGAGCGAGATAGCCAAAAGCCGCGGAGCGAAAGCGTTGGCTCTTTGCGAAGCAAAGAAATCAAACTGCACCATAACCGAAGCGAGAACTTAAAAGCGTCCAAGGCGATCCATAGAGAGCGAGATAGCCAAAAGCCAGCGGAGCGTTGGCGTTGGCTCTTTGCAAAGCAAAGAAATCAAACTGCACCATAACCGAAGTGAGCTTTGGTAAAGCATTTCGAGCCATCCATAGAGAGCGAGATAGCCAAAAGCCAGCGGAGCGTTGGCGTTGGCTCTTTGCAAAGCAAAGAAATCAAACTGCACTTCGTCAACGAACTGCGTAACGGCGAGTCCCGGTTCAATCCAATCCGAACTTATCGAACTTTGATATCTTTTCAGTCGCCGACGAAAATTTCAGGAGTAACGGGATAAGCGGCAGATTCAGAATCCGAACAGATCCGTTCTTTCATCTGAAATTCTTTTTCGCCGAGTTTATTTTTTTGATTCCGCACCGAGCGAACCGTAAAACAAGACGCAGAGGAACAAAAAGACGATCGTCCCCGGTCTTCTCGTTTTTCCAAAGCCGAAATCTAACGCACGGCTCATTCGCAAATTTTAATAGATGAATTTTTCGATCAACTCAGCTCTCGCACAAAGTTTTCAAGGCTTTCAGAGCGCGAGGCCACATTTCTTGGAACATGTCCTTGTATTCTTCCGCGACTTGCATCTCTACGATCAACTTTGTGTTTCCGTTAGATTCTTCTTGGAACGTATAATTCTCGAAGGAAGGCGCCCACTTTTTGACCGCTTCACTTTCCGTATCTACGGCTCCGTTTACGATCAGTCCTAAGTGCTGAATGGAAATGAATTTATAAGGAATATTCTCCTTTATCTTACTGAACATTCCTTGCAGAGCTCCGTTGTCGTCGGGTCCCACAAAACGGATTTCCTTTCCTTTTTCCCAACTACCTTCGTAGTAAGAACCCTCGTGAAATTCTTTGGTCCAAATCCGATAGGTTTTATCCTCGAGCATTTTGTTCCAAACCGTTTTTACGTCGGCGTGGATGGAAATGTTGAAACTGATCGTCTCCATATTCAATTCTCCCTAAATCGAAGCAGTGTTTATCTTTTGCTCGTCGGCGCCAACCCGAACGCCCCCTCAAATCTCCAATGCCTTAGCTTCAACTGCATTCCCTTTTTCTAATGCGATCGCGTACGGAGTCTGCTCCTCGTCGCTAAGCCTCGTCTTATCCGCGCCTTTTTTTAAAAGTATATGAATGATTTCTAAACTTCCGGGACGGCTCGCCGCGATATGAAGCGGGGTGATGCTTCCCGGATTCTGGATCGCGTTAGCGTCCGCGCCCTTTTCCAATAGAAGTTCTACGACCGGCTTTCTTCCGGTGGCGATCGCGGAATGTAAGGCGGAGTTTCCGTAAGACATCTTGCTCTTCGAAGTGAGACTCAGATCCGCGCCCGCATCGATCAAAAATCTTACGATTTCAAGATGACCAAAGTAAGAAGCTAAGTGCAACGCCGACCAACCGTCCTTTGAAAGAGAATTGATCTCCTCCGGAAATTCTCCGATCAATCTTTTTGTCTCTTCCAAATCTCCGAGCGCAGCCGCTTCGAAAAGATTTCGGTTCGGACTGAGTTCGAATATCTCTTTCGATAGATCCGATTTTCCGTAATAGATCGAGAATAAAACCGGAGTGATTCCTTCTTCCGTCAGACTTTGGAACAGAGTCGGATCCCGTTTCAGAAGACCGATCACTTTTGATTTCTGTCCGCCCGCTATCGCCTGAAAGATTTCCTGCATATTCTCACCGTCGCTTTTTGTGAGAGGATTAGATCCACTTTTTGAAAAAAATCAAGAGATTTCAAAGGAATTCCGATCACTCTCCGAAAATCAGGATTCTTTTTTAAGAATGGAAACGATCCGAATCGGTTTTTATTTTTGAAAATCCGGTTCGGAGTCTATCTCCGGAGTCGTGCTTATTTCAACTCGATGATATCGTACGGTTGTAAATCTACGGAGATCGGAGTCGGAGTCATAAGAGCGTTTCCCCTTTCCGTATCGAACATCGTAATTCCCGGTTGTTGAAACTGAGTGTTTCCAACATAGAGAATCTTATCCGAAGCGAGTAGAATACTGGAAAGACTTGCGTCGTAACTGGAAGGAATGCGCAAGAGACTGGGGCCGCTTTCCCCCGTGCTCGGATTAAAAACCTTCAGAGTTTTCGTAAAACTCGAATCTAAAATCGAAGCGTAACCGACCGTATCCGATTTGATTTGAACGTTTACGATATCTCCTCCCGCAACCGATTCGGAGAATAAAAATCTCGGAAGAAAAGAACGCGTCGCAAGTCGAAACGCGCTCACTCCGCCGTCGATCTGACTTAAAAAACCCATTCTTCCCGGCGTTGCGAATACGAGATGAGGTTCTCCGAAAAGATCCAATAGCTGCGGTTTGTTTAAGGGATTTGCGGAGGGAAACGTATAACTTCCAACGACCTTATCCGTCGGAATGTTGATCTCGAGCAAAAGTGAAGTCGTGTTCGGAGGAAAGTAGCCGGAAGGATCGTTTCGATCCAATCTCTGAAGACAAACAAAAAGAGAATCTCCTACGATCTTCATCCCGCTCATCTCGGGAATCCCATCGGGAGTTCCTCCAGCCGAGAAGGTTTCGGAGTAACTTCCTAAATCGATCGCACCGGTGATCGCCATTACGCTCGGGTCCAAAATCAGAAGACGATTGGAACCGTAGAGCGTAACGTAAGCCTTGGAAGGCCCTGCAAATTCTATGTCGGCGGGATTCACCTTAAATCCGAGCGCAAGTTCCGAAACCGTGACAAAACTTAGATTCGGATCCAAAACCTGAATGCTGTCTCGATTGAGAAGATTCAGAATGTAAACCCTTCCAAGACCGAACCTCGCGAGTGCGTCCGAATGAATCGGAGTCAACCCCGGATAACTGTAAAGAAGAGACGGGTTGACAACTTTAAATCTTCCCCCTCCGCTGAAATCGGTCGTCACGACGCCGATATTGCCGGAAAGATTTTGAGTCAAAAGAAGACTTAAAAAGGAGGGCTTTTGCAGGTCCTGACAAGAAACATTCAAAAAACAGAATACACTAAAAATCAAAAGTTTCGACTTCATCTCAAAACCTCATACTCAGAGTTGCATACCAGCTTCTTCCCGGAAGCGGATATCCGATCAGATCTGAAATTCTTTTATCGGTAAAATTTTTCACTTCGAGAGTGAGAAGGAATTCTTTGGAAGGAGCGGACTCTTTAGCGTTTCCGGAAGAATCCTTGGAAGATTCTCCCGCTTCCGAAAAAAGGACCCAGGTAAAAAAACAATTCCAGATCTGTCTCGCGGGAATATAATTTATATATTCGTTGGTTCGATCCCTAAACACGGCTCCAATATACAACAATTCCAAACCGGTTTCGAGTCTTTTCCCTTTCCAGGAAAGGGTGCCTGAAAATTCGTGTCTTGGTCTTAGAGGAAGCGTCTTACCGTTTAGATACGGAGAAGAAGAATTGTTGATCGCGCTCTGATACGTATAATTGAAAAGAAATTTAAAACCGTATCTCCAGTCCTCTCTGTGCGAGAATTCCACTCCTCGGATTCTTGCGGAATCCACGTTCTCCGGCCTTAGAGTAAATTGCGAGTTCGGAAGAAAAAGAATCATATCTTTGATATCTTTTGAAAAATAAGAGACGCTCGTTTTTGTTTTCAAAAAAGAATGATCGGTCTTCAGCACAAAACCGCCGTCCCCGTTCGCGCTTTGTTCCGGTTTGAGATTCGGATTCGCGATGATGCTACCCTGTTCCCCGAACATCTCCAGAAAAGAAGGAATCCTAAATTGTTTCGAAGCGTTTGCTTGAAATTGAACGTCCCAGGTTTCCCTCTCGAAGATCTTCCATACAAAACCGAATTTAGGATTTGTGAATGTAGTTTTCTTCTGATCGCCCGCGAACGGATCCTCCTTATGATACCACGGTTCTTCCGAAGGAAAACGATCCTTGTAGTGGTCCCATGTAACGGAAGGAATCAAGAGCACCCTCGCTTCAAAAAGACGAATCTCGTCTTCAAGACGATAGGAAGAATACGTCCTCTCTTTGAGAGGTTCCACCCTGGAAACATAATTGGAAGGAGTCAGCCTTTCACGATCGAAGGATTCTTTTTCCAAAGAGACAAAACCGCGGACGATCTGAAAGTAATCGGTGAGATAAAGAGTGGGCATCACCTGAATTCCGGTCTGTCGAATTTCCGCCCTCGAGTTCGGCGCCCCTTTTGAAAACTCGGATCCCGGATCGAAAAGATCGTCCTTGGCCGCGGTGTAAAAACTTCTCGTTTCCAAGCGGAATCGATCTACGAAAAGTCCCTTCGTATCCGTTGCGACGGAACCCGTATAACGATCGTATTTTCTATGTACCTGATCAGTCTGATTGGAACCCGGCCCCGGAAGACCGTGAATTCTATGATTGAAATCGTTTAAAAATTTAAGTTCGGTCTTTCCGACCTGATATTTAAGAGTTCCGAAAAGCGCGGCTCTTTCAAAACCGGCGTTTTTTCTCCGATCGACCGTGTCGTCTAACGTGTTTAAAACTACCGTCCCGTGATCGTTCTTAAAGGAGAAGTTTTGGTCTGACTTCTCGCCGAGCGCCATAAAACTGGCGCCGATTCCGTTGTAAGTTCCGGTATGGGAAACGCTCGCCTTACCCGTATTAAACGAACCTCCGCCGAGATTGATCCTAGTTTTCGGTTTTCCGGAATCTTTTCTCGTGACGAGATTTACCGATCCTCCGATGGCGGAACCGGAAAAACCGATCGGATTGCCGGATCGATAGACTTCAACGCTTTCCAAGCTGTCAAAGGGAAGATCCGCGAGATTGACTTCCCCTCCTTGAGAATTGTTGAGAGGGATCCCGTCCAAATAAATCCGGGATTGATTCGGATTGGTTCCTCGAATCGAAAGAGTGGAATAAGAACCGAGGCCTCCGAAAGAGCGGACCCGAAGACCCGCCTCCCTTTCCAAAACCTCCGGCAAAGACGTATAACGCGCCGAAGTTTCGTCCAGTTTGATCGAACTCTGAAAACCGCTCGGGTTGGATCGAAAATTCTGCGGGTTCGGGTCGGTAACTTTTCCAAGAACCTGAACCGTTTCGGTTTTTTGGGGTTTCGAAGAATTCGAATTTTCCTGAGCGTAAAGACCGACCGCCGAAATAAAGAACAATAATATTTTAGAATATTCTAAATATCGAATATAATTTTTTGATCCCATTTTTTACACGGAACGGCGCAATGGGAAAGAAAAATCGGGGAACCCGGAGGACATCGAAAATACGAAAACCCATTTTTCAAACCCGACCTTAGTTCCCGAAAGTCCTATCAGTTTATGGCGGCTCGTTAGGTCTTCTGGCTTTCACCGATTTTGCCGCCTTCCCATGATCACACAGTGGCGTCTTAGCAAAACCTTTTGGAGGTGATTACAGCTGCGGGTTCAGCTCCGGAATTGAACCGGATTCCCTTCCTCGAATTCGAGGATGAACAAGCTACGAGTCCAGAATTTAGGGTCCTAACCTCGGGGGCAAGAGAAAAGATTTTATACCTTCCGGCTAGAATTGCCGCGGAAGGTATAAATTTGAGAAGAAAAATACCGGCTAATCGACAAATTGCTGGAAGATTTCAAAAATTCCGAATCGGCCTTTCTTTCCTCAAGTTCCGGGAAGAATCGTACCGTCTTCGGAGATTTTCGGTCCCCTGGAAGGAAAGTCCTCTCTCGTCAGCTTGCGTAGGAGATCGATCGTTTTCTTAGGGCGGTAACCCGCAATGTTTTACCATAGCGGCGGTTAACTTGTATTCCATCCCCCCTTTTTTATAATAATAAAGCCCCGTATTCGACATGTATTCTTCGACGATGTCCTTGTCCAAATCTTTCAAGACTATGGTAGACAACGAACGTCCTTGAAACGTTTTCGATCCGGTAGAAGTAACCACGCTGTTTCCGACTTGATCCCCTTCCCGCAAAGAGTCTTTTAGAAACGGATAGAGTTTATCAATCGACTCGTCCATCAGATAAAGAAAACCTCTAAAGTCTTTTAGAACTTCTTTGATTACCGTTCTCTTCTGATAGTTGTCGATGATTCTTACGAAGTATGTGGCAACGTCCGGCAATTCGGAAAAAAAATCTTTTGGAAATTTTCTACGTTTGCTTTCTTCAGGTTGATCCTTTAAAACTTCCATCTGCAAAATACCGACTTTTTTATCTTCCAAATAGATATCGTATCTCCACATATTTTCGGTTGCCAATGGAAAAAGACACTCGACTTCCAACGCAGAAGACTCCTTCCGCACCGGTAAAGTCTGGGAATGCACCGAAAAAATGAATAAAAAGAAAATGAGAAAAAACGAAAGTATTTTCATGGGTTACTCCAAAATTATTCTTCTTTCTTTTTGATTTACGAATTTTTCCGAACCTGGAAAGTTTATCTTTCTTCCGGATAAACTTTCAAATTCTTTCAGATCGAATTCAGGAAGGGCAGGCTTTGAAGTTAATGTCAGCTGGTCGCTCTCCAAACCCATCTCCTTCGCCAATTCCGCCATTTCCTTTTTTAGCTTATGAGGATCTGTTTCTGTTCCCGTGATTAGGTGAGCCTGATTATTACTATTTACAAGTTCTTGAATATTCTTGATTTCGAGCTCGATTTTATAAACCGTTCTTCTTGTTTTGGAGTGGTTTTTAACTTCAAATAAGAAATCCCTCTGAGCGAACGGAGTCAGTTTTTCGCCGTTCTTTCTTTCAATCAGAGTGTAGTTTTTTTCATCCAATTTGAATAAGGAAATCGTATAAGGATGAGATTCATAACCCATGTTACGGACCTTGCCGGAGATTTTATTTCCTTGGATCGAAAGATCGGAGCTGTAAACCGCGAGATCCGAACCTCTGTATTGGACTCCCGTCATTTTGAGTGAATTATCCTCTTTCGGATTCTCTTCAAAGAATTTTTCGATCGCCTTTAATTTTTCGTCCCTAAACACTTTCAACTTTTCCAAAAGGTTTCTTCCGGCTTCCTTTTTAATCTCATTCGCTTCTTCCGAAATTTTCTTTTCCTCCTCACGAATTTTTTCGGAGATCGCGCTCACGTTCAGATCCAATTTCTTTTTGGTATTCACCGGAATTTGAATGGAAGAATAAAAGATCAACAGCGTATTTTCCGCATTTACTTGATAGGAAGCTTGGGGTAAATGTTTAGTTACCAGCGTGATCTGATTTTCAGAATATCCGTAAAATTGATTGTCGTTTAACAAATTTAACGGAATCGGTCTCAATCTTGATCCGGTCGGAATTATATCCTTTTCCGTGGCGATCGATTTCCCGTTAACCTGCACTTCCAGGTCGTGGGGTTTCACGTTGGCTCCGTCGTTAAACGGGAGAAAAGAACTGATCAGATAGATATCAACTATATTCGTTTCATACCATCGATTGTCCTTTTTGAAATAAGCCCGATTTAAAGATCGGTTTTCGCTGTCTCTTTCTCTAAAATAATCGATTTCACCGTCCTCATCGTAATCGTCTCCGGCCATCAAAGTGGATCCTTTCTCGATCAAAATCCAATGATCCGGTTTTCGATTTCCGTTCGTATCGAAAGCTTCACCTTTGGAAATCAGCCAGGAAAACTTGGAAGTAAATCCGATATCCGTTGTTTCCTTTTTTTCGAAGTAGGGAATCGAATAATTCATACTGATAACCGGCCGATTGGTACAATACCAATCCTTAATTCGGAGACGAACGATCGGATCCAAACTGACCGTCTCGATCGAACCCGGTGCGTGAGATTGAAAAACAAATGGAATCGTTTTTTGTTCTCCCGCAGAGGAAAAAAGAAAATCGTCTTTAATCTCCTTATCGATCGCAACCGTTGTATACAAGGAAACGTCTATCGAACTCCCTTTCGGAAAAAAGTAATGATTCACCGAAGGTTCCATTCTTAACGTTTTAGAATTTTTTAGAGAAATCGAGAAGTTGGCCAAATCCTCCCCGTTGTTTCGAATACGATAAGAATGAGCAAGAGGACTTTTTTCCAATTGTTTAACCGCAATATCTAAAATTGGTTTTGAAACCTCTACAACACCTTGAATCGTATCGAGAACGTTGCCGCGTTCGTCAAAAATAGAATTTTCTATATTATAAAAACCTGGAATACAATCTTGGGCAAAAAAACGAATTGGCAATGATAGTTTCTTTTTTGCGGGAAGAGTAATGAAAGTATCACCTCCTTCGCCCGTGATTCCAACGAGCAGACTCCGATCGGCTTTGGAGCCAATTTTGATTTGGACGGATTCTTCTCCGCGATTCTCTATAAAAATTCTTTCCGCAACATTGTATGTGGGAGTTATTTTGAATTTAAGACCATAAGCGTCCTTTGCGGAAAAGAAAATGGACTTTTTATTTTTGATCGAAGGACTTGAACTCGGAGAATTCGGTTGTGATGACGGATCCGTATAATCCAGGATTCCGTTTTCTAAATATTTATAACCTCCTTCTGAACCCAGACCGGAAAAAGCCGCGACCGTCAGAACCAGAAGTGAAATTGAAAACAGATTTCGGTTCATTATTTGTATCCTTGAATCCTTGTTCGGATTAGATTTCTCAGTTGATGGATTCGGGGATTGACTGTTTCAGAGCTTAGAATTTCGGCTTGATTCAGATCCAAGTCCGCACCCGATAGATTATTTAATTGAAAATGGGCGTACGCCCTATAAATAAAAAGATCCGCGTAATTTGGATTCATTTTGATTCCCCGGTCATAGAACGACAACGCATCCGTATATTTTTTTTGCTGATACAACGTATAACCTAAATAGAGATAGGCATAAAAAAGATGAGCTTCATTCTGCACCGCTTCTCGGAGGAAGTTTTCCGCTTTAGAATATTCTTTTTTTTTAATTAATAATATCGAATAATTTATTTTAGGCGAGAATTCGTTCGAATTCCGGGGTAAAAGATCGATCGCCTTTTTGTAATGGATTTCCGCAGACTGATAATCCTTATCATAAACATAAGCCAAAGCAAGATTGGAGTGATATTTACTGGAATCGTCGCAGAGAATCGCTTTTTTAAAGGCGGTGATGGCCGGTTTGAAGTAATTCATTCCCATATACGCGACGCCCAATCGATTGCAAGGATCCCCGACGTTTTCAGCTCCCCCCATCTGGGAAATCAAACCTTTGGATTCGGAGTTTCCGCATTTTTCGGAGCAAAGATTCTTATTCATCGAAACAACGTCTTCAAATCGATTCGAATCTAATAGCCGAACCGGCGGTTCATTCGAAGTCTGAGCGTTGAGAAAACGCGGATTAATGATACAAATGATCACAATGAGGAAAACGTTTCTTAGATCCGGTTTTTTAGTTTTTGATTCCTGAATTTTCATACAAGTATAGAATTGATTCCCTTAAGATGATCTTTTGTTAAACGAATCCGTAATTTAGAAATTTTAAAGTCTTTAGCATCCAACCGTATCAATTTGAATAAAACAAAAGTCGTCGAAAAATAGTTTCCCGAGGATCTAATTTTGAAATCTCGGGGATCTTTTCCCTTTTCGGATTTATTTTCTTTTCCTTTATAAGGATTGAATTTATTTTTTTTGAAATCAAAAATTTGTTTAGGAAAGAATTGAATCAAAAAGGAGAGTGTGAAACTAAAGATTACCAGTTTATAAAAGCGTTCCGCTTTTTAAATCAGACAGCAACTTTCGTTTTTGAGAATGGGTTTTATACCAATAAAGGGTTTTGTGAGGCAAAAAACCTGCGAAATAAAATCACTGTCTTTTTCGCAGGATAAAAGTTTGAAGTAATATATTCTAAAAGTTTAAACTTATAAGGTTTTTTTTAAACCGACTTCGAATTCAGTTATTTGTTGTGAATCGGAAGCTATTTCCGAGAGTAAACGTCAACCGCTCCCGGGAAGGATCGTACCGTCTTCGGAGATTTTCGGGCCCTTGGAAGGAAAGTCCTCTCTCGTCAGCTTGCGTAAGAGATCGATCGTTTTCTTTTCAGGATCGTATTCCGGAATGGAAGCGCTATCGAGTTGCAGAGGAATGATTTTTCCTTTTACAAACTTTCCTTGCGAGTCCACTTCCGCTTCCAAAACGAGGGAATAACCAACGATTCCCCGGGAGGAAAGAGCTCTATAACCCATAAAGTTTCCGAGAGAATACGCGATCAATCTTCCTTTATACAACTCCATCGCACGCACAAGATGAGGACCGTGACCGATCACAAGATCCGCACCCGCATCGATCAAAGAATGACTGAACTCGACGAGATTCCCTCTATATTCTCCGTAAAAACGTTCCATCTGATTTTTTACGTGAAGAGCGGGTCCGCCCTCCGCTCCGCCGTGAAAGGAAATAAAAACAAGCTGCGCCTTTTTTTTCGCTTCTTTTACAAGAGCCACACCCTCCTCGATCTCGTTCACATTGTTATGCGACTTCAAATGCGAGAAACCGATCCAAGCGACTGATACGTTCTTTACGTTCATATAAGTGATCATTCCTTTTTTGCCGGTATAACGGATACCGACCTCGGAAAGATTTTTTTGAGTATCGTCAAACCCCTGCTGATGAAAGTCCAAAGAATGATTATTAGCAATGCTTAAAATATCAAATCCGACGTCCTTTAAAACCTTAGCGTAAGAAGGAGGAGTTCGGAACGCGAAGATCATCTTTCTCGAAGTGTCCTTCGACGTGGTCGGATAAGTGGTCAGAGTGCTTTCAAAGTTACCGAAAAGAATGTCCGCACCTTTGAGGTGATTCTCCACTTTTCCGAAAAGAAAAGCCCTCGGATCCTGAATGTTCAGAGGTTCGGGATAATTGGTCCCGGGCACCATGTCCCCTACCGCTTTGATTTTGATGGTCGTGTTCGTTTGCGGATCGGCGATAAGTGCTGATGAAATCAAAAACAAAAAGGAAAGAATGGAACGAAGCGCGGCGTGTTTCATGTCTTTTCATCAGTTTCAGGGAGAAGATTTGAGTAAAGCAGAATTTCTATCAAAGGAATTCCTTAGCGACCCGATAGGATAAGTAGAATGGAACGTATCCCCTGCAACACCTGCGGCTCCTCGGAATTCAAACCTCTCTTCAGCAAGTCCAATCATAAAAACGAAGTCTTCCGGATCGTTCAGTGCAAACGTTGCGCTCTCGTCCAAGTAAGTCCGCAACCGTCTCCGGAGGAAGTGGCTTCTTATTACTCGGAAGAATACTTTTTAAAAAGAAGCGATCGAGGTTATGATAATTATTTTTCGGACGGAGTAAGAAGCGAGATCTCGCGTGTATTCGGACTCAATCTGAAAGACTTGGACTTCGCTTCCTGGGAGAAAACATTGTCTTCCGAAAAACGATGTTTAGACGTCGGTTGTGCGGCGGGATATTTCGTGGACTATATGCAACAAAGAGGATGGGATTCCTACGGAATGGATATCGCGGAAGCCCCGGTAAAATTCGCGAGAGAAAAACTCGGACTCAAGGTCGAACAAAAGGATTTTCTACAATGGAAAGAAAATCCGGCCGAAAAATTCGATCTAATAACGTTATGGGCTTCCATCGAACACCTTCACAAGCCGAAAGAAACATTAGAAAAAATTCATACACTTCTCAAACCCGGTGGAAGAATCCTCCTTTCAACCTGTAAATGGGGAGTCCTCGCAAAATTACAAGGGCCTTCCTGGAGATATCTCAACGTTCCGGAGCATCTCTATTATTATTCCCTCTCGGGAATCACAGAACTCTGCGAGTCGTTGGGTTTCGAAAAGAAAAAACACATCACGTACGGAAGCGGACTGACCGCTAGGAAAAACGCAGGATTCTTATATAAGATTTTGAAGCATCTCGCGGACCCTACCGTAAAATTTTTGGATCAAGGGGATATGATGGCCCTATCGTTCGAAAAAAAATAATCAACGCCGATCGGAGCTCGGACGATCTTTGATTCGTAAGAATTCCGGAAATTCGAGACATAAAAATACAAATCGCCAAAACGACATACAATTCCGGCAAACTCCGTTAGAATCCGTCAAAAATCCGGACTCTTCTCCTCCATTCCGGGATTTCATAAGAATATAATATTCTCTTTTCTGAAATAACGCTACGTCGCATTAACAGCCGCGCCCAAAGGCTACCTCTTAAAATTCAAGACGGGCAAGCCGATTCGGAGAAAAATCGAAAATAAATTCTTGTCTAACCTCATTCGAGTATACTACAATCTTTAAGAGAATCCGAATATTTTTAAGTTTTTCTTGCTATTTTAAAGACATCCAAGTAAAAAAGTTATCTCGATTTTTTATCATCGGACCTGAGTTTCTGTTCCAATACTTCTCTTGAAAAACGTCCGGTCTTTCGTGTGTAAATTCTTTGCATAAGGTTTAGGGATTCTTGAAGAGTACGATTGAAAAAAGCGTCATTCTCGGAATAGTCGTTATCATTCTTCTCAACTCCGTAGTGGCCGGTTCCGCATTCTACGCGATGAATCAGTCCTCCGACTTGCGGAGATGGGAGTCGCATACGCAGGAAGTCCTCGGTAACTTGGAAGAAGCCCTATCCTCTTTCAGCGAAATGCATTCCTCTCTCAGAAGTTATATTCTTTATAAAAATTCTTCTTTATTGACTGGATATCACGAGAACAAATCGGTCTTTCTGTCTAAAATAAATAATCTTAGAATTCTTACGCGCGATAATTTGGAACAGCAGAAGAGATTGGATGATGTCGTTCCTTTAACGAATGAAAAGATCGAATTTATGGAGGCGACGGTTTTAGATCAAAAAATAAAACCTATCGGAAGTTATGCGGTCTCTTTTTATTCCTCCAAAGGAAATATTTTGAGCGAACGGATCCGCAAGATTCTTAAAGATATGAAAAAAGAGGAACTCCTTCTCTATCAAACCCGAAGAGAAGGATCCGAAGCCAATCTCAAATTCGCGATCCGCCTTATATTTCTCGCGATTCTACTAAACCTTGCTTTTATTTCATTTCAATATATTCTAATATATCGTGAAAATAGAAGAAGACAATCCGCGGAAGAGCTGCTCGAAACCACGAACGCGAATCTAAAAAATTATTCCATTCGGCTCGAACGATCCAACAAGGATTTGGAATCCTTTTCCTATTCCGTTTCACACGACTTACGGGCTCCGATCCGGGGTATCGCGGGGTTCTCTAAAATCATGATGGAAGATTACGGGAGCGTTCTTCCGGATGAAGGGAAAAGAATCCTCGAAATCATCATGCAAAACGCAGCCAATATGGGCCAGCTCATCGACGATCTTTTGGAATATTCCCGTTTAGGAAGAAAGGAAATTCTTTTTACTTCGATCAACATGAAGCAGCTGGCCCAAAAGATTCTCGAAGAAGTCGCAAATTATTATCCGAACTTGAAGGTTCAGACTTCGATAGGAGACCTCCCTTCCGCAAAGGCGGACTCCGGTCTTTTAAAACAACTCCTCTTCAATTTGATTTCTAACTCGTTCAAATACTCGAGAGAAAAAGAAAATCCCAAGGTCGAGGTCGGCTCGTTCGAAAACGAAGAAGAGACCGTTTTTTTTGTTAAAGACAACGGCGCCGGCTTCGACATGAAGTATCAGCACAAGTTGTTCAACATGTTTCAAAGACTTCATCATTCCGACGAATTCGAAGGAACCGGAGTCGGTCTCGCGATAGTCAAAAGGGTGGTGGAAAAACATAACGGAAAAGTCTGGGGGGAAAGCAAATTGAACGAAGGCGCTTGCTTTTATTTCACATTGGGAGCTCGAGAGAACGATGAGCAACTTACAAGATGATTTAATCTCGATTCTTTACGCGGAAGACAACGCCCAAGATTCGGAACTCGCTTTACGAAGTTTAAAAAAGCATAATCTTACAAATCAACTGAAGTTAGTAAGAGACGGAGAAGAGGCGCTGGAATATCTTTTTGCAACCGGGAGGTATTGCGAACGGGATAAGACTCAACTTCCTTCCTTGATTCTTCTGGACTTAAAAATGCCAAAGGTGGACGGAATCGAAGTTTTGAGAAAAGTAAGAAACGAAGAACTCACAAAGCTCATCCCTGTGGTAATCCTGACTTCTTCCGCCGAAGAAAAGGATATCGTTGAAAGTTATCGTTTGGGTGTGAACAGTTACGTCGTAAAACCCTTGGAGTTTTCGAAATTCAGCGACGTGGCCGCAGAAATCGGATTCTACTGGATTCTTATGAATAAACGCGCGCTATGATTCAGAGAAAGATTTATATCGTTTGTATAGAGGATAATCCGAACGACCTCGGGTTGATGATCCGGCAGATCAGCGGAAGTGGATTAGACTTTTCTTATAAACAAATCCAGACAAAGGAAGAATTAATCCAAGAAGTCCAGTCGAGCGAGCCGGATTTGGTTCTTTCGGATTTCTCTCTTCCTTCTTTCGACGGAATGGAGGCGCTCGAGATCGTCAGAAAATTTCATCCGAACGTTCCTTTTCTTTTCGTCTCAGGATGGTTAGGCGAAGACGCGGCGATCGAGGCTCTCAAACAAGGCGCTACCGATTATATTTCGAAAAACAAAATTACAAAACTCAACTACTCCATCGAAAGAGCTCTGAAAGAATCGGAAGAACGGTCGCTTTTGGAAGAAGCCGAAAAACAAAATGAAACCCTAAAGTCCCAACTGATTCAAGCTCAGAAACTGGAAGCGATCAGCCTCCTTGCAACGGGAGTTGCTCATGAGATCAACAATCCTCTTACGATCATAATCAATTACGCGCAGCTCATCTTGGGACAAAGCCAAGACGACTCCATTCTTAAATATGCGAGCAACATATTGGACGAAGGGGAAAGAATTTCGAACATCACCAAGGATCTCTTGAGACTTGCCAGACAAGAGAAGCACGTTTTTTCTAAGGTTGATTTTCAGGAAGTGATCCAAAGAACGGTTTCTCTCTGCGAACAACTTTTTAAGAAAGATACGATCCATATAGAAACCCAAATCCAGGATTCCCTTCCGGAAGTATTTTGTGTGCCTCAGCAAATTCAACAAGTGGTCCTCAATATCCTCAACAATGCAAGAGACGCGCTCAACCAAAGATATCCGAAATACGATCCGAATAAGATCATCGTCATCAAGGCTAAAAAATTCGAAAAGGACTCCAACCTTTGGATTCAGATGAGTATAGAAGATCGCGGAATCGGAATTCCCAAAGACGAAGCGAAAAAAATCTTCAGTCCTTTTTTCACGACCAAAAAAGTCGACAAGGGAACCGGGCTCGGCCTTTCCGTGAGCACTGGAATTATCAAAGATCATGGAGGTGAAATCTATTACGAAAGTAAGGAAAACGAGTTCACTCGTTTCTATATCAATCTCCCGATCCTTCCCGAAATCTATCAGGGAGCAGGCTCCTCTCCTCAACAGAATTTTGCTTAAGAAGTGGGTCCCTAGTTTGTGTAGTGATAGTATTCGCCTGACAGTCGGGTAAAAATCAGTGGTCCCGATTTCTTCTGAAAGTAAAATCGTTCCGATAGAGATTTCAAAGGAAAACAAATTGATTCTCGAAATTGCTCTCCTCACCAATCTCATTCTTCTCATTCGAATCTTTTCGAACATTCCCGATCAAACACAAACTTCTTCCCAGATCTTGTTTCTCAAAGCACAGCTTATAGCCTACAAACGGAAAAACAATAAGTTTCAAACGAAACCCTTCGAACGTTTGAAGCTCGTTTTGCTTTCGTATTTCCATCGGGATTGGAAAGAAAATCTGATTCTCGTATCTCCTGAAACTCTCTTGAAATGGAAAAAAAAGAAATTCAAAATCTTTTGGGCCTTGCTCTCACGAAGAAAGAAACCCGGAAGACCCAACATTCCTTGGGATATCATCAAGCTCATTCGAAGGATCGCCAAAGAAAACAAAATCTGGGGAGCCACAAAGCTGCACGGACTGCTTGCAAAACTCGGATTTGATTTTTCGGAAAGAGTCGTGTCAAAATACATCCCAAAAAGACCTCCCGATCCCAAAAAACGTCTCTCTTGGAAACAATTCTATTCTCTCCACGCGGAGACCATGATCGTTACAGACACGTTTAATGTTTACTCTTCTAACTTTAAAGAAATCTTTCGAGTCGTTTTCTTTTTGCACCTCGGTTCGAGACAAATTCTCCATTTCGATATTCACACAAATCCAACCACACAATGGATGAAAAAAGTTTTGAAACTTGTCGTTCGCAAACAAATGCTATCGGGAAAGAAAAGTTGTTATCTTCTTTCCGACAACGATCCGCTTTTCGGAAAACGTTTTTCCAAGTATTTAGAAAGAATCGGAATCAAACACAAAAAGACAACACGTTACTCTCCTTGGCAAAACTGCTACGCCGAACGTTGGATCAAGACTTGCAGAAATGAATTCCTAGATTATTTCATTCCGATCAATCAGTATCACTTAGAAAAAAAAATTAACCGAGTTCATTCATTTTTACAATCACCACAGAACTCATTTAGCTTTGAACAAGGACAGTCCAGTTCCTTCTCCGGTTCTCAAGCCGGCTCCCGGAGCAAAGTTGATTGCAACCCCGGTTCTCGGAGGTTTGTATCATACCTATTCCTACGAAAACACAGCGTAGCGTTCAGTTGTTCGGGCTTTAGCCTCTCTTTTACCGAAACTTGTTTGCAAAACGAGTTCGGATCGCCACGTCCTCAACTTGACTTTCGAACCCAAATTTCGTTTCAAAAATCGGTAATTTAGACTTTCTGCATCTAATTTGCAATCGAAATCAGAGCTAAACTGCTGTCGGGCCTCCGTTATATTCGTCAAAACATCTGCGATTTTAATTTATGCGAGGCTCAGCGTAGTCTTTGCGGAATCGCTGCATTTCCGTCGCTATTGTAAGAGGCCGTCGCATTCGCTTGTCCGTGTTTGCT
>NZ_NPDU01000081.1 GCF_002811985.1 Leptospira adleri
ATCTTTTTTTGATTCGAACGAGAGAACGTCGAAAAGTCGATTGTAATAATTAAATAACTCAATGAATTCCTTTCGGTGTTGTGATTCTACTAAATTCGTAAAATCTAACATAAGGTTGATTTCCCTTACCGATTCAAAAATAACAGCCAATGTTTTAGAAACATTCAAATCATCTGATAAAGAGTTCTCAAATTTCTCTTTCCAGATTTTACATTGAGGATGTGTAAAATTTGTAAGTCCTTGACGCTCATAATCCGGTTCCGTTTCCAGAAGACGGTCTAAACAATTCTGTATCTTCCGGATGCTGTTTGCGGATTCTTCCAAACGATCCGTGGAAAAATTCAGTTTCGAGCGATAGTGAGTCGAAATCAAAAGAAAACGGATCGTCTTCGGATCGATTCCCTTTTGGACAAGATCGCGTAACGTATAAAAGTTCCCTTTACTCTTGGACATCTTTTGCCCGTCCACGAGAAGGTGTTCGGAATGAAGCCAGGTCCCCACAAAGGTTTCTTCCGGAAAGGCGCCTTCGGATTGTGCGATCTCATTCTCATGATGAGGGAAGAGTAGGTCGACCCCTCCCGTGTGAATATCGACCCCGCCGTGATATACTTTTCGAATCATCGCAGAACATTCCAAATGCCAACCGGGACGACCTGTTCCGATCTCTGTGTTCCAAGACGCTTCGCCTTCGACCTTCGGGCTTTTCCAAAGGACGAAGTCTCTCACGTCTTCTTTTTCGTATTCATCGGTATCGTAACGGGTTCCGGTTTTCATTCCGGAAGTGTCGATCTTACTGAGTTTACCGTAGTTCTCAAATTTCTGAATCGAAAAGTAAAGACTTTCGTCCTTTTCATAGACGAGACCTTTGCTTTTCAACTTTTGGATGATTTCTATCATCTCCGGAATCGATTCCGTCGCTTTGGGATAGTGTTCCAAAATTTCAGCGTGAACCGTTTTCAAATCTTCGAAAAAGGCGTCCGTCCAAGGTTTTGTAAATTCCTGAATGCTCTTTTTGGAGGCGATGGAATCGCGAATGATTTTATCGTCGATGTCGGTGATGTTCATCGTCATGTTGACTTTGTAACCGAGGAGCTTCAGGGATCTCCGAAGAAAATCCACAAAAAGAAAGGCCCTTAGATTTCCGATATGAGCGTAGTTATAGACCGTCGGTCCGCAGGAATAAACCGTTACGCCGCGGTTCGGATCGACGGGGGAGAATTTTTCTTTTTTGCCCGTAAGGGAATTGTGAAAATAAACTTCGATCATTCAGGAAAGAAGATTTCCCTCACAAATTCTAAGTTGGCTCCGTTTTGTTTGTCACCCTTTTGACCGGCTTCGTTTCCTTCGGTAGGATAGACCTGCATTCTTTTGTCGCAATTCATGTGATTGAAAAGCGCAAAGATCGATTTCGGATGGGAAATCTTATCGTCGAGACCGACGGAGACCAAGGTGGGAATTTTGATCTTCTTGGAAAAGTTTATACTATCATAATATGCTAAACTCTTTTTCATCGCGGTCTTTTTTGTTTTTGCGTTCGCAAGTTGAAGGTTGATTTCCTTCATCCAGCTTTTTTCGAGTTTGAGTTGGGTATCGTCTATATTGCAGAAGTTAGGAGTTTCCAGGATGAGACCTTTGACTCGGTTGGTAAAAGCCGCGCCGAACACGGCGAGGGAAGCGCCTAGAGATTTGCCGGAGAGGATGATCTTTTCACCGTCGATCCCGTCCGTCAATCTAAGGAACTCGATCGCGCGGATCACGTCCAGATACAAACCTTTCATATAAAAGGAATCCTTTCCGTCCAAACCTTTGGAAAAATAACCCGGAGTCCAATCCGGATCGGCGATCTCTCCTTCTTTCAGTTGCGGACGAACCAATTGGGCTCCATGACCTCGGAGATCGATGATGAGTTGTGCGACTCCGGTTTCGGTAAGTCCTTTGATGATTGCGGGTCTTTCATGACCGTAATCGTGAAAGTGGATTACGACGGGAAGATCTCCTCTTTTTCTCGGGATGACGAGGGTTCCCGTAATCGTAGCATTCTGCCAGGATTGAAAAGAAATGTCGTAAATCGTTTCCTTGATAATCGAACCTTTGAGGAGCGCCTTCGATTGTTTTTTAATCGGAAAATTCTTTAAATCGCGGATCGCCTCGGACCAAAATTCGTCGAGGTCAGCAGGGCTATGAAGCTCCGGATAGGTCTGAAAGCATTCGTCAAAACTGATCGCCATCAGGAAACATCGTTTTCACTTTACCGGTGGTGTAAAGTGTTCTTTTGAGGAATAAAGAGTCTGTAAGAGCAATACCGCGATCGTCATCGGACCGACCCCGCCCGGAACCGGAGTATAATAAGAAGAATGGTCTTTTGCCTTGGAGATTTCGATATCGCCCACGTTTCCGGGATTGTAACCCGCGTCCAAAAGAACCGCACCCTTTTTGATCCAATCCGCCTTGATGAATTCTGGCTTTCCAACCGCGCCCACAACGATGTCCGCTTGTTTTACGATCTCGGGAAGATTCTGCGTTTTAGAATGGCAAAGAGTGACGGTCGCGTTCATTTCCGTCAGAAGCATCGCCATCGGTTTTCCAAGAATTGGAGAACGGCCGACAACGACCGCGTTTTTTCCGGAAGGATTGATTCCGTATTCTTGGAGTAAAAGGACCATTCCGTACGGAGTACAAGGAAGATAGGTTTCGACACCCATGGAAAGTTTTCCGAAAGAAAGAGTGGTCACTCCGTCGACGTCTTTCTGAAGTGCGATCCGATCAAAGGCGGCTCTTTCGTCGATCTGGGGAGGAGAAGGGTGTTGGAGAAGAATTCCATCCGTGTTCGGATCTGCGTTTAGTTTGTCGATGACGGCTAACAATTCTTCCGTGCTTGTATTTTCTCCGAGACGAATCATTTCGGAACCCATTCCCACGGAATGACAGGCCTTGACTTTCATGGAAACGTAGGTTTCGGAAGCGGGGTTGTTTCCGACGAGGATCGTCGCGAGTTTGGGAATTCTTAAATTCTTAGCTTTCCGCTCTTCGATTTCCGAGCGAATTCCATCTCTGATCTTTTCGGAAAGTTTTTTTCCATCTAACAAAACCGGATTCATACTTCTCAGGATTTCCGGGCGGGCTTGTCTGTCAGGTAAAAAAATATCCTTTCCGGTGAAACCGAAAGCGTAAAATGGGTCCATGTCCGAAACACAAGTCGTCAGCAATCATAGTTTAGAAAAACACGTAGATCAGAAAGTAACCATCCAAGGTTGGGTTCACGGAATCCGAGGAAGCAACGCAAGACAATTTATCTCTTTGAGAAACAGCGGAAAGATCATCCAGGTCCTCGCAGAAAAAGAAATCCTCGGAGAAGAATTATTTCAAACCGTAAAACACCTCAAACAAGAAACATCGGTTTCCGCCATAGGAAAATTGGTTCGAAACGAAAAATCTCCGATCGGATTCGAGCTCGTATTAGAATCCCTGCAAGTCGTGGGAGAATCCGAAAATTATCCGATTACACCCAAGGAACACGGGATCGATTTTTTGATTTCTCAGAGACATCTCTGGTTGCGTTCTTCCAAACAACTCGCGATCCTTCGGGTGAGGGACAATCTTTCCTTTGCGATCCGCAAATACTTTCACGAAAGAAATTTTTTACTGATCGATACGCCGATTCTTACCGGATCCGTGGGAGAAAGCGCGGGAACTCTTTTTTCGACCGAATATTTCGATTTAGGAAACGCATATCTCGCACAAACCGGACAACTCTATCTGGAGACCGCGATCTTTGCGCACAACAAGGTGTTTTGTTTTGGTCCGACCTTTCGCGCGGAGAAGAGTAAGACAAGAAGACATCTCACCGAGTTTTGGATGGTCGAGGCCGAAGTCGCGTTTGCGGGTCACAAGGAGAATCTCAAACTCCAAGAAGATTTCGTAAAGACGATCATCCGGGAAACGGTTCAGAATTCATTAGAAGATTTGAAAGTATTGGAGCGAGATCCGGCACCGTTGCTCGCGTATTTGGAAAGAGAATTTCCTGTCATCGATTATACGAAGGCTCTCGAAATTCTTCAATCGAAAGGAGAGGACATCGTTTGGGGAGATGATATCAATTCCGAAAGGGAACAGATGCTGACGACAGAATACGGCGGTCCCGTTTTTATCCAGAAATATCCGAGAGAAGCCAAAGCGTTTTATATGAAGGTGAATCCGGAAGATCCGAAGACGGTTCTCAATGCGGACCTGATCGCTCCGGACGGAGTGGGGGAAATTATCGGAGGTTCGGAAAGAGAGGAGAATTACGAGAATATCGTCCATCGTCTCAAGGAAGAAAACCTCCCCGTGGAATCCTATGATTGGTATTTGGATCTGAGAAAATACGGTTCGGTTCCTCATTCCGGTTTCGGTCTGGGATCCGAAAGAATGATCGCTTGGATCTGCGGACTCCAGCACGTGCGGGAATGTATTCCTTTTCCGAGGATGATGGAACGACTTTATCCATGAAACGCGATCGATCGAGCGCCCATAGGGAGCCGAGATGCTGAGTTCAGGGAGCGCTTCGCTGAGTTAACGCGATCGATCGAGCGACCCATAGGGAGCCGAGATGCTGAGTTCAGAGAGCGTTTCACTGAGTTAACGCGATCGATTTTTTTTAAGCTGAATTTCCCTCGCCTGGCCGATAAGAAAAATAGAGGTATCCTATGGGTCAGAATTTAGCAGTATCCAATTTCACTTCCATTGAAGAATCGGCTTGGGAACTATTCGAAACGGGTTCCTATGAAGAAGTGATCTCGATTGCGAAGAAAAATCCGAATCATATATTTTTAAATCATCTGAGTGGAATTGCTGAGTTTGAATCCGGCGCGGAAACCGGGATCAATTATTTCTTAAAAGGATCTTCCGTCTTAAGTCCGCTCGTAGACGCTTATCTTTTAAAAGAAGGCGGGAAACTCAGAGAAGCCGCGAAGAAGTTTTACGAATACTTCCGTTCCTCCTCCGTTCCCGTAGCGTATTCCATTCTAAGAACCGGAATTCTTGTAAGCGAGGACGCCGTCGATTTTAAGACGGTTTTAGATTTACTCGCGATCTACAAAGGAAGATTTGCTAACGATTATTTTTGTAAAACGGAATTCTTTGCAAATTATCACACAAGAAAATATAAAGAAGCCGTACAAGTATTTGCGGAGAATGCAAAACGACTTACCGGAGAACGGGACGTTCTCGGAGCGCTCGGATTAGCGCTGGTTCATCTAGGAAACTTCGAGGAAGCCAAGACGGTTCTTCAGAGAATTCCAGGATATGAAGAACTTCCTACTTTCGAAGAAAAGAAAAAAGAATTTTCCGAAAAGATCGCGAGCATTCCGAAAATGGAAGCGAAGAGAAAGTCTCTTTCCTCCTCGGAACTGATCGATTTAGGTTTTGCTTATCTTTTCTCCGAGAATTTCAAAAAGGCGGAAGAAATTTTTAGCGAGCTGGTCGCCGCTCAAGGATAAGGGATCTAAAGAGGAATCTTTTTTGAAGTATAAAAGATTCCTCTTTCTACTGTTCTTCGTTGTTTGCGCAATCTGGTTTTTTAAGAACCGTGGCTTTGCGGAAAAGGAAGAGGGCATTCCTATCCATGAAAAGCGAGTCAGGATTTCTTGGCCGGAAGACTGCGGATTCGCTGAAAATTCCGCTCCCAACGAGAAATTTTTGGAAGGCGCCTGTGCGATCGCCCTGGAGTCTCTTTCGGAAAAACTGCCTAAAGATTGCGAATACGACAATTTTACGTTAGGCGAAAGCGGTCGCGTCGATTTTTATAAATACTTCCAATTCCATCAAATTCCGATCCGATTTTATCTTCTTTCCAACGGAACCTTCCTGGGTGAACTCCTTTGCAAAACCGGGGCTTACAATCAAAGTTTTGTTTATTTTATCTACGATGAGAGAAGTCTTCCGGTAAAAACGAAAATCCTGAGTTTCGAAAGTTACGATGTGGATACATCCGCAGAAGAAACCCGTTTCAAAAGAATCGAAAGTCAAAGCCTGATTCGATTTTATAAAAAAGAAAGCGGCGAATTGATCGCATTCTGGAAGCACCGAGGAATGGGGGATTGTGGAAGATTCTTCCGATACAAACTTTCCGAAAGAAATGAGACACAACTTATAGAGTTTCGAGCCAAGTTGGAATGCGACGGAAAACTCGCTTACTCCGCTGAAGAGATTCCGCGCTTATGGACTCTTTACGGCCCGATTCCAAAATCAAGATTGGAACGGATTCGAGAAGAAATCGTTTCTTGGATCGATAACTTCTGAAATAGAGTTCGAGTTTGAAGTAAGACGAAATCGAGATCCTCTCTTGTTTGAGCTCCTACAAAAGAGGAAAAAGCCCAACTTGAAAGTAGGCAATATCTATGATATCGGAAAGCCTTACGATTTTTGCCGACGTCCGCCAAGAAAATCAATGCAATACTTCCTATCGGATCGTTCGACTTTCAGGGAGAAGTCGTGGCAGCTCCTACAAATCTCACTCTATAATTTTTGCGGGCCTCACCCTGCGGCGCGATCCGTAGAAAGCGCCGCGCTTGAGTTTAGGGTGGAGAGCGTCCGCGGGAAAAAAAAGGAGGACTTTTCTCTATCAGAAAAGCTGCATATTCTCAAGGAGAATTTTCCGATAAAATTTTGTCGTAACTCCGACAAATCCGAATTTTAGACCTTTACAGCGAAATCCTATTGAATTCTGGGATTAAATTTTGCGAACAAGTTTATAGCGAACCTCGTCACTTATCTTTCAAGATGATCACCCTGCAATTTTTGAGAGCGTTCTTTGTTTTCGGAGAAGCCAACAATTTTCTCGCATCCTCGCTTGCGATCACGGGGTTTACCGGATAGTGTCCCGTGACACCGAGCGCTGTCACGAAGTAAGGTTTCATCCCCGCGATCGGAGAACGAAACGCTTCTTCCGGAGTTTTCATATAACTCACGTAACCGTTTTTCACCGCATTCTCTTTGGAAATAAAATAGGGGGAGTAAAGGCTGTTCCCTTCTTCGGAAAGAATTTCCGGAAAGAGAGCTGTTTCCATTTTGAGATGTCTCGCATCCACGATGAGAGAAGTAAATTCCGCGGCGAGCGTGGGAGCCGGATATTCCGGAAACGTTTCGGTTTCATAGGAAAGAAAAACGTGATTCAGAATTCCTCTCTTTCCCTTAAAGAGGATCGTTCCTTTTGCGACCGCCTGATTTTCCACAAAGTTGACCGTATTCAAAATCGGTTCTATCTCGTAGATCTGGTTGAAAATTTCTCGAAACATAGAATCTTCTTTGATCTTTTCTCTCAGAGTAAATTCGGAATCCAGTTTCAGAGTATCGATCTTTCGAAAAAGATACTTCTTCAATTCTTCTTCCGCGGCGTTCGCCGCTTTCTTTCTGGCTTCCGTAAGATTTCTTGCTGTATTCTCGGCGCCGAAATCCGGATCTTCGACCGAGTAGGTCAATTTAGGAAGTTTGAATTTAAGAATTTTCTGAATTTCTCCTTTTTTCCAATTGATGACCGTATCCGTAAAATCGCTGGTTTCAAAAGAAAAGATCCTATGAGTCGGAAGGAGAATGAAAAGGATAAGAAAAAATCTGATTTTAGAATTCATATTTCTGCGCCGGGTTCGATAGAATGTTCTTCTATTTACTTCGGCAGATTGTCGAATTCTCTTCTTAAATCTTCTCGGTTCTGGATGAGTTTCGCGGGAGGAAGCGACTTCAAAAGGTCCTTTCCGTAGGTTTTTGTAAACACCCTCGGATCCAAAATCGTAACGATTCCGGTGTCGGTTCCCGATCGAATCAGACGACCGAATCCCTGTTTCAAAACCGTGCAGGCGTAAGGAAGTTGTAATTCCGCAAAGGGATTTCCACCGGATTCTTTTAACTTCTCGCTTTTGGTTTCGAGCACCGGATCGTTCGGAACCTGGAACGGAAGTTTGGCGATAATCACCGATTTGAGTTTGTCGCCTCTGATATCGATCCCCTGCCAAAACGTGGAGACTCCGAATAATACGCTGTTAGGCGTTTCCAGATACATCTGTTTCGCTCCGTCCGGTCCCAGATCGGATTGTGAAAAAAGCGGAAGATCCGTATAAGGACGAATCGTTTCGTAAACCAGTTTCAGAGATTTGAAAGAAGTAAAAAGAACAAACGTGTTACCTTGGGTCAATTCGATCAGCCAGAGAATCTGTTTTGCCAGGTCCGCGTGGTAACCGTCCGGATCTCCTACCGGATCCCGGATTTCTTTGGGAACATAAAGGAGCGCGTTTTTTTGATAAGGAAACGGAGAAGCCACTACCATACTTGCGGCGGGAAGATCTCCGATCTTCTTTTTAAAATATTTGAAATCGTTTCCGGCGATGGAAAGAGTCGCCGAAGTGAATACGATGGATTGCATCTTGGGCGCGAACAAGTCCTTGATGATCTTATCCGGACTCATCGGCTCCATGCAAATTTTGTAATAGATCTCTTTCGAATTCTGGTCCGGAGGTTCAATCCAATAGACGAGCCCCGGATCTTCCGTAAGACGAAAGGATTCAAGACCGACCGCGATCTGTTCCATTCTTCCGGACAACATTTCCAGGACGAGAGAACTTTCCTTTTCTGTAATGTCTTCGCTTTCCTTGGATAATTTGGAAAGATGTTTCTGAAGAATTTCGGTGATCTCAGAAAGCACGCTCGCGAACGCGCCCCGATCGAGTCGGAGCGGCTTTTTGATTCTCTGCGGAGTGTAGAAGTTCAAAGGAACTTCTCCGGAAAGGGCGTTGAAAAAAACGGTGAGCGCGTCTCCCGCTTTGGAAACCAGATCTTTGAGTTGATTCGAACCGATTTCACCCGCGATTCCGGTATTTTTGGAAGGAAGCCAAATCTGTTGCAGAAGTTTCTGAATTTCCTGGGAGCGGATTTCCTGACGAAACGAAGAACCGATTATATCCGGAAAGTTATGCGCCTCGTCTAAGACGACTCTACTGAACTCTGGAAGAATGTTGAAGTCGCTTGCGATATGCGCCGCGAGAAGATGATGATTGACGATAAGAATATTACAACGTTTCCACTTTTCCCTTTCCAAAAAATAATAAGAATGGGAGAAGTTGGGACAATTCCTTCCCAAACAGTTGTCCGCTTCTCTTGTCACCTTGTTCCAAAAATCATAGGAAGCGGTTCCCGGAAATTCCTGCTTTCTTCCCGACTCCGTATTTCGGATCCATTGATTGAAGGAATCCAGATGAGGAATCATCTCGGGACCGAAGGTTCCATCGCGCATAACGTGATTCATCTTTCTTTTACAGACGTAATTGGAAGCCCCCATCGCCACTTCCGCTCTCAGATCGACTCCGAGAATTCTCGAAACCATCGGAATGTCCTTTAACAAAAGTTGTTGCTGAAGCGACTTTGTCTCGGTTGAAATTACTACCGGTTCCTCTCTTTCCATGGAACTCAGAGCCGCGGGGATCAAATAAGCGAGAGACTTTCCGACTCCCGTTCCGGCTTCCGCGATGAGATGTTTTCCGGAGGAAAGGGCTTCTTCGATTCTTTGAGAAAGTTGTATCTGGCCGGATCGGGGTTCGAAATCGTCCCAGATCGCGGAAAGTTTATCAAAATACTCGGATGTTCGGTTCAATGGTTTCTGGTTTTAAAAAGTTTATAAATGCAAAATAAGGAAAGCCCCGTAACCAAAAGTAAGGAAAGGGACATGATCAGGGTTCCCTGAAAGTTTAGACCGGTCATCTGCGCAAAAAATATCATTCCGCTTTCAATCTCCTTTCCTTATAAACCAAGGCGTAGTGGACGAGAAGAACGATCAAACTGAATACGATCAGGATTCCGAAAAATACGGACCTCGAAATGAGAGCTCCCATTCTCGCGATTTCGGGAGAGGTTCCTTTGGAGATCGCCTGTGTAACCATCGCGTCCACGCTCATTCTTTCAAAGTAGCTCGGAAGATTCTGAAACAAAAACGCGACAAAAACAACGAGCAAAAACGCGGGAGTGATGTATTGGATTACGAACCAGAAGAATTTCGGAAGTTCCAGATGAGAACCTTCGTTCCCGTCCTCGAGGCCTTTCTTGGCGCCGACCTTCCAACCGAATAAGAAAATCTGAATACTCGCAAGAATAAAGATCAAAACCGTTCCGATCCAAAAGTCGGCGAGTTCCAGCGCCTGAAAATTCTGATTGAAGTAAAGAATCGGAAAACATAGACTTCCGGTGAAAATAAAGAGGATGATACTCGAAACCTGTCTTCTCAGGCCGAAGGATTCTTCCAAAAAAATGATTCCGGGCTGGAGCATCGTAACCGAGGAAGTGATCGCCGCGAGAAATAATACAAAGAACCAGATCGCGCCGAAAAATTGACCTCCCGGCATCATCGAAAAAACGGAGGGAAGCGCGATAAAACCCATTCCGAAGGTTCCGAACTCGCTGATCGAACCGCCTAAGAAGAGATAGGCGACCGGGATCGTGATCATACCTCCGATCGCGACTTCCACAAATTCATTCAGAGAAGCCGCAGAGAGAGAAGAGAGTACGACGTCGTTGTCTCTCTTGAGATAACTCGAAAAAACGAGGGCGATTCCGAAACCTGCGGAGAGCGTGAAAAAGATCTGGCCCGCAGCGGCGATCCAGACCTCGGATTTTAAGAGAGCGGACCAATCCGGGTTCCACATTCTACCAAGTCCTATATCTATATCGTCTAACGTAAGAACTCGGACTAAGATGACCGCGGAGGATATGAGCATCAGAGGAACCGCGATTTTCGCAAAGGATTCGATTCCCTTCGAAATTCCGCGGTAGACGAGAGCGAAGTTTAAGGCAAAACAGGCAAGGGTCGCGTAAAAAATTTTACCGGAAATCGCGTCCCCGTTTTCTTTCGCTCCCGTCAAATTTAGAAAGTAACTTCCGGCGGCCTTGATGATTTCGGGTTGAGGGGTTTGTCCGTCCGTGTTGAATCGAATCTGACCGGTTAAAAATTCAAAGGAATAGGCGAGGCACCAAGCCTCAATAAAAACGTAATATACGTAAATGAGAATGGGAACCGTAACTCCGATCGCGCCGACGATTCTGAGGGGAAAACCGGAGAGAAAACTTTTGAAGAGGAAAGGGGCGCTGTGACCGGTACGGCCTCCCATTCTTCCCATGATCCATTCGGTAATACAGACCGGGATTCCGACCAGAACGAAGCTGATGATATAGGGGACCATAAAGGCTCCTCCGCCGTTGGCGACCGCTTGTCCCGGAAAACGAATGAAGTTTCCGAGACCGATCGCTCCGCTTGCAACGGTGAGAATCAGTCCGGTTCTGGATTTCCAGCTTTCTTTTGGGGGTTCCTTACTCATGCTCTGGTTCTTGCAAAACGTACGCCAAACCCCAGACTGTCAAAAGAAAAGCGGAGATTCCTGTAAAAAAGGAGACATAAGAATGATAAGAACGGTGTTCCTGGAAGCCCAATCGCAAAAATTGATAAATGTCAATATGGCAGAAAAAAATAGAATTCTTGCAAAGAATTCAGTCTAAATTCTAAACCAGTGAGGGAAGACTTGTGCGGATCCTAAACGAAACCGAAAAGAGCCTAAACTTCCGGAGCGATCCGTTGGAGATCCGACGATCTTCTGTGAAAACGCGCGCGCCCCACCCTGATCTTGGGTGGAGGGGAGTGGTGGCGGGAGAACTTCGGAAATTTTCCCATATCAGAAACTTCTACGTTTTGCAAGTGCAAAGTTTTTTGTCGGAGTTCCGACAAATCCTAAAAGGGAGATCCTCACGCGGTTCACTTCTTACCCGAAGATACGGAATAAGCCAAAAGGGAGAATAGCATTCGATGAAATTAGATAAACTGACTACAAAACTGAACGAAGCCTTGAGAGACGCTCAGTCTCTGGCGGAGAATTCGGGAAATCCTGAAATCAGCGAAGAACATATCATTCGAGAAGTGATCGCACAATCCGATGGTCTGGCCCCGCTTTTGATTTCTAAATTGGGATTTCCTCCAGCGTCTTTCTTAAAAAAGACGGAGGAGTTCCTACAAAAACTTCCGAAAGTGGGAGGTGCGAGCGCGGACGTAGGATTTTCAAGATCGGCCGTCGCGCTTCTAAAAGCGGCGGACGACTTAAGAAAAGAACTCAAAGACGAATATTTATCCACGGATCATATTCTTCTCGGACTCATGAAGAATGGGACTGGACCTCTCAAAGAGGAATTTCTCCGCCTTGGATTAGAATATTCTAAATTACTAAAAATCACTTTGGAAAATCGAAAAGGAAAAACGATCATGGACGATTCACCGGAAAGTAAAACGGACGCTCTTGCGAAATATGCAAAAAATCTAAACGAGTTATCCAAACAGGGAAAACTCGATCCAGTCATCGGAAGGGACGAAGAAATCAGAAGAACCATTCAGGTTCTTTCCAGAAGGACAAAAAATAATCCGGTTCTCATCGGAGAACCCGGCGTGGGTAAAACCGCAATCGTGGAAGGTCTTGCAAACAAGATCGTTCAAGGAGAAGTTCCAGAAGGAATCCAGAATAAAATCATCTATACTCTCGATCTGGGTTCAATGATCGCCGGTGCGAAGTATCGCGGAGAATTCGAGGATCGTCTGAAAGCCCTCCTCGACGAAGTCAAGGCGAGCGACGGAGAAGTCATCCTTTTCATCGACGAGATTCATACTCTTGTGGGTGCGGGAGCGACGGAAGGAGCATTAGACGCTTCTAATATGCTCAAGCCGATGCTTGCACGCGGAGAGCTCCGTTGTATCGGTGCGACCACTCTCAAAGAATATCAGAAATACATCGAAAAGGACGCGGCCTTAGAAAGAAGATTTCAACCGGTCATGGTAAAAGAACCGTCCGTGGAAGAAACCGTGACGATTCTTCGCGGGCTCAAAGGCCGTTACGAGCTGCATCACGGAATCCGTATCACGGATTCGGCGCTGATCGCGGCCGCGACGCTTTCCAACCGTTATATCACGGATCGTTTTCTTCCGGATAAGGCGGTGGATCTTATCGACGAAGCGTCTTCTAAAATGAGAATAGAGATCGATTCCATGCCGGAAGAATTGGATCGCGCGAGCAAACGGATCCAATCTCTCAAGATCGAAAGAGAAGCCTTAAAGAAGGAACAAGACTCGGCTTCCAAGGATCGTCTGAAGAATTTAGAGAAAGAACTTTCCGATCAAGAACAGAACTTTCAGACCTTAAAAGCGAGATGGGATTTGGAAAAAACAAAAATCTCCCGCTTGAAACAGATCAAAGAAGAGATAGAAAAATACAAAAATCTCGAAGCAGAGGCGGAAAGAAGAGGGGAAATCAACCGTGTCGCGGAGATACGTTATGGTAAACTCGTCGATCTTCAAAAAGAATTCGAAGCCGCAAACGAAGAATTGAAAAAACAATCCGCCACTTCCAGACTTCTCAAGGAGGAAGTCTCCGAAGAGGACATCGCGAACATCGTCTCTCGTTGGACCGGAATTCCGGTTTCCAAGATGTTACAAGGTGAAAAAGCGAAACTTCTTTTGATGGAAGACGCGCTCAAAGCCAAGGTGATCGGTCAAGATCACGCGCTCAAACTTGTGTCCGAAGCGGTCCAGAGATCGCGCGCGGGAATCGCGGATCCGAATCGGCCGATCGGAACTTTTTTGTTTCTCGGACCTACCGGCGTAGGAAAGACGGAAACCGCAAAAGCTCTCGCCGAATTCATGTTCGACGATCCGAACGCAATGCACCGGATCGACATGAGCGAATATATGGAAGCGCATTCGGTCGCGAGACTGATCGGAGCCCCGCCGGGTTATGTGGGTTATGACGAAGGCGGTCAACTCACCGAGGCCGTTCGAAGAAGACCTTATTCCTTGATTCTTTTTGACGAGATTGAAAAGGCCAATCCGGACGTTTTCAACATATTCTTGCAGATTCTGGACGAGGGGCGATTGACCGATGGAAAGGGGCGTAACGTAGATTTTAAGAATACGGTGATCATTCTGACCTCCAATATCGGTTCCGATATCCTCGGCTCCGCAGAATACACTTCGGAAGAAAAAGAAAGGCTCGTGGAGCAAAGGTTGAAGAAACAATTCAAACCTGAATTTTTAAATCGAATCGATGAGGTGATTCTGTTTCATTCGATCACGGATTCCGTAATCCATAAGATAGCGGATATCCAGTTGGAAATTCTCAAACAAAAGGCAAAGGAAAACGGTCTCGATGTGGAATTCACAAAGGCTTTGAAGGACTACGTCTCTAAAGCCGGTTTTGATCCGGAATACGGAGCGAGACCGCTCAAGAGACTCATCCAAAGGGAAGTCGGTAACGTGCTGAGCCGTTATATACTGGATGGAAAATTCTCCGAAGGACAAAAGATTAGCGTAGATTACAGAAACTCGAAAATCACCGTAATCTAAAGTATCAATCTTTCCTTAAGTCGTCCTTCTTTCTCCAATTTCGGGGACGAGGGTCGGCTTAGGGGTTTCTTTTTTCAAAACCAAATTTCTCAAATCCTTGGGAGAGAATCCGGTAAAACGAATACAAGCCCTATGAAACGGAGAATAAGAATTGAATCCGCATTCCAATCCGATATCGATTAGATTTTTATTTGTTTCCTCCGAAATCAATCTTTTCGCTTCTTCGATTCGATTCTGATTGATAAAATCCGTAAAACTTGTGTTCCGATATTGGTTCAAATACAAAGAAGCCTGGTGGACCGAAATTCCCAAATAGGCGGAAAGATCCGGAAGACGGAGCTCTTCGTCCAAGAAACGTTTTTCCTCCAAGAAAGATTTCAGTCTATCTTCGATACGAGCGAGATCGTTCTCCTTTAGCAAACCCTTGTTTTCGGGAGAATCCGCCTTCCTCCGATTTGTCTTTTCCTGAATCAAAGCCACGCTTTCTTTTCTTCTATTCAATCTTTGTTCGATCGAAAGGGAATTCATCGACTTTTTATCCGTTATGACTGGCGCGTAGATTTCAAGCAAATGGAAGTAAACCAGCAAAAGCCCCGGTATCACGTTGGATATCAGATGATATCGAAGATCGTTTTTGAAGATTGCAATCATATCTAAGATCAACGCGAAGGTCATAAAAAAAGCCATCACTGTTAGGTGATAGTATATCTTAGGCAGCTTCCTCATATAGATGGAAGTTGTAATTTCCACAAAAGTATAGGAAGTGATCGCAATGCTAGTAAGATTTCCGGCGACGTTGAACGTGATTTCATCCCGAAAAATAAACGAAAGAATAAAATCGATCGCGAACGTAAAGAGAAGATTGATCCCCGCGTCGTTGTTTCGAATTTCCAATCCGATCGATTTCCTCATAAGGGATCTACACATCAAACAGGAATAGATGATCAATCCGAAGAACAGGAGGGACAAATCGTAATGACTTCCGCTTTGAGACTGCAATAGATAAAAGTCACTGTCGCCGCCTATGTAGAGAAATAGACTGATACAGATGAAAGTAATTCCATAGAGTACATTCATTCGATTTTTTTTGAAACGATATAACCTCAAGAGGCCGATCGAAAAACCGAGGTAAATCCCAATCAAATGAAGGTGATTGATTATTTTATCAAAATCAAAAATCATAATTCTCCGTAAAAGCTATCTTCCAGATTGCGCTCATTCCATTTTGTTTTCAAATTTCCAAATTGCATGTGACTCTATCCAAATGATCCCTTGCTGATTTTGTTTTTATAAAAAGAGATTCAAATTCACGGCGCAACCGCAGGGAGTCTGAATTCATCTTTTTTACTGAGAACAACTACTCTGGAGGGAATCTAAATTTGCAATTAACTTGCTATAAACTAGAAGCACTATTCTATAACTTAGCTTTTGCTTTGATTACAATTATAAATCAGTAAATTTGCTTACTTGTAAAATTTTTGTCGAATTAAAAGTTTTGCTTCAGAACTAAGTAGCCCGCATTAGAATGTTTTTGACATATCCATGTCTTCAAAAAAGGAAATAAAAAATTTCAAACATGGAATTCGATCATCCCTTTTGGTGATTTGAAATTGGAATCTCTGTATTGCGAAGCCTGAGAACTCGCAAACTCCGTGTAACAAGGCATTTGCGAGTTTTTGCTTCAAAAAATTTTCCTTTTTATAATCCAAGAAGAATCAGTCCGCTTTTTGCTATATGATTTAATTCTTTTGGAGGCCAAACTATGAAGCAGGATATGGGAAATTCTATATTCAATCAGCTTAAGACGCAATCACTGGCTTTGCTTCTCTGTTTTTTTCTTTTTTCCTGTTTGAAAGACGTGAATGAGAGTAGTTTTAAATTTTTCTATTTACCGACGTCCCTTTCCAATATAGCAAGTCCGTTTGGCTCCAACGGGAACGTAGGAAATTCAGCCAATTTTTCCATTTCCGGCGGTAAAAGCCTCTATGGTGGAATCTATTACGCTTCTGCTATGACTTCTGGCCGAACAGGGTTGAACCTAAATCTCACCTTTGCAAACGTTGTCGATGGAACGGAGCTTCGAGTCTGTTTGAACAATCCTGGTTGCGGAACTGGAAGTCTGCTCCACAGTACGGTCTTGGCCGCAAGCACTGCGAATTTAGATTTGAATCTTTCCATTCCAGGAACCTATCCAGTCAACGTAGGGGGAAATTCGTTGAACGTCTCTCTGGTAAAGGATTCCCAAATTATAAATCAAAAATCAGTTTCTATGATCTACGATAATTCGGCCCCCAGCTTGAGCCTTTCTGTTTTGGGTGGAACTTATACTTCAACTCAGAGTTTGAGCGTTACCTGCACAGATTCGATCTCAGGTTGTAAGGATTTAATTTATACCACCGATGGAACGGATCCTTCCCTTTCTCTTCTTCAGGATTTTGATCCGTTGCAAATTGTGTTCGGCTCCGTTTTTCCGAGTTCTTTCGGAATTGGAAGCGGAACCATTACGATTAAGATTCTTGCTTCCGACAGAGCAGGTAATTTAGTAGGACCCGTATCTGCTACCTACACGGTCAATTTGCCTCTGACTCCGGCTCCAACGTTGACTCTCAATTCGATTCAGAATGGAACAACAAACGGAAGCAGCGCTACTTCGGTCAATTGGACCTCTGATTCCGCTGGAGATTATTTTATTGTCCCGACTTCTACGGATTGTTTGAGTATTACGCCCGGAGTGACGATTGCGTCGGGAACTCTCGTCGCTCCGGATACACAGGATACGACAGTTCCTACCGGAGCTTTTTCTGAGGGAAATAATTCCTTCAAATTGTGTCTCTTGGACGCTTCCAATCAAGTAGGAAGTTTTAACTTCAATATTACTCTGGATACGTCCGCACCGACTCTTGCTTCCACGTCTCCGTCAAACGGTGCGGTGGACACCGACGTTTTTAATCGGGATTTGATTCTTACTTTTAACGAATCGATGCAACCTGGGAATACGATCGAAATACACGCGTTAGTCACCTTTGGAAGCGGCGGCGGTTTGACGACCGTAGAGCTTACTCTTCCGAGCAGCGTAGGGGTTCAATGGATTTCGGGAACGGTTGTTAAGATAGATTTGGATTCGATTCTTCCCGAATTCAGTTTGATCAAAGTAAAAATTCTTGCTGCTAGTTTTAAGGACGTCGCGGGAAATCCGCTGATCGGCGATGGAACCGGATATTTTTATTTTTCCTATACTACGGGAGGAATGGTCGCTCTGAGGAACATCATCGATTCCAATCAGCCGGGATGTTTTGATACTGCAGGAAGCGGCATCGCCTGCGGAGGAACCGGTCAAGACGGCGCATTCTCCGCTACTCCTTCTCTTCAGTCCATTTCTACTCCTAATTTTTTAGGAGGATTTACGAACGATCCGATCAGCGTTGATTCTACTAGCGGGCTGACTTGGAGAACCTGTGTGCAAGGAATGGAATGGAACGGGACGACCTGTGCCGGGACTCCGACCGAGGTAAATTGGCCGAACGCTTTATCCAGTTGCAGTTCCTTAAACGAAAGAAACACAAAACAAGGTTATGCGGGTTTGAAGGGCTGGAGGCTCGCGACGATGGACGACTTTCATTCTTTGATTACTTTTCCATCCGGAACCTCCGGTTATACTTTTGTCGCCCCGGCGAGTTTTCCAAATTTTCCGAGCAACGCTTCCAATCAAAGATTTTGGAGTTCGACGACCAATCGATCCAATACCTTGTATGCGTTCGTACTTCGTAACTTTGGTGCGAGAGTTTTTACATATAATAAGAATAATTCGAACGACGGTTATTCTTACTACGCGTTCTGCGTAAACGGAAATCCATGAGTGGAGGCAAATTCAAATGAAATGGGGACGAGTTTTTTTACCCTGGTTTTTTTTGGGAGTTCTATCGGTGAACGCATATACGGGACCTTTTACGAACATAGGAGACGGGACCGTTTTGGATCAGAAGAGTGGTTTGGTTTGGCAGAGATGCGCTTCCGGTCAAGGAAGCGCGGGCGATTCTTATACCGATTGTAGTGTGGGCGCCGCTAATGCGGTCGCCTGGACAGCCGCGCTCGCTTACTGTAATTCTTTGAATTTGGGAGGAGGCGGTTGGAGACTGCCTTCCGTGAAAGAACTCGTTTCCTTGGTGGATTACTCGAAGACGGCTTCCCCATTTATAAATCAGACTTTTTTTCCGAATGCCGCCGATAGTTATTGGACTTCTACGACGCATCCTTCCGGGAGTTATAAATTTCAGGCTTACCAAGTAATTTTTACGAGCGGAACTTATGATACATTCGATAAAGCGACTTCCGCCGTTCGGGTTCGTTGCGTAAGATAAAACGATTTGTACGCAAAAAAGGGAAGCGATTGCTTCCCTTTCTCTTTAGGAATTTAACCCTTTTTTAATATTCAACTTTTTGAAGGAAGAGTTCTTCTTTTTTCATTTTTAGGGCTTTGGAAGCGAGGTTTTTAAAATCTTCAGGCGGTTCCAAAAGTCCGAGTTCCACTTTGGAAAGAAACGGAGTGGATACCTTTAATTTTTTTGCCATATCGTATTGTTTGATTCCCAATTCTCTGCGTTTTGCCCAGAGTCGATTGGTGAGCCCTTCCGTAAATTCAGGATAAACATCCTCAACTACTTGCTCGTTAAACAATCTATCAAGAGTGGTTTTCAAATATTTTGCACAGGAGATTTTGAACTTTTCAGTAGGATCCTGGCTTCCTGTTTCGATTTTAGAAAGGTAGCTAGGAGATACTCCAAGCGCTCTTGCCATATCGTATTGTTTTATACCCCTTTTTTTTCGGAGCATGTAGATGTGGTTTTTCATTCAATTCCCCTCTCAAAGTACCAACCTAATTTTATAAGACAAAAATTCAAGAAAAAATTTCCAACACTCTTGCCACAGGTTTTCTCTATATGTGTTAAATAAGCCAAAAGGATTACTGTAACTAACTATAATTTAGGACAAGAAAAATGATCCGCCTCACAGGATTGGAAATAAATTCTTTCCTGAATTCGGTTTTGAGAAAGCGAAATTTTTCACCGGGATTTTTCCCGCATTTTAAAGATCCCCTTTTGCTACCACTCAAAAACCCGCCTTCATTCTAACAGTAATTCCTAAATCATAATTTCGGAATTATAGATTTAGCTTTCTCAAAACCGAATTCAGGAAAGAATTTATTTCCAATCCTGTGAGGCGGATCATTTTTCTTGTCCTAAATT
>NZ_NPDU01000082.1 GCF_002811985.1 Leptospira adleri
GCGCTCAAAAGTCTGGGAAAAGAAGGAAGAATCGCCGATTCGGAATCTGCGAGATACGAAGAAAGAATTTCAAAATTCTCCGCAAGAAGTTCCCCGTGGGCCAGGAGACGTTCCTCCTTACTCAAACTTTCTTCCTCTCCGTCTTTCAGATCCGCTTCCTTGATTTCTCGGATTTGAAACGACAAAAATTCGATTCGTTTTGATTTTTCTTCCTCGTTCTTCCGCAATTCTTCCAGACGTTTCTTTAAACTCTTATAGGTTAAAAAACATTCCTTTACCTGATTTCTAAGAGGAATCAAACCCGCGTGCAAATCGATGATGTCCAGTTGTTCGCTCCGATCCAAAAGAAGAATCTGATCGTTTTGATTATGGACTTCCGCGAGCAATTCCCCAAGTCCCCTGAGCGTTGTGGAAGAAGCGAGGGATTGATTGATCAAAATCCTGGATTTTCCGTCTCGGCTGCATTCCCGGTGAAGAGTCAGCTCTTTGGAATCGGAAGGAAACCCCTTCTCTTTTAGCCAGTCCAAGGCGACTTGATTCCGGGAAAGGTCGAAAACACCCTCTAAAACGTATTTGGTTGCCCCCGTTCGAATCTCCATCGGACTGCTCTTTCCTCCCAAAAGCGAGGAAATCGCGTCCAGAATCAGGGACTTTCCGGCCCCCGTTTCTCCCGTAATCACGGTCATTCCTTTTTGAAAATCAATACAGGCCTCTTCTATGAGAGCGAAATCTCTTATATTCAGGGTTTTGAGCATACTTACCTCGAGATACTAAACAAATTATACCCTTCATATAACTGCTATACATATGATTGCAAGTTATTTTTTATTTCCGAAAAACTTTTTTTGTACAAAAAAAAATCCGGATTTTCTACTCGAGCGTTCCGCCAAACGCGCGCAAACGATTCTACAAAATTTAAGATTCGAAAGGAAGAATTTCACCTTCTTTCTCAAAAAGCTCTTAACGTGGGGCGGAATCGAAATCCGAAACCGCGTTATAAAAATGGAACATTCTAAATCTTGAATCCTTTCATTTTCTTTCCGAAATCAAACCAAGAGTAAGCAAGGACATGTATCGAAGAATTCTCACTTTATGATATTTTTATGGAGTTCTTATGCCTATTTCCTTATAAATAAAACAAAACTTCCTTTCTTATAGAAAATGAACTTTGAAATCGATCGTTTTTTGATTTTGAGATGAGTTATCCGATTCTATTTCGATTCTTTGAAAAAAAGTCGTTGAACAAAGGTTAAATTAGAAGCCGTTTGCGCGCAGAAAGAATTCAGAAATTCTGAATACGAAAGAATAAAAGAATGAGTTTGGATTTTTGCGGTTTTACCCGATTTTTAGAATATCGTAATTCTGGAATTTGATTGATTCAAACTCTTTGTCATCGAGACTGACAGTGGAAATTGTAAGCGTCCGGAATAAACGGGGATAGAACGAAATATGGCAAAAAGCTTTCAAGACTTAGATCACAAACTGAGTGAACTCATCCAATCACGTTCCCGAATCACGGTTCAATCCTCGCGGATGAACTCCAAACTTGAAAAATACGTCCTTCGAATCATAACTGAAATTCTCACCAAAGTCGGACAGGCTCGTTATATCGAGATGCTTTACACCATCACCAAGGAAATGTCCATCAACGGAGTGAAAGCCAATCAAAAGAGAGTTTTCTTTGAAGACGAAGGTCTGAACATTCGAAATCCGGAGGAGTACGAAAAAGGAGTCGCCGCTTTCAAAGCTAAGTTTTCCGAAAGAATGGCGGACGAATATGGCAAGAGATGTCTTGCTCGTGGAATTTCTGTAAAATTAAACATTACTTATACTATGGACGGCATCGTCGTCGAAGTGACGAACAATACTCCGGTAATCGCCGAAGAACAGGAAAGGATGCGTGAGAAGATGAGAAAGGCGATGGGTTATAACGATATCGCCGAATTCTATATGGATAACATGGATAATACGGAAGGAGCGGGTCTCGGCATCGCGCTCATTATGATTCTATTAAAAAGTGAGAATATAGATCCGCACCTCTTCCGCATCATGACTCACGAACACGAAACCGTCGCAAGAGTCGAGATTCCGTTTTCAGAAAATTATATCAGCATTCGAAGTAAGGAACTAAAGGAAAATAATCTTGGAAATCAAAGGTAAAACTGTTTTAGTCACCGGCTCCGCCGGTGGATTGGGAAAAGCGATGGCGGAACATTTCGCCAAAAGAGGGGCAAAAATCGTCCTTTCAGACATATCTGAAGAAAAGTTAAAGGAAGCTGAAAACGACATCAAGTCTTTGGGTGCGGAAGTGTTTTCTTTTAAAGCGGACGTATCCAAAGAAGAAGATGCAGAAAACCTTATGAAGGCCGCGGTGAATCGGTTTGGTAGTTTGGACGTTGCGGTCTTAAACGCGGGAATCTTAAGAGACGGACTTCTTGTTAAAACGGATAAAGAAACCGGTAAAGTGGTTTCTAAAATGTCGTTATCGAATTGGCAATCGGTCATAGACGTAAATCTCACCGGAGTATTTCTTACGGGAAGAGAAGCTGCGATTCAGATGATAGAAAGTAAAAGTAAAGGTGTCATCATTCCGATCGCTTCGGTTGCGATGCACGGAAACCCCGGTCAGACAAACTATTCCGCAGCAAAAGCGGGAGTTGCCGCAATGACAAAACTCTGGGCAAAAGAGTTAAGTAGATACGGCATTCGTGTGGCAGGAATCGCACCGGGATTTATAAAAACAGAAATGGTGATGAAGGATATGAATCCGGAAGCGTTAAAAAAATGGGAGTCTCTCATACCAATTGGTAGATTAGGAGAACCTTATGAAATCGCGATGACCGCTGAGTTCATTGCTAACAACGATTTAGTGTCCGGTGTTATATTAGAAATTTCAGGTGGAGTAAAAATTTAATCGGAAATCGATTTTTTCAGAAAAGAACTTTACACTAAAAGAAAATTATAATATAATTGACTGTAATTTATTGAATTAAGTCTTTATGGTTTACTAAAACTGAATAAACTTAATTCGATAATCCAGTCTAAAGAGAAAAGCATCTTCTTCTTTTAGAAATCTAAAAAAGAGTAAAACAATGTCTAAAGAAAAATCAGTATTAAAGAAAACCCAGTTAGAATCGGCAATTCGCGGGATCAAGGGGATCGCACACCCGGACCGTTTGCAGATTCTTTTTTTCCTCTCTCAGAAAGAACACAGCGTAGGCGAACTTGTAGATTTGCTTGGAATCAGCCAATCAGCTGCTTCTCAACACTTGAGTAAAATGAAAATCAACGGGATCCTTTCCAGTAGAAAAGAATCCAATCAAGTTTTCTATTACTTAAAAGACGGTAAATACAAGGATCTGATTCGTACGATCGTAAAAATCTACGGTTGATTTCCGTAAGCGTATTCAAAATCCATTATGTGCCCTCTTCTTGATCGAGGAGGGTTACATACTCTCTCACCGCATTCTTTAACAGCGTAAATCCTTCGTTATAGCCGGTTTTAAGCAGTTTTGCAGTATCCGCGCAGGTATAGTATTGATACTTCGCTTTGAGCGTTTCGGGCATTTCCGTATATTCTATGTTCTTCGGTAATCCGAGAGTTTCGAAAATCGCGGCGACCAAATCGTTCCACGTTTCCGCCACCCCTCTTCCCAAATTGTAAAGTCCGCCGTGACCGCCAAACGCCAAATAGGCGGTGATCTTTGCCGCGTCTTTCGCGTATAAGAAGTCGCGTTTTTGTTCTCCGTCCTTGTATTCCGGGCGGTAGGATTTGAAAAGTTTGATCTTTCCGTCTTTTTTGATCTGTTCGTAACCTTTCAGCACGACGCTCCTCATATCTTCTTTGTGACCTTCTCCGTATCCGAACACGTTAAAGTATTTGATTCCGGTGATTCGATTTAGGAAGGAATGTTTTTGGGCATAGAGGTCGAACATGTGCTTTGAATAGCCGTACATGTTCAGAGGTTTGAGAGATTCGATGCTCGCTTTATCGTCGTAACCGTTAGCCCCGTCTCCGTATGTCGCGGCTGAAGAAGCGTAAACAAATCGAACGCCGTTTCTGAGAGATTCTTTTGCGAGAAGTTTTGTATACTCGAAGTTGTTGCCGATCAAATAGGAAGCGTCCGTTTCCGTCGTGGAAGAACAAGCTCCCAGGTGAAAAAGAATATCATAATCTTTTAATAAACTGGATCGAACCGCGAGATCCAAAAAATGTTCCTTTTCCAGATAATCGGAATATTTTTTACCCACCAAATTTTTCCATTTGGAAGAATTTCCGAGATGATCCACGACCAAAATGTCGTCGATTCCACGTCGATTGAGCTCTTCAATGAGATTGGATCCGATGAGTCCTGCTCCACCGGTAACTATACATCTTTTCTTCGTCATAAAATTCTAATTTCCTAAAGAGAGTCTAAGAGTCTACCAAATCTATCGTCCACCCTTTTCACGGTCCGAGCGTCGGCTTCCGTCAAAGGAGGATACCAATCTTTCAATCTGCTGTCGATCACTACGGGAGGATAAAGTCCCGGATGATTTCGGATTAATTTCGCGTTTGCATAGATGTCGCCGGCCGGTTCAAAACGAGTGAAAATTGACCATATAAAATCGTGATCCGAACGAGTCGCGTCCTCCGAATCGTCCACAATAAACACGAGTAAAAAATCCTGAATACTTTTCTCTTTCAGAAGTTTTGCGGCGAGTCCGTCGTTCTTTTGGTATTTTTTTCCGGTAACGACCAACACTCCTGGATAAGCTACGATCGGCTTCGAAAAGGAAGAATTTACGAACTTCCCTTTGAATACCGTTTTTAAGGAATTCTTCTTTTTACCGGATCCGAGGAAAATCGCCTTACTTCCTTTGTTCACTTCAGGTCCCGTATAATCCAAAGTATCTTGGGAAATATTGGAGAATATGTGAAGATCCGTAATCGGATTCATTCTTTCTAATACGCTAATAAACGTATTTCTAAAGTCTTTTAGATCCACGTTTTGATCCGTGACTAGTAGAACCTTGGTCAAAGAAAGCTGCCCCTCTCCCAAAATCCGAAGCGCACCCGTAAACGCTTCTCCTTCGTATCGTTCCTTGACTACCGCCGCGGCGAGGGAATGAACTCCGGATTCTTCGTAAGCCCAAACCCCTTTTACCGCGGGCATTACGACCGGAAACATCGGAGACAAAAGATCTTGGAGATATTCAGCAATCCAGTGGTCTTCCTGAGGGGGCCTTCCCACGACGGTCGCGGGCCAAATCGCGTCTTTTCTGTGAAAGAGTTTTTTTACTTGAACCACCGGATAGTCGTGTTTGAGAGCATAGTAGCCGTAGTGATCTCCGAACGGTCCTTCGGGCTTGCGAATCTTAGGCGGAATGATTCCAGAAATCATAAAATCGGCGTCGGCGACGATCGGAAGCGGACTTACACTCGCGTTTCTATGGATTTTCAACTTTTCGCCTAACAATAAAGATGCGAGAATGAGTTCGCTGATTTCCTCCGGGAGAGGAGCCACCGCCGCGATCGTCAGTCCAGGAGGCCCGCCCGCGTAGATATGAACCGGCAGTCCGTTTCCTTCTCTTTCCGCTTCGAAGTAATGATTCCCTCCGCCTCTGTGTATCTGAATGTGCATCCCGGTTTCTAGAGGACCGTGAATTTGGATCCGATACATTCCGAGATTTCCTTTGCCGGTTTTGGGACTTTCAGTATAAACCAAGGGAAGCGTAACGAAATTACCTCCGTCCTTCGGCCAGGATTTGATCGTGGGAAGTTCATGCAAAGATTCTAATGTATTTTCCAAGACCGGGGCGGAGTTGACTTTTTTTAATCCGACCTTCAATGCCTGAAAGGCGAGATGACGCAGGGCCCAAACCTTGGAGGGCGAAGGAGGAAGAAAGTGCTGTATCGTATATGCAATTTTTTGCACGAACTTTATCGGATCCTCTCCGAAAGCGATTCTCATCCTTTTTTCGGAACCATAAAGATTGGTCGCCACGGAGAACTTTGATCCTTTCACGTTCTTAAATAAAACCGCGGGCCCGCGTTTGGCGACAACACGTCTTTGGATTTCGGCCAATTCCAAGATCGGATCCACTTCCTCTTCGATTACTATAAGTTCTTTTTGTTTTTGTAATTCTTTAACAAAGTCGCTCGTAGATCTTATTTTCATACTTTTCCCGCCGGAAGCTCCGGTTGTTTTATCGTTTTATTTTTGAGTTTGATCAGTTTTCCGGAAATGGAAGAAGGAAATTCTTCCTTGAGATCCTCTTCTTTCACCCATTTGAAAAATACGTCCAAGTTTTTTCGAAAAATTTCCTCGATCCGCGTTCGATCGTCTTCGGAAGTCTCGCTTAACTTCAATTGAATTCGATGATTGGTGATGGAATGTTTCGCTCGGTGCGGATTAGAATTCAATCGGGACGTTGCGAAAAATTCTTCGGAGATCGGATCCTTTTCGTAAGGATGTTTTCCCTCCAATCGAAACGGAAGCGAATAGATCGTTTTGAAAAATCTTCTTCCGGGATATTTTAAAAGAAGAATCCGGTCCTTCGATGTTAAGAATAAAAAATGCAAATCCAAATCCACCCAGTTGTCCACGGATTTCGCCGCGGGGATTTCCTTTTCCTTACCCGCGATCCTGGCTTCACAGTCTTCCGCAAAGGGACAAGACTGACAAATCGGAATCGGAACACAAACCAGAGCTCCCAATTCCATCATTGCTTCGTTGTGGTCTCCCGGGAATTCGGGGTTCAAAAAATCCAGTGCGAGATTTCCCAAAAGTTGATTAGTGGAATTAAGAAGAGGATCCTGCTCTATCAAAAAAAGTCTGGACAAGACACGCTTAACGTTTCCGTCTAAAACAGCATGATGTTTTCCGTAAGCGATCGATAACACGGCCGATGCCGTATAACTTCCCACTCCCGGTATCGATAGAGCGTCTTCGAAATTTTCGGGAAATTGTCCCGAGAATTTTTCAACCAAAAGACCCGCGCCTTTTTTCAAATTTCTGGCTCTGGAATAATATCCAAGCCCCTTCCAGTATTTCATAACCTCGTCTTCGGACGCGTTCTGCAAAGAGCGGGGATCAGGAAATCTTTCCAGAAACGTTTCGTATATCGGAAGCATCGCCGCGACCCGGGTCTGTTGGAGCATGATTTCGCTGACCCAAATCCGATACGCGTTTTTGTTGATTCTAAAAGGAAGTTCCCTTTTGTTTTTTTGAAACCAGGAAAGAAGGGATTTTCGTAATTTCGAAAGAAGTTTTGGAGAGATTGATTCTTTTTTGGATTCCACTGTCGTAAAGAAGTTCGATTTCTTTACATGGAACTGTACGTCGGACGAAGGTAAATCCTGTTTTCACCGGATTCTTAAATTTCATCCGATTTTATTTCGAAAGAAAGTCGGTCTTTTAGTCTCTGGTCAGGACGTTTCTTTTCTCCGGTCGGTTCGGGTTGGAAATATGATATTTCCCGTCCATAAACATGATATGTTTTCCGTTTTCCAACGCGCGGTAGAGTTTGTCGAAATTCGGACCGGGAACCAACGGAGATTCGGAACTCGATAATCTTTTTTTGATCGAATCGATCGTGTAAATATCGTGAGGCCCGACTCCTTTCAATTCCTTCATTCCCACATAAGAACATTCGAAATAGTCTCTCACGTCGTTATAAACGGATTTGGAAACGGTTATCTTTCCCGGTTCTCCGATGTTTTCGATACGCGAAGCAAGATTGACCGTATGACCCCAGATATCGAACGCGATTTTCGTATGGCCCACAACTCCGGCGATCAAAGTTCCGGAGTGAATTGCGATCCGAAGCCCCCAAGCGTCCTCTCCGTTTTTCATCCTTTCCTTTCTACGATTCTCCGTGTATTCCATCATTTTGAGGGAAGCTAAGAGAGAGTCCAGTTTTGCGGTTCTTTTAAAGCCGCCCAAACCGCCCACTGCAAGAAAGGCGTCCCCGATCGTTTTCACTTTTTCGATTCTATGCTGAGTGCAGATTTTTTCGAACTCGTCGAAGTAGATGGAAAGTTCTTTTAAGAGTTCGTTCGGACTCATATAACGGCTGATATCCGAAAAACCGACGAAGTCGGTAAGAATCACCACTGCGTTCTCGTGTTGAATCGGTCTAACTTTTCCCTTTAACTTCAATTCTTCGATCATATATTCCGGAAGAATGTTCTGTAAGAGTACGTCCGCCTTTTTCTTTTCCTCAAGAATCCGATTTCGATCGCTGTTCACGATGTGATTCATCATCTCGCGGGTGAGGGCTTCCTTATTTCGATAGCGTACGATTCTGCTGAGCGCTCGAAAATAATCTTCCTCCCTCTGAATGATGTCTTCGGGAGTTCCAAGCGCGATATTCTTTGCGAATTCGGCTAACTCGTTCAACGCAATTCACCCTTTCTCGCTTTATGAATCCAATCGTCCTTGATCAAATCAAGACCGCAGGGAAGATTCCAGAGTTCGTCAATGATAGCGGGAAGTTGTTCTTTGCGAATGATCTGCCCGTGCTGAGGAGCGATCACTTCCGCGTCGAAGCTCATGATCTTCAAGAGCGCATAACGCAATGCGAGATTGGAGGGAATATAAGCCTGCATAAACGCTTTCATATTATCGAGGGCTTTGGCGTCGTGATACAAGGACCATTCTCTCCCCAATCCACCGAGAATATCGCTCGTAAATAAAACGCGGGATTTGAGATCAAAAGTGATCATCGCTCCGGGAGAATGTGCGAAAGGGGTGCTGATAAACTGAAGCTCTCTTCCGCTCGGAGTTGAAAAGTAAGTCAGTTCGTCCCCGATCCGGATTACACTTCCTTTGACTCCGTAGTGTTTGATCAAATATACGGTTCTCGTTTCCGCGACGATTTGAACGGGACTGTCGCCGCTCAAGTCCTCGAAGATCGGAACATTTGCGCAAAGGTCGGGATCCTGGTGTTGTAAGATGATCGTTTCTATGGAGTTTGGAGCGACGAGGGAAAAAACCTTTCTGGCCACCACGGGAAAGTCCGGAATGGAACCCGGATCGATGAGAATGGTGCTATCACCGTTCTTGATCATGTAAGGATTGCAATGGAGAGATTCTTTTTGATCGTAGAATCCGATCCAGTAGATATCCTCCGCTATTTCGACGGCGTAGTTAGTGTCGATTTCGAGAGTCAATTCTCTCTGAATATTCTTCTGCGTTTCCGCTTGAGCTATATCATTTTCAGACAACGGACCGACTCCTTTCGGTCTAATAGACCTTAGTTATAAATACAATCGTCGGATTACAAATATTCTATTTTTCATATGTAAGCAGAAGCTCCTTTATCTTTTCCACGTTAACCGGTTTGATAAATATTTCGCTCACTCCCGCCCTTCGAGCTTCCTCGATTATCTCAGGTTCTGAGAAGGCGGTCATTGCGGCAATCGGAATATTCATATCGTATTCTCTAATTTTTTTTGTGAGCTCGATTCCGTCTAACTGTGGCATTTTGATATCGGTAATTACAACATCAGGTTGGTACTCAAGGAACACTTCCCAGCCGATTTTTCCGTTCTCCGCGGAACGAACCGAAGTTAAAAACCGTTCTAAAAAACGCACCATCATAACTCGAATCAATTCTTCATCTTCTATATAAAGAAGTTTTAATGTAATTCGGCTCATGGAAGTTCTATAACCATAACGGCGCCTTCATCCGAGTTAAAAGCGTAAATTTTTCCGTCCATGTTGTTTTCGATGATGGATTTGGACATATAAAGACCGATCCCAGTTCCTTTGCCCTGATCCTTTGTGGTAAAGTAAGGCTGGAACAGTTTTTCCAAAGCGGACTGTTCTATCCCTCCCCCGTTGTCGCTTATGATAACCATTTTTTTATCTCCTTCCTTGCGAATGTCCACGTGAATCGAAGGCTCCTGCGGACGCGATTCCGTGATCGCATCCCTTGAATTCGCGATCATATTCAGAATCACTTGAGAAAACTCATTAGGGAAACCGAATACTTCATAATCTTCATTAGGATTAAAGTAAATACTAATATTTTGATTTTTTAAACTTTCGGACACGAGTGAAAAAGATTTCTGTATCATAGACCTTAGCGAAAATTTTTCCTTCGTTTTATTCGGCCGAAAATAGTTACGAAAATCGTCTATGGTCCCGGACATCTGCTCCACAAGACTCATGATCTTATTCGTGGAATCTCCGATGTATTCTTCGTCGAGTTCTCCGTCCGAGTACGCGTAGGAAAGGTCCTGGACACAAAGTGCGATTACGTTGAGAGGTTGTCGCCATTGATGGGCGATGTTGCCGATCATTTCGCCCATATCCGCAAGCCTGGAGCGAACGATCATAGCCTTCTCCTGTTCTCTGCGTTTTTGGATTTCGGATTCCACTCTTACTTCGAGTCCCCGGTTCAATTCTTCCAGCGCCGCAGTCTTTTCTCTCAGATCGTTTTCCGCTTTTTTTCGCGAGGTCATATCTCGGATTACTCCCACAAAATACTGATTCTGATTTTGAAAAAATTCGGAAACCGCAAGTTCCACGGGAAACTTTGTCCCGTCTTTTCTAAGGGCTACAACTTCCCTTCCGATACCGATGATCTTTTTCTCTCTCGTTTCGAGGTAACGTCTCAAGTATTCGTCATGCTCCGAATGATAAGGTTCGGGCATCAAAAATTTAATATTCTTGCCTACAACCTCGGTGAAAACATATCCGAACATCTTTTCAGCGGCCGTATTGAACATGATGATCGATCCTTTCGGCGTGATCATTATGATCGCATCCACGACCGTTTCGAAGATGGCTTGAAATCGTTCGTCGCTTTCGCGTAACGCGTTGACCGCTAAGAATCGTTGCTCGCTCTCCCGAATGTTTTTCAGACCCAGGGCCAAATCCTTTGCGATCTCGGAGTAGATTCCGACCTCGTCTTCCAGGAAATAGTGTTTTTCCGTTGAAAAGATACAAAAGACGGAGATCAATTCGTTTAACAAAAAGATCGGAAAGACCCCCATCGATCGATAGCCGAATTGAAGACAGGTTTCCCTCCAATCCCCGAAATCGGGTTCACTCTGAATATCTTCCATGATAAAAGCCTGACCGGTTTTAAGCACTTTAAGTCCCGGGCCTAGATCCATCGCTTTCGATTCCGTGTTTAATAAAAATGGATTATTGCCTGCATAAGAGACTTGGAATATTATGTTTTTTCTAAATTCAACGGTACCAAAACATACAAATCCGAAATTCTCCTCGGCCTTGAGAATCCTGCAAACCCCGTCGTAGAGTTCCTGCACGGATCTCGATCTTAGAATCCACTGAGTAATTTCATTTCGGATGAGATAGGAACGATTGACTGAGATCGTTCTTTTGCCCCTTGCCTTTCGAACCTTCGGAATCTCGGGCAAAACCACTCCTTCGATTTCCAAAACCTCTTCGTCCTTAACGATCTTTCTAAAAAAGACGGATCTCCTTTTGATAAAACCGGTCGATATCGTAAAATCGATGGCAATGACTAACTTGTCCTCAAACGCATTTTTAGCGAATTCGGCGATGACTTGAGAAGCGGACGGAGAGATAATATTTGGATTGTTTTCGATCGATTCCAATTCTAAAAAAGATTGGAACTCAGGATTTGAAGAGAGATAGGTTCCGTGTTTATCGGAATGGAAGATTGGAGGATGATTCTCCCGAGATCCTATGTGAGAATTCATGGCGGAAATAGCCTCCTCAAATACTCAAGGGATATAAGATTCTTCCAAATATTTGATTTTTTTAAATCATTTTTTAGACAATTCCGTGTTATTTTTTCCTCCGAGGATTCTTGAACCTCAAAGTCCGAAACCAAAGTTCGGCCTATTTTTCTAATTTCTCGTGAAAACAGAGGAATATCTCAAAAACCCTATTACAAACCTTAGGCCCGTCCCAAAACCTTACAGCACCACAATATCTCGCTTTTATAACTTTCAATCTTTGTGTGAGTTCCCACAAATTGGCCTTCCAGAGTCTTTCTTCGTAAATTTCGACTGGTTCTCTATCGGTTCAAAGGCCGTATGAGTTCCCACACTTTCCGGTCTCGGGACAAACAACGACTGAACTTATTTTTAGAAAGACGTTCGTTTTTTATCTTTACAAAAAAACGAAATTCATAATTGTACTGACCGATCGGTATAATTATGAATTCAACCAAAATCACCAGAAAAAAATTTATACTCACCGCGGTTCTCGGTTCGTTTTTGATCGGAATCGCAGCCTCCGTTTTGAGAGCGACTCAAAAGACAACACGTTTGTTTTTGAGCCGTCAGACGGAAGAAACCCTTTCCAGATTTGCGGAAGCGATTTTGCCTAACGATCCCGGGTTTCCGGATTTCAAAGAAGCTGAAGTGACGGCCCGTCTGGACGAGGAACTTTTCTTCGTAGATTCTTCGATCAGCGGAGATTTCGATTCTGCCATTTGGATCTTGGAATTTCTTCCGATCACGTTCGGTTATTGGGGTCGCTTTTCAAAACTGGAACGCGAGGATGCAAAAAAATTCATCCACGCCGCGCTTCAATCCGAAACGGAACTCGTTCGCAACATTGTATCCAGCGTTAGAATGGTGATCATGCTCGTTTACTACGGACATAGAAGCACTTGGAATCAAATCGGTTACGACGGTCCCTTCGGAAACTTTCCCGAAAAACTCAGCGAATCCAGAATCTACTACAAAGCACAAGTTCGAAAGAACTAGGAGAAATCATGTCCGGAAGAATTTACGAATGGAAACACATAGATAAAAATCAAACGGTAAAGGCGGATGTTTGTATCGTCGGGACTGGATGCGGAGGTTCCACTCTTGCGTTGAAACTTGCAGAGGAAGGGAAGAAGGTTGTAATGCTCGAACAAGGAGGATACTATCACACGGGAACCTTCGACAATCACGAACTCAATATGGCGGCTAAGGTTTCCGCCGAAAGAAATCTTTCCACCACAAAAGACGGAACGATCAACATCGTCTATGGAAACAACGTGGGTGGGGCTTCCGTTCACTACTGGGCCGACAGTTATAGAACTCCGGACGAGAAGTTGAAACTCTGGGCTGAAAAATACGGAGTCGAAGGTCATACAAAGAAAGATCTCGCGCCCTTCTGGCCTGTCTTGGAAAAAAGACTGAACGTTCATCCGGCGCGCGATGAATTCTTCAATCGAATGAACGAACTCGTAAGAAGCGCTTCTCAATCTTTAGGCTGGGAAGGAAGAAGAGTTCCTCAAGCCAGAAACAATTGTCAGAAATCGGGACATTGTATGCAAGGTTGCGCGTTCGGTGCAAAACAAAGCCAACTCGTAACTCACATTCCACTCGCGCTTTCCGCTGGAGCGGATATCTACGCGGATTGCAGGGCGACCGACTTGGAAATGGAAGGAGATCGAATCTCCTCTATCAACGCGAGCGTGATCGACAGGAGAACTCTGAAAGAAAACGGAATCAAACTGAAAGTTACGGCGCAAGCATTCGTAGTCGCAGCGGGAGGCTTTGGTAGCTCCACATTCTTGCTTCGAAACGGATGGAAGAAAAAATTGCCGGCCTTGGGAGAATTCGTTTCGATCAATCCGACCCTCTTCGTGCACGCGCTCTACGACGAAGAAATCATTCAGTGGAGAAATATTCCCGCGGCGTTCGGAGTGGAAGAATTTAGATTGGCTCGTTACGATAAGAATGGAAACTATATCGAAGGCGGATATATGCTGATGCCGAATCAGATCCAACCCGGCGCTATCGCAGCGACGATCTCGGGTTTCGGCGAACAACACACTCATTTTATGAAAAATTTACCGAAACTCGGCGGAACGATCGCTTGGCTGGATGATATAGAAACTGAACTGGGAAACATCTCCGTGAGCGGAAATCGAAGAACCGTAAATTACTCCTTCGGACCGATTACTAAACAAGTGATGCGAGACACTTACAAAAAACAAACGCTTCTCAATCTGGAAGCCGGCGCGAAAGAAGTTTTGATTCCGACTTCCAACCCGCTGACGCTACGTTCAAAATCAGAACTGCACAAGATAGACGAACTTTCGCTCGAACCCGTCACTTCCTTGATGGCGGCTCCGCATCCCGGCGGAGGTTGTAGAATGGGTTCCGATCCTAAATCCTCGGTGGTCGATAGTTCGCATCGAGTTCACGGAACCAAAAATCTCTACGTTAGCGACTCTTCCGTGTTTCCAACATCCTCTTCGGTCGATCCAAGTTTTACGATCATGGCTTTTAGTATGGTCGCGGGTCAAAAAATATTAGAATCTTGGAATAAACATGGTTAATACGGGAAGCACTTCGAGAGGAAAGATCACAAAAGAAAAATTACTTTCCGACTTCAGACATCTTGTGGGGATTCATGGAATCATGAACACGAGTTTGGATCGGCTTTCGGAATATTCCGGTACCGCAAAAAGTAGCATCCTATGGCATTTCGGATCGAGAGAAGGACTCGTGATCGAACTCGTCGACTCTCTCTTTCTCGAAGTAGAAGAATCGGTTAAAGAAGGTCTTGCGAAAGGAGAGGCCCCGCTTCCTTGTCTTTTCGAAAAGTTTACCGAATTCTTTCTGGCGACCCCCGAAGCGAACGGAGTTTTTTTCACCCTCATCTTAAACGAACCTCCGAATTCGAACGTTCGAAAGAGGGTTTATGAAATGTACAAAAATTTTCGAAAAAAACTGTCCGAAAATTTGAATTTAGGAAAGCCGAATTCGAAACAATCGATTCAAAAAGCCTCTCTTCTCATCGCCCTCTTCGACGGTTTATATCTACAATGGTATTTGGATCCGAAGGAAGTTCCTCTGAAAGACACCCTTCTCCTTGCGCAAAACATGTTATTAGAATATTATAAATTAGAAGATTTTCCAAAAAAACAGAACCTACAAACGAATAAAAATCGAAGCAAAAAGAATCGGGTTGGATCGAAATGAACGAAAAGTTTTCTTTAAAAAGTTTCAAGAAAAGCAAGAGTTCTTTCTAAAATCTAAATCTTTTGTGTGAGTTCCCACAAATTCAGCCAAAACGACTTGGCAGGAGATTTTGGGTCTTTCCAAATTTTTCAAAGAAAGTATGAGTTCCCACATTTTTAGATTTTGGAGCAGAATTGATTTGGAACGATAACTTTTCTTTAAAAAGTTTCGAGAAAGGAAAGCTCCCTTTTTTAAAACCCAAATCTTTTGTGTGAGTTCCTACATTTTGGTATTTAAGAAAAGTCTTATTTTCTTAAAAATTCGGGCTCCATATCCAAAAACCGAATTCCAATCTTTCTCAAATCGACTGGACGACCGACGGTTTGTCGGAACAAACACAATCTCCTAAAAATAACGGTTGCAAAATCCGCAATAGGGCCCTCAAAACGTCTCTTTTTTTCGAACCCATTCTTTGGCGAGCTCAACATTCCTTCGAAACATCTCGAAGTTCATCCTTGAAATCGCGGAATCTCCGAAGACTCGATCAAAACCTTCTTTATCCAAGTCGAGGATCGAGTTCGGATTTTCCTTAAATACGGAACGAGCTCTAAATTCTTCTCTTTTTGTTTGAATTCCCTTTTTGCGTGCTTTGACTTGATTCCAAGGACAAACGTCCTGACAGATATCACAGCCCGCGATCCATCCGAATGAATTCGAAATCTTCGGCGAATGGTCTTCTAAAGTATGATGAGAGATACACTTTCCTGCGTCGATTCGGTAAGGCGTCAGAGCGTTTGTCGGACACGCGTCGATGCAAGCGGTGCAGGTGCCGCATCGATCTTTAAGCGGAACGTTCGCGACTGAAATAGGAAGATCGGTAAGAATCACGGTGATGAAAAAAAAAGAACCAAGTTCCGGATGGATGAGATTCGTATTCTTCGCTTGCCACCCAAGTCCCGCTTCTCTTGCCAAAACTTTCTCCGGAACGGGCAAAGAATCCACGCCTTGACGAAACCGGTGGTTTGGAAATTTTTTCTTCAATTCCGAAACCAGAGGTTTTGCGATTCTTCGAAGGACCAGGTGATAATCTTCTCCGATCGCATATCTGGAAAACCGAAATGACATCGTTTTACAAATTCCATCATATTCCGGATCGTTGTAGAGTGTACCGAGCGCTATGACGGATTTTGGTTCGAAACCCAGATTCGAAAATTGGAGCCGTAGATCCATGTTCTTCGGATACCAATCCATCTTTCCGTGTTTCCCATCCTTCACCCAAGTCAGGATGTTCTTTTGATCCTCTTCGGGAATTGCCGCTTCGCAGATTCCGTAAAGATCGAACCCGCACTCTTCAATCAAAGGCGCGAGTTCGGAAATTATTTCTTTACTTTCGATCATAAATTTGATATAGCTAAAGTATGCAAAAAGAATTATCCGAAAAAATCAAATTTCCGAAGACCGATCTTGAATTGCTTCCGAAAAATTCCGGCGTCATTGCTTATTCGGATGTGCTCGGCGCGGTCCGTCTTGCCTCCCTTCCTGAAGAAAAACTCTCGAAACAAATCGTATTTGCCTCGGTCGTAGGAGCTCTTCGCGGATTTCAAGAAAGAGATCTGAAACCGTTTCACGCAAATCATAAATATATCTTTAGAGAATTGAGTTTAGAAATTTTGAATATGATGAAAATTTTCGGCCCCATCGATCAAATATCAAACGAAGAAAGAATCAAAATTCTAAAAGACTCTTTCGAGTTTGGAATTCGGAAAGTATATCACTTGGAGTGGAAACTATACACATCCAGAGAAATCTATTGATTCTTCTTAAACCGCGTAGAATAAAATGCCAGCAAAGCTGATAAGAACCACCGCTTCGAGTAATCCGACTCCCACGTTCTGATCGCGACTGATCTCTTCCTTTAACGTGCTCCCTGGGAGGATGACCGCGTCCGTGATCAGGCGCACCGCTGGAATCACGATCAATCCCAAGATAAAATCCAAAAATATATGAAAAAGAGTAAGCTCGATCGAAACCGGATCCTTGTGTAAGGCTCTTGCGATGATGATTCCCAAAGCGATCAAAGCCCCGCTGTAGGAAATCCCCGCGGCTAAATTTTCACGCTCTTTAAGTTCTAAGTCGAGAGAATAAGGAATCATTTTCCGGTAAGCGAACGTGAAGAGAATCAGAGCGATTTGTCCTATGGAAAAAAACAAAACTCCCATTACGGTTCCATCCAAAAGTTTTTGAATCGGCTCTAAAAGTCCGAGGTCTTTCCAAAGAGAAAAAGAAAGCGCGGAACTGTCACCGCTCAAAGAAGCCGCGATGATCACCGAAGAAGCGACGCTGCTTCCGAAAATTACGGTTCCGACCGCGGAGTTCCTTCCCGAATAAACCAATTCGTTAAAATCGAAAGCTCTGAATATGATCTTATCATTGATAAAGTAAGAAAGATTTAAGAGTAAAATTCCCAGAAGTCCGTAGAATAGAACTTGAAAACAATCCGAAACAAAATCAGTTCCGGGAGAGGAAAGGATGACAAGAAGAATCAAAGTCAATCCGAGATAATATCCCGCGAGACCGGAAGAAACCGCAGTGTTATTGTTTACGATGATTTCCTGATCAAGATCGCCGGGCTCGATCCAGTCTTTGATTTTTTTACCGATATAAAATAAAACGAAACTGATTAAGAAGAATACCGCGTCTTTTCCTAATGTGCTCAGATAACCAAGTACTGTTTCCATGACACCAGATTAACCCGATACCGTCAAAATTTCATAGCCTTTTTCAGTAACAAGAATCGTATGTTCGAATTGCGCCGACCACTTGTTGTCCTTCGTAGTCACAGTCCAATGATCTTCTTTGGAAAAATTCACCTGCCAGGTTCCGAGATTGACCATCGGTTCGATCGTAAAGATCATCCCCGGTTCTAGTTTCGCGAGTTTTCGGTTCTGACGAAAGTGTGGAATTTGAGGATCTTCGTGAAAGCCCCTTCCGATTCCGTGACCCATCAGATCTCGAACGATGCCGTATCCTTTGGGAGTTAGGAAATCATCGATAGCGTTCGCGATATCATGAACTCGGTTTCCAGGTTTCACCTGCTCGATTCCTATATACATCGCCTTTTCCGTGTCCGCAACCAAGGTCGCAACCTCAGGACTTGTCTTTCCGCCGACAATAAAAGTACGAGAAGAATCTCCGTGATAACCGTCGAGCAAAGGAGTCACGTCGATATTGATGATATCACCTTCCTTTAAAATCTCAGTCGCCTTGGGAATCCCATGACAAACGACTTGATTGACGGAAGTACAAACCGATTTCGGAAATCCTTTGTAACCGAGAGGAGCCGACTTCGCCCCGTGCTTCTTCGTAAATTCTTCGCAAAGATCGTTCAACTGAAGAGTGGAAACTCCGGGTTGAACGTGAGAAGAAATGTAGTCTAAAAGCTTAGCGGCCAGTTTCCCAGCCGCTCTCATTTTTTCGATTTCGCTCTTATTCTTAATGAAGATCAAATCGAATTAGAAATCAGTCGGGCGAACCGTACTTCTTTTGTTGGATTCAGTACGCTTCACTGCATCGTCGATGAGTTGATGAATCTTTTCATTCAAACCGTCAATTGCATCCCCGGAAGTCATAAATCCTTTCGACTTGATATAAGCCTTTACTTTGCTCGTTACGATCAGGGTTTCCTTTTCGACATTCTTTCCAGCCATTGAGTTCTTCCTCTCTGTCTTAGTTTTCTTCTTTTGTGCCATCTTCAATATTGCTCCGGTTCACGGTCGTTCGGTTCTTTCCCAATCCGTTAGCGGTTCCTGTTTGCATTCTTTTCAGAAACCCGGAAAAAGAACAACCTTTTAGAACTTTCCCCTTTGCGACCTTACCTTTGTTTTAAAAAAAAATGATACCAGCCCTTCCAAGAGGAATCCGAAATTCGGAATCGTTTCAAATCCCACTTCCGACAAAACAGAATGAGACATAGAAGACGATGGCGTTGACGTCAAGAAATATTTCATTTCTTCTTTGCAGACTCGCTTTGTAGAATCGTATTCACAAGTCCCGTCTCTAAATTCAACTTTTCGGCGATCGTTTCCGCGGGCCATTGAAAGTTATGATAGAGATTCAAAACGGTCGCCTTCTTTCTTTGAATCAAATGATCCTTGGAAGAATCTTTCGACTTACCGGACGAGGAATTTCCTTCCGTAACGGCGCCTACCGCGTCCAAAAATCCGGAGAGTTTTTCAAACTTATCGTCCGCTTCACTCAAAAGCCCTTCCAAATCTTCCTTAACGACGACGGCCCCTGCTTTCAAATCTTCCATTCGATGTTGAAGAGTCGAAATTTGTTTGTGTCTTTCGGACAAGTCGACCATCAAGTCTTCAATCTTTTCAAACTTAGCTTCGACGGAACGGATTTCTTCCTTTTTACGGAACAAACTCTATTCTCTTCAAAACGACGTCGAAATTCTGGAAGCGAGAGAAAAAGAAATTGCGGAGACCGTTCG
>NZ_NPDU01000083.1:0-12500 GCF_002811985.1 Leptospira adleri
TTGTTTTCGGCTCGGCCATAGGATCGAGAATTCAGAGAGTGGACGGCGTCGATTACGGATCTTTTATCGTTCCGGGTTTGATCATGTTATCGCTGTTAACCGAAAGTATATCGAATTCTTCCTTTGGAATTTATTTCCCGAAATTTACCGGAACGATATACGAAATTCTTGCGGCTCCGATTTCTATGCTCGAAATCGTGATCGGTTTCGTCGGCGCCGCGGCGACAAAATCCGTCATTTTGGGAACGATCATGCTTGCCACCGCTTCCCTCTTCGTTCCCGTCAGAATCGCACATCCTTTTGTGATGATTCTTTTTCTGCTCCTGACTTCCATTTCCTTCAGCCTCTTCGGATTTATCATAGGGATTTGGGCCGATAGCTTTGAAAAACTTCAGATCATTCCCATGCTGATCATCACTCCTCTCGTATTTCTCGGCGGAAGTTTTTATTCCGCGAGCATGCTCCCTCCTTTTTGGCAGAAAGTCACCCTGTTCAACCCGGTGCTTTATCTCGTGAGCGGTTTTCGCTGGAGCTTTTACGAAATCGCGGACGTAAGCGTCGGGGTGAGTTTGGGAATGGTTTCCGTCTTTTTATCCGTCTGCATGTTTTTGGTTTGGTGGATCTTTAAAACCGGATATAAAATCAAAAAATAAGATTTTAATATTCAATTTTTATCATACATTCTTTTTTTTAAGAAAATATGATAAAATCCTTGATCGTTTCTCCGAATCTCGCTTAGCTACCTTCTCGAAAGTGGAGAATTTGTCTTCTTCGCTTTCGAAGTCAAATTCTAAACCTAAGTGAACGTTATGAAACAAAAGCAAACTTCCGTCTCCGGAAAAAAAGTTTTTATCTCCGGCGGATCCACTGGCATCGGGAAAGGCCTTGCGCTCGAGTTCGCAAAATCGGGAGCAAGCGTGGTTATTTCGGCAAGAGGAAAGAAGTCGCTCGAAGAAACCGTTAAGGAACTGAAAAAAGTCGGCGCAAAGAATGCCGTCTTTGACTTCGTCGTCGCCGACGTCAGCGATATTTCACAAGTAAAAAAAGCCGTTCAAAAAACCCTCCGAATCCTCGGCGGTCTGGATCTTTTGATCTGTAACAGCGGTTATGCGAAGGTAGGCAAAGTAAACGATCTGAAAGAATTCGATTTTCGAAATCTGATGGAGATCAATTTTTTCGGTCACGTAAACGTTGTACGCGAATTCCAAGATCATTTTATAAACCAGGGCTCGGGCGATATCGTTCTTGTTTCCTCTATGCTCGCGACTTTTTCCATCTACGGTTACGGAGCATACTCTGCCAGTAAATTTGCGATCACCGGCTTCGCACAATCCCTTCGTCAGGAGATGATGCTTCATAATGTTCGCGTGAAAATTTTCCTTCCTCCGACCACGGAAACTCCAGGACTCGTCAAGGAAAACGAGGACAAACCGGATCTCGTAAAAGAAATCGAAATGGGTTCCGCTCTCAACGCAGTTCATTCCGTCGATAAAGTCGCCAAGGCGTTCGTTTCCTGGCTGCCCAAGCGGAGTTTTATAGGTTACGCTACGTGGGATTCTTGGCTTCAGTATTTTTTAGTAAGACATTTCCCGGAATGGACCCTGCTACTTGCGGACGGCGAACTGAAGTCGGCGCAAAAAAGGTTGGATCGAAAAAAAGCGGAGTCTTAATTTTAAAACGCATTCGTTCATTAGAATATTCTAATAACTAAATTGACGGGGCCTTAAAAAGGCCCGATCGAAATTCGCTCGGCGTCTTTCCTGTTTCGGATTTAAACGCCTTGTTGAAGGCCGCCTTCGATTGGAATCCGGATCGAAAACCGATATGCAGCAGGTTTTCGTCTTTAGTTTTCGGATCCATTAGGAGTTTTTTGGCCTCTTTCACTCTATAGAATCCAATAAAATTGAAAAAATTCTTTCCGAGTTCTATATTGATCGTCATCGATAGATGATGGGCCGGGATTTTGAGCTCGTAAGATAATTCGGGCAAAGTAATCCGGTCGTTCAAATACGGTTTTTTCTCTTCCATATAATCCAGAATTCTTCTGATATGTTCCTTTCGCTCTTCGATTGAAAGGGTTTGTTTCGCGTATTTGTCCTCGGTCTTGGCGTCGTAATTATCGGTTGAGGTTTCGTTTTTGGGAATTCTTCCGATCGCGAATACTTTCGGCTTGCGGACGACGTAGTAAAAGATCAGATAGATAAACGTCAGATTGATCAAACCTTCCAAAGGAGTGATCGGAATTTTGCTTACCTTTAAAATTCTTAAAACGAAAATAAGAATATAGGCGACTAACATGAGTAAGTTGAAACTCAGGAAAATTTTCAGCCAGATCAGTTTGGATCGATCGTCACTCGAATAATTTTTCTCGAATTCCATATCGTATTCCACGATCAACTTTCCCGAGATAATTAGAAAGTAACACGTATAAAGAATTACGGATAACAAAAAGAAGTTGGTATAAACGGCGACCATTCCTTCTTGAGCGAAAATGCCTTCGTCGGTTTGGAACTCTGGAAACCCGATAAACGCGGCGGTAAACGATAGGAAAAAGATCAAAGGCGCGATCCAACCTCGAACCCATTCCCTCTTTTTGATCGCCTCTCCAAAAAGACTGCTCCGAGCGTAAAAATAAAAAAGAGGTCCGAACCAAAAAACAAAAGGGAAAGTTAGAAACGGAAGGTAGATAGACAAAGCGGAATGAGCAAGGAAGGAATAACGCGTCAAAAATACCAAAGAGAAAATCGCGAGAATTTCGCCGAGTAATCGTGAAGGAGGACTTTCCTGAGGATTGAGCCGCAGAAGAAAAGCGAGAAAAACCGAGACGCCGAAACTTAACAAAGCGATCATCTGCGACCAAGAATCCCATTGTATTAGTGCGAAGATATTTTCCGACTCAAGCATCTTTCGTCCAAAAGGGAAAGCCGTTACGTTCCACCGGCTTTCTTTAGGAGTGATTTTGAATCAGTATGCTTTGAAATTCCTTCTGGTCATCTCAATTTTTACAATTTAAGAATACAAATTCGGATCGTTTTTTCATTCTAAAACGATATAACCGAAATTTATCTCCCGGTTGGAAGTTCCCGGGAACTCGCAGAGTGCTCCGTTTTCGGACCAATATCTCATAACGAAAGAATGGTAACCAGCCGGAAGAGTTTCCACGGACAAAATCGAAATAGGATCGTGTTGCGCATTCGTTCCGGAAGCGCTCATTCTCGCGGATAAAAATAAATCCCCGTTTCGCTCGACCCCAATCTTACACGTGTTAGACGAACTTTTGAAGTTCCCGGCTTGAAGAAAGAATAATATCCGAGCGCTCTGAGAAATCGTCAGCTCAAGGGAAGATATTCCGCTTACATCCAGAAAACCATTCCCGGAACTCGCGTCCCATCCCGTAGCTCTCCAAAAAATTTGACTCTTCAAACTCGGTTTAAACTGAATTGCATTTAAAACCGACGGCGCCGTTGGAATCGCGGACACGTTCGAGATAACGTTAGACGCGCTCTGTGTATTCCATCTCCCCTGAAAATTATGATTCCCGGCAGAATACTGCGTTAAACCGAACAGGCTGGAAGGCGTACGGGCGTTGTTCTCCGTAAAGTTAAACGTTCCCGTCGACTCGACCGTCGAGGAATCGGAAAGGATATTCGGATAGTAGAAAGCGCCCGCAACGCTGAGAGGAGAATTCAAGTGCATCGCGTAAAAAACCGGAGAAGCCTCGTTTAAATTTAGATCCAGATTCAATCCGGATATTAAGGTCGGCGAAGTCGAATTTGTGGAACTCGTCGACGAAGAAGCGAACGAAGAACTCGAATACGTGGAGAGCGTCTCCAAGATGACGACGCTAAAGGTGGATTTAAAGGAACCCGCCAACACCGGAGAAGAGGAATCGCTGCAGATCTTTGGACTGAACGTATGAACGCCCGCAGGAAGACCTATGATACGCGAGTTCGTACTTGAAAATTCCGCGGAAGAGATTTGTTTCAATCGATCCTGAGCCAGAATCATCGTTCCATTCCAGTCGATCCCTTGTCTGATCAATGCGAACGGATCGGAGTTCGTTTTAAAAAAGCCGTTATAAACGAGCAAAGCCCTTGAAGGAATTCTAAGATTGAGAACGATCGGACTCCAAGGTGAAACGTCCAACATCGATCCGCAAGCATTGGAAGCATAAGTCTGATCTCCTCCGGAATAACTGCTCGTAACGATCAAAGGAGAACAACTCACCTCTAAAATCAAGTCGTCTTTGAAAAGCCCCTCGGGTTCTCCGATCGAACAAGTCTGATGATCGGGTTGCGCGATGATCTCGAACGAATATTCCTCTTCCGGACTCATATTTTCAAAAATCAAATTTCCTCCCGAATCGATTTCTCGAATCAGGTTCTTTTTGTTTTCACGGATCGTCAAACCTCCCCCTTTAACGCTCGTTAGGTTAAAAGAGATCTTAGGTCCGATATCCGCTGTCGCCTGCGCAGCAACCGGGCGACACGCGGCGGATTTGTATCCCAAAATTCGTCCAGTCTCCTCTCCGAAGATCGTTTGTAGCAACGTATCCTGTTGATACTGCGCACTACTCGGATCGCAAACATTGTCGATCTCTGCGGGTTTGCAAAAAGCGGCTCCCGCAAAAACGTAGATCGCCAAAAAAATAGGGGTCCGGAATCGGATCCCCGTCGAAGAGTTGGGGTCATTTGAACCGACTTTCGCATTTGCTATTTTCAACATCGTTTGCGCGAGTAGCTCCTGATACGAAAGAGTCTAACGGCGAAAGGACGATTCGTCGTCTCAGCTTGGAAGGAAAGACCATTTTTTAAGAATATTTTTCATTTTGATACGTTTGCCTTTTCGAAAGCGGCCGAATCCTCGTAAAAATGATAACCGAAAATCCGGTTGTCGCGGATGACACATTTCAAGGCCCAATCACTGTTGAACAGATTGCCGGTTGTCTTCAACTTGTGCACAAAGCTCCCGTTTGCAAAAGCGACATTGCCTTCTCCGATCACGGAATCTACGGAAAAGGATTTCGTATCGAAGTGAGTTCCTAAATTGGAAAGAAATTTCTTGAGTCCTTCCTTACCTTTATAAGATCCGTAAAGTCCGGAACGATCGGAATCGTTCCTTACCGCGACGATAGAAACGTCGTCGTGAAAAAGATTTAGAATTCCTTCGAAATCGCCGTTTCCGAAAGCCGAAAAAAAATCCTTCACGACATCCGCGCTCGGTTTTGGTTTTTCCATTGTATTTAATTCTCCTTAATTGTAGATTATCTACAATTCTATAGACTCCCTTTCGTTCAAAAATTGTAGATAATCTACAATTTTTTCCCGTAATCGCCGTATTTTTTCTTCTTTAAAAAATACAAAAAGAAGATCCAATGACTAAAAAGAATCCCTCGATTCCGTATCTGTAGTGGAAACGATGAAAAAAAGACCGAACTCGGCGAAAAATCAAGAGCCAGATCCCAAAGAACTGGAACTCGATTTGGAAATTTTAGGGAAACTCGTGGTTGGAATCGGCGAGGTTTCGGAAATAACGCAGATTCCGATTCGAAAAATCCGTTATTGGGAAGAAAAGGGAATCATCCGCTCCCTTACGGAAGAAGAAGGTAAGAATAGAAGATACGATTATTTGAATATTAAAAAAATATTATTGATTAAGGAACTTTTAGACGAAGGTTTTACTCTCGAAGCCGCGGCTAAAAAAGTGGACAACCGTATCGCTACGGTAAATTCGGTATTCGAACGGCTGACTCAACCGAAAAGAAACAAACCTTAGAAACGTCCGCCTCCAATTTGTCGGAGACGGACCGCCTGAAACATACGTTTATTTGGACGCCGCCGGTTCTCCGGAAACGACCTTCGAATAAACTTTGTAGAGAGATTTTTTGCCGCCCGGCGGTTTTCCGATATCAATCCCCGCTTTCAGTAATTCGGCTTTTAATTCTTTTCGAAAAGCGTGGTAGTCGACTTCCACCGCGTGACGTTGTCCGCCGCCGAAAGAAAAATGGGGATGTTCGATTTCGTATTTTATTGCGGCCTTTAGATCCTTCGGTCTCTCATATTTTCCTAATATTTCCATACAGGCAAGTTTAGCCTGGTAATCGGCCATAGGCCAAATACAACCCACCGGCTGAAAGAGTCCGATAAAATAAAGATTCTTATAATCGTTGTGCATCATCTTTCTAAAAAGAGGAATCTTTTCTACGTATTGAAAATCGATAAACGACTTGTCGAAAAATGGAAACGTGGTCCAGAATCCGGTGCAAGCGCAGATGATATCGAAACGTTCCCTGACTCCGTTTACGAATTCGACCTCCTTTCCGTGAAGAGCTTTGATCGCAGGTCGAGGTTTAATTCTTCCATGACGAATGAAATCCAAAAGATCCGAGTTTAAAGTCGGGTGATGGCTCAACGCCAAGGTCGTGTTTTCGGGAAGACCGTAATTCTTATACGGTCCTTGAAGAATGTGAAGAAGTTTGGTCAATGCAAATTGTTTGATCTTGGCCGGGATCCAACTCGGAGTGGTCGCCGCAAAAACATCGGAAGGCATTCCGAAAAGGAATTTTGGAAAGAACCATTGCGGGCTTCTCATCGATAACTTTACTGTATTGGCGACGCGCGCGGATTCGACCGCAACGTCGCAAGCCGAATTGCCGCCTCCGATCACAAGAACGTCCTTCCCTTTCCATTCGTTCGTAACTCCCTTAAAATCGTGGGAGTGAATGAATTTTCCCGTAAACTTTCCCGGATATTCGGGATATTTCGGATTCCAGTGATGTCCGTTCGCAACCATAAGAACGTCGAAAACTTCGACCTTCTTTTTTTTGGAAGCGTCCAGGTACTCCACCTTCCAATTTCCGTCTTCCATTCTTGTGATCTTTTGAATCGTATGATTAAATCGGATTTTCTTATATACTCCGAAGTGTTTAGAATAAGATTCGAAGTAGGCTTGCAATTGTTTGTGATTAGGATACTCGGGATAATCTTCGGGCATAGGATAGTCTTCGTACTCGGACCAGACTTTGGAACTTATGATATGCGTGTTTTCGTAAACGCTGGAGTGTCCCGTTTTGGAATTGAATACCCAGTTCCCTCCGACCTTATCGTTTTTCTCGAAAACGACAACGTCTAATCCGTATTGAATGCAATTCTTTGCGGCGGTGATTCCGCTCGGTCCCGCTCCGACCACGCAGACTTTGATGTTCGGCTTCATCCGATTCTCCTTTGTTATCCGAGAACATTCGTTGACGAAATCTCAAATCCAACAAATGTTACATTTTTCGAGAGATCTTAGTGATATAGCATTTGAGTGCAAGAAATTTTTAAACCTCGGAAAGAAACTATAAATAACAGATGTTAGCCCTAAATCCAAAGACGAAACATTCAAAGAATGGAAAGACGACTCTTGCGAGATCCAGAACTCCCCTTCAAGAACGTTCTCAACAGAGAGTGGCGGTCGTTTTAGAAACAGCGGAAAGGATTCTTGAGAAGATCGGTCCCGAGGAAACCTCGATTCCTGAAATCGCAAAGGTTTCCGGAATCCCGAGAGCGAGTATCTATCAATTCTTTCCGGACAAATACGCTCTTTTTACTCACCTCGCCGAAAAACATCTCGCAAAGGTCGGTGAAATTCTGGCCGCAAAGGGAGCGAAGAATTCCAAAATTCACTGGGAGAAGTTGGTCGGAGTTTTGGTGAATTCGGCTTCGGATTATTACGATTCCACTCCGGTCGCCAGCATACTCGTGTTAGGCGGTCCCTTCAGCAGGAAAGCATACTTAGCGCAGGAAGTTACGATCGATCATATCGGGGCGGGCGTTCGCGTTCAACTTGCAAGTTTGGATTCTCCCTTGATTCTTCCCAAAAAACCGGACGTCGCCACCCTAGGAGTAGAGATCGCTTTTGCTTGTATGAAAAGAGGTTATTATCTGGAAAATAGGATCTCGAAGATGATGAGAGAACAGGCGACACAAGCCGTAATCGCTTACTTCAAAAACTGGAAATAGAGGACGAAAACCTCGAATCCCGCGATCCGTTTTTTTAGAATCAATCCAGTCGATTCCTAAATGAGGAAAAAATAATTCTAAAAATTACACCTTTGCGTAAAATTTTGACCTTTAAGACACCCTTGTGATCCGGAAATGTATGAGTTCCTACTTTTTCCGATGCGTAAAAAAAACTTTTCAATCGAGTTTTCTCTTTGAGAAAGATTCGCGGATTTTTCGAAACCTCCCGATAAATTCCTGCTTTTCGTCACAAAAAGAAAAATTCCGAGTCTTCCTTCTTAGAAAAGGAAGACTATATGGAAACAAGATTGAACTACGCAAAAGTTTATCCCGAATCTTTACAAGCGATGTTGAAGATGGAGGAATTTGCAAAACAGGGCGGAATCGAACCGGTTCTCTACGAACTCATTAAGATTCGTTCTTCTCAGATCAACGGTTGCGCGTATTGCATCGATATGCATACGAAAGATCTAAGGGCCATGGGGGAAGCTGAAAAAAGAATCTATCTTTTGGACGCGTGGAGAGAAGCGACTTTCTATTCCGAAAAAGAAAAGGCAGCTCTGGAACTGACCGAAAAAATCACCAAAATTTCGGAAGAAGGCGTTCCCGACGAAACCTATGAAAGAGTGAGAAAACATTTCGGAGAAAAGGAATTTGTGGCGTTGATCATCCTGATCAATACGATCAACTCTTGGAATCGGATCGCGATCTCGACAAGAATGCACGCAAACTGAGGATTCTTCCTGGAAAGTTTTCCCTAAAGTTCCAAATAAAAGAAATCGAGTTGTGTCGTTCTAAACGCCTGTTCTAAAACCGTTTTACAAAAGGTTCGGATTTTCAAAGATGCGGGAACTCTCGCAAAAAGAAGAAAATCCGAATCTGGAAAAGAGAGAATTTCCCTCTTCGGAAGACTGCATTCTTCTTTGATTTGAAGGCAAAAGTAGGAACTCCTTCTTTTTAAGAATTCTTACGGACGACCTTTCCTTTACAATCGAAACGAACGCGGGAACTCCCCTGTTCAATACTCTTCGTCGGACCAACCTACGTCGTTTAAAAAATCCTCGTAAGAACCGTCGAAGATTCGGATCGTATCGTTATCAAAAACGATCAACTTAGTCGCGACCGCGCGAAGGTGCATCTCGTTGTGAGTCACCATGATGACGGAACCTTCGAATTCGTCGATGGCCTCGATGAGAGAATCGCAGGATTGCATATCCAAGTGGTTCGTGGGCTCATCGAGATAAAGGAGATGACAAGGAGTCACAAGAATTTTTCCAAGAAGAACGCGGCTTTTTTCTCCGCCCGAAAGGACCTTGATTTTTTTGAGGGCTTGATCTTCCGAAAACATAAGACCGCCCGCGATGTTTCTCGCCTGCCACTCGGTGCAGGATTTATCCGAACTCATGATCTCTTCGACAACGGTCGCGTTCTCGTTTAAGTTGAGTTTGTTGGTCTGACCGAAATAACCTTCTTTCAAAATCGGATGTTTTTTTACCGTCCCCCGAGAAGGAACGTTCTCACCGGCGAACATCTTGAGAAGAGTGGACTTTCCTTTTCCATTCTTACCGATGATGCAGATTCTGTCCCGATTGCCGACGCTGATGGAAAAATTTTCAATCAGGAACGGCTCTTTTCCATCGTAAGAAAAAGAAAGATCTTCCGCGGAAAGCATCTGACTCGCGGCGAAAGGCGCGCTGTTGAAATACAACTCCATATCCTGAATTTGTTCGAGAGCCTTCATCTCTCCTTGTTTCTCCAACTTCTTCACGCGGGACTGAGTGCGGCTCGCAAAACTCGCTTTCGCTTTGAACTTGGCGATAAAGATCTCTTCTTGTTTTCTTTTTTTTGCCTCGTTCAGCCGGGTTTTTTCGTAGATCTCTTCCGCCTGATTGATCTGGTTGTAGAGTTTTTCCGTATCTCCCTGAACCTTGATCGCCTTGGTTCTATGAATCGCGACTGTGTGCGTAACGACCGCGTCCATAAAACTTCTATCATGAGTTACTAATATGATTTCACCTTCCCATTCCCGGAGGAATTCTTCCAGCCAACGGATCGTAACGATGTCGAGATAATTGTTCGGCTCGTCGAGCATGAGCATGTCGGGAGCGGAGACGAGAAGTTTTGCGAGATTCATACGAATCTGATAACCGCCCGAAAACTCGGAAGGGTTCCGTTCCATATCGGCTTCCGAAAAACCGAGACCGGAAAGAATTTTCTCCACTTGCCAGGTTTCATATTCTTCGCCTTCGGGAAGACCGAGGGCGCATTCTTCCAAGACGGTGGGTTTTGTAAAATGAAGGTGCTGTTGGAGATGACCGATCTTATAACCTTTTGGAACGGAGATGGTTCCGGAATCCGGTTCGACGTTGCCGAGGATCATCTGAAAGAGGGTCGACTTTCCGTGACCGTTACGGCCGACAAGACCGACTCTTTCGCCTCGATTGATCGTAAGACTGAGATCGTCGAAAAGAACTTTTGTTGTGAACGCCTTGTTCAGGCCTGAAATTTTAATCATCTTAAGAAAGCTCGCAAAGGGTTGAAGGAAGAATTTAGTCTACGTCCCGATCCCCGAAAACGAACGGAGAAAAGAAGAAGATAAAATCCGAAAAGGAACTTTCAAAAGCTCCCTTTCCTGCCAAATTTATAGAAAGGCCCTTTATTTCACTCAAAAATACGCCCATTCTCCATAGTAAAGAAAGGAAAAAAAACATATCGACGCGAGGAGAAATGCCCGATTCTTACGTTCTAGTCGTTTCGAGAACAAAGAGGAATGGATTGAACCGAACGAAAAGCGAGGCGCGCCTGCAATCAAAATTAGTCCGAAAGAAATTCATAATATTCTAATATTCAAATGTATTTCCTTTAAAATCGTCTGGGCGTTTCCCGCGCAAAAAGACAAAAAAGAAAATTCATTCGTTCTAAAGAGGATTCAAATTGTTTACCGCGCGGGTCGGGCTTCTACAGGCTCCGCTCCGCTTCGGCCCTAACGGGCCGCTACGCGCCTTTCGAATCCCTAACGCAAAGATAGAAAATCAAAACGGATTCTAAAAAGGAGGATATACGAAAAATAATTCCGCGTATTTCAAAAGAAAAAATCTTCCCTAATCCCGAAAGAAACGGACTGAAAATCCATTCTCATTTCTTTCGGAATGACAATATATCTGAATCATCATTCTACGTCCTTCACACTCCAAGCCCAGAATATAAAGAGAAACTGAAACGGAAGACGAACATAAAGGGCCCAGACGGGAACGCCGAAGTCTGTACCGGCGAGAGCCGCCTGCAGCATGTAGACGTTTGCCGGAAGAACCGCGATCAAAAGCGCGATGATTCCGAAACTGGCGAGCCTTCGAAGAGGCTGCAAAAATAAAGCGAGCCCCAGAACGATCTCCGCAACGCCGCTCACGTAGTTCAGAACCGAATGATAGGGAAGATAAGGAGGCATCATTCTCAAATAGAATGGAGGATTGAGAAAATGATTGAGTCCCGCCAAAACATAAAAGACGGCCATCGCATACAAAAGAATTTTTTTCATGAAATCTCCAATGGAGGAAGGATTGTATCGATAAGACAAAAAAGGGAAGAGTTTTTTAATCAATGAGGGAAAAATAAATCTCGTCCATCGTTCCGGACATTTCGATCGATTCCGAAAAGAAATCAGGGATTATAATCGATCTTCAGTAAGCCCTTTACCGGAAGAATGTCTACGAACGTCTTTCTCTCAGAATGATTTCCCAATAAATAGAAACAAACCCCATCCGATCAAAGCGACTCCCGTCGTTTTACGAATCGAAAATTTACCATCGATCCATTTTTCCGCCAATACTAAGGCGGTCAGACCTATCATCCAGGAAAGACTCATCACCCCTCCGACGAACATAAGAAGCATCAAAAGAAGACAACACCCCACGCAGTAAACCCCTTGCGACCAACCCATCTGGAAGGCGCCTAACGCACCTTCCTTCCAGGAAGTAAGAAAAAAACCGAGAGGCGATTTGCATTGAGAAAGACATCGATCTTTGAGACCGCTGAACTGAAAAATTCCGGTCGCAATCAAAAGGCCTGCGCTCCATTCCATCGAGTGAAAGGAAAGATCGGAAGAAAGTAAATCCAACCGCAAAAGAAGAAACTGAAGCGCCGTTCCCAGAAGGCTATAACCCGCCCAAGCGGAAAGATAACCTAACACGATATAAATTCCTTTTCCCATTCCGAAAAAGGATCTCTTAGAATTTCTACTTTGATCCATCTTCGCAAACAAAAGAACCGATTTCAAAAAAGAAGGAAGCATCATTGCGACCATCATCAACACCCACATGCAAAAACTGATAACGACCCAAGAAAAAGAAAACGCGGCCGAATGAGTCGCGCAGTGAGCGCCGCCGCTCCAGTGCATCCAGGACATGTCATACATCGCTATCCATGAAATCGCAATCAGATTGAACATCATTCCCAAAAGTACGATTTGCTCCGGATTCAAACGATGCCGAAAAATTCCGC
>NZ_NPDU01000084.1 GCF_002811985.1 Leptospira adleri
ATAATATAAACTGATTGTGTTACATAACTTAAATAACGGAATTTGGGGGAAAGCCTGACAATTTACACGGTCGCGGCGCGATCACTGAAAGAACGGAATTTGTGGGAACTCCTTCGTTTTTGCACGGAAGCGTGTCGATCACTGAAAGGACAGGATTTGTGGGAACTCCTTCGTTCTGTTTCCCGTTGCCATTCCCTTCGCAAGCATCGAAGCCTTTTTCAATAACGTCCTATATCTTTCGCCGATTTAAGAATGAGCGAGAAGGCTCTCCTTGCCGATTCTTGCGAAAAAACTTGGAAATAATTTCGATCGAGATGAGATGCATTTTTATATTCGAGAGAAAGAAAAATCGATTCGAACCGGAAACCGATTCGAATCGACTGGAATAAAAAGAATTAAGGAAGAAGAATTTTTTTCGAAACAAAACTGTCCGAGTAACCTTCTGTGTCCGAATCGAAAGCTCGATACGAATTGATTTCTATACAGGCTGTATCGTAGTTCTGGAAATCAAAGGTGATCTTCGGAGTAGAATAGGTGCTCGGCGGAACAAGAACGATCGTCGTGCCTTGGTTGTTTTCTATGTCGATTCCGAGTTCGAGAAAGTTTGAGAGAATCGGAACTCCGCTCGGTCTACTGAGCCCGAGTCCGAGATAAAAATAATCTTTGACCGAGGAAATCGTATCCTTGGCTGTAAATTCGAAAACGGTTCCATTTTTCGTTACTTGGATACAGTGCCCCGAACAATTACCGATCGTAGTGGGAGCGAAAACGGCTCCGTCACATTCCGGAGGATTGGGATTGTTTGGATTGGGTGCTGGACCGGGGTTGGCAACGGGTACGGAAGCGGTTGCGATGATTTCCTTCGTCGATTTTCCGAAAGAGTTCACGGAGATCACGATAATTTTGTATGATAGGATTTGACTCGATACGATGAACGTAAATCGGTCCGGAAACGGTGAATCGGGTGATAGGTTTTCTTTTATAAAACTTTTGACCGTCAACCCGTCCGCGCTGAGTTTCATGATATCAGGATGTCCGATGTAAGCTTTTGTTGCTACGGTAGAATTGGGTTTGTTCTTAAAGGAAAAACCGATCTGAATTACCCGATCACCTCCGATCGTATTGAACGTATTCACCGATAAATCGTTGAGGATCGGTGAATCGGAAGTAATCGAAGGATCGTTTCCGTTTAAAAGCGCTCCGATCGTTTTCGTTAAATCTTCGTTAGGCGTTCCTTCTCTGCAAAACAAGGATAGGCTCACAATAAATGAGAGCACTACGGTTCTTAAGCTGAATGCTAAAAATTTTCGAGGTTTAAAATTGGCCGCTGTTTGTTTTGTTTCGTTCATTCGATCCCGCTGCATATAAATTTGAATTTCCGTTAGTTTTCTTCTTCTTTTTTCAAAAGCTCAAACAACGAGTGCTGAGATTCCGTTCTTTGTAGCTTTAGGTGTGAAAAAAAAAGAGCTCCCGCGAACAAAGTAAATCCTGAATGCTTCTCGATGCCGAAGGGTCGTTTCGAATCAAAATTCGAAACGGTTTTCTATCTGATCACAAAAAAACGATTCGATTATTTTCACACCAATGGACCTGATTCTATGATGTTTCCTCCTTTTCGCCAATTACCAGGAGGTAAAGAATCGGTTTTTTTCCGATTATTTTTTGAATATAATGGGAGCGTTCTTTTTGATCGAATCTACATTCTTACCTTTATAGTGTCTAACGAATGTTAGGTGGAACTTACTTCTTAGAGATTGGTCGCTTCGTTTTCCAATGTTCTGATTCGATAATAGGAATATTCCCCGAGACTCCCGTTCAATCGTCGAATTCTTCCTCGAAAGAAAAATGGGCCTTCCAGGAAGAAAATACTTCGTTCACCTGGGGAACGTTTGGGTCTGAAAATCGACGATCACGGTGATCTTTTTATTGGCAGAAGGTTATTCACAAATGGAATTCACCGCAGGGTGCTGTTTGAAATTTATTGAAACCGAGGGATAGATGAGTTCCGTAAAGACGATGATTGAAGCCGAAACTTTTTTGGAGAAGGTTCGATAAGAAGGATTTCCGATTTTTTATTTTGAGGTAAGAAGGAAAGAAAAAAGAATCTCGTTTTCCGAGCTCGAAAGCTCGGAAAGGATGCGGTAGGATTACTCTTCTACTTTAATTTTACCTTTGAATTCCCATTTACGGTAGGGAGCGATCGCTTGGAGTCTTTCGTCGGTCACGAAGAATAAGGCTTCTCCGTATTTTACCAAACCGCCTTTGTAGTGCGCATACTTGGTCTTATGATCGATCAGTCCGATTTCTCTGACCTTGCTCCAGTCGTCACACGTCTTGAGAGTCGGAACTTTTCTGAGATGCAACTCCTTGATCTTATTGTCCTTAACGGAGTCTCTGAGTATCTTTTCCCATTCCATAAAGTTCAAACTAAAAGGAAGGGGGGAAAAATCAAGGGTTTTTGCGGACGCCGAGACTCTCTTTATCGCTCTTTAGAGTTTGAAAAATTCCACTTCCTTTTTCAGATCTTCCGCGAGTCTTGCAAGACCGATCGAACTCGAGCTCAACTCTTCCGAAGAAGCGGCGGAAGATTGATTGAGGTCGTTGATCGTCGTGATCGTTCTCGAAATTTCTTCGATCGCTATCTTTTGTTCTCTTACCGCGACTTGAATCACGTCCGATCTTCCTTTGACTTCTTTTGCTGTAAGATTCATCTGATCGTTTTTGGAAAGCTGATCTTCCATAAACTGATTTACGATCTTCATCTGGCGGTTGATCTCGGAAATTCCCTGGATGATTCCCGAAATGACGGTGACGGTGTTCGTAATGTTTCTGATTCCGTTTCCGATTTCGGCTTCGTTCCCTTGGATGATTTCTTCGATGTCTTTGATACTGTTCGTCGTTTTATCCGCGAGTTTGGAAATCTCGTCCGCGACTACCGCGAAACCTTTTCCGGCGGAACCCGCTCTCGCCGCTTCGATCGCCGCATTGAGCGCGAGTAAATGAATCTGCTCCGAGATTGTGTTGATGATCTCCATAACTCCCGTGATATCTTCCGAGCTACGGCTGATCTTCGTGATCGATTGATTTGTGAGCTCCAAGGCGCTTCCGCCTTTTTTCGCTTCTTCCGTAATTCTTTCCACGTCCGACATCGTCTTTTCGAGATTTACGGAAGTTTCATGGATGGAATTGGAGAATTTATTCATGTCAAGACCCAGTCTATCCAAAAGCCCGACCTGTTCTTTGGTTTGGGTTTCGACTCCGTCCATTCCCGCCGAAATTTCTTCGATAGACGCCGATATTTCCTCCGAGGACGCGGCCTGATTCTGAGCGTTGTCGGAAATAAAATTGAGAGCTCCCGACATTTCATCGGAAGAAGAAGCGAGATTGCTCGAGGCCTCGATAATCTTACCTAAGATCGTTTTCACCTTTTTGTTAAACGAATTGATGGAGATGGACATTTCTCCGATCTCGTCCATAGATAAAACTTTAAGACCTTTGGTAAGATCTCCGTCTGCCATCGCTTCCAAAACGTTCTTACTTTCTTCGAGAGGCTGAAGTCTTTTTTTCAGAATGATGTAGATTAGAAATCCGATGAACAACATTCCGATCGTAGAAATCGCGGCCATCGCAAGAACGGAAACGATTGCCTCGTCAGCGATCTCTTCTTTTTCAATCGAAGCGAACGTGATAAAGTCGTATTTTTGATTCTTACGAAGAATCATATACTTGTATCTTCCGTTGAAGAGATAACGGACCGGAACGTTGTCCTTGTAATTCTTAACCTGTTCGTAAAAAGGGAAGTCAGTCAGTTTTTTTAGATTGAGGGCGGGGTTTACGTGATTGATGATCACTTCTCCATGATTGAGGAGACCCGGATAACCGGACTTTCCGATTTGGATCGAGCCGATCAATTTGCTGGTAAGATCCGCGATTCTTAATCCGAATGCGAGATACGTCGACTTCTCTCCGGGGATCGATTCTATCGCCAAAACGACGGGAGTTCCCGAAACTGGAGACGCGATCGGCTTGCTCAGAAAGATTTTTTTTGCCAAAAGAGATTCCGCGATGACCGTATCGGTCGGAAGCTGATAGTCGGAAAGTTTAGAAGTTCCGTTGGGCGCCAGAGTTCCGGTCGCGGCTAAAAGTTTCCATTTTTCTCCGTCGGCTCGAATGATCGCGATCGATTCGTACTTGGAAGATCTTCCCAAAAGATTTTCAAAATATTTCTGCGTTTCTTTTTCCTTTCCAAGCGAAACTAACGTAAGGAAATTCGAATCGTTACGAAGTCTTTCCGCGTCCGCCTGCACTTCCTCGAAAATCGTTTCCGTGAGAATGTGAAGGGTTTCGTTCACGTTGATCATCTGATTAAAATAGGATTTTCGGATTGCGGTGTAGTTGAGTTTAAAAACGAGGCTGGAAACTCCGATCGCAAGTATGATCACGATAAAGATAAAAGTGATCGTGAGAGAACGGGTGAGTTTGATTCTTACCAGACTCGATGTGTCGATATTACTGAAGGCGCCCGATTCGATCAGCTTGGAAGTGAGTCTTTCCGAAACCAGAAACGTATAAACTCCCACGGAAAGAGCGAGCAGAAGAATGATGGAAAGAAGATTGTAATAATCCGACTTGTCCAAAGTAGCAAAACGACTCAACAATAAGACGATGACAAGTCCGGTGACAAAAATTCTCGAAGCGATTTCGATCGAATGTCCGATCGGAAGTCTCAGCACCGATTTTTGCGCGTTGAGAGCCGTGTCCTTGTCGATGATTCCCCGTTCGATCGTATCGCTGTAATCCCGGATCGGTTTTAGTCTTCGTTTGTCCGAGAAGACGGTGTAGACGAGCGTAAAAAAAGTCGTTCCAAGCGTGATGTATACTGCGAATCTAAGTTGTTCCGGATCCATTTCCAGGAAAGTCTGAAAAAAAACGATCGCCGTTCCAACCGTGATGACGTAACCGACTACTTCGGTAATGAGAACAAACTGAAGTGTAAATTTGCGGATCGACTTTGTAATTTCATCCATGAGGCGTTCCCGATATCAACCGAAGCGAGACGCATCGGTTTTTGCTTCTTTTCGGTAAATTTCAGGATTTACACTCTTGAATACAAGGAGAATCTAAAATACGGATGGAAAATCTTAAGTTAGCGCTCGTCGGGGACATTCACGGATTTTGGGATCGAAAGGACAACGAGTACTTTGACAACTCGAATTACGATGCGATTTTAATAACGGGAGATTTTCCAGGATATCTTCCTCTCTCCGGGTTGAAGGTGACTCGAGGAATCGCGAATCTAAAAAAGAAAGTCTATTGGATTCCCGGCAATCACGACTCCACGAACGCAGTTCAGTTGCTCGGAGAAATACTACATTCAAAATGGATGATACGTCTTGGAGGAATCGGACATCGATTTCGTCTAACTCGTCTTAAAAGACGGATGGGTGACACGATTTGTATGGGATATTCAGTCGCGGACTTGGATTCAAAAACGGTGCTCGTAGGCGCCCGTCCCCTTTCCATGGGAGGAAGTTTGAACTTTCTTCCCTTGCTCAAAAAAGAATTCGGAGTCTCTTCGGAGAGGGAATCTTTTGAAAGGATGAAGAGTCTTTATCCGAAGATCCAAGGCAAGGAATGTGTCTTATTGGCACACAACGGACCCGCCGGATACGGATCCAAACGGGACGATATCTGGGGATGCGATTTTAGGAAGAAGGGCGGAGATTGGGGGGACCGGGACTTACTGCATTTCATTGAGTTTCTAAAAGAACGCGGAGAAAAGGTTTCGCTCGTTCTCGCGGGTCACATGCATCATCATATCCGCGACTTAGGTCGGGATCGAACTTGGAAGGTAAACGAGAATTCTACTCACGCGGTCAATGCGGCGAAGGTTCCGAGAATTCTCAAAGACAAAGAGGGAAACTCGTTTCGCCATCATGTCCGACTCGAACGAAAGAACGGAGTTTGGGATTGTCAGGAAATTTTCGTAGGAAAGAAAGGGGAGGAAAGAATTTCCCTCCCGGATGAAGAGGTCTTATTCTCCTCGGATACTTTCTAGTTTGAGTTTGATCTCTTCGTTCAGAGGTTGTTTTTTCTGAAAATCCTCAAGTAGGCGCACCGCTTCGGTCGGCTTTTCCAATTCCACGTAAAGATCGGATAATTCAAGAAGAGGTCTCGGATCCATAGGGAATTTTTTGTGGAGGTCGAGATAGATTTCTTCCGCCTTGTCCCGTTTTCCGATCAGCTTGAGAGAGGATGCCTTTCCAAGAAGGGCGAAGTAATCTTCTCCTTCCGCGAGAATTCTGTTGAAACATTCGAGTGCCTTGTCGAATTCTCCCATTCCGCGCAAGCTGTCGGCGTAACGATTGATGATGAGCTTGTTGTCGGGATCGAATTCCAAAATTCTTTCCCAATACTGGTTCGCTTTGTGGAAATCCTTTTTGCCTCGGTAACTTTCGGCAAGACCGTATAACGCGAAAAAATTCTTCCGATCGAGTTCCGCTGCGCGGTGATAATACTGAATCGCCTCGTCGTAGTCTTTGATTTTGCGATAAGAATTTCCGATCTCGGTCAATATCTTGATATTGTCCGGTTGGATGAGAAGAAGTTTCTCCCACCAGTGGATCGCGTCCTTGTATTTCTGACACGCAAAGTAAAGATGCCCCAAACCCACGATCACATATTGATCTTTGGGATTGATCTGAAGGGCCTGCATATAATAGATTTCGGATTCTTTAAAGTTCTTGAGCTTGCGATGGGCGTCGGCTACACGGCTTAAGATCGAGGCGTCCGTGATCGTGATATGTCTGTATTCTTCGGCGACTTCGATCACTCGGGAAAGAAGATTCATTTCCCGATAACAGTTCATGAGTCCCATCAGGGAAAACTTGTTGGAAGGATCTTCCTGTATACATTTATGATAATATTCTATTGCATTCTTATAATCTTTTTTCTTAAAAAAGAGATCTCCCATTCCTACAAGGCCGTAGGTATTGTGGGGATCCTTTTCCAAAAGCTCTTTGAGTTTGGCTTCCGCTTTGGGAAATTGATGAGAATCTAATAGTTTGTAGGCTTCCTTCGCGAGACTTTTGATGATCGCGAATTGTTTGTCCTCTTCTTCTTTTTCAATATTAGGATTTTCCATTTGATTCTCTCTTTTTAATGTTTACGCTCTTCCAATTTTCGAATTCGCATTATTTTTTTTGGACGTTCGACTTTGATTGAATATTCTTTTGAGGCTTAAATATTCTGTAAAGAAAATAAGAACAGATTGCAAGAATCCGAAAGTAAAAAGTAATTTGCATCGAAAATTAGCCCTTTTTATCTATTGGATTTTGGAAAAAAATTTCCGTTCTCTTTTTACTTAGAACGATCTCTTCGAATGTCGGTTCCGAAAGAGCGACGAGGAAATATCTTATCTGAAAATCACTCATTTGGGTCGGATCGGTCAATTTTTTGCCGTTCATTCCGATCGGTTTGTCGAGGACTCGCCAATTCCTTGTTCATCGCAAAATTCTTTTTCGAACGCTAATTTCTTTCGGCCGTATAGAAATTTCCACGGTGTTTATTTCAAGGGCAATTTTCATATTACTCTTTCAAAATGAAGAATACAACTTCATTCCTACAAAGGGAAAACCATCGAAGAGAACCTTCTTTGCTTATTATATTTTTGAACGAAGGAAACCCGATAAAACTCGGCTTCCGACCGCGTAGAACGAATCTCCTTGCATCCGGTTCCTCTTGACAGTAGCCTTTCCAGTATCTTTATGGACGTAAGGGGAGGGACCATGTCCGCAGAATCAGGAAGAATTACAGGCGCTAGATTGATGGTGGAACTTCTGGAAGAATACGAAGTCGATATCGTCTTTGGTTATCCTGGCGGAGCCATTCTACCCTTTTATGACGAGATCTACAAGAGTAAGAAAATCAAACATATCTTGGTAAGACACGAGCAAGGCGCCATTCACATGGCCGAAGGTTATGCGAGAGCGACCGGAAAACTCGGTGTGTGCATTGCAACATCCGGACCCGGCGCGACCAATCTTGTCACAGGACTTACCGACGCAAAGCTGGATTCGGTTCCGATACTTGCGATCACGGGTCAGGTCGCGACGAACACGATCGGAACCGACGCTTTTCAGGAAGCCGATATATTCGGGATCACGATTCCCATTACAAAATACAACGCACTCATGAAATCCGCGGACGATATCGCCAGGCATTTCGAGGAAGCAACCTTAATCGCGTTAGGCGGTCGACCCGGTCCGGTCCTTTTGGATTTTCCGAAGGACGTTCAGACCGAGCTGACTAACGTGCGAAAGGCGACTCGTCTGAAAATCGCCCCACATCACTATAAAAAACCCGAAGTAAAGGGAAACTTGGAAGGGTTTGCCGAGGCTTTGAATTCCGCTAAAAAACCTCTTCTTTACGTGGGCGGCGGAGCCATCAACGCAAACGCGCACAAAGAAATTTTCGAACTTGCGACAAAGGCCGGCATTCCGGTGACTACGACTCTGATGGGAATCGGAGCCTTTCCTGGAACTCACGCGCTGAGTTTGGGAATGCTCGGAATGCACGGGACCGCGGCTGCGAACAAGGCCGTATTAGAATGTGATTATATTCTAAATTTGGGCGCCAGGTTCGACGATCGTGTCGCTAAGATCGGAGAATTCGCGGAAAAAGCGGTTCGAGCTCACGTCGATATCGATACGGCCGAATTTAATAAACGGATTCAAGTGGATCATCTTTTGCACGGCGATTTGAAGGACGCTATCCAGGCGATTCTTCCTTTTGTAAAAAAGACGGACCGCTCTTCTTGGACCAATTATCTTCAAGGTTTAAAAAAAGATCATCCTCTGGATTTTGACAATTCGGGTTCCACGATCAAACCGCAGGACTTTTTGGACCGTCTTTACAAAAAGACGCAAGGCAATGCGATCGTTTCAACGGATGTCGGGCAACATCAGATGTGGGCCGCGCAATATTTCCTTTTTGACGAACCGAACAATTGGCTTACCTCGGGAGGACTCGGGACGATGGGATACGGACTTCCGGCAGCGATTGGAGCCAAGTTTGGAAGACCGGATAAGACGACGATCTGTGTTTCCGGAGACGGTTCGATTCAGATGAACATCCAGGAGCTCGCGACGATCGCGGCCAATAAACTGGGAGTCAAAATTCTTATCTTTAATAATAACTTTTTGGGAATGGTTCGTCAGTGGCAGGAACTCTTTTATGAAGAAAGATTTTCTCAGTCGGAATGGAACTTCAATCCCGACTTTGTAAAACTGGCGGAAGCGTATTCGATTCCCGCAATGAAGGTTTCCGATAAATCGGAGATAGATAAGGCGATCGATTTTTTTCTCAAAGACGACGGAGCGGCTCTTTTGGAAGTGATGATCCCTGCCGAAGAAAAAGTATTTCCGATGATTCCCGCAGGAAAATCGCAAAAGGATATGATCGAATTTAAGGATTTGGCCGGACTCAAAAAAGCATGAAACACATTCTGAAAATTCTGGTAAACAATCATCCCGGGGTAATGAGCCATGTTTCCGGTTTATTTACTCGCAGAAGTTATAATATAGATTCGATCGCGGTCGGTGTCACGGTAAATCCCGAAGTTTCCAGTATGGTCATCGTCGTCAAAGGCGACGAATCCACGGTGGATCAGGTCAAGAGACAACTCTATAAACTCCCCGACGTTTTGGATGTGGAGGATCTGGCGTACCATGATTGTGTGAGCCGAGAGCTTGTGCTTTTAGTGGTTAAACTTTCGGAAACAACAAGGACGGAAATTCTTTCCGTTTGCGAGGTATTCGAGGCGAAGATCGCCGACTTGACGCATTCTTCTTTGACGATAGAATATTCGGGAAATTCTCGAAAGGTGAACGCGATCGTTGAAATCATGTCCAAGTATGGGATCGAAGAAATCGTTCGAACCGGACAAATTGCGCTTCGTTACAGAAGCATCGGATTATAATTTTTCGCCGAATCTAAGTTTGGATTATAGCGATTGGAAAGCGAATCCGTCGCCGCGTAGAAGGGATTTATTTTCGGCGATGCTAATTTCGATTTTTCTAATTTAACCGGCTAACAGCGATTCTCTTTTTTTCCAAGGCCTTTTTTTATGAGAATCAAAAAGAATACAAAGAGAATTGGATCTGCAGATCACTCTGTAGTCCGATTTTCTAAGCAATCTTTGTGAAATCTTATAACGAGGCCCCGTAAGATTTTGAAGTTCGGTTTGAATCAGAACAGAATCTGAAAAATAGGGGATTTCCTTAAAATCGCTTTCCGACCAAAGGATCAGGGGTTCGATCGAATTGGCTCCGGAAGAAAAACGATAAAGCTCGATTTCCTGAAGAGCTTCTTTTCTCGCCTCGTTTAAAATCGTCTGAAGCTTTTCAAAGGTCAAATTTCCGTTTCCATCGAATTGTGGAGACGGGAGGAACGTTTCGTATTCGTGTGTTTTTGTTTTGGTCATCGTTGTTGTCTCTTGTCTAACTCAATATCATAAAAAATGAGAAGTTAATATTTGAACGAGATTTGATTTGGAAATCCTTATCTTTCGTTTTGCGGGCAAATTGATTGTTCATTTTGGGAAATGCCAAACGAAAATTTTCTTTGTTGGATTATCGATCGGGTATATATGAAAAATTGTATACAATTATTTTTGAATATAATTGTGTTTCGAAAAAATTCTTTCTTTAGTTCTTTGTGTTAAAAAAGATTCAAAAAAGAAACCGAATTATAAGGAAGCGAGTTTTAGGATTTCGAAATCCAGGAAAAGGACGGATTCCGGTTTCCAAGAAAAGATTCCGTTTTGAAAATCGGCCTTGCCGTCCTTTTCTAAACCCAGAAGGGCTCGTTCTAAACTTTCTTTTTTTTCCGGAATGAGGTGATAAAAAGAATTCAGATCGACGGGTTGAAATAAGCGAAAGAGGGAAAGGGTCAATTCTTCAAAAATATCGGGAGGGGTGTATTCGACGGAGAATTCTTTTCGTTTGTATTTTTCCACGTTTCTCGGGTTGGAATATCTTCCGCTTGGAAGAAATCCGTGAGCTCCGGGGCCGATTCCAAGATAGTATTCCATCGTCCAGTATTTGAGATTGTGTCTGGATTGGAATCCGGGTTTTGAATAGTTGCTTACCTCGTATTGAGTCATTTCAAAATGGGAAAGGAGTTCGGGAAGTCTTTTGAGAATTTCTTCCTGGATTGCTTCCTCCGGTGCGGGGAGAAGTCGGTCCATTACCTTTCTTGAATATTCGGTTCCCTTTTCCACGGTCAGCGCGTAGAGGCTGATATGTTTTCCTCCGTAGGATAAAACCTGACGAATGTCTTTGAGAATTTCTTCGATCGTCTGGCCCGGGATTCCATAGATCAGATCCGCCGAAAAATTTTGGATCGGAGAATTTTTTACGGTTTCTAAAATGGTTTCGTATCGCTGCGGATCGTAGTGTCTCCCCAAAAAACGAAGTCTTTCCGGTTGAAAGCTCTGGATTCCCACGGAAATCCGATCGATTCCTATTTCCGAAAGGGAACTCAGAAATTCGGATGTGATATCTTCCGGATTGCATTCCATCGTGATTTCCGTTTGCGGTGAAAGTTTTAGATTTTGTTTTAAGAAAAGAATGAGTTCTCGAATTTGACCGAGGTCCGCGCGGCTTGGAGTTCCTCCTCCGAAAAAGATCGTATCGAATTGAAAATTTGCGATGGAAGGATTGTCCAGAATTCTTCGGCGAATTTCCTCCTTATATCTTGAAAAAAGACCTGCCTCGTCCGGGATCGAAGACTGTCCGTTTCCTATCGAAAAAAAATCACAATATTCACATTTTTGAATGCAATACGGGTAGTGGACGTAGATCCCGGGGGCTCCGGTCTTGGAAATCGGATTTTTTAAATCGTTTCTATCGTTTTTCAAGGCTTACTCGCGAAGAATTGAAATTGGAAAGAATTGTAGGAACTCCGACGATCTCCCGTAAAAACTTGCGCGCCCCGCCCTGATCTTGGGTGGAGGGGTGGGAGGTGGAAAAAAAATCGGGAGACTTTCCTTTATCAGAAAAACAGATTTCTCGCAAGTAGAATCCCGCGAGACTTTTCGTAGGAACTCCTACGATCCGATTGGATCTCAACGATTTTGACCTTATTTCACAACGGTCTTTTCGTTCGAGCTTTTCAAAATCAAATCGACGACAGGAACCGGAGTCGTTCTTTCCACAACGGAATAAAGGAGCGCCTTTTTAGATTCTACGGTCGGAGAAAAAGAAAATAAAATTTTTAGATTTGAAAGAGTATTCAATTTTAAGAATGGAGTTCCATAGTGAAGACAAACGACTTCCAGTGCCGGATAACGTTTGGCCAACCCGGCCGCGAGATCGAGTTCCAACTGGCTGAACGAAGTAAGAACGATTCTTTTGAATTTATTTTCTTTCAGGAGCGCGGTGATTTTACCCGCGCTGGCGTTCGCGAGATTTTTTTCAGCAAGAACGCCTTCAAATTCCTTACCTTTGACTGCGAAGATTGTCTCTTCGGGTTTAACCGAGTTGGGAACGAAGGTTTCGGGAAAAGAAACGATGGAAGCCCGGGAGACGTCCGTGTTTAGATTAGGAGAAAAAATTTCCAAAAAGATCTTTTCTCTTTCCGCGATCTGATCCTGAAAGAAAGTGATTTCCTTTTCCTCCATCGGAGACAAAGATTTCGGATTCGATTTTTTTGCAGAGAACTCGTAGATGATTCCGTGTTTGAGCTTGAGAAGAATTTGTCTGAACGCCGCTTCCTTCAGAAGATCTCTTTCCCCTTTTTGAAAGGTTCCTTTTTTGTAGGCGTTCAAAACCTGATCTCTCATATCGCGCGTGGTTTTTCCCCAGCTCGTCATAAGAAGTATATCAGCGCCTGCTAATATAGCTAAAACTCCCGGATCGGAGTCCTTGTAGTGAACGGAGATCGCGTTCATCTCCATAGCATCGGTGATGATCACACCTTTGAAACCCATTCTTTCTCTTAGGATTCCTGTAAGAATTTTGGAAGAGAGCGTTGCCGGGAGATTTGGATCCAATTTCGGATAGAGGATATGCGCGCTCATCACGACTTCGGCGCCTTGTTCGATCGATTCCTTAAAAGGAATGAGTTCCATCTTTTCCAATTCTTCCAGATTCTTATCGATCTTAGGAAGTCCGAGGTGACTGTCTACGTTTGTGTCTCCGTGTCCCGGAAAGTGTTTGATCGTAGGGATCGCTCCTCCGAGTCTCGCTCCTTTTTCATAACCGATTCCGGCCTTCGAAACCATCTCGGGAGTGCTCCCCAAAGAACGAGTATTGATGACCGGATTGTCCGGATTGTTGTTGATGTCCAAGTCCGGTGCGAAAACGAAATTGAGTCCGAGTTTTCGGAGTTGAAACGAAGTGACAAATCCTACCTTGTATGCGTAGTCCGCATTCTTCGCTTGTCCGAGCGCCATCGCACCCGGAAACTGAGTGACCCCGTCTTTTACTCGAAGAACCCTTCCGCCTTCCTGGTCCACGGAAATGAGAAGAGGAAGTTTCGAGGCTTCCAAACTTTTTTTCTGAAGTTCGAAGTTGAGTTTGAGAATTTCCTGTTTGGTCCCCAGATTCATTCCAAAAAGGATGATCCCTCCGGGAAGAATTTCCTGAATTTCTTTTTCCGCCGTCTGGTCCAAGGTTTTCCCCGGGATTGCGACGTGGATGACTTGGCCCGCCAATTCTTCGGGAGACATTTTGTCAACGATGGCTTTCGCCTGAGATTCTAAATAACCGTCCCAACCGTCGGCTTGGAGTTCTTGTTGATAGGAGGGAATGTAGTAAAATGCCGTAAGGAAAGCCAAAAGAAGAAGGAACACAAAGAGGAAACGTCGGATCATAGTTTGACAGGATATAAGAACGTTCAATTCTGTAAAAACAAATTCCTTCGGGCAGGTCCTTGTTATGATTCGTTTTAAACTCTTACTTACAGCATGTCTCAAAACCTTATTTTACTTTGTCAGAAAGGTCAAGCTGCAACAACCTGTCTCAGTTTTGGGACCGGTTCTTATCATTCTAAGTTCTTTTTGTCTTACATCTCTTCACGCGGATTCGGATATTTCTCCCGTCCGAATTCTTTTTTTCGGAGACAGTCTTACGGCGGGTCTCGGTCTACATTCTCCGGAGGAAGCGTTTCCGGCGGTTCTTGAGAAAGAACTTTCCAAACAAGGAATTGCGGTAAAGTCGGTGAATGCAGGGATGAGCGGGGATACGAGTTCGGGAGGACTTTCGCGTTTGGATTGGGCGCTCTCCAATTCCTTCGATCTTTTTGTCCTCGAGCTCGGAGCCAACGATTCTATGCGGGGAATTTCTCCGGATCAAACGGAAAAGAATCTAAAGGAAATTCTTTCGAGGGTAAGAAAGAAAAATCCTAAGGCGAAATTTCTTCTCATCGGGATGAGAACCTTTCCCAATCTCGGAAAAGAATATAGAAAAAGATTCGAATCCATTTTTCCGAAGATCGCAAAGGAAGAAAACGTTCCTCTGGTTCCGTTTTTTTTGGACGGGGTCGCAGGAAATAAAAAACTCAATCAAAAAGACGGGATTCATCCCACTGCAGAAGGACATCGGATCCTTGCGAAAAATCTTTTGCCGTTCTTTCAAAAAATTCTGAGGAAAAGATGATTCTCCAAAAAGTGAGTTTACACCGGACTTTTGCCGAAAATCATGGATCTACCTGAATAATCGCGGGAATAGCTCAGTGGTAGAGCACCTCCTTGCCAAGGAGGGGGTCGCGGGTTCGAATCCCGTTTCCCGCTTTTTCTTCTATACTCTTCTCCTCCAGGCCCATTTACATCATGGATTATAAAACAAAAAAGAATTCTAACGCGACCGTTGATATTAAACTCACTTTCGAGGCTTCCGATATCGAGAAGGCTTTTGAAAAAACTTACGCGGAAAAACAAAAAGACGTAAAAATTCCCGGCTTCCGCCAAGGCAAGGCTCCGCTGCAAATGGTGAAACGTCATCTTGGAGACGCGGTGGCGAGTGACGCGATCAATACTCTGATCGTGGACGGAATGACTTCCATTCTCGCAAAATTGGAACATCCGATGGTCCGGTTTCCAAAATTCGAAATCCAAGACTATCAACCCGGAAAAACTCTGATCGCAACTGCGGTTTACGAAACCAATCCGGAAATCACTCTCGGTAAATATAAGAAAATCAAGATCAAACTTCCTGAAGTCGTAGTTTCCGACGCGGACGTTCAGGAAGAAATCGAAACCATTCGTAAACAATTGGCCCGCAAACAATTAAAAGAAGAGGGCCAAGTCACCGCGAGCGGGGACATTATCGATATGGAATATATCGTTCGCGAATCCGGTCAAGAACCGAAAAACGCAAGCAACACTTCGAACGACTACCACCTCGGACACGAGAGCAATCTCAAAGGTTTTGACGAGAATCTTTTCGGACTGAAAACCGGAGACAGCAAGGACTTTGTGCACGCATTCCCTGAGGACTACGCGCAGAACGAAGTTGCGGGCAAATCCTTCGAGTATTCCGTTACGGTAAAAGCTCAGTATGCAAACATTCTTCCGAATGTGGACGACGACCTCGCCTCCGAATTCGACGGATCCGAGTCTTTGAGCGCTCTCAAGGATAAAATTCGCAAGAATCTGAAGGAACGTTTTGAGGAAGGGGTGAAGAATAAGAAAATGGAGGAGATTTACAAGGAAGTCATCGACGATTCTAAGTTTATCTTCCCGGAATCTTATGTAAAAGAAGAATCCGAACACGTTTTCCACAATATGATCCACGAATTCCGTCTTCCTCATATTACGATGGAAAAATACGCGGAGATGATCAAAAAGGATCTGAAAGAAGTGCAGGAATCCTTCAAAAATCTCGCAGAATCCCGACTGAAACACTTTTTTACCCGTCAAAAGATCGCTCAGACGGAGAACATCGCTTATTCCGATTCGGATTTTGACGCAGATTTAGAAAAACTTGCGTCAAGTTACCAGATTTCTCTGTCCGATCTTAAAAAAGAGCTGGAAAAGGGAAAACTCATGGATAATTATCGAGAGAATTTTTTCGCGAAAAAAGTGGATGATACCCTCTTTGATCTTGTAGAAAAGAAATATACTGACAAATTGAGCATTGGTCAGGTAAAAGAATATCTGAACCAAAAGGAAGAGCAGAAAGCATGAGCGTAATTCCGTATGTGATCGAGCAAACGAGCAGGGGAGAGCGTTCTTACGATATCTTTTCCCGACTTTTAAAAGATAGAATCATCTTTCTCGGGAATGCAATCAACGACGACTACGCGAACGTGATTACGGCCCAATTGTTATTTTTGGAGGCTGAAAACCCGGAGAGAGATATTTATCTTTATCTCAATTCTCCCGGAGGTTACGTTTCTTCCGGTCTCGCAATCTACGATACGATGCAATATATCAAACCGGATGTGAGAACTCTTTGTTTGGGTCAGGCTTCTTCCATGGCGGCTCTTCTTTTGGCGGGCGGCGCTCCGGGAAAACGTTCCGCGCTTCCGAATTCTAGAATCATGATGCACCAGCCGATGGGCGGCGCGACCGGTCAGGCCAGCGATATCGAGATCCAGGCTCGCGAAGTTCTTAAATTGAAGGAAATTCTGAACGCGATCTATCACAAACACACCGGAAAGAGTGTGGAACAAATTCAGAAAGATACGGAAAGAAATTTTTATATGACCGCGGAAGAAGCGAAGAATTACGGAATCTTAGATACCGTGATCGATATCGACCGAAGTAAAACGGCGCAAGTCGCAGCCCCAGCTTAATCAGGAGAAATCCCTTGGCGAAGAAAACACCGGGAACCAACGGTAAACAAAAACTATTCTGCTCTTTTTGCGGAAAAGAACAAGATGCAGTAAAACGTTTAGTCGCCGGTCCGGGTGTTTATATCTGCGACGAGTGTATTTCTCTCTGTAACGAAATCATTGCGGAAGACCACGATCATACCCACGAAAAGTCGGAAGTATTCAGCGAGGTTCCAAGTCCCGCGGATATCAAATCCATTTTGGATCAGTACGTGATCGGTCAAGATCATGCGAAGAAAGCTCTCTCCGTTGCGGTTTACAACCACTACAAGCGCGTAAATCTCAAAGAAAAAAAATCCGATATCGAAATCGAAAAATCGAATATTCTTCTCATCGGCCCGACCGGAAGCGGGAAAACTCTCCTCGCTCAAACCCTAGCAAGAATCATCAAGGTTCCGTTTGCGATCGTGGACGCGACCGCATTGACCGAAGCGGGTTATGTGGGAGAAGACGTAGAAAACATCATTCTCAAACTTATCCAAAATGCGGACAATGATATCAAAAAAGCAGAGATTGGAATCATCTATATCGACGAGGTCGACAAGATCGCGCGTAAATCGGACAGCGCTTCGATTACAAGAGACGTGAGCGGAGAAGGGGTCCAACAAGCTCTTCTTAAAATCATAGAAGGAACCGTTGCGAACGTTCCTCCTCAGGGTGGAAGAAAACATCCTCATCAGGAATACTTACAAGTTGATACTAAAAATATTCTGTTCATACTCGGGGGAGCATTTGTGGATCTTCCGAACATCATCAAGTCCAGAACCGGCGTAAAGACGATCGGTTTCGGTTCCGAAGAGACGAGACCTCAGTCGGACAGCAAGGATGCGTTGATGGGACAGGTGATTCCGGAAGATCTGATCAAGTTCGGTCTGATTCCGGAGTTTATCGGAAGATTGCCGATCGTCGCCACACTTCAAGAATTGGATGTGGATATGCTCAAACAAATCTTCCGCGAACCGAAGAATTCCGTTCTCAAACAGTACACTCGTTTATTAGAACTCGAGAATGTAAAACTTACTTTCCGGGAAGACGCGATCGATAGAATCGCCGAACTTGCGATCAAGAGAGAATCCGGAGCCAGAGGGCTCAGGGCCATCGTTGAAAACATTATGTTGGATCTGATGTTTGATATCCCTTCTCGCAAGGACATAGAAGAAGTGATCATCACGGGAGAGGTGATCACCGATCGAGTGATGCCTACACTGATTCTTAAAAAAGAATCCAAAATCGCTTAATTTTCACTCGAGGTCCAAAAGGTAGAGCAGTAACTCTCTGGGTTTACTTGTGTAAACTCATTTGTATTCCCTTGGATTTGAAAAACCATCGGCTCTTTGGTTGCGGAATTTTTCTCGTGCAGAGATTTGCTTTCAAGTTACTTCCGTAGGACCTACGAATCTACCGTAAAAGTCGCGGGCCCCACCCTGATCTTGGGTGGAGGGGAGTGGTGGCGGGAAAGCTCGGGAGACTTTTCTCTATCACAAAATTCTAATTTTGCAAGTAAAAAGCTCGGCTTTCTTTGTCGGAACTCCTACAAAGAATTTCC
>NZ_NPDU01000085.1 GCF_002811985.1 Leptospira adleri
TAAAGCTCATGGCTTGATCGTGTGAGGAGAGCTCTTCTCAAGTTCTCATTTGTGCGAAACTTTAAGGACACTATCATTCTCTTGTTTCTATAAAATTAATTCTCTTGGGTTAAAAGAATAACGATCAAATTCTAATAGGGAATTTGATCTCTCTTAGTTGATTGGAAATAAAACACAACTTACTTGAATGAGTCAGGCGGGAACTCATTCAAGAGCTGCGCAATTCTCTGAGAATATTCTTTCCTAAAGTCTATCATCCAGACTAAGATAAGCCTCTGGTTGATTCTTGAATGAAATAATCTCTGAACAGGAGCAGTTCCATCCTGACTCAAAGTCTCCCATTTTAGAATGAGATGATATAAGTAGCAATTCGAGACCCCATGAGATCGAGAAAGAATAGTCAATTCTTCCCAAAAGATGGGCCGAATCCTAACATTGAATTTGATTAAGCCGCCTCCCTTTTCTTGATAAAGTGATGTTGCTGTTTTTCTATGAATTCTCTTGCTCTTGAGAATTTTGTTCTTATACTTTTTTAGTAGATATTCTAAATTCTTACCTATTCCTTTTTTATCTTTAAATGTCAGTTTTTTATATAAGAGTTCCGGAATTAAGAAGGAACATGTAATTTTCGACATATCGAAGGCTGCAGATAACACTTCGTCTCTTTCTTTATAGTTTCCCATACCCACATCGGTTCTTGAGAAAGAAGTCGCGGAATGTTTTTCCTTAAAAAAATTTTCTTATTTTGGATTTTATTGAAAAATGTTACTCTGTAAATATTATCTTAGGAGTTCCCGCAGTGCGGCTTCTATAGTCGGGTAAGAAAATAAAAAACCGGATTTCTGAAGTCTCTCAGGAATCACGTTTTGGCCTTTAAGAATTACATCAGCACCCTCTCCAAATAATCCGTATAAGAGAGTTGCGGGAACTCTAAAAAAAACCGGTCTATTTAAGATTTTCCCAAGGGTCTCGGAAAAAAGAAGATTACTTACTGGATTTGGAGAAACCAAATTGAATACACCCGAAAGATTTGAATCTCGAATAATATACAGAACAGCGTCTATTAAATCGTTCAGATGAATCCAACTTAGCATTTGATCTCCAGATCCGGCCGCCCCCCCAAGCCCAAGCCTGAATGGCGGAAGCATGCTTTTCAGAGCGCCTCCCTCAAGACTTAAAACTACTCCTGTTCTCATTATCACTCTGCGAGTGCCCAAATTGGATATTTCGGTGGAGGCATCCTCCCATTCCTTACAAAGATTGGCCAAATAATCAAACCCTCCAGAAGAGGAATCCGAAAAAACAGGAGAATCATTTGTATAAGAACCATAATAACCAATTGCCGAACCCTGGAAGAAAAATTTTAAGGGAGTTCCCGCAATTTTCAAAGCTGACTTAACTAACTTTTGAGTATAATCAACACGGGAACGACGAATCTCATCTTTGATTCTTTCGCTCCATCTAACTCCTGCGATCGGCGCACCAGTTAGATTTATTATTCCATCCAAACCTTCGATGTCTTTTATCTCAGGAAATTCAGACCTAATAATTTCTAGATTCGGTTTCTTCAGAAAGAATGTCGGAATATTTGCGGAACGCGTAAATATTCTCACTTGGAATCCATTTTTTAGTAAAGCAAATGCAAGATTTCTCCCTATTAAGCCCGTTCCACCCGTAATCCCGATTTTCATAATCTTTCCTTTTGCGTTAATGATAAATGTGTACTAAATTCCATGAATCCTGATTGCTATAACAAGGGAGTTCCCGCAACTTTGATCCTGTGGTTAATCAGAAAAGAATCCTACTTGTACTCTCGTTCATCTTTCCGATCTCAATTATAACAGGAAACATCCTTCTTTTTAATTCGACCAAGGATAAAATTACAGCTTTTGAAACAAGACCACCATTCTTAGCCTTTGACTTTACGAATTCTTATCTTAGAAAAAGTAATTCGAGAATCGGAAATCTTTTAGACAGAGATCCAACGACAACATGGACGAAATTGCGCGAATCGATTCGAGAAGAAGATTTTCAATTAGAATTGAGGCATACCCACCACCTGAGTCAAGGTAAACCAAGAATATCAAGTTGGAAGTATCTCCAAATAAAAGCTTGTCCGGAAACTAATGGCAATCTTACGATTGATTTGATCTTGAGAGAATCCATTGATATGGATAAAGAATTAAGAATGCCGAAGGATGAAATTTTAGGAGAACGAGTTTTAAAGTTTTCCGAATCAAAATATTTCATAATTCCTATAAAACCTTACTATAAACCGGTGGAAAGTAAGGAGTTCCCGCAAAAAATGTTTATCTGGACGATCTCCGGTACTTGGATAAAAGACTCGAACGATCAACTGAAAAAAGGGAAACTCTGTCTTGAAGATATCTGGCTGAGCGAAGGCTGATTCAGTGTGAAAAACGCGGGAGTTCCCGCAAAAGACTGGGGAGAACGACGGGGATCGAACCCGCGACAGCCAGTACCACAAACTGGAGCTCTACCAACTGAGCTACGTTCTCCATCTCAACTTGTCCTTTGGTGACCCGAGAGGGATTCGAACCCCCGACCCACTGCTTAGAAGGCAGTTGCTCTATCCAACTGAGCTACCGAGTCTTGGGAGGATTGGAAAATCGGGATGATAGGATTTGAACCTACGACCCTCTGCTCCCAAGGCAGATGCGCTACCCCTGCGCTACATCCCGTTTCCGACTCCATGTTTTTAAAAACACCCGCAGTGTCAAGAAGACTCTTCAACTTTTTCAATGTGCGTAAGAATCTCCGGATGTGTCGGAGCTTTCCGAAGAGCCTTCTGCAGAGCCTTCATAGCTTCCTCTTTTTTACCCGCTTTCGAAAGAAGAATTCCGAAGGAATCCAAATAAGCGGGATTTTCCGGTTCTTCTTTGAGGGCGGATTTAAGACAATCGGCCGCCAATTTCCATTCTTCTGAACTTGTTTCTCGATTGTTCAGGAGAAGATAACCGAGAGAATTTAAAGAATTCTTATACTCCGGCCGAAGTCTCAGAATTCTCTTGTGAGTCTCTATCGCCTCGCCGATTTTCCCGGATTTTTCCAGAGCAAACGCTTTCATAGAAAGAATCCGAATGTCGTCCACTTGAAGTTTAAGCCTTTCGTCGCATTTATCCAGAGCCTTTTTAAAATCCTTATTCCGGATCAGAGAATAGATCATCATAAGAATGGAATTTTCTCTTTCTCCGAATCTAGGAAATTTTTCCAAGAGATCTTCCAAGATCGAAATGCACTTCTTAAAGTTATCCGTTCTCGCACAACATATCGCAAAATTATAATATAATTCCGGATCTTCGTTTCCGGAAGAAATCTCCCGGTCGATCAAAGTCAGGGCAAAAAGAAAATTCTCTTTATTGATTTCCTGAAGAATTCTTTTCTTCGCGGAAGCGGATTTCTTTTTGTTTTCTTTTTCAGACATTCTTACTTACGGATTCTGAAAGTTCTTTCAAAAGAGAAGAATCCGTTTGGTCCAGAGACAATGGCGTCAAAGAAATCAATCCCGAAAAGAATGCCGAGAAGTCGGATCCTTCCTCTTCGGAATGACCCAAATCCGAACCTCCGAGATAAAAATCCGCGATTCCTCCGATGATATTTTTTTTGGAATACGTGTCCTCGTAAGTTCTTTTTCCGAGTTTCGTAATTCTAAGATTATCCATAGAAGAAACGAAGTCGGAAGGAATGTTGATATTATAGACCGATCCCTTTCTAAGAAAGGACGCATAACGTTCAATGAATTCCAAGGTAAATTTGGCTTCTCTAATATAATCGTAATCCCTGTTGATATTTCCCGAACTCACTGCAAGGGAAAGACGATTGTGAATCGCTCCGTGCCTCGCGGCGCCCACGGTTCCGGAATAATGGACGTCGTGTCCCATATTCACGCCGCGGTTGATACCGGAAAGAACGAGATCGATCTTCGGAAAAATATCACCGTGTAATCCGATATTCACACAATCCGCAGGATAACCGTCGACGATATAATGATTGTCGTTGATCCTCTCCACCCTCATCGAATCGTAAATCGAAAGGGCCATCGAAGTTGCCGATCTTTCGCGAAGAGGCGCGATCAAGAACGTATTGTGTTCTCTCTGAAGAACTTTTTCGAGAGCTTTAATCCCCGACGACGCAATTCCGTCGTCATTCGTAATCAATATATTCATAAAATCAAATGTAGAATAGATCCGGATATATAGAAGTAAAAGACAAAAGGAAAAATTCCGGAAATCAAAATGGAAGTCAGAGAAAATCGAAAAGCGTCCGAGGTTTTAAGATCGTAGATAAACTGAATTCCTCTCGAAACGACGATCACATAATAGGCGATCAAAAAAAGAAGAATGAGCAAATAACCGATTCCCCCCGTAAGCCCCGTTTCTCTCAAAAGAATCGCCAAAGGCGTAAAGAACACAAAAACCGACATCGCAAAACGGCAGAGGTTATGAGAAAAACGAACGTTACCCGTTCTTTCTTTTTTCTGTGCATAAAAATCGATCACAGCGCCGAGAATCAGCGGCAGTGTAGAGATCATGGAAAGATTTGCCAGAAAAGCAAGTGCGATCATTCCCATGGAACCGCTCGTATAAGGCGGGGATAAATACGTCGCTCCGACTGAAATACTGAGCGCACTCGGAATCAATATCATCCAAGAAAATAGGTTCAGAGTTTTTTCCGGAACATTGGAAAGCGCCACTTCCAAACGAATCGGCTCGTAGAGAACCGCTTCCAAGACTTCGATGATTGAATTGAGTAGGTCTTTCAAAGGATTCTTACCTTAGCGCTTGAGGAAGAATGATTAGGACCGGAGAATTCTTAAATTCTTTGAAAAAAATTCTTTCTCCGGAAAAGGAATTCATCTTAGCGCCTAACATCATAAAAAGTCTGTCAAACGGAGACTCTTCTTCTTCATAAAGGGGAATCTCACCGTCGTATTGGCAAAGTCTGGATAATTCTTCCAGCGCTTCCTTTCTTCCGCCGATTTCATCCACAAGTTTGTTTCGAAACGCATCCTGTCCCGAATAAATTCTTCCTTCCGCCAAATTCTGAACGGACTTTACGGTTTGGTTTCTTCCTTTCGCTACGTCCTGCACGAATTCGTTGTAAGTATCGGAGAGCATCTTCTGGATCATCTCATCTTCTTCCGGAGTGGAATCTCGAAAGAGCGACAAGGAATCTTTGTATTTCCCTTCTTTATATACTCTCATCTTCACACCGTAACGATCGAGAAGTCCTTTAACGTTAGGCGCCATTGCTATGACTCCGATCGAACCCGTAATCGTTCCCGAGAGAGCGAAGATTTTGTCCGCGGAAGCCGCGATATAATATCCGCCCGATGCCGCCATGTCCTTCATAGAAACTACAATCTTTCGCGTTTTTCGAAGACGCATAAGCTCGTTATAAATTTCTTGGGAAGCTCCTACGGTTCCTCCCGGAGAATTGATTTCAATTAAGATTCCCTTAATATTCGGATTTTGTTCTATATCTCTGAGCTTCTGAAGAATGCTCTCCGCGCCCGTGGATTCAAACGTTGAATGTCCGGAATGAATCTCTCCCTCAATCTTTATGAGCGCCGCTCCGATCGGGGCCGTACTAAAAAACGTTCCGCCGGAAGTTTTAGAATATTTCGAAGCGGTCGTTGAGAGGGAAATGTTTACGAGTCCGATCAGGACGGACAAAATTGTAAGAACAAATGTAATCGCTAAAGCAAGACGGTTTCTTTCCACACTTGAGATCAGATTCTCTCCTTTCGAGTGTGTCAAATGAAATAAGAATCGAGGATCGCCTGTAAAAGAATGGGGAGCGTGGGGAGTTCCCGCAATTTCACGCTTCGAAGGAAGAGAACTTTGATTTTCAAGGCCGAACGCGCAACCTCTCCGTTTTTATAGTCGTAATAAAGTGACATAATTTTTCCATTTCGCGACAAAACCTCCGCACTCTGGAGCTCTTCCGAAGATTTTTTAGGGAGTTCCCGCAATTTCACAGATAAATCTGCGTGGTAAGGCCCTTCCCACGGACGAATGCGGGTTCATAGATGATGTCAGTGCCATTTTGTAACATAATGTTCTCCGGAGATCCTCAATTCTCCTGCGTCCTCCGAGTAACCTTCGAAATTTTTGTGGAGTTCCCGCAATTTCCAGTTTGACTACAAAACGAACCTTTCAGAGAACTGACCAGTCAGTCAGAATATATGAAATCAATTATCGAATCGTTTATCAAAAATCGCCTTTTTATGTATCTTGGAATGGTCTTCATTCTCCTCTCAGGGATCGTTTCCCTCTTAGGTCTTCGCCGAGACGCTTTTCCGAATGTAGATATGAAACAGATGGTCATTTCTACTAAGTTTCCTGGGGCCTCCCCGGCGGACGTAGAACTTCGAGTTACTTATCCCATCGAACAGAGACTCAAGGAAATCGATGGGATCGACGAGATCCGTTCCTTTTCCAGAAATTCAGTCTCCGATATCGACGTCCGAGTCAGTTTAGAAGAAAAGGATCCGGAGAAAGTTTTAAACGAGATCCGACGCGCGGTAGACAACGCCATGTCTGAGTTCCCGCCACAAGTAACGGAAAAACCGAAAATGACCGAACGAAAGTCGGGATCTTTTCCCATTATTGAATTTTCGATTTCGGGAGGAAAAGACGAGATCGAACTCCACACAACCGCCGAATTTATCGAACTCGAATTGGAAAAAATTCCCGGAGTAGCAAGAGTAGACGTCTTTGGGAAAAGAGATCGAGAATGGCAAATATTAGTAAATGCAAATAAACTCAAGCAGTATTCATTAGATTTATCTGATATAGTCAACACGGTAAGAAATAGAAACATCAATCTTCCCGCCGGATCCGTGGATTCGGAGAATTCGTTCGATCTAAGAATCGACGGAGAATTCAAAGACCCTTCCGAAATCGGAAAAATCCCCACGAGAACGAACGAAATATTCTCGACCGTAAAACTGGGAGACCTCGCAAGAGTGGAAGATACGTTCGAGTATCCCCGATTCTTGGCGATCGCAAACGGAAGACAAGGACTCGTGTTATCGGTCATTAAAAAGGAAAGAGCCGATGCGATCGAGGTTGCGGATACGGTCCACAAAAGATTGAACTCTCTTTCGACTTCTTATCCTTCCGGAATGAAAACGTTCGTCCTAAACGACGAGGCCAAAAGGACCAAGAACCGTCTCAGCGTCGTCTCTTCAAACGCATTGATCGGTTTTATCATCGTCTTCGGAATTCTTTTTCTATTTTTAGATTTTAGAACGGCGACCCTTACGTCTCTATCTCTTCCGCTTTCGATGCTTATGACGTTTGCGGTTCTTCCGTTCTTCGACGTTTCCTTTAACATGATTTCGATGATGGGTTTGATCATCTCTCTAGGAATGCTCGTGGACAATTCGATCGTCATCTCCGAAAACATTTACACGTATTTGGATCAGAAGAACGATTCTCATACCGCGTCCCTTCGCGGAACCGTGGAGATGATCGTGCCGATCTTCGGATCCTATCTCACAACCGTGACCGCGTTTCTTCCGATGCTCTTTATGACTGGAATCATGGGAAAATTCATCTGGGAAATTCCTCTAGTCGTGATCGTTGCATTGACCGCGAGTTTGATAGAATCCTTTCTTTTCCTACCCGCAAGGATCGCCGCGTTTGCAAAAACTCCGGAACAACTGAAAGTCAAAGGTAAGTTCAGACAAAAGATGGATTCCATATTTGAATCTCTTGAAATCTCCTTCTCAAGACTAGTTTCGTTTAACATTAAACACAAAAAAGCGTCCTTTGCTTTTATAATTCTTCTCGTATTCGGATCCTGCGGCGCGATGTCTCAGATGGATTTCATTCTTTTTCCCAAGGAAGACATAGAAATCATCATGATCAAGGCGGAGTTCCCTCCGACTTCCAGAATCTTTCAAACTCGCGAGAAGATGAAATATATGGAAGCGATCGTCCAAAAAATTCCGAAAGAAGAATTGGTAAGTTACTCGACCAAGATCGGAGTCCAGCAGACGGATCCGGACGATCCTCTTTCTCGATTCGGCGAGAATTTGGCGGTGATTCTTATCTATCTCACTCCGGAAGTGAAACGGGAAAGAAAGGCGTCCGAAATTCTTCGCTCCATCGAACCGGAACTTCGCAAAACTCCCGGCATCAGCGATCTTTTCCTGGAGGAATTCGGAAACGCGCCTCCGATCGGAGCGCCGATTACGATCTCCATCCAAGGAAGAGATTACGAAACTCTAAAGAAGATTTCCAACGAACTTCAGACGTTCTTAAAGTCCATTCCCGGAGTGTTTTCGGTTCGAGACGATTATCGTTTCGGCCGTAAACAGATGTACATCCAATTGGACGAAGGGCTCGAAAGTTTCACCGGTGTTTCGACACTTTCCGCAGCGAACGCGTTACGCGCCGCTTACGACGGAGAACGCGCAGGTTCGATCCGAAAGGGAAGAACGAAAATTTATCTTAGAGTCGTGTATGATCGGGACTTCCGTAAAAATCCGAACGAAATCAAATCGATTCCTCTGCGCAACAAAGCCGGAAACATAACTCATCTCGCAAAAATTTCCAGAATGGATTTGATAGAATCTCCGGAACTTCTCGCGCACAAGGATTTCGAAAGAGCGATCACCGTCAACGGAGACGTTAAGTTAGACGAAATCACGGCGCACGACGCGAACCAAAAGGTCGCCGACGAATTCAAACCTCTGATCGAAAGACAATATCCCGGCATCTCCATTTCTTTCGGGGGAGAAGAAAAGGATACTCAGAGGTCGATGGCTTCTCTTGGAAAAGCGGGCATCATCGCGATCTTCGGAATTTTCGGAATTCTCGCGTTGACGATCCGAAGTTTCTGGAAACCGATTCTGATCCTAAGTACGATTCCTCTCGGGATCATCGGAATCGTGATCGGATTTCCTCTTTCCGGAAAATCGATCAGCTTCCTTGCGATGATAGGAATTATCGGCTTGGCGGGAGTTCTCGTAAACGCGTCCATCGTACTCGTCGATTGTATCGACTCGATCAAAAAAGGATCCAAAGCGAGCATGGATGAAATCCTGATCGAGGCGAGTCAAAGAAGATTCAGACCGATTCTTCTTACAACGTTAACGACCGTCGCCGGACTTCTGCCCACCGCGTACAGCCTTGGTGGTTCCGATCCGGTTTTGATTCCTATGACTTTGGCTTTGGGATGGGGACTCGGATTCGGAACGTTAGGCAGCCTTCTCTATGTTCCGGTGACTCTTTCCGTCTTTCACGAACTCGGTTCTAAATTTTCGAAAAAAGACGCAAAGAAGAAGTAAACCTTGAAACTTCACTCTCAAGAAGAATCTAAAATCCGCCCGAGAAAAAAAACGTTTCTCGGGTTTTCTTCTTCTCAGCCTTCCAAAAAAGAATCCAAAAAATCTTTCGAGACCAAGGAGAAACTTTTAGAAGCGACTCTTTCCGTTTTTGGGAGCAAGGGATTTCACGAAGCGAGAGTGGAAGACATCACGGCGCAAGCCGGTTTTGCAAAAGGTACGTTTTACGAACACTTCGACAGCAAGGACGATCTCATCTATATTCTTATCGATTACGCCGCTCGAAAAGATCTGGAGATCACACAATCTCTCTTTCAAAGATGTACGAGTTCGATCGCGATCAGAGATCAGTATTTAAAGCCGATCCTTTTGGACATTCAGTCAAAAAAAGAACTCAATCGAGTCTGTTACCAATTTCTGACGAACGAAATTCTCACGAAGGAAAAACTTCAGAAAAAAACGGATTACTACAATCGCCTCTATCAGCGTTACCATAGAAGAGGTATCAAACTCGCTCAAAAACTGAATCTTCTCAATCCGAATTTTGATACGGAAGAAATCTACGTTATGTTTCGATACCTGATCGATGGTTTTACCATCAATCAGGCTTATTCTTTTTTTTGTTCTAAGAGCGGAGACGTAGAGATCAACTCGATTCTGAAACTCTTCGATCAATCTCTTTTTGTAAAAGCCTCGAATTCGGATCAATAATCCTGTCTATAGATCGCGCCTCCGGAAACGTTCTCCGGAGAAGTAGTTCCCGTCCAGAAGTTCGCCTGGAATTGAAGATAGATCGCTTTCGAATCCCTATTGTCCGCCGTATTGAAGAAATAATTTTTAGCGGAATTCGTGTGCATATACTGATAATACAATTGAACCTTATAAAGGTGGTAATCTCCTAACAAGTTGATTCCAGCCCAATAGATATAATACGCTTCACCGGGATCGAACGTGTGATTCTGATTCCAATCTCCTTTCATAAAATCGAATTTAACAACAGGCATGATATATTTAGAATCCCATAGATGAATGTTGTAACCGAGCTGCGCGTGATAACCCATAACTTGATTGGACGCGGCTCCCGAAAACTTACTCCAAGCTCCGTTGAGATAAAGACCCTTCCAAGTAAACGTTAGATCATAGGTGTGGCCTACGATTCCGAAGTTCGGTCTTCCCGGAGTCGTGATCGATCTATCCGCGAGATAATCGGAACGAAGCCCAGTAGGATCGATTCCGTTCGTAGGTGTTGTCTGTTGAATCACTAATTTTTGTGAAACTTGATCCTTGTATAAAAATTCCACGGGTAAAGGTTGAGACGTTTTTAATTGAGTCGTTTGAGCGAGCCCCGCACCCAAAGATAATTTAGCGTCCTTCTGAAAGATTTCATCTCCTTCAACCCAACCGATATCCTTTTCGTTCTTAATCAAACCCCCGAAGACGTTGTATTGAACTCGTCCGTAATAAACGGGCGCCAAAAGTTGCGGAAGATTTTGACGAGCGGCGGTATTGTCCTGTCTTCGACCGTAACCGTAATCACCGCCGCCGCCGTGACCGTTACCGATAAATGCGTGAATCGAAAGGTATCTAACGTATTTCTTATCCAACAATTCCAACGGATGAATCGCAATCATCGCCCCCGTATCGAACTGAGGCAGAACGTTCGTAACGATCGATCTTTCCAAAGGTACGAGGTTTGCGGAACTCATAATGTATTCGCGGTTAAACGGAACGTTGATCTGACCGATCGTAAATCGCGAGCTCATAAACGGGATGTTCACCCAAGCGACCGCCTCTTGAATTAGCCCGCGGGAATCATTTAAGGAAACGTCCTGAACATCTCCCGTAGTTTTATCCTTGGTGACTTTTAAGAATTGACTGTTGAGGGCGTTTTCCAGACGAAGTTGCGTCGCGAATCCCCACCACTTCGCGCCTTGATAGAAAAAACCGAGACGCAATCTTCGAAAGTTCGCATCCACGGTATTAAAACCTTCATTTCCGGAGAACGGAGATTCCCTGTTTCCGCTGATTCCACGGAACTGGGTCCTTGCAGTGATCACAAGTTTCTCTTCGTTCAGATTTTCGGGTCTGTGTCTGAAGTGATTCGGAAGCTGCATATCCTTGCGTTCCGGAAAGTTATTCTGATCGACGGTATCGATTTTGGTTCGATTCGGACCCGGCTTGGTATAAATCAAACCGCTGTCGTTGTCTTCGTAAAATTCCTTTTTCGGTTTTTCCTGGGGTTTGGAAGAATCGGCTGTGGTCGCCGTAGAATTCTTATCCTGAACTTTCGCCGCGTCCGTAACGGGCTGATTCTTTTCTTGAGCCATCAAGGATGCTTGTGCGAGGATCAGAGCTCCGAAAATCTGAAATCCGATTTGTAACAATGCGAGCCTTGTTTTACGATTCTTATCTTTCATTTTCATCTATAGATACCGGAATGTAATGCTTCCGTTCTCCGCTTGTATTCTTTCTAACTGCGGCTCATTTTATATTTCATTTACATTACAATCAGATGAGAGAAATGTTTCATTTTGATTACAAAGACTCGGAGCCCTGAAAAATGTATTCCCGCTGTAAAATAGAAAGAAGACCCGAGGCGAGGCCCGAACATTACTTAGGTTGACGCGTTATCCGATCCTCGGACAAAATCGAAGTCTAAAGAATATGGCCAATCTGACAAAGAAGAGAATGGAGAATCGGGAAGGAAACTTTTACGTGGATTCTTCCTGCATCGATTGCGAAACCTGCAGGATCATCGCGCCTTCCACTTTCTCGGAAAAGAACGGCGCGGCGTTTGTATGGAAGCAGCCCGAAACCGATTCGGAAAGAATATCGGCGCTCCGCGCGCTTTTGGCCTGTCCGACGACCTCGATCGGGACGGAAGACAGAATGGATCTCGCGGAAGCGAAAGAAAGTTTTCCGAGCCGGATCGAAGGGAACGTCTATTACTGCGGATATCATTCGAAAGATTCTTACGGGGCTTTTTCCTATTTGATTCTCAGAGAGTACGGAAACGTATTGATCGATTCACCTCGATTCGTTCCGTCCCTTGCGGAAAAGATAAAAAAGCTCGGGGGAATCCGTTATCATTTTTTAACCCACCAAGACGACGTCGCCGATCACGAAAAATTCAGAGAAACATTCGGATGCGAAAGAATCATTCATGAAGGAGACGTCCGCGCGGTTCCATCGGCGGAAATCGTACTTCGGGGAAACGAGATCTTCGAACTCGCGGAGGATATAAAAATCATTCCCACGCCGGGACATACGAAAGGTCACGCCGTCTTGTTGTATCGGGAAGAATTTCTTTTTACGGGAGACCATCTCGCTTACGATCCGGAACGAGACCGGTTGATCGCGTTTCGAAACGTTTGCTGGTATTCCTGGCCCGAACAAAAAAAATCGATGAAAAGACTCGGAAACTTTTCCTTTGAACGGATCTTACCCGGCCACGGATATCCTTTGAAAAAGAACCAGGAACAAATGCAAACGATGTTGGCGGATTGTGTCGAATGGATGGGAAAACGTTAGACGGGCTTGGTTCCTTTTTCCAGAACCGAATAGATTTCGGTTTCTTCTTTTTTAACGAGTTTTCTGAGTGAGACGATCAGCCATCGGGTTTCCTTTCGAAACTCGGCTTCCCGCTCAAGAATTGCGGAAGGAAGAGACCATCTGCTGCTGTATTCTTTGAACGCAATTTTAAGATTCGTCGCTTTTTTAACATATTCGTCGTGAAAAGAAAGTCCGCGGCTCGGGATCAAATCCCTCACACGAGGAAAAACCAAGTTCTCTTCCATGTTTATATGAAGAATCAATCTCGCGGACAAACCGGCAAGCTCGTGAGAAAGGATTTCTATGTTATCGGAAATTTCAAAATCCAATCTATTTTCGATTTCGCTCAATCGATTGAGAATTTCAGCGTGCTGATTTTTATAAAATCCGATGTCCAAATCTTTGTTCCGTCCTTGTTTCAAAGAAATATTCGAATCAAGTCCAACGTTTCTCTCCGGAGATTTTCGTAAACGACTTGCGGCGAAATTAAGGGAAGAATTTTTCAATTTTATCGTGAATGAATCCGCTTCTAATCTCGAAAGTGAGAACGCTGGATTTTCGACGGATTAGAGAGTGGATCTTAAGAAGCGCCTTTAGGAAAGTTTTTTTTATTTATAAGAAAATAATTTCGCATTACAAGCGAAAACGAAATTCGATTTTGTGTCCCATTCTGGAAATAGACAATTTTTACAAATGTAAAGTTATAATAGCGAATATTTTGATTTATAGTACGTATTTCATTATAGTATTTTAACGATAAAATGCTAACCATGGACACGCAAATGGGGAATATATCTCCGTCTTTACAAAAATCATTATTGTATTTTTCCGATCAATCGATCGAAGGCATTGTTGTTCTGGATCGCGAATGGAAAGTGATCTATTCCAATTCTAAGTTCCAAAAATATGGGGCGTATCCCAAATTCCGGATTCTTTTTGAAAAATTAATTCCCGTTCTCAGGGCCAAAAAGACCTGGGAAAAAGAATTCAGTATGACTTCCATTCTGCAAGAGAACGATATCGAATTCTCCTCATTCTCAAACGAAACAAATCTAAAACTTCAGTTGACGATTCACGATCTGGATCATTCTTACATGATCCGTTTTCGACCTGAAAACTCGATTCTTCCCAAAAAGGAATTCGACTCGAGCCATTTTGACAAGGTCACAAATCTTCCGAATAAAAAATACTTTCTGAAACATTTCCAAGAACTCGTTTCTCAAAATTTTCTAGATCTCGAAGAACATTTTGTTTTCTTCTTATCCTTTTCCAATCCCGACGCGGTGGCTTCCCGGGAGGAAAATTCTTACTTTGAAACCATTTCTAAGAAGGTTGCGGAAAGATTAAAAAAATACCTCAACGAAAACGATTCCATCTTTAAAATCGAAGGAGATTGTTTTTTACTTTCTTCCTCTCAGATCGATTCCGAGTCGAAAGCCGAATGGTTCTGTGATTGTATCATTCTTCTTTTTAATTTTCCTTTTTCGTACGGTGAAAGGGAATTTCATCTCAACATAAACATCGGTTATTCGCGTTTTGAAACCGCCTCGGGCACCGATATGAACTCGATTCGTATTCTAAAAGAAGCCTTGCATCGTTCCTTTCTGATCGGTCCGAATTCCCATTATTATTATGATCGGAGCGCGATTTCGGCCACCTCGGAAAAGGCGAAGATTGAAATCGATCTTCGAAAAGTGTTAAACCGAAACGAGTTAGAAATTCATTTTCAGCCGATCGTAAATATGAGGGAAAATAGAATTTTTTCTATGGAAACGCTCGTCCGCTGGAATCATCCGAAAAAGGGAAAACTTCTTCCCGGAAGTTTTATCACGATCGCGGAGAATTCAAGTTTTATCAAAACGATCGGAGAATGGATGATCTGGGAAACGTTTCGCTACTACGAAAATTCGATCCTGGAATCTAAAAACGTTTCTTTGTCGCTTAACATTTCACCGAAACAACTCGGCGATAAGAATATCGTTTCTCTTCTTAAGGAGGCGAGCGCTTATTATAAGATTCGGCCGGATCGTATCATTCTCGAGATCATCGAAAATTCCTTCGATTCCTACGAAACTCAAATCGGAAAAGTCGTCGGTTCGTTGAGGGATTACGGTTTTAAATTCGCACTCGACGATTTCGGCAAAGGTTATTCCTCCTTGGGAAGACTGATCCATCTGCCGATCGATTACATCAAACTCGATAAAATTTTTCTCTTTAATTACTTTCAGACTTCGACAAGGACGATCATCACTTCTCTGGTCAATTTGGTTCAGGCAATGGGAAAGGCGATCATCGTGGAAGGCGTGGAAAACGAGATGCAGCACAATCTTTTGCAGGAACTCAATTGCGATTTCGGTCAGGGTTATTTTTATTCTTATCCGTTGGAGATCCTACAAGCGGAAGAATTGGTTTTGAACGAGAGGATCTTTTCCGTTTAAATCGGACCAATCTTTGGCCCGACAAAGAAGTTTCCTGAATTCAGTTTCACCGATCGTGAACGATATTTTGTTGTGAACTCGAATTTGTGCGGGAACTCCGCACTTTTCTAAGATTCACGGAAGAATCCGCCTGGACGAGAGGATCTTTTCCGAACCCATTCTAATAATGAATCACCGATTTTAGTTTCTCAGGATTGCCCGAAAAACTTTCATTCTTTGCAAAACTCTGCGAAGAATTTACAAGATCCAAATATCCGTCTCTGAAATCCGAAAGATCTTTCCGAAGATGCGGCGCTTTTTTGCCGGACGCGTCGGAAAGTGCCGCCAAAGCGAAAATTTCAAAAGCCAAGTCCGAAATATAAATTCGATTGAGATCCAATTCTTCGGGACCGGATTTTTCAAGAATCCCTTTCAAAAGTTTCGCTTTGTATTGGATCGTCTCGGCGGCCTCGGTCGACGTGTCGGTCAAATCCTCAACATATTTGAAGAATGCGTTTGTGACTTTTTCTCTTTTAAAACCTCTTAGGACATGTTCGCTTAACAATAAATGAGTGCCTTCCCAAGTTTCGTTTATTATGGAATCATTATGGAGTCTGGGAAGCGCGGAAAAATCTCCTACGATTCCGTTTCCACCCAAGACAAGAATCGAATTGTATGTAATCTCCGTAGATGTAGAGGAACATTTGTATTTTAAAAGAGGAGCTAAAACTTCTCCTGCTAATTTTAGATTTTCAGGCGTGTGATAGTGCCTAAAAACGGAAGTCAACATCGCAGTGTGCTTCAATCTCTGATCGCTGAGTTGTTTTAACAAGGATGGGAATTCTAAAATTTTACTTCCGTAAGCGGATCTGAACTTCGCGTATTCGTAGGCTTCCATCCAAGCCCTTCTCGAAATTCCGGAAGCAGCGAGTGAAACGTGAAGTCTTGATATTCCGATCACATACTTGATAAGATTTGCAATTCCGTGCGCGGGTCTTCCGAGAGCTTCCGCTTCGAGGCCGTCGTAAATGATTTCAACGGTGAGTTTTCCCCTGGATCCGATAATATCTTTTTTACGAAGAATATGATGTCCGTTTAACGTACCGTCGTCTTTGATTCGAGGAACGAGAAAAAGACCGATCGTATTCGTGTCTTCCACTCTGGCCGTCGTTACCCAAAGATCTCCCGGATTGGAGCAAAACCATTTTTCACCGGTAAGAATCCACTTTCCATTCTCCTGCTTTCTTGCGATCGTACGGTTTGCGCTAACGTTAGAACCTCCTACTCTTTCGGTGACGTATTGGCCTGCCATAAAATGAGATTCGCTTCCTTCTCCTGCGACCAAGGGTAAATATTTCGCTTTCTGTTCGGGAGTTCCCAGCGCTTCCAAAACTTTGATCATCCCTTCGGTCATCGCGAGAGGACAAGTCACTCCTCCTTCTCCGTTCTGATTTGCGAGATAAGCGAGCGCATAACGATGAAGATCGGTAAAAGGATGTTTCCAAGAAGAATGATAGTTTAAATTTACGATTCCGTAATCGTAGGAAATTTTCCTGGATTGTTTCTGTTCGTTGGAATAAACGATTTGATCGATACGATTTCCAGTGCGATCGTATTTGACCACTTCGCCGTATTTCCCTTCTTTATGAGAAGCTTCGGTAAGTTCGTCCAAAATGCCGCCGACAAGAGCTCCATAACCTAAGAGGTGATCCTGCATCGCCTTCTTATGAGAAGGGTCATAACCTTGAGAATACTTTTCGACCAAGGTCTGCAACACTCGATCTTCTTCGTAAAAATTTTTTCCCCGATTTCCCCTATAACTGGAAATATCAAAGGGGGCAAGTCCCGGATTTAAGGTAGGATTATTCAAAGTATTCTCTCCTTATTCTCTGAATTCTTATCGCTAAAAGATTTTATAGCGTATTTTTAAAGAATCGTTTTGGGAAAGTATAACGCCGACCGTGTTTGCGCGCGAGCGAAAAAAGAAACGGATCCGAAAGGAACTAACGCGTTTTGATTTTAGAATTTTAAGAATCCCGAAGAGCCAGAAAACGACGAATTATCTCAGATCGTGATTTCATCCAAAATTTGTTCCGAAAGTTGTATGTTAAGAATCAGATCTCTGAGTTTGGATAAGAGTTCTTGATCTTCCAGTTTTGTTCCGTCCGAGGTCTGAAGATAAAAAGAATCATACGCATAATCCGCGCTAGTCGATACTCTCAGATATCTGACTTTCAAATCCAGACGAAGAATGATCTGAAGCATTCTGTAAACCAGACCAACGCCGTCGGGCATTCTCACTTCCATGATCGTAACGTCGGGAAGATCGGAATTATAAAACATAACCGATCTGTTTACGATACTTTCCGGAGTCGGCTTTCTAGGATTCCAATCGGCTCTTTGAAAAGCGATACTTTCCCTTTTTAAATTTCCGGAAGCCATCGCTTTCAGCTTCGCTTCGATACGGTCCATTTTTTCAGGCGGCAAATTACCGCCTCCCGCTGAATCGGTAACCTGCACCGAAGTGATCCAATATTCTCCGAGAGTATAACTTTTCATTCCCAAAAGACTCAGACCTTCGGATGATACTGCGCAGGAAAGGTCCAAAAGAATTCCAGACTGATTTACCGTGACCACGTCGATCGTAACGAAGGCGGGGTCCTGCTCCGCGTCAAAGATCAATCCTTGAGTCGAATCCTGCGCGAGAGTTCCGATCGCTTTAAAGTTCTTTAATATTTTACGATTAGAGACAGTGTTTAAATAAGAGGAAGGAGTCACTTCATTCGCGAACTGGACTATGGAGTTGGAAATTCCCTCTTCCAATCCTTCCTTCTCCATCAGATATTTTTTTAGATCTTGAAGATTCACGTCTCGATCCGGACCAACTTCTCCGAAATTTCCGTTTGAATCGCTGACAAGATAAGGAATCGTATTTTGATAAAGAGTATTCAAGATCGCGCTCTTCCAATTTTTTGGACGACGACTTCAAATATTCTCCGGAGGTAAACGAGGAATTTTTGAAAATTCTACGAACCC
>NZ_NPDU01000086.1 GCF_002811985.1 Leptospira adleri
ACAAAATTATGATTATGACGGACGCCGATATCGACGGTTCTCACATTCGAACACTTCTTCTTACATTCTTCTTTCGTTATATGCGTCCAGTGATCGAAAGAGGTTATCTTTACGTGGCGCAGCCGCCGCTTTATCTGATCAAACACGGAAAAAATTCCACTTACGCTTACTCCGACAAAGAGAAAGAAGAATTATTAAAAACCGTCGGCTCGGACAAGGTTGTAATCCAACGTTACAAGGGTTTGGGAGAAATGAACCCTGAACAACTCTGGGAAACCACTATGGATCCTTCAAATCGTGTGGTTCTTAAAGTTAAGTTAGACGACTTTGTGGAAGCCGAGGAAACTTTCAACGTTCTTATGGGCGACGAGGTTCAACCGAGAAAAATGTTTATCGAAGTAAACGCCGCAAAAGTAGCGAACTTGGATCTTTGATCCGAAGGGAATTCAGAAATGAGTCAAGAGATGGAAAACGAAACAAAAGTCCTAAGCTACAATATCGCAGGAAAACCCGACATCGCCGATGCGTTGAAAAACGGCGTTCGAGTTATTCCTGTGGAAATCGAAGATCAAATGAAAGAAGCGTATCTTGGATATGCGATGTCGGTTATCGTAGGTCGCGCGCTTCCCGACGTAAGAGACGGACTAAAACCGGTTCATAGAAGAATTCTTCATGCAATGAATGAACGCGCTTGGAGAAGCGATCGTCCTTATGTAAAATGCGCTAAGATCGTGGGGGAAGTGATCGGTAACTATCACCCGCACGGCGACGCTTCCGTTTACGAAGCTCTCGTAAGAATGGTTCAGGATTTCTCTTTGAGAGTTCCTCTGATCGACGGCCAGGGAAATTTCGGTTCGATCGACGGCGATAATCCCGCCGCTTACCGTTATACGGAAGCAAGGCTTGAAAAAGTCGCGGAAGAACTTCTGCGCGACATAGAAAAAGACACCGTCAGTTTTTCGCCTAACTACGATGATACGAAACAGCAACCGGACGTCCTACCCGCAAATTTTCCGAACTTACTCGTAAACGGTTCTTCCGGAATCGCAGTGGGAATGGCAACAAACATTCCTCCTCACAACCTCAAGGAAACGATCGATGCGGTGATCGCGGTCATTCGAAATCCGGAAATTACGATTCCGGAAATTCTAAAAATAATACCGGGACCCGATTTTCCGACTTCAGGCATCATCATCGGCGGAGAAGGTTTGATTTCGGCTTACACAACGGGTAAGGGTTCTATTCGAATCAGATCCAAAGTTGATATCGAAGAAAAGAAAAACGGAAGAGAAGTCATTGTAGTAACGGAAATTCCGTATCAAGTAAACAAGAAAGTCCTTCTTGAAAAAATAGGGGATCTTGTTAACGAAAAACAGATAGAAGGAATCTCAGAAATTTTAGATCTTTCGGATCGAAAAGGAATTCGAGTAGAAATTCATATTAAGAAAGATGCAAATGCTCAGGTCATTCTGAATCAACTTTATAAGATGACTCAGCTTCAGGTCAGCTACGGAATCACGATGCTGGCGATTCTGGACAATAAACCCAAAATTTTTAATATCAAGGAAATTCTTACCGCTTATTCCGCGCATAGAAGAGTCGTCATCGTTCGAAGAACCCAGTTCGATTTGGACAAGGCTGAAAAGCGCGCTCACATTTTAGAAGGTTTGAAAATCGCCTTAGAAAATATCGAAGAAGTGATCAAAGTGATCCGGGCTTCCAAAAATCCCGCGGAAGCGAAAGAACAATTGATGTTGAAGTTTACTCTTTCCGATATTCAGACGGACGCGATTCTTGAGATGAGATTGCAGAGACTTACTTCTCTTGAAGTTCAAAAGATCATCGACGAGTTGGAAGAGGTCAGAAAACTCATCGTCGATTTAAAGGACATTCTCGCTAAACCTTCTCGCGTAAACGATATCGTCTGCACTGAACTTCAGGAAGTCGGCGATAAATACGGAACTAAAAGAAAAACGGAAATTTCCATCGAAAGTATCGAAAGTTCTTCTTTTAACGCTGAGGATTTGATTGCGGACGAGGAGATCGTCATTCAAATCACATACGACCAATTTGTTAAACGACTTCCGATCGATACGTTCAAAAGACAAAAACGCGGCGGAAAGGGAATTCAGGGACTTTCCCAAAAACGCGACGACGTGATTAAAATCATGAAAGCCGCGATGACTCACGATAGTATCATGTTCTTTTCCAATATCGGAAAGGTTTACGTTATGAAGGCTTATGAACTGCCGATCGCGTCCAAAGAAGCGCGCGGTAAATCTCTGAAGGCGATCATCAATTTAAGAGAAGACGAATATATCTCCTCGATCTTCGCGTTCAGAGAAGAGGACATGGAAAAGGATCTTCTCCTCGTTACGCGTAGAGGATTTATCAAACGGATTCATCTCAACGAATTCGGCAATGTGAAGAAATCCGGAATCATTGCGATCGGTCTTCGCGAAGGCGACGATCTGATAAAAGTCGAAGCGATCAACGACAAAGACGAAGTGATAATTTTCTCCAGAAAGGGTTTAGCGCTAAGAATCGAAGGAAATATTATCCGCGCACAAGGAAGAACCGCAAGCGGTGTTACCGGAATGAGACTCGCCGAAGACGACGCTATCGTGGGCCTGAGTAAATTCAAAGAAGGCGAAGACATCTTTGTGGTTTCCGAAGAAGGTTACGGAAAACGTCTCGGCTTTGAGGAATTCGGTGCGAAAGGAAGAGGCGGCAAAGGAATGGCCTACTTAAAAGTAACGGATAAAAACGGCTTCTCGGTAGGCACTGGTTCGGTAGGCGCCGAAGATGAAATTATTCTAATCACTCAGCAAGGAATGACGATTCGCATCAACGCATTCGATATTTCTAAATTAGGAAGAACTGCGGTTGGAGTTCGTCTTGTCGATTTGAAAGACAACGACAAGGTTCAAGACTTCACTGTTCTCGGAGAGAGCTAGACTATGATTCGAATCGGAAATGTAACGATCCCCGGAAGAATTTCTCTTTCTCCGATGGCGGGCATTTCCGATTCTCCGACTCGTAGAATCTGCAGAAAATTCGGAGCGGCCTTTTCTTACACCGAGTTCGTGAACACGGACGAACTCGTTCATCGCGCACCGAAAGCCTTGAAAATGTTTCGTTTTCATCCGGAAGAACGTCCGATTACGTTTCAAATTTTCGGTAATAGATTGGAAATCATCGCCGAAGCCTCCGAAATCATTCAGGAATTAAAACCGGATATCATCGATTTGAACATGGGATGTTCTACTCGTAAGGTTTCGTTGCGCGGTGCCGGAGCCGGACTTCTTCGCAGACCCGTGTTAGCCGGAAAAATCATCGAAGCGATGAAAAAACGAGTCAACGTTCCGGTCACGGCAAAGATTCGTATCGGATGGGATTCTACTTCTCGCAATTATCTGGAAGTCTCGAAAATTTTGGAAGAATCGGGAGCGGATGCATTAACGGTTCATGGCCGAACAAAAGAGATGGCTTATACCGGTTTGGCGGATTGGAACGCGATCGGAGAAATCAAAGTAAATAGAAGAATTCCGATTTTCGGAAACGGAGATATTAAAAGTTTTCAAGAGGCCAATTCTAAAATCCAAGAATACGGTTTGGACGGCGTTCTCATTGGCAGAAGCGCGATCGGAAATCCATGGATTTTTTCGGAAATCAAAAAGAACGAATTATCCTGGTCCGATGTTTCCGAAGTAATACTCCAACACCTTCGTTGGATGATCGATGACTTCGGGGAAGAATTCGGTCTTGTACTTTTTAGAAAGCATCTCGTGAAATATCTGACCGGGCTTGATTTCGATCAGGCTTGGAAAACCGAATTGCTTGAAATCAGAGAATGGAATCAATTTGAGGATCTTCTTTTGTCCGATAAAAGGCGAAATGTTTTAGCCGTTCTCTAAACCTGCCGCATTAATTCTTGACTAAATCATCTGTGAGCTTAAAAACTTCGAGAAATGAACGGAGAAGTCACTGTATGAAAAGTATAAAGTTATTCTTAATTCTTTCCTTAGCTCTTCTGATGATGATCGGATGTAAAAAGGAAGAAAAAAAGCCGGAAGCTCAAATCTTAGGAACAAGATTTGCAAACTTCGACCAATGGATTTACAAGGTTCCGGGTTCCGATAAAAAAGAGGATCAAGTCAGCCTTGTGTATGGAATGGAAGACGTAACGGGCTTGGAGACCGTGGACGCCGAAGTGACCACGAAAAAAGGAACGTCTACGGTTACTTATATTAAAGTAAAAACCGTAGAAAACAAAGAAGGTTATGCTCCTGTAAAAAATTTCTCTGAAAACGTATATTTCGTATTGAACGATGCGGATGACGCGTTCGTTAAACCGACGATTACAGCTAACACAAAAGGCAAATTGAAGAGAGGAATGTATTGTCTAGAACAGGAAGTGATCGGAGAATTTTCTAAAGTTACCTGTTATGATTCTATTTTAACGGAAGATAAGTTAAACAACTATTACGACGTTTGGATCAAAACGGTTTCCGCTTCCTTGAGCAAAGACGCGCTTCTTGGAGAAACAGTCAAACTTTTGAAAAAATCCAGCCAGGAGCTTGCGAGATACAATTCCGTATCCGACGAAGAGAAAAATAAAATTCTTCAAGTTGCTACCGAATCTTTAAAGAAGGCGGCCGCTAAACAAGATGAGTTTACCGCAGATGTAAACGCACTTGCCGCAAAATTCGGGATCACTCTTTGATAAGATTTTCTTTCATTCGAGTGAAATCGGACTCTTAAAAATAAAAAACCCCGCTAATCAGCGGGGTTTTTAAAACAAAAAGCTTTAATGTAAATTTAGGCTTATTGTTTGTTGGAAACTTCTTGTGCTTTCGCTACGAGAGCATCCTTTCCACCAGGAAATTTTGCGTAGATAACACACTGACATTCTTCCCAGTTGTCTTTAGAAACGTCTTTTGGATCAGAACCGGAACCGGTTGCTTTACATTCGTAAACCCCAACTCCTTTTACAACACCTTGAGACTGAGAAACGATTACCGAAGCGGTTGCTTCACCATCGGATACGCCGGACGCTGCTTCTACAGTTTCACCAACCATTTTCTTCACAACATCGGAAGCGCCTTGAAGTCTAGATGCTTCACGGCAAGTGGATTGCATCATAGCTTGACTTTTTTTAGCCACTGCTTTAGCGGATGCTCTGGAAGAAAATTTAATATAGTACCAGTCTTTTGGAGCAGTATCTCTTGGCGTTTTTCCGTCGTTTCTTTGTTCTGGAGCTCCACCCCAACCTTCAAATGTCCATCCGCCGTCACCGACAGTCGTTGCATCTTTTTGTCCAGTGTCGGTGCTGGAGCAAGCTGCAAAAATCATTGTTGCTACAGATAGAGCGATAAGTCTATTGATCATTATTTTCTCCTTGATCTACTAAATGAAAAAATCTAATACTTCGCCGAGTTTATGCAACACATTTTTTAATAGGTTGCTTTGAAACATCGATTTCCCTAAATGAATCCAAAGAGAGATTTGCGTCGCACTAATTCTTTATGTTACGAAATTTATTATTTTTCTTAATTTTCTTGGCTCACCCCTTATTCTCCACGAGTATAACTTTCCTTCCGGGAAAAGTAGACGGAAACTTACCGAATTCTTTTCAAAGAATTGGCGATAGATCTCAAGAAATTTCCAAATTTGCGGCTTTTTACGCAAACATACTCTTAAGGGCCAAGGTGGAGACAACGGAAAGAATGAAGGATAAAGAAATTTTTGAAAAATTTCGAAGTTCTCATTTTGGAAAAGAAGATTTTTCAAAACTATGTTCCGAACTCTCGAGCGACATCTTAGTACGAGACGAACTTAATTTTCAGAATCAAATTTCTTTGGATCGATCCGTTTATAATTGTACACAAAAACAATTGGATGAGTTTCATCTAACCGAAAAATCGGATCCATTTTCTCTAATGCGCTCCATGACGGAGAAATCGTTTCCCTGGATCCCCTCCAAGAAAAGACAAGTAACACAGAACAATCAGAAGAAGTCTTCGAAAGAACTGATTTTTGTGATCGATCTTTCACCTTCTTTTCAAAGGGAAAGAGAAGAATTGATTCAATTTGTAAAGAGCGCTTCTTGGGATTCGATCACAGGAATTCGAGTTGTTACTTTTTTCGAAGGAAAATCAGTGATTCTTCCGAAAGCGACTTCTCTTTCGGAACTCAGAACCCAAATTTCCAACCTAAAATCCAGTGGGAAATCTTCTTTGGACGACCTCTCCGACGCGCTCATCCAAGTAAAGAGAGGATTACTTTTGCCCGGAACAAAATCTCAAACGTTTCAGGACATAATCATTCTTACGAATGCTAAGGGAAAAATTCCGAATCCGACCTTATCTTCGATCCTTCAAGATCTGCAATCCAGCGGTTATGGAATTCGGCTTTTTACCGCTCCTTATTATTCCGCCGCTCAGAGTCAGTTCTACAAAGGAATTCTATCTAAAGACGGTTTCTACGAAATTACTTATTCTCGGAAAGTAAGTACGGCAAAGGATTCGAAGACGATCGTCTTCCGAGGAAGGCAGATTTATTTTACATATTCGGAACTTGCTCCCGGAAAAGCCGGTTCGGAATCTTCTATGAACAGGGTTTCTTATTCCGGAAAATATGCGGAATCGGAATCGATCAATCCTCTCAATTTCACCGAAATCTATTCTGAACTTTCGGGAGACAAGATTCTTGCGTCCGAACCCCTTCGGAATAATCTGAATTTTTTACTCTCCAATGTGCTTCTAAAAGATGAATATAAATCGGAAGGACCTTCGGTTCTTATCAAATCCGGAGAGAAAGCTTTTTGGGTTTCACTGCCGGTCGGAATCAAGCCGCCCGAAACCGAAGAACAGGTAAGTTATCAAACGACTTATGTTCCATCCGGAGGTTCCGTGGACGGCGTGGCCAATATCGCGGCTCTTACGGAAATTTATAAGGGAATTCCTTCTCAAATCCTGGAATGCACGCCCGTTCAAGTTAGAAATTATTTTCAAAATACGAACAAAAGTTCTTTCGATTGTATCGTCCGAGGTAGAGTTCTACAGGTCAAAGGATTATAATCTTTTACTAAAGGGATCCTCATTTGAATTCCGACGAATCTATTTTTATCAGCAACGCTTCCAACTCGGTTAAAATATTAGATCGACTCAAATCGTTTTCCCAAAGTCAAATGCCTCTTTTTGTCACGGGCGGGCCGGGAACCGGAAAAACTTTTATCGCGCGCTTGATCGCGAAGTTATCCGGGAAAGAACCTTCGGTCAAAATCATAGACTCGGAAAATCTCGAAGGAGAATCGGCGCTTGAGAACGTTCTTTCTCAGGACCAAAATACGTATTTCGTTTTTAAGAATTTTACGACGTCTCCGAAAGAAGTACAAGCATACTTGCTCAGAAGACTCCGCGAGAATCGGACGAATTCTAGATTTCTTTTTTTATCGGGAAAAGAATGGAAACAGAAATTGGAAGCCGGAGATATCCTAGAATCCTTGTATCTCGAAATCTCCAATTACAGATTGGATCTTCCCGATCTCAGAGAAAGAAAAGAAGACATTCCGCTCCTCATAAAACATTTTCTAGAAATACTTTCGGATAAGTACAAAAGAAAAGAAACGAGGCTCAGTGAAAGGTTATATCACTTACTTTTGAATTATGATTTTCCGGGAAACGTAAGACAACTGCGGAATCTACTGGAAAGTATGGTTTCCTTATTTCCGGTTCGAATTCTTGATACAAAACACCTTCCTCCCCAGATGTTCGAAACTTCTTATGTTTATAAAGAATTTATTGAAGTAAAAACGGGAATACCTCTGCGAGACTATGAAAGAGAAATCATAAAGAAAAACCTGATTCTTGTGAATGGAAATCGGGAAAAAGCCGCAAGGATTTTGGGGATTTCGGAAAGAACGATCTACAGAAAGATCATAGAATTCGGTCTTTCCGGCGAAGCTGAATAAAAAATTCTTCCATTTTTCGATTGAAGAAAAATTCGGATTCTTCCTTATCCGAACCAGTTTTGATTCTAATATTCATGCCGATGATAAAGTCGTAAAGTTCTCCGATTATCTTATCGGAAAAAAAGGTGGCTTCTTTTTTTAAACGATTCCGCACGAAATTCTTTCTCGCCGGACTGTAGGACTGAATATCCAAGTATTCGTAAATTTCCTCGTCGGAAAGCGTGGCTTCGTACTTTCTCGAAATGATTTTGTATTTTCGAAGTTGATCGATTCTTTCCTTTAAAATCGTAAAAAAAAGAAGAAGAGAATCTTTTCCTTTTTGGAACTTTCTAAATTCTTTAAAAAATCGAATCCGATCCGACTCCATAAAAAAATCCACCAAACCGCTCGAGTTGACCTCGGAATTAAAAAGAAGAACGTCTTCTATATCCTGTTTGTTGAAAACTTTTTTACTCAAGTAAAGTTTCAATTTGGAAAGAGATTGCAGATATGCGCCCATCGAAGGAGGAATCTTGTGGAGGAACTCATCCATCGCGTCCTCTTCCAATTGAACTCCGATTTCTTTGCACGCTTGCAAAAGTCCGCCCTTGGTTTCGTTCGGATAAAAATTTTTGGTTTTGATGAGGTGCGCTTTTCCGCCGAAAAGCTGAAGGACTTTGTTTGGAACTTCCCAGTGATTGTAATGGACTAAAAGCTGAATCGAATCCGGAAAATTTGAGAATTGCTTTTGCAAAGATTCGTTGTTTTTACCTTTTCCGCCGGAGACCGGTTTGAAAAATTCCAATCCCGATTTAATGATAAATAATTTCCGATTGGAAAACATGTCGAGGTTGAAAGCTTCGGATTGAAATCTTTCAAAGTCGCCGGGTTCCGAAACAAAAACGACGATTTCGATCGATTCTCCGGATTTACGAATCGATTCCTTATATTTTTCAGCAAGAATTTCGAATTCATAAGATTCTTTCGCGGCAACAAAAACGATCGAGGGCAATTCTTTTCCGAAATCGGAAAGAAACTCGATCGAATTTTTATATTCTTTTGTTTTGGTCGCCATTGTTTTCAGGTAAGAATCCGAAACGTTTTCGAAAAAACCGGAACATTTAACTTAAGCCGCGGAATCGATTCTCCGAAGAATAGAATATGAACATCAGTTCCGGAGTCCAGAGGATTTCTTTTCCAGGCGAAGGTTTGGCTTACGTAAGCCCGGCGCGTCTTGGAGGAAAAGTCGAGGCCGTGGACAGAATTCGAAGAGAAGATTTTAATCCGGATCGCGGTTTTCCCGGTAAGAATTTTGCCCGTCCTTCTACGGAAGCGCAGCCGCAGACTCGCGGAAGCCTCGTCGATTTCTACGCCTGATTTCCTTTCAGATATTTTTCCCACAATCGGTGATATTGAAAAAACATTCGGATCGGAAAACCCAAGATGTTCGTATAAGAACCTTCGTAGTGTTCCACGGGACCGTCCGCGTCTTGAATTCCGTAACTCCCCGCCTTATCAAAAGGAGAATGGATTTCAACGTAGTTACGGATTTGTTCCTTCCCCCACTTCCGAAAAGTCACTTTAGAAGAATCAAACGCAAACTGTTCCAAACCTCGATCGTAAACGCCCAAGCCGGAGTAGACGATATGAGTTCTTCCGGATAAACTTTCGAGAATTTCGACGGCCTCTTGAAAATCCGCCGGTTTCTGAAGAATCCGATGGTTATGAACGACGATCGTATCGCAAGAAATAAGAAGTTCGTTTTCGGATCTTGTTCCCAGTTTGGAAAGTGTAATCCGTTTGAGATATTCGAGAGGACTTTCTTTCGGAAAAGATCGTTCGTCGACGTCCTCAGGCTCCACGCGAAAATCCAAATCCAGGGATTCCAAAACCTGTTTTCTTCGCGGAGATCTGGATCTAAGGACGATCATAAATCCACAGTTTGAGAAAAGCCTTGCTTTGCACCCGTTTTCCGGTCGATATTGGTATGGATGAAAAAGAATCAAAATTCTTCCAATTTCAGTCTTCGTTTTTTTCACATTGTCTTGTTTCTTACTTTGACCGGCTTAGTTCTTGCGGAAGGAAAAGCGGATGACGTAAAAGAATCCAAGGAAAATCCAAAGATCAGTTCCGAGAAAGAATTGATCGAGACCGGAAAACTTGAAGCGGTTCGTAAAAGAGCTTTTGTTGGCCTAAAAGGAATCCGCATATCTCTTTTGAATTTCGGAAAAAAACAGGATCTCGATAAAATAACCGCCGATTACGGACAAGCAGAAACTTCCTATCTCAGAGCGGAGTATTCGAGCGCGGCGACAGGATTTGAAAACGTATACAAAGCGGTTGTTCCCTTAGAGGAGATTTTTAGAAGAGATTATGAATCAAAGGCGGTCCAACTTGGACAAGAACTCGCTCCTTTGATCGTATCCATTCGTCTGGATCAAAAGAATAGGAATAGAAACATTCTGCCGATTTTAGAAAAATACTATGTCCGTTCGGGAGAAACTGCCAAGGCTTCCGTCGTCGAGTTGGAAAAAGGGGAAAGAACGTCGGCGCTTCATTTTCAAAAGCAAGCGCTGATCTCCCTCTATCAAATCAAAATTCTTTTGGGAAAAAGCGAAGATTCTTCGATTTCGCTTTCGGATCGAATTTCAAAGAATCGAATTTTAGAAACCGATTACTTAAAACCGGAAGAGTTACTTTATTGGGACGACGCCGAAGATAAACTTCATTCGGATTCGGAAGAGGAAAGAAAAAAAGATCGAGTTCGAACTTTGAGATCCTACGAGTGGAAGTTGGGAATTTCATCCGGCAAACTTCAAAAGGACGGCGAATCCAAAAATCCGCCCCCAAGTTCCGAAAAGCAGAACAACATAAAACCATAATATTATAAAAATATATTTATGAATTCAATTTATACCGCCAAATTATCTGCATTCTTTTTGATGCTGCTGTTGTTTCCCTCGTGCAGGAGAGGAAGTTTTGACAGGGTAAAAGAGCAGAGTTTTCAATATCTTTGTAAGGAATATCTGATCTTCTGCGATAAAATCATCACTAAAATCGATATGTTCGACTGCGATCCTTTGCACAATATGTACGAAAGCGACGGTGCGCACTACATTAATCGAGAAGTTCTGGTTGACGACTTAACCGTCGAGAAGGACGAAAGAGGGGCGGAAATTTTTGATCCATATTCCGATAAAAAACCTAAAAAAGAAAAAACGCGGGATACAAGTTCGGACTTTGGAAAGAATATCAGAATCGATTCTCGAAAATTGATTCGCACCTTTGACACGGAAAGAGGAAAACGTCCGGAAGGCGCGACCAGCAACGAATCTATCGAGAATATCAGACCTTGTTACCCGGTAAGACCGAAATACAATCAGGAGTAAATACAATTGAGCGATCTATTCAATGTAAAAAATAAAACGGTTCTTGTGACGGGATCCACTCGGGGCATCGGAAAACATTTCGCACAAGGTTTTAAAGAAGCGGGTGCAATCGTATATGGAACCGGCTCTTCGGAAGAATCCGTAAAAAGGTTCGAAGGAACCGGAATCAAAGGATTTGCGGCGGACATTCGTCAACCGGATGCGATGACTTCGATCATAGAAAACATCGTGAAAGAACACGGTAAATTGGACGTACTCGTCAATAACGCCGGAATCGCCGCAAACAAACCCGCAGCGTTCTTAAAAGAAGATGAAATCGAGTCGATCATTCAAACCAACTTTACCGGAGTTTTTAGAACCTGCGCGTCGTATTACAAAATTCATAAGAAGAAAGGCGGTAATATCATCAACGTTGCTTCCATTCTGGGAATGAGAGGAACCAAGTTTGCCTCCGTTTATTCGGGGACAAAAGGCGCAGTGATTAATATGACAAGAGCCTTAGCCGTGGAATGGATCGGTTCCGGCTATCGAGTTAACGCGATTTGCCCCGGTTTTATCGATACGGATATGACCGAAATGATCAAAGAAAAACCGGAAGTGATGGAGCAGATGGTGAAAGCGATTCCAATGGGGAGAATGGGAAAACCGGAAGATCTCGTCGGAGCGGCGATTTATTTTGCGAGCGACGCTTCCGCCTATGTTACGGGACAAACGATTGTTGTGGACGGAGGAATTACCGCGGGACTTTAAAACAGTCTAATATTCGATGATCGTTTCCCTTCATCCAATCAATCCGGAAAAAAGAAAACTCCAGCAGATTTCGGATAATCTGTTGGAGGGAAAGGTATATATTTTTCCTACTGACACCGTTTACGCGCTTGTCGCGGATTCCCAATCAAAGATCGGCGTGGAAAAATTGTACGAACTGAAGAATATTCCGAAAAACCAGCCTCTTTCCCTTCTTTGTCCGAGTATTTCCGTGGCCTCGAATTACATAGAAAATCTTCCTAATGAAGCTTTTCGCTTGATGAAAAAATTAACTCCGGGGCCGTTCACTTTTATCATACGTGCGAATAAAAATCTTCCCCGGGTTTCTTTTTCCAATCAAAAAGAAAAACAGATCGGGATCAGAATTCCCGATGCGATTTACCTGCAAGAGTTAATGGCAATTCATCCGAATCCTCTTACCTCGACTTCGGCGTTCGCAAACGACGAGTTTATTATCGAAGCGGATTCCTTAGAAGATATTTACGGTTCCCGCGTTCAAGGTATTATCGACGGAGGAATTGTCGCAGTCGAACTTTCGACGATCTTGGACGTTACCGGAGACGAGGTTGTCGTGGTAAGAGAAGGGAAAGGCTCCGAACTTCTGTAAATCTTCGCACTAATTTTAAATCCTCCAAAACGACCCAAGAAAAATTCGGGTACTTTTAAGAGTGAAAGTTCGTCGATTAAAATAGGATTTCGCTTTAATTTTTAGTAAATATATTATTAACTATCCATAGATGAGAGTTCGTATTTTTTCCATTCTTCTTAGCGTTATTTGCCTGCATTCCTGTGCGGTGAAGTCGATGGATAATTTTTGTGACGAGAAAGGATCTATTTTTTATAAAAATATGATCGTAAGTTTCTTTGTGAACGGAGGCGAAGCCTATTCTTGCGGAATCGGATTCGGCGCTCCGCGCCCTCGTCTTTTAAGCGTTGGTCCAAAGGGACTTTTGAATTCAGGTTTTATTTCCGGGGATTTCGATTCTGCCGTTTCGGGCGTCGAGGTTTCCTTAGATTCAGGAACCTTTCGTTCGGCCATAGTTTCCGGAACGCAATGGAAATTTCAACTTCCCGCTGCGGGCGTCGCTTCCACGATTCCAAGTTCCGGAGTATGGAAGGATTGGAGTTTACACACTGTTGCGATCCGATCCGTTACTTCCGGCGGACAAAGATCCATTCCTTTGGTGGTTACCTTACAGAAAGGTCTGAATAAAGATATCAATGGAGACGGATATCCGGACGCTATCATCGGCTCTCAAAACTCCTCACGCGCGAGATCGTATCTCTCGCTGGGACAGGCAAAGGGTTTGGACCCTTTATCTGTAACGACGATTAACGGTGTGAGCGGATTTGGATATTCTGTTGTTCTTGCAGACATCGACGGAGATGGTTATGCCGATGCGGTTATCTCGAATACCGCAGCAAACTTTGCGGTCTTTCTGTCCTTAGGATCCAACGGAGTTCTTTCCACGACTCCTTTAACTCCGACAACGGTCGGGACAGGAATTCTAAATCTTTCCGCGGGAGATATCAACGGAGACGGTTTCTCGGATATTGTTGTCGGATCACCGTATGACGGTGGAAACGTCGGAAACGTCTATGTTTTTACTTCCAACGCAGTAATCGGACAAGGCGTAAGTTACGTTCAACAATTGAGTAATCCGGGGCTCGCAGGTAGCACACAGTTTTACGGTTATTCTCTTGCTTTGGGAGATATCAATGGAGATCAGAAATCGGACGTGATGGTTGGAGCGGTCGGTTCCAGTCAGAATGGTGCATTCTTTGTCCATCTTTCTCAGGGGAATTCTTTTGGTGCGCAATCCCAAGTATTTCCCGGAGCCGTTTCCAATACGTGGTATGCGAATTCTGCGGCAACCGCGGATATAAATCGAGACGGTCTTGCTGATCTTGTTTTAGGCGCATATCAAGAATCCGGTTCCGCCGGTAGAACTTATCTTTACTTGTCCAATTCTGGGATTCTTACCAACACGATCAACAGCCCCGTAAGCGGATTTACCGGCTCGCAATCGGCGACATCGGTGGCATCCGGCGATATCAATGGGGACGGATATTCCGATATTTTAAACGGCGGTTACGCTTACACGAACACCTTTGCGGCCCAAGGATGCGCTCAAACATTTTTATTCGATAATAACATTTCCGGATTTAATCCGACATATTTGAATTTTTTAACCCAGCCGGTGAATCAGGGGAACATGGGAAACGTGATTAGCATCGGAGATATCAATGGAGACGGTTTCAGTGATTTTCTGGTAGGCGCTCCCAACTCGATCGGCGGCGGAGCGTATGTGGGTAAAGTCTATCTCTATTTCTCAGAAGGAGCGGCCGGTTACATTTCCGCACCGCAGACTTTCAACGATCCGGATGCAACGGGAGCATTCGGAAGTTCCGTTGATTTGTAGTTAGCGAATCTGTTTTTTCCATTCTTCTTCTTTAAAGCCGACGAATCCGAAACCGTCGCCTAAAACAAAAGGTCGTTTTACTAAGTTCCCATTTTTCGAAAGAAGATCCAACTGGTCTTCGACGGGCATGGAAGCCAACTTATCTTTGAGTCGTAATTCTTTGTAATCCCCGCCGGAAGTGTTGAAGAGTTTTTTAGAATCGTTCCCGACATATTTCAGCATTGTCTTGAGTTCCGTTTTTTTAGGAGGAGTTTCTCGAATCGGAAGAATTTCCAATTCTACTTTTTTGCCGGAAAGGTATTTGAGAGCGTTCCTGCAAGTATTGCAGTTTTTGTATTCGTAGACTTTAAGTTTCATGAAAAATCCTCCGTTCCGATTGTTTATGCGTCTTGGGTAAGGTCAAGTTTTCTGAAGATGAAGTTCTTCAAAATGGAGAATCCGGTCTTTCCGATGAAACAAAATTCTTCCCTTCCCGCAAAAATCTTTTCGTTGAAAAGCTACATTTTAACCGATAGGATTCTTACAGGTAGACTCGGAAGTGCTCAATAAGAAGACAAACTTAACCGGAAGACAAAAGGCCGCCATTTTTCTAATCGCGGTCGGAAGCGAAGTGTCTTCGGAGATTTTTAAGCACCTCCGAGAGGACGAGATCGAACAAATTACGTTTGAGATCGCACGTCTTGACAAGATCACACCGGAAGACAAAGAAAAAGTTTTAGTAGAATTCAACGAGCTCATGATGGCTCAAGAATTCATTTCGAACGGCGGTATCGATTTTGCCCGCGGTCTTTTGGAAAAAGCCCTCGGTAATCAGAAAGCGATCGATATCATCAATCGTCTTACTTCTTCTCTCCAAGTAAGACCTTTCGATTTTATTAGAAGAACGGATCCTCAGCACTTATTAAACTTTATCCAAAACGAACACCCTCAGACGATCGCCTTGATTCTTTCCTATTTAGATCCACAAAAGGCGTCTAATATTCTTTCCAATCTTCCGCATACGATCCAAGCGGAGGTTGCAAAACGAATCGCGACGATGGACCGGGTAAGTCCGGACGTGTTGCGAGAAGTGGAACGGGTTCTCGAACGAAAACTTTCGACTTTGGCATCGGAGGATTATACGTCCGCCGGTGGTATCGACTCCGTGGTCGAAATTTTGAACTTGGTCGACCGGGGAACGGAAAAGACGATCATCGAAGCCTTGGAAGAAGAAGATCCAGAACTCGCGGAAGAAATCAAAAAACGGATGTTCGTCTTCGAGGATATTGTCCTTCTTGATGACCGCGCGATTCAGAAAGTCATGCGGGAAGTGGATAACTCCGACCTCGCAAAGGCCTTGAAATCCGTGGATACGGAAGTTCAGGAAAAAATCTTCAAGAACATGTCGAAACGCGCGGCCAATCTTTTACGAGAAGACATGGACTTTATGGGTCCGATCCGAATCAAAGACGTGGAAGACGCTCAGCAGAAAATCGTAAATATCATTCGTAAACTGGAAGACGCCGGTGAAATCGTCGTGGCCCGTGCGGGTGAAGACGAACTGGTCATGTGATTTAATTTTCGAAGTTGGAAAAAAATTTCCTGCGAGGATTTTTGGATCTCGATATAACCTTCAGAATTGCACGTTGTTAAATTTTCAGTTATCGGACAAAGTAAAAATCCGACTATGAAACTGACCTTTTTATTTTTACTCGGATTGTTATGCCTTCCTATCTATTCCTCCGATCTTCCCGATTTTCAACTCAAGGATCAGAAGGGCCGTAAACTCGCCTCGAAAGATCTAAAAGGAAAAACTTCCGTTCTTCTCGGTTGCGGTTATACAGATATCGTTCTTTGTAGAAAGCACGGAAGAAAGATTTATTGGAGAATGCAAAATCTCGTCGATGAATCCAGAGACAACGTAGAATTCGTTGCGTTTATCGATTTAAGAAACGCGCCCAAAGCCGTTCATTCTTATATTTATGAGAATCATTCCAAAAATTACGAATCCGTTTTTTTAGACGAAACGGGAATTTTATCCTCCGGAATTAAACCGAATTTTTCCTGGTTAAGAATTTTTTCCGGGAACAAGAAGTTGATCTATGAATCTTACTATCAAACGGTAGACGATAACACGGTGGATAAACTCTATGAAATCATTCGTAAACAAAGAAAGTGACCATCGATTTCCTATTTGGATTTTAATCATATTCTTAACATACAATTGTGTTCAGAAAAAACCGAACCAAGCAGCGTATTGGCAGGAATATCTTTCCTTTCAGAAAAATATTGCGAGGGAATATCCTTCGGGGGGAATCAGAAACGCACTCTACGGAAATTTAACCTCCGCGGATGAATCCTTTCTTCAGGAAAAGGAAGGAATTCTTTCCATCGATTTTTATCTACGTAAAACCGACCACGGATTTCAGTCCGTCATAACAAGCGAAAAGGTTCCGGCTAACGCACCTTACAAAATTCACGTCGACTATGTTCCTTCTTCTTTTAAAGATCAAAAAACATATCGTATGAAAAGGAGAACGGAATCGATCCTTCCTTTTTTCAGTTATCTGGATTTTTTTTCCCACGCTGATCATTTGCAGAATTTCTTTCGTTCAGGAACGGAGCTTTCCCAGAAATTCGAAAAAATTTCAGTGGCACATCAATATCTCTGTTCGGTCTCGAATTGCGACGTCGGCCGATCGGAAAATTCTTCGTGGCTTATGTATGAACTCGACGAATCTACGGGTGCCAAGTTTCCGGAATTTTACAAAAGAATGTTCAAACTTTTAAATCAGGTTTCATATCGAATCACGGTTTTTAAGTCGGGCGATTTCTTGAGCGGAATCGAACTTTATAACGAAAGAACGAAGACATTCTTAAAGATCCCGGATACAACGACGGGTTACTGGCTTAAACCCGATACTCTGCACGTCAGAGTATCCTTATTCATTCAAGCGTACGGTTTGAAAATCGATATTAGAAGTTTAGGATATAGGTTTCGGTTTTATTCTTCTAAAAACTATGAAAAGGTAACGGGAGAATTTTCAAAACTTCCCGAACAGAAAATCAGCGGTAGATTCCTGCAAATTTTTCCTCCGGGAATCGTGAACTGGTTTATTCCCGGCAATATGGAAGAATATTTTGATAATTTTTTCACGCTTCTTGTTCACGGTTCCGATGGAAACGGAGGAAATCGATTTGAATCGGAATCGTTCAGAGTCGGAAATAAAATGAAGGTGACGTTAAGATCGGATGCGGAAATTTTCCGGGAACGTTTTAAGTTATTTCAATCAAGCGGTGAAAAAGACGACAACCCTTCGTTTTTCGAATTCCTAGAAAAAGTTCTTATAGAAGATCTTCAAAAATTTCCAGAGACAAGCACATCCTCTTAGAAGTGTATTTTATTTCTTCTTTAAAATTAGAATCTTTCTAAAGTGCTTGACTGAGCGTCTAATTTCCAGGATTTATTTTTAGTTCTGGCGCTTGGTTTCTTTAAGCGTTAAAAAATCAAATTCTATCGATGAATTGGAGGTATTATGGAAGGGATTGCTCTCTTTACAAATCAAGGTTTGTATTTCATCTTCAAGTGGATACATTTCCTCGCAGGCGTTGCCTGGATCGGCCTACTTTGGTACATTAACTTCGTACAAGGATCTTTCTTTGCTGAGACCGACGCGGATACTAAGAAAAAAGCGACGCAGCAACTGGTTCCACGCGTTCTTTGGTGGTTTCGTTGGGGCGCGATGTTTACGTTCTTGAGCGG
>NZ_NPDU01000087.1 GCF_002811985.1 Leptospira adleri
CTTTAAGAAAATTTCCCGCGACGATTTCTTTTTGAATCGTGATAATCTCTCTAATTCTTTTTCTATATCCGAAAATCGTAAGAATCAAAAAAAAGATTCCGAGCCCACCGCATGATATTCCAAGTAAAGGAAGAAAGATCAAACCTTGATTGATCCATTCAAAATTTGCGAATAGAAGAGGAACAAAAACAAGAAGGCTATAGATTAGAATTTTGCCCGCAAGACCCAACCTTTGAAGCAATGATCTGAAGCTAACCTTAAATTTCCACACGATCGAATCGGTATTTTGTAATTCGTTAAAAAGAATTTCCGCACGCGCGATTTGTTTGGTCGTGGCTTTCTTTCGAACGGACATATATCCGGTTACAATTCCGTCGCTCATTACCGGAGTAATGGTCGCGTCGACCCAATAGTGATCGCCGGACTTCGCTCGGTTTTTTACTACTCCGTTCCAGGGGTCTCCGCCTTGAATCGTTTCCCACATGTCCTTATAGACGTAAGGCGGAACATCCGGATGTCGAATCAGGTTATGCGGTTCGCCTAACATTTCTTCCTCGGAAAAGCCACTGACGTCCGCAAAGTCTTGACTAACGTATGAAATTCTTCCCTTAGTATCGGTCCTCGATATTAGAACCGCATTCGCTGGAATTTGAATTTCTCGATTTGTGACCGGAAGATTTTTTCTCATTCGAATACCCTATCATTTACATCGCACAAAAAGGAATCTTTCCTTTAAAGGAGAATTTTATTAGTCCTTGGAAAAGATTACATCGAAGTGAAAATACGATGATCTGTAAAACGAGATTGGATTGTTATTTAAGCAGATTCTAATATAACTCTAAAGGATTAGAGTTATATAGTTCGTTTATGACATAAAAACGAGATACGCTTGCATTAGACCTACGAAACCTCCCAAAAGTGCCCCGAGGATAATCAAAGTCGTTTCATCTTCTTTGAAAACGGAATGCAACAATGATTCAAATTCGTCGGCGGGCAACACGCTCAAACGATCTGCCACAGTTTTTTCAATTTGAAGCGTATCTGTGATGTAATTTTGAATTCGATCGGCAACTTGTGGAATGATCCAAATAATATGATCCGCAATTTTTACCTTAAGGTTGCTCATTTTTTCGGAGCCCAAAAGTAGAGGAACAAAAGGGGCTTTCTCCTTTAGTTTATTTTCAGTCATCGTCTTAGCCTTATCCATCACAAGCTGAATGATGAGATCGCCCCCTTTTCCCAAAAAAATAAGTCGGATTAAATTTTCCGGATTCAAAACTCTCGAAGCGATCACCGCGGCGAATTCTTTTGAAACTTCTTTTTGTCTTTTTAGGAAGAGTCCTTGATACTGAAAAAAAAGATACCGCTTCGGTTCCAAAGGTCGAAAGATCATCAGGATCGCAAGCCAGTTCGTGTAATAACCGACGATTACACCCATGATGGGCATCGTCCACCATTGATTGAAGAAGTTAATAAATCCCACCTGAACCAATCCGATCAAAAATCCGAAGTATATACCGGAACGAATGATAAACGAAAACTCCGGACCTCCGCAGCGCATAAACATCTCGACGAGAAATTTCGTATTCTTCCCGCTCAAGGAAACTTGGATGATTTCGTCCAATTCTAAAATTTCGTCCAACTCATGACCGAAAGATTTATAAACTTGTTCTATCTGTCTCGGAATTTCGATTCTAATTTCCTTTTCCAATTCTTCTTTTAAAGAGTTGGGCATCAAAGCCCATAGAGCGCGGTTCTCTGCGGCGATTACGTCATGGACAATCTCTTTAGATTTCTGCTGAACGATATCTCGAATCGAATCGTTGATCTGATGCGGGTCGACTTTCTCGTACAATTCGTGAGGACGAACAACTCTAGTGGTTAAAACTTTCGCGATAAGATTGCTCATCTTAACCGCGTGATTTGGAATGATCCCTTTCCAACCGAAATTTCCGATGCCGATGAACTCGTTAGGATAGAAGATCATCTGAACTGCTACGTAATTAGTAATCCATCCAACGAAAGAACAAGTAAGTAAGATTGAAATTATCTCTATCAGTTGAGGATGTTCTCGAAACCATTCCATTTCTCAAATCCTTTTAGCCGAAAATACTTTTGAATGAAGTATCGCAAGAATTCAGATTTGAAAAACCAAGACAACTATTTTTTATTTCGCTTGTTCGATTATAGAAGCTCACGGCCTTGGCGGGAAGAATTTCGATTTATGAAATTCTAAATTCCGTATGGATTGCTCTCTGAGCATTGATTGAAAGGGTGGGCCTGTGAGCACGAGACTTTCTTTTATCATATCCGGTCTTTTTCATATCTTTATCTTTAGCGTCGTTTTTATATACGCTCCGGATTCTTCTCTCACTTCCGATTTCAAAATATTTTTGAAAAAAGGAGGGGCCGTTCCTTTAACGTTCAGCTTTTCGAGCCACTCAAACGGTAAAAATACGAGGTCGGAAATACCGGATAACACGAACGATTCCGGAACCTTGGAAAGAGAAATTGAAGAATTTAAGAATGAAATCCACTTTCCACAGGGAGCCCTGGAACAGAGATTGGAATCAGATTGTTCTTGGGAAGTGAGGATTCAATCTGACGGAAAAGCGGAGATTCTAAAAACTTTGCAGCCTTGTAAATATTCGGTTTTCGAAATCGAATTTAAAAGAGCGCTGAGAACATGGAAATTCAATCTAAAAGAAGGAACGAATTTAATCATTCCCGTCTCGTTCAAAGTAGATGATAAAGAATTCTGAAACCAATGAATGGTATGCGTTGTATACCAATCCAAGAGCCGAAAAAAAGCTCAAAAAACTTTTTCAAGAGAGAAAGATAGAATGTTTCCTTCCTTTACTTTCGAAAAGAAAAAAATGGTCCGATCGATGGAAGATAGTCGAAGAACCGATGTACCCGTCCTACATCTTCGTAAAGATCTCCTTCTTTGAAGAACGCATTAAGGTTCTTCAACTGCCCGGCGCACATCATTTTGTTTTTTATGCGGGAAAACCCTATGTAATACCGGACGAGGACATCCAACTTGTGCGAACTTTTTTAGAAACGTTTCCCGATAAAATCCAAGTTGAGATTCAGGAAAAACTTTCTCCGGGTCAAAAAGTCTTAATCAAAGAGGGGCCTTTTGCCGGATACAACGCCGAGATCATCCAAAGAAAAAACCAAGAACAAATTATAGTCAAATTCCCCGGAATGAACTTAATGACTTCGGTGACTTTGGACATAGAAAAGTTAAAACTAGAGGAAACCATTGGATCCAATTATTGAAAAAATAACCAAAGCAATCGACACAGAGATAGAATCCATTTTGCATTTCAGAAAAAATTTGGATCCGTCGATCAAAGAAGCAATCGAACTCATTCTTCAATCGAAGGGAAAATTAATCGTAATAGGCGTCGGTAAGTCAGGCGACGTCGGCAAAAAAATTTCCTCCACGTTATCGTCGACCGGAACACCGTCCGTATTTCTTCATCCTGCGGACGCGGCCCACGGAGACGCGGGAATCATCGCGAACGAGGACGTTGTAATCGCGATCGGAAAATCAGGCGAGAGTGAAGAACTTCTCAATCTAATTCCGACTATTAAGAATATCGGAGCCAAAGTGATTGCGATGACCGCAAACGAAGAATCGAGATTGGCTAAAGAATCGGACGTCGTCCTATTAACGCCCGTTTTAAAAGAGGCCTGTCCTCTGGAACTGGCTCCCACTTCTAGTACGACAATTGCGCTTATCCTCGGTGACGCGATCGCAATGTGTCTCATGGAACTCAAGGATTTCAAAAAGGAAGACTTCGCACTTTATCATCCCGCAGGAAGACTGGGAAAACGTCTGAGTCTTAAAATTGACGACGTTATGCGTCGTGAAAAGGATTTGGCGAAAGTTTCCCCGGATTCCGGATTGGAGCAAATATTAACCGAAATCACGGTTAAAAGACAAGGTGCAACCGGAGTTACCGATTCTTCCGGTCAACTCTTAGGAATAATTACCGATTTTGATATTCGAAAAAAATTGAAGGAAGGCGGATTGGATTCTTCCATCACTGCAAAGGAATTGATGAATTCAAATCCTATCACCTTTCATTCCGGCGAAAACGCCTACGAGATTCTAAAACAAATGGAATCCAGACCGAATCCGATTTCCGTGGCCCCTATCATCGATGAAAAAAGAACATTGATCGGAATCGTTTCCATTCACGATCTCTTGCAAAAAGGTCTCTGATCCGAAATGGAAAAAGAATTTCAAATCGTCCTTACCGTAAGCGAGGAAGAATTTTTTAGCTTAGAAAAACATCCCCGCTGCGATTGGATTGAAATAAGACTCGATCTTTTTACAAAACAAAGTCTGAGTGAAAAACTCACGGCTCAAATCGAACGATTGAACGCAAAGTGTATTTTTACTTACAGACAAGCGGGCGATACCGATCAATCGCATCGATCTAAGGAATCCGAAATCGACTTCGGATCTATATCAAGTCGGCTTCAGACTCAAAATCATTATTTAGATCTGGAATTGAATCGCCCGAACCAATTATTCGAAACCTACGCTGAAAAAGGATTTGGACTGATCCGTTCCGTTCACAAGTTCGATGGAATTCTGACGGAATCGGAAATTCGAAATTGGATTCAAAACGATTCTTATTTAAACAAAACGAAAGAATATAAAAGTCATCTTCCTCTAACTTTTAAGTTTGCCGTCTTTCCAAATTCCGTAAAGCAGCTCGCGGAATTTTTAGACTCTTTTCGCAACGTTGCAAATGAATATAAGAAAAAGAACATTCACCTAACGGGGATTTGTATGGGAACTATGGGAATTCTTTCGAGAGTTTATCCGGAATCCTACGGTTCTATTTTTACTTATTGTTGTCTGGAGGAACCCAAGGCCCCCGGTCAAGTCGATCTCGATTCCTTATTCCAATTGAGAAAGGATTTAAAATTTTCTTAAGTTTTATCCATCGCCTGGGAATCAAAATTCTTATCTTTTTCGGAGCCCTTAGATTCTAAGAATTTTTTAAAAGACGACTTTTCCTTAAAACGATCGAATTCTTTTTCTTCCGCCGCAGCAGCCCAAATAGAAGGTTTCATGTTCGCCGCAAGTCGGATGTATTCCATCGTTTTTTCAAGATCGTCCTTATTCGCATAACATTTTGCTAATAGATAGTACGCTCCCGAAGAACCGCCGACTTTTTCCAACATTAGAATCGCCTGATCGATTTTTCCGGTATAAAAATAAGCCTTACCGAGATAAAAGCGGTATTCTCTTTCTTCTTCTTCCGTGGATTGAACGGAATGAAAGTATCGCAGAGCTTTATCATATTCGCCGTGATTTGTATAATAGCGGGCCAGTTTCAGGATGCCGTCGTTGTAGACGTCGGGAAGATTTTTAAACTCGGGGTTATCCTTTTCCAGCTTGGAAGCGATTTCTTTGAGAATCGTATATCCTTCCGTTTCTTCCTTATTTTGTATTTTACAAAGAGCCAAATACATTCGGATTTCATAAGTTCTTTCGCCGAACTCCAAAGCTCTTTCCGCTGTTTTTATGGAATTCTCGCAATCCTTCACTTCGTATTTCAATTTTGTTAAACCGATCAGAGGTTGAACGGTTGCGTTCGCAGAATAGGACTTTCTATAGTATTTCGCCGCCTCTTCATATCTTTTCATTTTATGGTAAGCGACGGCTTGGTTTAGATTTGCATAATATAGCATTTTCGAGTTTCCAGAATCGATTTTACTTTCCAGTCGATCCAAAACTTGAAGCGCTTCCGAAAATTTTCCGTTACGGATCAAAATCACTCCGTATTTGTATAAATAATCCTGCTTTTCAGGATGATTCTTAACAAGTCCTTCCAGAAGATTTTCCGCTTTCTGAAATTCCTTATGATTCGCGTAAATCAATGAAAGATTCCATCTTGCGGATTCGTTCTCGGGATCCTTATTCAGAATTTTTTGATAATCTTCTTCAGAATTTGGACCGGACAACTCCGCTTCTTCCGTGTGATTTCGTTTCGGTTTATGATGTACTACGTGTCCGGAAGAAAGTCTTTCCTCCGCGGTGTTTCGAATTTTTTGAATATGAGTCAGATCCGCATCAATTCGTAAAACACGATTCGAATAAGCGATCACCTCGTGGTAATCTCTCTGATAATTGTAATAAAGGATAATTTTTTGATAGCAGTTAACGAGATCTTTCTTCGGAAGATTCAGACTAACGGCTTTCTTAAAACTTTGAATGGATTTCGGATAATCTCTTCTATACTCGTAGATGTAACCCATGTACATCCACGCTTCTCCGGAAGACGGGTTCCCGTTATTGAACTTCTGAAACTCATCGATCGCTTTCGTAAAATCCTTTCTGGCATACGCTTTTTTTCCTTCCTTCAGATCCGCTAAGAGCGAACCCGAAAGAAAAGTAAAAAGAATGGAAATAAGGAGAATCCGGAAGCCCATAGGACCAGTTTCAGAGAGGAAGTCTTTTTTAAAAGTGAATTTGCGACCCCTCTCCGCCCGGGTTTATAATAAATTTCCTATTTTTTCCTGCTTTTGCGACGCAAGCGCCTCGGTCGCTCGTAGAGCAATACTCATCGTGGTTATCTGCGGATTTACGGACAAACCGGTCGGATAAACGGAAGCATCGATCACAAAAATATTCTTATGCCCATACAATTCCAGGTTAGGATCCACGGCGCCTTTTTCGGGAGAATCCGCAGCCTGAATCGAACCATGCGGATGCGCTGAACCGACGAGTAGGCTTCCCGGATTGAATTTTTTTTCCAGGACCCAGTCGAACTTCGTATTCTTGTCCACCTTCACGGGTTCCTGCATGTCTGGAAAAGGGAAAATCAATTCTTTCGCACCCGCGGCCGCCTGTACTTCTGCGAGCATTTTCAAACCGCGGAGCATATTCTTCCCGTCGCCCGGTGTGAGCTCAAAGTAAACCTTTCTAGAACCTAAGGACCACTTAACGGAAGCATTTGCTTCTCCGTCAGCTCCATCTCGAACAAGAACGATTCCCGCGCTCATGTTCGGATATTTCTCAATCATTTCGAATTGTTTCGGACCGTAGAATGGAATCAAAGACGCAGTCAGAGTCGGACGGAAGGGAGCGACCTCTAGCCAGAAGCCGTATCCCGTGTTCTCTTGATTGTGACCATCCTTGATCACTGCAGATTGAGGCGGACCGGAGAACATATTGATTTTCTCGTCGAAGATCGCAAAGATCGAACAGGTAGGATGAACTTTTAAATTTCGTCCTACCCAATCGTTTCCTAAACCGGATCTTTGCAGAAGAGCCGGCCCTTCGATTGCGCCCGCACTGACGACAACGACCGGCGCGGATATTTTGATTTTTTGAATCACTTGGTCCGGAGCTTTCTCGTATGCATCGGGCGTAAATTCCGCTACCACAACTTTCATTGGTCCGTCGTGAATGACTTTTGCCTTCATATTTGCGATCACCGTGGCGCCCGCTTCGATTGCGTCCGGAATGTAAGTTAAGAACATAGATTGTTTTGCGTTGATAGGACAGCCCAATCCGCATCTTCCCAAACCGATACAACCTCTGTTGTTATTATTCAGAACTTCGGGATGAAGGCCCAACTCTTTACCGCCCTTCATCAAAGTGTTGTTATTCTGATTGATAAGATTTTGAGGTACCGGATGTACGCCGAGTCTTTCATGTACGGAAGAAACATACGGATCCATGGCTTCTCTGGAATAACCTTTCAGCCCGAATCTCTGATCCCATTCCGAGGTTACGTAATCGGGAGGATATAACGAAGTCTGCCAATTGACCGTCGTAGAACCGCCCACGGTTCTTCCCTGAAGAATGCTCAGAGTTTGTTCTTCCGTAACGATAAATCCCGCATCTCTATAAAGTCTGGCGGACGACATAAATTCTTCGCTTGTAAATTGTGCGGGAGTAAAGTAAGAGCCTTCTTCGATCAGAATCACTTTCCAACCTTTTTTTGCCAAAGTCGCCGCGGCAACCGCGCCGCCTGCACCGGAACCGATTACAACGGCTTCGGCTTTTAACTCCCAAGTTCCGTCCTTGATATTTTCCCTTTCGATAATTTCTTTGTGTTTTTTCGGAGTTATGATTTTATCATTCGCCGCTGGAATTCCGCTCATCTTTACGCCTCATATCCTGCTAATTTTTGGATTCGTTTGTCTTTTGAAACGAGAAAGAATGCAATCTGTCTCATGATTGAAAACGCACCGCGTTTCAAATTGAGAGAAGAATTTTTCCAGGATAAGAGACGTTTCTCTCTTTCTTCCACATTCAAAGCAATCATTGGTGTAAATGAAAAATCGAGCGCAAGCGATGCTAGTCTCGAAGCGGGAATCAAACCCAATAAAAGAAGCACGTCTTCCGTATCGATCGGCGTAGGATGCCCGTAGATGTAATCATCCATCGCGACGCCTAAATCAAAGTCGGGGATTGGATTTCCTTTTAGAAAAACTTCTCCTATAGATTTAAAGGAAAGATAATGATCTTCTTTTAAACCTCGCAGGCGAGGGATTGATCCAGTGGAACACGCACTCATTCCCGGAAGAACAAACGCGGTGATCGCCAAAAATTTAAGACTTAGTTTTAGAAACCGACTCCGCGGAATCGGTTCTTGTAGAAACTTCTCCAAGTTCACCTCCCGTACGCATATAGCGTTACGGCTTTATATATAACGACTGATCGGATGGAAGACGAGTGAAACAAATCGTTCGTGACGGTATTTGCTAAAAAGCGCTCCCGAACCGCAGTGATATAAGAGATGAATTACTTTGTCTATAACTTCTTCTGGAATTTCTTCATTTTCACAAAGATCTTGATTTCTTCGTAATCGATTCGATCCAACTCCACTTCGACCTTATCTCCAAGAGTATAAATCTTCGTGAACTTCTTAGAATAGAATGAGAAATCGGTGTCCATTCGGATTTCACCCTCGTCCGTAAACTCCGACGAAAGTAAACAAGCGTCGACCATAGGATTCTCCAGATCCACAAAAACGATGAACGGCTTGCATCCTGTAATTGTGGCTGAGAATTCCTTGATCCCAGTTTTTTCCAAATAACGGCAGGCCTTAAGTTTATAATAATCTCTTTCGGAATCCGTCGCCTTTCTTTCTTGATGCGAACAATGAAGTCCAGCGGTAACCATATCTTCCTGAGTGTAGAGAGGTTTTTTTCCGATCAAAATATTCTGTAATACCCGATGACAGATAAGATCCGGATATCTTCGAATGGGCGAAGTGAAATGACAATAGTCTTCAAAACCCAATCCCCAATGACCCAAATGTTCGCCCGAATAATAAGCCTGCATAAAGGTTCTCAATAGAAACATATTGAACAATCTCTCCGCCGGCTTTTCTTCCAAATCCTTTAAAACCGCGCTTATGGATTCGTAACTTGAATCTTTAAGAAGAGTTTTGACTCCATTCAATTTTAAGAATGCGTTCAAAGATTCAATTTTTTCGTCGTCCATCGGTTCGTGAACTCGATATAAAGTCGGCTGCTTCTTTTTTCTAATAAATTCCGCAACCTTGATATTTGCCGAAAGCATAAACTCTTCGATGAGAATATGAGCTTGAAGCCGATCTTGAACCGCAATTTCGATCACGTTGTGCTCGGAGTCGGTGACCACTTTATTCTCTTTTAGATTCAGATCCACTCTGCCGTTTGCAACTCTTTGAGCGCGAAGAACCTTTGCGAATTCGTTCATCCGATAGATCCAATTCTTGGCATCGCCGGAAAGAATTTCGGATTCGGCTCGATTGTAAGTGTAACGTTCCGCGACCTTGATTATACTTTTGTAAAATTTAGCATTGGTGATCTTTCCTTTCCAATCCGCTTCCATTTCGACTGTAAAAGCCAGACGATTCTTACCCGCGACCAAAGAGCAGAGATTTTCGGAAAGCTCCGGCGGCAACATAGGAACAACCCTGCTTCCCAAATAAACCGAAGTCGCCCGATTGTATGCTTCCTCGTCGAGTTCGGTCCCCAAACGCACGTAATGCGAAACATCGGCTATATGAACGTAAAAACGGATTTTATTCTTTTCTTCGATAAAACCGATCGCGTCGTCGAAGTCCTTCGAATACTCGCCGTCGATCGTGATACATTTTAATTCGCGAAGATCGACTCTGGATTTCCAATCATCCACGTTACTTTCGTCGACTTCTTCCGGAAGTTCTAGGGCGATGTTTTCCGGATAAAGAATGCTGTAATTGTATTTCATGAGCATTCTCATCAAATCCAAATCTTCTTTTGTATCCGATTCGAATCTAAGAAACTGAACTTCGTACAGATTTCGTTCGTGTTCGGTTTCCTCTTTTAACTTAACGATCAAAACGTCGCCGGATTTAATTTCATCCTGAAGATCGGTAAGAATCGTCTTACGAAGTAGATAACCCTCCTTTTCCTCACCGTCTATATCCAGAAGTTTTCCGAATATGAACTTCGGATCCTTTTCCGTGATGACCATTCGATAGAGATCGCGTCCTCTTCGTAAAATCTCCGAAACTTCTCCTTCAAGACGTCCCTTCTTGCCGATTCCGTAAGGTTCCACTTCCACAAGATCGCCTTGAATCGCAGACTGAGTATATTGACCCGGAACAAAAATTTCCATCCCAGAGGCAAGTTTCACAAAACCGTCTCCACGTTTGCTGATCGAAATTGTTCCTTGTAGTTTTTGATTGGAGTTGACGATAATATTCTTTTTTTCTAATTCAATCAGTCCTTCCGTTTCCAAAAGTTGAAGCGCTTCCAAAATCTCCCTTTCTCTTTCCTGGATCTGCCACTTTTCCCTTTTTTTTCCGTAAGAATTTTGATTGTCTTCTCTCAGAATTTTCGCCGTTAAATCCTTATACAAAATCACAGAGCCGGCTCTGGATTGAAGGTATTTAAGAATTTTCTTACCGACTTCGTTTTCTCTATAACCATCCGATCTTCCGGACGATCTTTCTTTTTTCGGTCGTTCGGATTTCGAGAAGTTTTTCTTTTTCGATTGAGGAGCAGTTGTCCTCTTTTGTTTTGTTTGTTTTTTCTTTTTATTCATGATAACTAAACCGTCGACTTATCGTCGACATAGGTTCCGCGCACATAGTTGGGAACCAATTTCCAATATGGAAAATTTTCCGGAAATTTTATCGCTTTTATGATTTGCTCTTTCATTTGATTGAGCGCGGCGGAACCGGAAGGCAAATTTTCTAAAATCGGAATTCCTCCGAAGAATTCGGGATTATCCGAATACCTTTGCGAAGTTAAAAAAGCGTGTAAACGATCTTCGGGAATTCTTTCCATTATATCGTCGGGTTTTACGTCGATAGAACCGAAAAAACCTCTTTGATCTTCCATCGCGAAATAAATTTTTTTCTGTTTCGCTTCGATCGCGACCGATACTGGATCTCCCACCTCTTGAAAATAGAAAGAAGAATAAACGTTGAGGCTGTCGATTCCGATCGCCGGAATTTTCCAAAGCTGCGCCAAATTTCTCGCAGTCGCCACCGCAATTCTAAGACCGGTAAAAGATCCCGGTCCGAGCGCGCAAACGATTAAGTCCGGCGATTTCCAATTCGATCGTGATAAAATATTTCGAAGTTCTTGAATCAGGACTTTTGAAGATTCTCGGGGATGAATTCCGGTATAGGAAGCCACATTCTCCAAGTCCCCCTCGTCGTTGAAATGAAAGGATTCTGCCAAAACCCACTGGTTCGTAGCGTCAAAGAATAGAATTTTCTTCATGCGGGAAGTCCTTCCATTTTCTCCCAAAGATTTTTTAAAATCGGATAAGAAGGAATATCATCACTTTTGAATGTGATTCTTCTTTCGTTTTCCGAAATTGTTTTCAACTCGACTTCGATCTTAAGAGCTATTTCACGGATATAGTCTTCCGCGATCTGCCACCATTCTATGATGGAAACTCCGCTTTTTCCCCAAAAATCTTCAAAACCTAGATCTTCTAGGTCTTGCGAACTTTTCAATCGGTGAAGATCAAAATGATAGAAGAAATCATCACGCCCCGGAATCGGATATTGATTGATCAAGGTATAAGTGGGAGAATTTACGTTTGCAGTGGGGGATATTTTTTTTACCAATCTTGAAGTAAAAGTCGTTTTTCCCGCACCCATCGAGCCCGTAAATAAAAGAACCGGAAATAAATTTTGTTCCAGAGACGTTTGGATCAGGGTCGCAAGAAAATTGGCCGGTTTGTCTAATTCTTCCAGTCTTAGATTCTGAAATTCGAGTTCCAATTCTTCCTCAAAATAATTCGTTTACCCTTTCTTTTTCAAAACGATAAACGGAAGTGCAAAATTCGCAAGTAACTTCGATCATACCGACTTCTTCTAAAATGCTCATTGCCTCTTCCTTTCCAAGAGTCTGTATCAATTCCCGAATTTTATCTTCGGAACAATCGCAACGGAATTCAGGCTGACCTTCCTCTAAAATTTGCACCGCCGAACGAGTCGCTTCTCCGATTTTATTAAGACAATTGTATATGTCTTTTCCTAAGAATTCGGTCACGTTCTCGTTGATCTCATTGGAAAGACTTGCAATTTTTTGCATGTGTTCTTCTTTCGCTTCCGGCAGAGATTGAAGTAAAATTCCCCGTACATCCCAGTGAAATCCGTTCTTTTGAATAAGGATAGTAACAAAACAAGTGATTTGCTCGGAACTATTGAGATAGTTTTGAAAATTTTCCTCAAAGCTGCTGTTCTTATAAGGAACAACGGATTGATAAATACAAGCGCCGTCTTTCCAACGAAAGACTTTCAGAATTCCGGAATAATCTTCCATAAGCTGACCGGGTTCGATGTCTTCTTCCGGACGCGCTCTGAGGACCGCCTTCATTCTTCCCTTACGATCGCTATAAGCGAGGACAGAGTGAATGGGAGAATCTTCGTTGAATTGTATCTGTAAACTTACTTTCGTGTCTTCCTTGATTTGATCCGCGAGAAAGAAGGCGCCTATCATCGCTCTGGCCAAAAGTTCAGTATTTGCATCGTCTAAGTTGTGTAAATTGGAAGCCGCCGTCACGGAATATGAAATTTCGGTCGCGGAATATCGGAAGTGAACATCCGGCAAAATTCCGTATATGAGTGAGTCCTGGTTGTGCATGGGATCCTTCTGTGGATGGAGTAACTGAGAGATCTCGGTTACGCGCAGAAGTAAAATAATCTCTACGTCATTCGTATCCTCTCAGACTTTCCCGGGAAAAGACAGTATTTTTTCTTTTAGACTTCGGAGATTTGCGGTTTTCTTTCTTTTCAGATTGTGCCCATACTTTGAAATCTCTTTCCGTAACGAAAAGGAGATCGGAATGATATTCGGCGCTGATTACTACCCGGAACAATGGACTCAAAAAGATTGGGAAGAAGACATTCGAATCATGAAGGAGATGGGTCTTTCATCCGTTCGACTCGCCGAATTCGGTTGGGCGATTATGGAACCGAAAGAAGGGAAATACGACTTTTCCTTTTTCGATAAGATTTTAAATCTCATTCAAAAAAAAGGAATGACCGCAATCCTCGGTACTCCGACAGCCACCTTTCCACCTTGGCTTGTAAAAAAATTTCCGGACATAATCCAAGAACGCGACGGAATCAAACGAACGATCGGAACCAGAAGACAAGCCTGTTTTTCCTCTCCGAATTATAGAAATGCGGTAGTAAAGATTGTTACCGCAATGGCGAAACATTATGGAAATCATCCGGCGGTAATCGGCTGGCAAATCGATAACGAGATAGGACACGAGGGTTCCGATATCGACGAGTCGATGACTTCCTTAAAAGCCTTTCGCGTTTGGCTGAAGAACAAGTACAAAACGATCTACAATCTGAATAACACTTGGGGAAATATTTTCTGGGGAGTTTTGTACGATTCTTTTGACGAAATTCCGATTCCGGGTGCGCACGTTTCCAGTAACTTCCATCCCTCGATGATACAAGATTTCTATCGATTTCATTCCGATACGATCGTCGATTTCGTAAAACTCCAAGCTCAGATTCTTAGAAAATTCTCCGTTGGAAGACCGCTTACCACAAATCTTTATCCGTCTCCTTTTCTTCCGATCATCGATATGGCGGAGCTCGCGACATATTTGGATTATATCTCTTGGGATAACTATCCGACTTGGGGCGAACAAGAAGAACCTTTTCCGCACCCGTTTATAGCGGCGATGCAACAATACAATCGAGGTTTAAAGAATCTTCCATTCACCGTGATGGAACAAATTTCCGGATTTCAAGGACACGATCTTTTAGGTTATCTTCCCGCGCCGGGACAAACAAAACTTTGGATGAAGCATTCGATTGTTCACGGCTCCAATGCGATTTACTTTTTTCGCTACCGAACCGCGCGCTTCGGACAAGAACAGCTCTGTTACGGAATTTTAGATCACGATAAAGAAAGGACGGAGCGCTACTTCGAATTGCAAAAAGGAATCGAAGAGATAAACGAATTCGCGGACGACTTCGTGGAAAATTTATTTCCGGCGGACGTCGCGGTGGTTCACGACATTGAGAACGCAAGAAACTGGAAGCACCAACCGATTTCCACAGGACTTAAATATTCTCCGGTTCCCTGGGCCCAACTCGGATACGACGTTGAAATGGCGACTTGGTTTTCGGGCATGAACGTTCTCAACGTCAACACTCACTTTCGTCCCGCTTCCAAAATCGACTTCAAAGATTATAAAATCATCGTCTTGCCGATGTACACGATGGTGACCGATTCCATTTTTCAAAAGTTGGAAACGTTTGTAAGAGAAGGAGGAACTTTAGTTTTAGGATATAGGACCGGCGCCAAAGATTTAAACGGCTGGATGTATGATTCTCAAATTCCGGGACCGTTTGCAGAAATGGCCGGCATGAAAGTCAGAAAGTTCGAAGCCGTTGGAAATCAAAAAGTAAAATTTAAGTTTCGATTCTTGCCTGGAACTTGTTCTAAGATCTGCGAAATTTTGGAACCTACTACGGCGGAAGTCTGGGCCCGTTACACGGATAAGAAGAAGTTCTACAAAGGCGAACCTATAATTACGGCAAATTCTTATCATAAAGGAAGAGTAATTTATATCGGTGCTTCTTTAGAACCTTTGAGTTTTATGCTTCTCTATCGTCGAATTTTAAGGGAAGCTAAAATACCTTTCACCTTTTACGGACCGACGGTTGAAAAAATAAATAGAACCGGAATAAATCGAAATTACGAAATTTATATCAATCATTCCGGTAAAAAGAAATTAGCCGGTCTGAAAATTTTAAACCCTTATGAAGTTAGAATCATCCCCAAGAAAAAATGAGATCGAATCTTTGTTAAGCGAACATAGAAAGGAAAGAATTCTTTGGAATTAAATCAAGTCGAGGAACTAAATCGAATTCTCGCGTCCGTTTCCGGAAGCAACCGCTCGCACGAAATCTTTGTGGACAACTTGCATACTCCTTTTTTGCAATTCGAAGATAGTTACATTCTTCCTCCGACTTCGGTCTACGGAGTTGAGTTTTCCGCGGCAAAAGAATTTCTCCTGCAAGCCGAACAGCTCATTCCCGAGTTGATCAAAGGTTGTCAGGTTCTTCCCGAAGCGAAACCGAAAAAGAACACGAATCAATTATTCTTAGTAAAACCTCTTCCTTACGCGAAAGGAGACGAGGACAAAAAGTTTATCTTTGTTGTGAGTTTTATTCTTTCCTATCTCGGAGGCGCACCGTCCTCGATGGTCGTCAAACAAGCCGCTCAAGGGAAAACCGCTTCCGTTCGAACCCAAAAAATTTATTACCTCGCGAGAATTCTTCCGCTTGAGAATTTAGAAACGAAAGAAGGACAGATTGTGGACTTTGTCACTCGTCAATATAAAGAGACAGAATTCATGGTCGACGTAGATACCGTTCCCGCTTTTAACAAAATCCAACACACTTACTCCGAACTCTTTGACGACGTCGATTATTCAAAGCAAATCTCGGTAATTCAGTCGATTCTTAATATAACAAAGGAAGTTTGGCAGCCGGGTAAAGTCTTTGAACCGATCGACGTTGAATTTCATTCGATCAGTTCCCGCTTTTTAGAGAGTTCTCAAGAAAGAATCTTGGATCAATTTTTAACCATCCGGCATTTGATTGATCTTTTATTGTCGCCGGAAAGCATGACAATAGATTCAGTTATACAGGAACCTTTGCACAACTGGCTTCGTTCTTTCAGAACGGAAAGGGACGTAACACTCTCCGGTAATATGCTCTGGAAAATCCTAAAACGAAAGTAATCTTTTTTCAAGAGAAACATATGGACCAACCACTTGCCCCTCCCATTGACTTTCCTTTAGAGGAAGTCAAACGCAGGATCAAATCCGTTCAATCTGTCTCCGGAATTTTTATAGAATCCGCATTAAAGCTTCAGAAGGATTTAAAAGCCTTCGCGTTCTCCACGGAAGCCGAAGAGAAAGATCAGATTCATAAAGCCGATGAGATGATGGGAAAATTCATCGTGGAATATCTCAGACAAAACTTTCCTTCGGATTCGATTCTTTCCGAAGACAATTATAAATTCGAAGGAAACAATTCCTTTCGTTGGGTTTTGGATCCGATCGACGGTTCCATGAACTTCGTCCGCGGAATTCCTTTGTACTGCGTCTCCATCGGATTAGAGCACAGAGAATCTCCGGTTGCGGGTGTGGTTTTCGTTCCGGGATTAAACACCAAATATTCGGCCATTGTTTCTCAAGGAGCCTTTAAGAACGGACTTAGAATCGACGTCTCCAACACCGAGTCGCTTGCACGCGCGATGCTAGTACCGAGCTTTCCGACAAACAGAAAAGAAATATTAAACGAAGTGATTTCGGACATCACGGCATTTATCAGTTGTGGACGATCCATGAGAAGGACAGGATCTTTTGTTCTCGATTCTTGTTGGGTCGCCGAAGGTTTGTTAGATGGAATCTGGGAGAAGGGAGTTAAACTCTGGGACACGGTCGCGAGTTCCGTGATTCTCACCGAAGCGGGCGGAAAAGTTACCGACTTCGGGGGAAAAAGATTCTTATCCGGAAACTCGGAAGTTGTCGTCTCTAATGGAAAGGTACATTCTCAGATTGTTGATATTATGAGAAATGTAAGAGATTCGATCGGGAGAAACTGATTCGTTTCATAGAGTTTGTTCTTACAATTTTTTAAAACTCTTTCTGCCAGTTTGTAATCTTCGATCAAGTAGAGCCGGAGAGGGCAAGCACAAGAATCCAAAGAATTTTGAAATGAATTAAAGAAACACTGGGATTGAATTTCTCGCTCCCAATGTTCCATTACTTTACGGTGCGTTTAAGTAAGCTTCTATACTTCGAATCTGCTCGTCGTTGAGCGGAAGCCGAGTCATCAATTGGCTGGAACGCTTCGGAGTATATCCAGCCGGATAAGTTCCGCTTACGATTCTTGCCTTTAACAATTCAAAATTGGAACCCTTAATCGCGGGTCCAACCGCTCCGTCCATCGCAGGATTTTGATTGTGACAAGCCGAACAATTCGCCGTATACAAACCCTTTCCCTGATTGAGCTGCTTTTGTTCAGGGGTTAGATTCTCTTCCTTACAATTCGCAAGAACCAAAATCGAAATTACGAAGAAAAACAGGAGGCGGAAAAAACCGCCTCGAAAATTCGCTCTTCTCATTGAATTAGAGAAGAACCTCAAGAAGAACGTAAATGATCAGAGTAAGAACAAACCCGGAAGTGATCACGCCCTTAACGGTTTTGATAGGCTTAAAAGTCGCGCTCTCAGGTGTTGCGGTTAACGCGTTCGTTTCAACTATCGCAAGAAGAACCAAGATGACTCCTAAGAATGTATGCGCTTGAGAGCCGGTTACGTCCACAGAAACGGTTAAGTTTCTGGCCGCGCCCATAAGAAACAACATAGGAATGGATAACAACGTGTTCGTTCTAGAAGCGAGAAGTCCTCTCGCCGCTCTTGGAGCGGGGTTCTCCGCAGTTTCGCCTTTGGCAGCGGCGATCACAACTTTTTGAGCGGGCCAGATTACGAACCAAACGTTAAACCACATAAGAGAACCTAAAAGTCCTCCGCCGAGAATGATCGCAAGCCATTGACCGGAAGAAAGGGTCGTTCCGTTGTAAAGGGAAATTCCGATCATTGTCCAACCGCTCAAGAACGTAAACATCGCGCCCCAACGAAACCACCAAAGAACGCGTGGAACCAGTTGCTGCGTCGCTTTT
>NZ_NPDU01000088.1 GCF_002811985.1 Leptospira adleri
TATTTCCGCAAGAAACGGATCCGAGACTTTTACAAGATCCCGTATTCTTAGGTTTCTATTTCGGACTCGTTCTTTTTTCCTCCGTAAAATCTGGAAATCGACATGATCATTCCCGTTCCGACTCCGGCCGCGTGTGTGTAGAACAGGTTTACGTCTGAGAAAACCGCAGAAGACATGATATCCGACAGGGTATTCAAATTAAACATTCGATGCACCTCCTCTTTTATTTTCAAACATGAACTGAAGAGAAGTTTAGCGCGTTTCCGAACGGGATGCATCGGCAAATATAATTGAAAATTTTTGAAATTATAAAAATCAGAATATTCTATTTTAGAATTTAATTTAATCGGAAGTAGATTCTATCAAATCTAGATTCTTTGCCGAGTTTTTGAACTCCTTAGTTTTTCAATTGAACGTCGCGGGAGGAACGATATTGGAGCATTCTCGGTTGTGATGCTCTGAATTGTTTCGGAGACATTCCAGTTTCCTTATAAAACGCCTTATAAAAAGAAGAATTGGAATTAAAGCCGACGGCGATCCCTACGGAGACGACCGAACGGGTAGGATCGTTGATCAGCATCGACTTGGCTTCTTCCACCCGGAATTGATTGATGTAGTTGTTAAAGTTGATACCCAAATGATTGTTGAGAAAAAAAGAAAGCTGATGAACCGAGATTCCAAGTTCCTCCGAAAGATCCGGAAGACGGATGTCTTCGTCCAGATAAATCCTTTCTTCTTTTACAATGTATGCGAGTTTTTCTTCCAACGCGTGAATATCGATATCGTGGAGAAGGGAGCGTTTGGCGAGATTCTTACCCGTTTCCGCGCCCTGGAAGTCCATCATCCTTGGAAAGAGAAGCGTCATAAAATAATAAAAGACAACAACAAAGGTCGTATGAACGCTAGAAAGCAGAATCAAAAACTTGTTTTCCAGAAGAATTCCGGCGATTTCCAGAGGAATACAAAGCGAAATCGTAATCACTAAAATAAGAACGATTCTAAAATTCACCTGAGAAAGAAGATATTCCCTATCTCTCCAGATATTTGCGATCGCAAATGCAAAATACACGAAAACGTAAAGATCCGCCGCAAAAAGAAAGAATTCGAGTTCTTTGCCTCCGGGTTGCTCATAGAAGGTGGCAATCGGAATCGCGAGTAAAAAAGGCCCTAAAAAGTTCCAATAGTAGAAAAGAGGGAGCTCGGTGTGCTTGCGAAAAATCATGCAGGAAATCAAAAAAACGAAGGTTCCGCTTGCGGCTAACGCGATGATATCGATCAAAAACAAAAGTTTCGAAAGCCAAAGATGACTAACCAAAAGGAGACTTTCCTCGTCGATTGCTTGGAAAATGGCAGTTAAAATCAAAACATAGGATATGAGATGATCGATTTGTCTCTTTGCGCGAATCCAATTGCCGATGCCCAAAATCAACGCGAACCCGGCGCCAAATCGTATGAGACCGATCAAGGTCGTTTCATTGAAAACTAAATCTAAATTAATATTCACCATAACTCTTCATGTTCTAATTTTGATATTTTCTGATTTCTTTGTATGAAAAACTAAAGCAAATCTTTTATAAAATCAAAATCGACTGAATTCTAAATTTTGAAAAGAAGAAATTAAATTTTAAAACGAATTCCATTTTGTCTTATTAATTTTTTGAAAAATAGTTCATTCTATTATGCGAATTTTCGAATTGAGTCGAGACTTTTCGATACAATATAAAAAAAGAATATTATGGTATTATTGTAGTCTCTGATACAGATTGATAAAACTGAATTATTTGTCGGAACAATATCGAAATGAATTTTAAAAACATTCCATGCAAGGACACAGAAAATGCTTTTGTTGATTCTGATTATAATGTGAAAGCTAGCGTTTTTTAAAAGGTGATCGCTCCAAAATTTATTCGAATCGAAATTCTTCAAATGAAATCAGCCGATCAAAATTTAGAGAATGAGACTTTTTTATTTCGTAACTCAAAAAAAGAAGAATTGTTTTTTGCCTTTTGCAAGAATCTAGTTTTACAAAATGAGATGAACCGCAAGGATCCGTGCTTAGGAGTTTGCAAAAAAACGTCTCATTTTTGCGAATTTGAAATCTTTGGGGTCAAAGAAGAATGCCGGCTTCAGTTTATATTCTGGAAAGCCATTGGAAGTCGGCGCATTCATTGGATTCTTTCCATGAATATTTCGGAAATGGAACTCGGTTTGCTTTTGGAGGACCCTATCTTTTTTCAAAGAATCAAATTTTGATCCATTCCTCTCACTTGAAAAAATCGAAAATTAGAATTCTTCTCTGAAATGATAAAAAGACCTAAATCGGAATTCCCTATCCCTTAGGTTATAAATTGAAATGAAAGAGATTGATATTACTGTAAAATCTTAGAATGCTTTCTCGATTTCATGATGTTCCGTTGGATCGTGACCTGGATTCTCGAACCTACAGTTATGCTTTATATAACTTTGGCGGAGAACTTTTGTATTCGGATATGGAATACGATTCTGTCTTGAAATCGGATTCTAAATTGAATCGAGCGATCGATAGATTTTTAGAATACGGAAATATTTACGCGCACGGGGCGGGGGTTCGGAAGCTGAGGACGGATCGCCGGATCCAATTGGTAGTCCGCTCCGCCTTAGATCGTGTTTATAAGATCAATTTTGAAATCAACTCCAAAAGTAAGGTTGTATTTGTGCATATCGAATCGACTACGCAGGCTTCCATCAATTTCGAAAAACATCGATTGCAAAAATTTCGTTCTCTGAGAAATAGTCTTCTTCGTTCTCTTAAATTGCATAGTACATACTTTTATCTCGTAAACATCGAAATTTACAACCATCCCTTTCTCCATCAGTTTGAAAATCAGATCTATGAGGCCGTTTTCTTGGACTTGCACGCGGAGTTTTTGACGATCACGAATTCCCAGAATTTGGGCTTTCGAGTTTCTGCGAATCAAATTTTTTTCTCGTATCAGATCAACAAACCGGACGTGGACATCAATTGGATTCCTTCTAGCTTGATATCTTATATGAAAAATACGATTCAAGTGGAGGGGAACGAATTTCATCTCAAACTTTCAATCGGAGGATATCATACGACCGAACTCGATACGACTCCTCTTCAAATTCTTCGAGGGCTTAGAAACAATCTTAATCAAGTGATCGAATATCCGTTCAGCCGTTACGCGACCGAAAGTCAAAATGATTCTTCCCAGATGATCGCAACGTATTTGTCTTTGAGAAATTCGGTTCATAAAAAAGAACTGCTTCTCCATTATCAGCCGATCCTTTCCGCCGAGACAAGAACCCTTCATTCTCTGGAAGCGCTTTCTCGTTGGAACCAATCGGAAAAAGGAATGATCAGTCCCGATATTTTTATTCCACTCGCGGAAGAATCCGGTTTGATCAGCTCTATCGGGTCCTGGGTGATTCATAACGCGTTTCGTGATTTTATGGAGCTGAAAAGGCGTTGTCCGAATTCGGATTTTATCTGCTCCATCAACATTTCTCCGTTCCAACTTAAAAATCCGGAATTTGCGGATAATCTCATATTCTATTTTTCTAATTTAACTCTTTCTCCTTCGTCGGTAATTTTGGAAATTACGGAAAGTAGATACGAAGAAACTCCGTTGATCATCGAGCAGATGTCGATTCTCAGAAAGTTCGGATTTCAGATTGCGATCGACGATTTTGGAGTGGGAAACTCTAACTTTTCAAGGATTGAGAAGATCGAAAGCGATTACGTGAAGCTGGATAAAAGTCTAATCTTAGGTACGGATTCGAACCCGAGTAAAAGAAGCGTTCTAAGAGCGATATCCCAAGTTTTACTTTCACTCGGTAAAAAAACCGTTTTTGAAGGAATTGAAAATTCTACATTGGAAAAAATTGCGATTGATTGCGGCGCTAATTATTTGCAGGGATTTCTCTATGGAAAACCTTCCAATCTTTACGATCTTCCCTTTCTTACGTTAACCGGCGCTTCGAAGTGAAAATGTTTTTTGAATTGAAATTCTAAAAGATTAAATAGGATTCGAGTAGTTCCGGATGAGTTACTTCTGAATCCTCAATCTATTAAACTTTAGAATAATGCTGTATCGAATCGCATTCCTAAAATAATACTTCGTTTAACAGCGAATAGTAAACTTGGACGCCATTCTTAAAAAAGTGTTCCTGTTATAGAATGCGGGGAAGATTTTCGGGAATCCGTTATGCTTGAACGCGATCGATCTTCGGATTAAAAATAAATTATATTCGATCTAAAAATTTTATTTATAATAGCGCATAACGTAGAGTTGATAGAAAAATATCTACGGCTAAATTCGAAATACGAATTGGAAAGTTGCGCAAAATAATAAAACCAAAGATTTTGAGCGGGGTAGCAAATGCAGGTTAGCAGCGAATTCGTTATATTTGATGGGGAAGAAACTTCTACCAAGGTGATGTGGATTAAACTTTCCGGTGTCGTTGACAACCGTTCTATTATGAGCGTAAGAGACGTGATTTTATCGATTTTGGACGATTTTTCGGGGATTTACATTCTTGATCTAAATCGGATCGAAAACGAGGAATTCCCTAATCTTACCAATTTTCGAAAGATGATCGCGGATTCCATCCGCGCAAACCAAAACTGCATTCTCCTTTCCGAAAGTAAAAAGCTGGAATTGTGGATCGAAAACTATGCGATCTTCAATGGAACGCATTTGGCGAAGGTTCCGGACGAATTGAATCGCTTGATTCGGGATAAAGTCGAGGAGGACCTTCTTTTCTCGCAAAAATCTTCGGAAGAGCCGGATATCCGGTTGCATTTGGATTATTTGATTCAGGACGGTTCTTGATCTAAGTTTGATTTTCTATCGATTTTAGAGAGTAACGGAATATTATGTAAATTAAATGTGTTTGAGCGATTTACCTACTGCTCGCGATTGAGAGTAGGTGTTTTCCTTTATTTTTCCTTCGAGTTTTAATAACTCAATCCTTTGTCCGCTGCGGCGTCTAAATCGATCGTCATGGAGATGAGCTTGTCCAATCGAGTGAGTTCGAAAATTTTCATGATCGAACTCGGAATCGAATAGAGGACCAAGCCTCCCTTTACCTGTTTCATCAGTCGAGCCTGAGTGCTGATCAAGACCGCAAGACCGGAAGAATCGATATGAGTCGTTTCGGAAAGGTCCAATAGTAGGACGTTCGCGCCTTCGTCGATCTTTTCCGAAAAAACGTCTTTTAATTTTTTAGAGGAAAAAATATTAATTTCTCCTTTGGCTTTGATAACGCCGATATTCGGTTTGAGCATTTGCTGGACGTGAGAATTGGATACGATCTCAACGAAAAGTTCGTCTTTCGAGTTATTGCTTGTTGTCATAGTATTTTCCTAAAAGTTGATGTTGATTTTCATTTCGATTTTTTGATCTTTCCCAGTCGACGGATCTAATAATGGACGCTCCGTTTCGTGAAATAACAACTCGTAAGTAATCGGGAAAGCGAGAAGAGTCGTATTCAAAATATAATTGATTGTTAGAGAGAGTAAAAAGATGTGATTCAGTTGTTTGTGTTTTTGAAATCCGTTGTTCTCGGACTCGAACCACAAAAACGAACCGTTGTCCTGAGGGATCAAAGTCGGCTGCTCGGATTTTGATTTTTTAGCCGCTATGAATTCATGGACGGCTCCGGCGGCAAAGAAGGCGGTCAAACCCATCAGAGAATATCCGGATTTAAGGTGTCCTTGTTTTTTTAGATAATACCCCGGGATTAAATAATCGATGAAAGTGATGGAAGTTAGGTTCTTCGAATTTTCATCGGAATCCTTTTTGGATGTTTCGTTTAGGACGCAGGTAAGAGTCTGAATTTCCTTTTTTAAAATTTCGATCGGAGCTTCGGAAGATTCTTCCCGAATGAAGATGGATTCTCCATCGATTCTTTCGATCTTGGAAAGGAAGTTTCGATTTCGCTCCGAAACGATCCGGACGGGCAGGTCGAGCTGAGAAAGTTGTTCGAAGATTTTAGAGGAAGGCGCTTCAATTGTAAAATCCTTCAGATCTTGCAGAGGAATTCTTAAATAACGATTTGTTTCATCCATATAATAAACGGTCAGTGAATTCAGTTTGAGAAGTTTTAAACCGCATTTCTTTTCGGATTCTTTTTTTGAGGTAAAACAAAGACCGTTACCCGTTTCTTCAAAAAAGAGTTCTAAGATTTCCCTTTTTTCGATCTTTCTTTCCGCTCCGTCGGTGATGATTACGATATGGTCGGTTTGCCCGTCCGAATCCTTCCATTGGCCCGTTACGATTTCTCCCGTTTTTAAGACGACGCGATGCGCCTCTATTTGCATCGATAGAAAGAAGATAAGAGCGACGAACGCAAAAATTTGATTCATTTGGATAACTCAATTGTGATCGAAGAGGTCAGATCGATTTTCTTTTGTGTTTTATTTTCGATCAGAGTGATGGACTGATCGTCTTCGAAGATAGCTTTTTGAAAGGGAATTGACTTTGAATCTTTTACGAATTTCAATTTGGAATTCCGAACCGTTTTTTTTTCAAGAGTGATGGATTGGATCGTATAAGTCGGAAGTGTGATCGGGAAATGAGTGGAAAACAATTTTGTCCTGTCACCGTCGATGAGAATTCGTTCCCCGTAAACGGGAGGCGCGCCGGAGATATGAACCGCGATGTAATTTCGAATTTCGGCGGCCTTCGCTTCGGCTTCGGCTTTTTTTAGGAAGGCTTCGGAATTGGCGATCACTTCCTGCATTGGAGCTTTTAGATTCTCTTTGGAAGAATCGGATTCTTTCGTATTTTTCGGTTCTTCTTCGAAGTGTTTTAGTTTTTCAGCGGAACTTCGGATCACGTTGGCTTCGGAAACGTCTCCGAGTCGTTCGGCGTTCTTATCCGATATCCTTGCGATTTCGCTTCCCGCGTTGTAGTAGTGCCCCAACATCAAAAGACGCCGGTTGGCTTTGATCGCGATCTCTTTGTCCTTATCGGAAAACGCGAGTTTTGCATATTCTCCGATCGCCTCGTTTTGATTTCCCGTTTTTTCGTGAGAATAGGCTCGGAGGTATTTCATTTCCGCGGAATGGAGTTCGATCTTTGCGCCTTCTTCCAATACTTTGGCGTAATTTCCCTTCGCAAAATACGCGCGGATTTTCGCCTCGGGACTGTCGAAGTTGGCTTCGATTTCCTTTGTATTCTCCTTGGATTTGAGAATGACTCCCGTTAGGATTTCCGCGTCGTTTGCGAAACTGCTCCCCGGATTTTTTTCCAGGACCTTCTGCAAATCCTTGATGGCGGCGTCGAATTCTCCCTGAGCCGCGAGACAAAAGCCTTGGTGCAAAAGGATAAATCCGCTTTCTTCGCTTCCCTCGGGAAAAAGAGAAAGTGTTTCCGAATATGTGTTGTAAGCGTCTTTGTAAGCCTGATTTCTTTCCAGACGAAACGCGCGTTCTAAGGCTCGAATGTTGGAAGAATTCAGTTCGAAGTGAATCGGAGGTTTACCCGTCAAAAAACGAACCGCGTTGATCAGCCCGGATCCGAAATTCTGCCAAAAGGTAGTTTGAAAAGAAGGAAGTCCGTCGCTTTCGATGAGAGAACTTTGGAGGTTGTTGAGGTTCATCTCGGCGCGCAGGTTTTCTTTGTTGGAAAGAATACTTTCGAATTTCGATCTCAGAATATCGCTGGAAAAAGAAAAGTTAAGGACCTTTCTTTTTTCGAGAATCACTTTGAGTTCGAAAAGTTTGGTATCGAGTACGATCAAACCGAAACACAGAATCGCCAGAAAGCCGATGATCGCGATGAGGGCGCTCTTTTTCATTCTTAAGAAATCTCTAATATTCCAAAAGTGACGTCGTCGGGAAAATGATTTGCAAAAGAATGAAGATCGGAACGTAGACGAGACATCAATTCTTCCGAAGGAAGTTCGGCGTGTTCTCGAAAGGTTTCCAGGAGACGATCGTCTCCGAATTGTTCTTTAGCGGGATTTTCCGCGTCCAAAATTCCGTCCGTATAAATGAGAATTTTGTCTCCCGGTTCCGTTTTGATTTTAAGAACCTTGTACGGATCGGGGATTCCGATTCCCAAAACGAATCCGGTCGAATTTAAGGAAAGAATCGTCCTCTTTGTTTTGCGAAAGTAATAGATCGGATTGTGACCGGCGCTGCAGAAGTAGGCGAATCCGCCTTTTTCGAAAAGAAAAAAAATTCCGGTCGCAAAGAAGGTCCCTTGCAAGGTTTCGAACAAATTTTCGCTGAGTCGATTGAATATTTCCGCAGGATTGATCGTTTCCTTTAGAATGTCCTGCATATTGTAGTGAATGATGGAAGTGATCAACGCCGCCGAAACTCCGTGACCGGTCGCATCCGCCAAGAAGAATGCCGTGCGAGTTTCGTCGATTTCGATAATATCGTAGATATCCCCGCTTACCTCGCGCATCGGTTGGTAATGAACGTCCGCGTGGAGCAAAGGAAATCGTTTTCTCTTACCGGGAAGAAAACATTCCTGTACGTTCTTTCCGATTTCCAATTCGGTTTGAATCTGGGTATTTTTGAGATGCAACGCGTCGAACTGGGAAGCGATCCGTTCCGCCATTCCGTTAAAGGTATTTCCCAAAACGTCCAACTCGTCCTGTGCGGATCGATTCCACGAAACCCTCGCGTTCAAATCCCCGGTCGCCATCGTTTCGCTGACTTCCTTGAGAAGAAAAAGCCGGATAAAAATTTTACGATAGAGAAAGATTCCGAAAAAAATATGAAACGCAAAACCCCAAACGAGCAAAAGTCCGAGCTGAATGTAAAGAGAACGAAGACGATCGATCATCTCCCGCATTTTGATCTCGGAAATGAGAAACGTCTTCGGATTGAGAAAAAAAATCAGATGAACGATGAACTGGTCCGTATCCAATTCGATATCGTAAGAAGTGTTGAGCGCGGCCTTGGCGCTCGAAATCTTGCCGAGTTTCGACCGAAGATCCGAGAACGGGGAAACAACTCCGTTGGAAAGGAGGATCTTCGTTTTTTCGAGAGAAGTGTCCTCGATTTCCAAAACGGAAAAATTGCTGAGACCGATGCTGAAAAGTTTACTCTGAAACTCGTTGATCTGGGAAGGATTTTGATAATCGACATGGCCGAAGGATTCTATCTTTTTTAGAATTTCTTTCGCGACCCGATCCGATTCCAGAGTAAAATTCGAAATCAAAAGATCTGTTTGATTTTCGAAAATCATAACCGCGACAAATGTAAGATTTACTACGGTCAAGATCGTATAAATAACGATAATCTGTAGTCGAAGGGACTTCTTCATGATCGAAATAGATTATCGTTTTTATAATTTCAAAAATCATTGCATTCTATAAACTGGCCTCTTTTGTTTTTGTTGACTTTGAATGCAGAACTCAGTCTGCATTCAAAGTCAATTCTTGCATTCGATTCTTACCTAAGAACCAATAGTAGAGAGTGGGAACCGCAAATCGGCTGAGAATCGTCGCCGCGATTTCTCCGAAGATCAAGGAGACCGCGAGTCCTTGGAAGATCGGATCCAAAAGCATGATCGCACTTCCTACTACGACGGCGGACGCCGTGAGAAGCATCGGTCGGAAACGAACCACACCCGCGTCTATCACCGCTTGTTTGAGAGGTTTTCCAAAACGAATCTCCGATTCGATAAAGTCCACGAGAATGATCGAATTTCGAACGATGATTCCCGCTCCCGCGATAAACCCGATCATCGACGTCGCTGTGAAATACGCCCCGGTAAACCAATGTCCCGGTAGAATTCCGATCAAAGAGATCGGAATCGGCGCCATGATGATCAGAGGTAGGAAATAATTTTTAAACCAACCGAGGACGAGGACGTAGATGAGGATCATCACGAGCGCAAAGGCTCCTCCGAGATCTCGGAAGACTTCGTATGTGATAAACCATTCTCCGTCCCATTTTACGAAAACTTGATCCGTGTTGCGCGGCGTTTCGGCGGTTCCCGTCGGGTAAAGAATTTTCGGAGCCAATTTTAGAATCCCGTAAACGGGAGCTTCCTCTTCTCCGTAAAATTCGCTCGTGACGTATTCCACCGATCTCAGATTTTTCCGGTTCAACGTAAGATTCTCACGAACATAAGAATTCTTTAATACACTTTCGGAAGGGATCGATCCGCTTTCCATGGAAGAAACCGTCATCGGACGAAAGGGCGACTGCGAAGATCGAATTCTATCCGAGACGGAAAGATCGACCGTGATCTCCTCCGGATGAACCGCTTCGGACAAGGAAAGAATCGGAGTCTCCGAAAAAAGAAATTGTCCGTCTCTTGCGATCGTTTCCGAACGAACTCCCAAAACTCCTCCTAGATTGGAATCGAAAGGATAAACGATCTTCGGTCTTCCCGGTCGTAGACTCGAATCCAAATCGGCGACTCCGTCTTGTTCGGAAAGAATTTTGTGAATTTCCGCGGCGGTCTTTTTTCTTTCCGTTTCGTTCGGGCCGTAGATCTCGGCGACAAACGTCGCGAGTACGGGAGGTCCGGGAGGAATCTCCAATACTTTTGTGACCGCGTTTTCCATTCTTCCGAAGTTTGCGATCTCTTCCCTCAAAGATTCTATGATCTCGTGACTTTTGATCGAACGATGTTCCTTGGATTTGAGAACCACGTGAAGATCGATCTGCCAATCGGACTTTCTGAGGAAGCTGTGTTTGACCATTCCCGAAAAAGAGAAAGGAGCCGCTTCACCTCCGAAGATCTGAACCTTTTCTACATTCTCATTTTTTAATATTCCTTCCACGAGAATTTTGGATCGATCGACGCTCTTGACGAGAGGAGTTCTCGGATCGAAGTCGATCAGCACTTGAAACTCGTCTTTGTCGTCGAACGGAAGCATCTTTACCTTTACGGCTTTGAACGCGACCAGAGAAGAGGCAAGGAGAAGAAGTCCTACTATTCCCGCCCCGAATTTGATCGAGTTCATCTTCGACGCGAGCAGCCAGTTTACGATTCGGATATAGATCTGATCCAGTTTGGAAACTTTTTCTTTCTCGGAATGCGAGTGAGCCGTTTTCAAAAGCCGAACGCTGATCCAAGGCGTTACGATAAACGCGACCAGCAAGGAAAGGATCATTGCGAGACTCGCGCCGACGGGGATCGGTTTCATATACGGACCCATAAGTCCTCTCACAAATGCCATCGGAAGAATCGCGGCGATCACCGTAAACGTCGCGAGAATCGTCGGATTTCCCACTTCGGAAACGGCCGCAATCGTGGATTCTAAGATCCCGCGTTTCGGATTTTCCTTGAGATGTCGTTCTATGTTTTCAACGACCACGATGGCGTCGTCGACAAGAATCCCGATCGAGAAGATAAGCGCGAATAACGTGACTCGATTGAGAGTGTAACCCAAAAAATAGTAAAGCGCCAAGGTCAAAGCCAGGGTCACGGGTATCGCGACCGAAACCACGATCGACGCTCGAAATCCCATCCAGAGCGCGATGAGAATGCTCACCGAAATCGTCGCGATCAAAAGGTGTTCGATCAATTCTTTTGATTTAGCGTCCGCCGTGGAGCCGTAGTCGCGGATCACCGACATCTTTACGTCTTGCGGAAGACGTTTCCCGAAACTTTCTGCCCTTTCCAGAAGTTCTTTGGAAAGCGGGACCACGTTGGTTCCCTTTCTTTTGGAAAAGCTGATCGTCACCGAGTTTCTTTCCTTCCCGTCGATCGTTTTATCATAGAGCACGGATTCCTTGTTTCTTTCCTGCGCTCCTTCCAAAATTTCAGCGACGTCGGAAACCCGGATCACTCTGCCTCCCCGTTGTGCGACCGGAAGAGAACGAACGTCCTCCAATTTTGAGATGGTCGTTCCGACTTCGACGTCGTATTTTTTTTCTTTCCCCCAGTTTTGCCCGACCGGAAGAAAGGTATCGTTGAGTCTTAGAGAATTTGCGATGTCGGAGACGCTGATCCCGGAACGATTCATTCTCGAAGGATCCGCGATCACTCGTACCGATTTTTTTCTTCCTCCCAACAGTTCGACCTTGGAAAGATCGGGAGTTCCTGAAAGGTCCCGCGCTAAAGGAGCGACTAACGTTCGCAGGGAATAATCGTCTCTTTGATCGGAACTGAAAGTAAGAGCCAAAAACGGAACGTCGTCGATCGTCAAGGATCGAACCGTCGCCGGAGCCACGTTAGGCGGAAGCTCCCTTTGGACTTCCATGAGTTTGTGGTGAATTTTGACGAGAGAAGGTTCCAAAGGTTGACCGACTTCGAAACGGACGGTAACGATAGCGTTGTGATCCCCGCTTGCGGAATAAACGTATTCCACTCCTTCCAATCCCCAGACCGCTCTTTCAACGGGCTCCGTTACCTTACGTTCCACTTCGTAACGGCTGAAACCCGGAGCCGAAAGTTGAATGTCGATCATAGGAACCGAGATCTGCGGTTCTTCTTCTTTCGGAGTCAGATATACCGCGATGATCCCTAAAAAAAGACTCGAGAAGATTAGAATCGGAGTGAGCTTGGAATGAACGAATGCAAGCGCGATCCTTCCGGCAAATCCGGTTTTTTGTGATTGTTTATCTTTCATTGGAATTTCCTCTTTTTGCGTAGATAGAAAGTTCGCCTCTAATTCTCAGATATTCCGATTCGGAGGCCGTTTTCATTTTGAGAAGATTTACCATCGCGGAAAAAGATTCAGCGAGTTGGGGCGCTTGGATCGTTCCGTTGCGGAAAAGTTTTTGGGAAACCTGTAATTGTTCCTCTTGGAGTCGCACCGATTCGTAGATGGATCTTAGATTTTCCGAAAGTGTTTTCTCTTGTTGGATAAGAATTCTAAAATTACTTTCCTCTCTGAGTCTGATCTCTTCTGATTTTTTTTTCGCACCTTCGGCTTTCGCTTTGGCCTCGTCTAACGCGCCTATGTCGGTCGGACTCAGCAGATTCATCTGCAGATAGATTCCGGCGTTGTAAGAATTTGCAAAGTTTCGATTTCCGTCGTAGGCGTAAGTTTCCGCGTAAGCCGCCACCTTAGGTAAGAATTTTGATTTTTCCGAAGTTACGGATTCTTTCGCACCTTCGGCGTAAGCAGAATACGCGTCGGCGAGCGGAGTATGACCGGATTCTTGTTCGTTAGGAAGAGGGAGATATTCTTCCACAAATTTAAGAAGAGTGTTTTTTTTCGGCTTAAAGTCCGCGGGCAGATCGACCGCGAGAAAATGAAGAGTTTCGTCCGCGCTTTGTCGAACCGTCTCCGATTCTTTTTTAGAAACATCTAATATGAGTTGCAAGGATTTCAGAGCCAGGGAACCCGAAAATCCGACGAGATTGGATCGGTTTCCGATCTGATATTGGCTTAAGAAGTCGGAGATTTTTCGGCGAAGATTTTCGGCGATATTACCGTTTTCTTCGGCAAGGAGAATCGATTGATAAGCGACCGCCGCGTTAGAATATTCACGAAAACGAATATATTTTTCCTCGGCGTGAACGGCGCTCAATCGTTTCTCTTGGATGAGGGACGCGGAAGATTTAGCGCCCCCTTCGTAGAGAGGAAGTTCGATCCCTAAGGTTCCTCTTGCGTAGGTTTGAGAACCCGGATTGTTTAGAGTATCCTTCGCGAAAATATTCGCCGTATTGGAATTCAAACCGGTGTAGGGTTGATTATTCGCATCCAAAAAGTTGGAAGGTTGAGAACGTACGCTTGCTGTGGAGAAGTCCGATTGGGTCGCCGATCTTTGTCCGAGTTTTCCCATAAAATTCAGAGCCGGATCGTTTGTCTGATAGGAGCGAACGTCCGCGTAGACTTTGGGAAGCCAGTGTTTTTTAGCTCGATCCTTTGAGATCTCTGCAGCTTGAACTTCGAGAGCCTTTGATTTCAAGTTGGGCGCTTGTGTTTGAATTTTGGTCCAGACTTCGGAAAATTCGAGCACGTTTTCGGCGGAAACCTCGCCCCAAAAGGGCGAGGCAAGAAAGGCGATCAGAATCGGAAGAATTCCTAAGAAGGATTTCATCTTCTTTCTCCTTGGGTTTCCCGCAAAGAGGGAACTCCGCAGCTTTTCAGGATCAGCGACATTGGACAAAATCCCGCGAACGCAAAAAGGATCATGTTGATTCCGACAAGGAAATTCAGAACGAACCCCCATTGGTTTACAAACATCCCTAAAGTGACGCCGATCAAGGACACGGTCCCCGCGATCAAAAAAAGCAGCCTTTCTCTATACCAACTATTCATCTCATTCTCCTCTATATACCCCGGTGGGTATATAATAATTGACATACCCACCGGGGTATATGTTTTTGAAAAGCCGATTTTTTATTGTTTAAAAAAAAGAAGGATTTTGGGTCGAGACGGAAGCGGTTCGGGATTTTACCAATTTTTCGGGCGAAAAATATCGGCAAAAAGGTCGGAATTTACACGGTTTGGATCCGAATATGATTTGGGTTCGATTCAGATTCGGACCTTCTGCTCGAAAATTTATAAAATAAAATTTGAAATCGCAGCAGAGAAGTGCAAACGGATTCTTAAATAAAAAACGAAACCTCTGATATAAAAATGAATCAGAATGGCAAGATAAGCCGTTCTGAGATCGTTCTGATTTTTGAGGTCAAAGAAAAAAAGCGGCTTTGATCGCGGTTCGAATGTTTTCCATGTTCGGCTTTTTCTTATTTTCGGTCAGGCAACGGTCCATGTATTCTTGGACATAGGCCTCTCCGAATTTTTTAATCGCCTGGCTTGCGGCCTTCAATAGAAGAAGTGTTTTTTCACAGTCCATAGAGTCGTTTAAAAGACCTTTTTCCACAGCGTCCAATTGACCCTTGATTCTGTGGATTCGATTGATCAGAAGCTTAGAATCGTTTTCCGTCGTCATAACCATATACCATACGGGGTATATTCGTCGTCAACAGGATTAATATGAGTTTTAAGTCTAAAGCGCGATCTTCAAAAAAAGATAAACGCGTTCGGTCGAGGGAAATTTTTTAGGAAGAAAAGAAAACGAACCGAGGACAGCCGAAATTCTTAAAACCCTCGGGATATTTTAGATCGAATCGGAGGAAGCCGAACGAAAGACCGCATCCACGATGATCGGGAGATCGTCTAACGCGGAAATTTTCCCAGTGAGTTTCCAAGTATGAAGCACTCCCTCGTAACACGCGAAAACCCTTCTCGCCATAAGTTTTGGATCCGCTTTTTTGGAAACCATTCCTTCCTTTTGCCATTCTCCCAAATAAGACGACAAGATGTCTATCGTCTTCAGGGACACTCTCTTGGCCTCCTCGGAAATGGAATGAGAAGTGGAGGCGATTTGCGCCACGGTATTCGCCATCGGACAACCGGCGAAAGCGCTGTTGCGTGTTTGTCTTCTTAAAATCTGGGTCCAAGCCCGAATGAATTCCTGAGGATTAGAGGATCTTGATTTTAGTTTTTCCAAGAGCACAAGTTGTTCTTCTCCGTAGAATTCTATATAAGCTCGGCCTAGATCGTCTTTGGACGGGAAGTGATCGTAAAAGCTCGCTTTTGCGGTTTTGGATTCCTGGATGATTTGATTGATTCCGGTGTTTCCATAACCTTGAGACTGAAAGAGCCGAACTGCGGTTTCTAAAATTCTCGATTTTGGTCCGGATTCTCTGCTTGACATTTTTATCCTCTCGAATGAAATAGCAGACAGACTTGTCTGTTTTTACGCTATCCTCATTTCATAAAATGAGGAGAAGGAAGAAATTGCAAGTTCAATTTGGAGTTTTTATGACATCAACTGAAACCAAAGATACCGAATTTGTGGACGTTACGGGAATTGCGACGACTGTAGAACAGGCCGTGCTCACTCGTCATAGCATCCGCGACTATCAATCCAAACCGATCGAAGAGAAAGTTTTGCAGGATCTCTTTCAAAAATCGCTTAGAGCACCGAGTTGGAAAAACAGCCAGCCATGGAAAGTGCACGTTGTCAGCGGAGCGAGAAGGGACAAGATGGCAAATCTTCTTGTGGAAAGGGCTAAAAAAGGAGAACCGATTCCGGATACGGTTTGGCCGGCATCGTTTCCCGCGAACGCAAAGAAGAGGATGTTCGATCTCGGTATGAAAATCTACGGAGTCGCAGGAATTGAACGTAAGGACAAGGAAGCGAGAGACAACTTTATGCTTCGTAACTTTGAATTCTTCGGGGCTCCGACCGCGGTTTTTATCACGACCGAGTTTGAATTGAATTTTTACATCGCGCTCGACATCGGTTGTTATTTGAATACTCTGATGTTGCTCGCTCGAAGTTACGGTTTGGGATCTGTTCCTCAGGCTGCGTTATCCGCCTTTCCCGAGGTCGTACGATCCGAGTTGAATCTCTCCGAATCCGAAAAAGTCGTTTGCGGGTTGAGTCTCGGTTATCCAAAAGCGGACTCCGATCTCAATCGATTTCATACTCCGAGAGAATCGAGCGGAGATATCGTTACGTTTTATTGATAGTAAACATTCTCCCGTCGATTCTTTGTCGCGGGAGAATCGGATTTAGGTTTTGGAACAAGAGCCAATCTTTGAAACGAAACGAACCTGCCATAGATTGTGTCATCCATCTTTCCGAATGAAAGAGAGGCTTTTTGGAAAAATCGGTCGATCATTTTCCGAGAAATTCGGATATGACCAAGGGACTTGATCATTTTGCATTAGCCGAGCTTTGCAAAAAAGCGTTTATCAAAAATAATTCTAAAACTGCGAAAACGAGCTCAAAAAGAAAGACCTTCCGGCGTTGGAAAGAATAAGATGGTCCTGGTAAAATCGATTTTTATTTTTACAATCCTCATTCTTTCCGAAACGGAGCTCAAGCTGATTTACGAACAGATCGAAACAAACTCGACCGCCTCACAATCGGAAAGAAAGTTCGAATACACTTTTGAAAATTCGAAAGAGGGCGCTCAATTTCTTTCCCAAAAGATGAAGGAAATCCGAGGAGTTTTCTCTTCGGACGAATGTATCATCAATCTTTCGCGGAGCGACGAAGGTTACTACGACAAGTGGGTTCGTGATACTCCGAAAAGTTTCGAAGGCATCGGCAGCCTCAATCATCTGCAACTTGCAAATCTTTGTAAAAAAGCGCACGGATACGACTGATTTCCGAATCAAAGCTCGGAAAGTCGGGCTTTATAAAACTAAAAATCTCCCGGTTTTGAATTGATTTTCCGGAGGAAAAATAAGAAACGATAGATCGAAGGTAATTCATTGCTCGGTATTTCCGTTATCTTATATCTTCTTACCACGATTTTGATCGGAGCGATCGCTTCCCGTTTTGTAAGCGATTCTAAGGATTACGTCCTCGCAGGAAGAAGGCTTCCTCTTTTTCTGGCATCTTCCGCCTTGTTTGCGACCTGGTTCGGCTCGGAGACATTACTCGGAGCTTCTTCTCGATTTGTGGACGAAGGAATTTTAGGAGTGATCGAAGATCCTTTCGGCGCTGCCCTTTGTCTTTTTCTGGTCGGTCTTTTTTTTGCGCGTCCGC
>NZ_NPDU01000089.1 GCF_002811985.1 Leptospira adleri
CGTCCCGTGAGAATCGATTTTTGAGAATCCGTCAGAGTGGAAGTGGTATCCGTTACTTGAGTTTTGAGCGCGGGTATTTCCGGATCTTCCGCTTTCCATTCTTCCCTTTGAAGAATCCAAGAAGAATTTTCAGTCCTCACGTTCCAACCCGCGGTCAACAAAAGAAGACCGAGGAAGAAGATTGCTTTCCTGTTCATCCGAAGTAGATTCAAAATTCTTAAAATTTCACTTCCGGAGGTTTGGAAATTTCTTTTTCGTTTTCCACCGTAAAAGAAGGTTTTGTCTGAAAGCCGAATACCTTCGCGGTTAAGTTGCTCGGAAATTGTCGAATCGTTACGTTGTATTTTTGTACGGATTGGATGTAACGGTTTCTTGCGACCGTGATTCTATTTTCGGTGCCTTCCAATTGCGCTTGGAGATCCCGAAAGTTTTCGTTGGATTTGAGTTCCGGATATTTTTCCACAACGACCATCAAACGGGAAAGAGCCGAGGTCATCTGCGATTGAGCCTGGGCGTATTTTTTAAAAAGTTCCGGATTGTTCAGTGTTTTTTCATCCGCTTGAATCGAACCGACTCCTGCGCGCGCCTTCGTGACTTCGACCAAAACTTTTTCTTCTTGAGCCGCGTAGCCTTTTACGGTGTTGACGAGGTTCGGGATCAGGTCCGCTCTTCTCTGATATTGGTTTAAAACTTCCGCCCAAGATGCGGTTACGGCCTCGTCTTCCTCTTGGATTGTGTTATAACCGCAGTTCGAAGAAGCCAAGACCGCAAGGAACAACATCGAGCCCAAAAATACTTTGGATAGAAACTTCGTTTTCAAGAAATTCTTTTCTCCTGTAGAGGTGTAATTCTTTTACACTTAGACCCGGATCGCAAACAGAATTTTCTTTCTTCAAAACGGAAAATCTTCCTCTATATCCGTAAAGTCGTTCCCGTCCGTCTCTTCGACTTGGTTTCCGCCCGGTTTTTTTTCGGGATTGGGCTCGGAGATACTTAAGGATAGATAGTTCTTTCCGGTCGCCGACTTTCGGATCCAGCCCGCAAGACGGTAGGTTTTTCCTTCCAAAAGAACCTTTCCCGTATAATCCGGTTGGGTTTCCTTCTCTTTGGTCGCGTTGCTGAAGAGACTGCCTTTTTTTTCTTTGAGAGCGTATTCCGCCATAATCGTTTTCCTCCTTTTACGATGTTTGTCCTCAGTTGAAACCGCTAAAAGTGGGAGTTCCTACTTTTTCGCAGTGTTCGAGTTAGGCGGCTTCGGAATTCCGAAGGGCCTCTTTTGCCAGCGCTCTTCTGCGGATTTCTTCGATCAGTTTATCCGCGAGAATTTCCGCGATCGCTTCGATTCTTTCGTCCATCCATTCTGAATTGTTCGTTTGCATGTCGTTTGCTCCTTAATCTGAAAATCAGAATACGTCCGACCCTGGACAAAAAAAGACGGGATCAGTGGATTTTTCGATTTTTATGCAAAATTCTTTTTTCCGAGGAGATGTAGCTTTTCCGAATTTTAGAGATAAAACCTTTGACCTTTGTCGCCGACGGAAACAATAAAGGCCTTAGTCTTTGGAATCGAACTTTATGCGGATCAAATCGGAATCTATCGAGCTGGAGCGTTTTCGGGATTTTTTTCTCGGCAGCGCCGAGGGGATTTGGTGTTTCGATCTGAACGCGCCGATTGACACGCGTTTGGCGGAAGTCGAACAGGTTTCCCGGCTTCTCGCCGATGCCCGCCTAACGCTCTGCAACGATTCTATGGCGAGAATGTACGGATACGGCGCCGCTTCCGAAATGATGGGGCTAACTCTTTCACAATTGATTCCGTCCGATTTTCCCGAAGATCTGGAACATTTTTTTACGTTCGTACGTTCCGGTTACAACATGAAGGACGTGGAATCGAGGGAACTGGATCGTTTCGGAAATTCGAAATATTTTCTCAACAGCGTTGTGGGCGTCGTGAAGGACGGAAAACTTTCTCAGATCTGGGGATCTCAGAGGGATATAACGCCCCTCAAAAGAAGCGAGGATAAACTCAAATACTCGCTGCTTCTTCAGAGCAATCTTACGGAAATATCGAAAAGTTTTATAACGGTTCCGCCGAGAGAATTGGATCAGGCGATTCGCAATTCGTTGGAAAGGGCCGGAAGAATCTGCGACGCCGATCGCGCGTATATTATAGAATACTCAAGTTCCAAAAAACATATCTCGAACACGTACGAATGGTGCAAGGAAGGAATTCCTTCTCAGATCGGATTTTTTCAGAATATACCGGTGGGAGAAATCCCCGAAGAAAGATTTGAGAGGGTTCGCAAGTTCGGATACTACGCCCTCAATTCCGTAGAAGAGATTCAAAACGAAAATCCTTTCGTAAGGGATCTTTTACTTCCTCAGGGAATTCGTTCCCTATTGATGATAGGACTCGTCTACGAGGGAAGGGAGATCGGATTTTTCGGTTTGGACATGGCGCAAAAGGATCGGACTTGGACCGAGGAGGAGATCAACATACTCGGATTGATCGGAGACTTGATTCTTCTTGCGTTCGATAGAAAAAACAAAGAAGGCACGTTAAACGCCTTTTACGATAGAATGCACTACGATCTGGAATTGGGAAGATTGACCCAACGTTCCCTCGTGGATCGAACCTTTCCCAATTCCGAATATTTCAGAATGGAAACATACTTTCGTCCGTTCGAAAAAGTGGGCGGAGACGTCATCAGTACGATTCAGAACGAAGACGGAAGCGTGGACATTCTTTTTGCCGACGTTTCCGGTCACGGGATTTCCTCCGCGATGGTTTCGGGGATGGTCGTCATTTCATTTAAGAATTCTTCCAGGATCGGCCTTTCACCCGCGGAAGGTTTGATCAGAATCGTAGAAGATCTAAGATCTTTGGTCGTGGATCATCATATCTCCGCGGTCAGAGTGAAATACGTTCCCGAAACGAAAAAGCTGGTCTATGCGTATGCGGGTCATCCACCCATTCTTCTGTTTCGAGACGGAAAAAAAATCGAACTCGACGGAATGAATCTTCCTCTTCTCGCATTCGACGGAGCGAAATATTATGATCAGTCGATCGATCTTTTGCACGGAGATCGAGTTGTATTTTTTTCGGACGGGATGTATGAGATCTTCAATTCTCAGGGAGAAATTTTAGACCTCCCGGGTTTGATTTCCATTCTTGAAGAATATCTGGACGCGGAAACGATCGAAGACTATATCGAATTGATCGTCTCGGACATCTTCGCCTATTCGGGCGGAAACTTCGGAGACGATATCGCTCTTCTTGTTTTAGATATCTATTGATTCTCTTCTATCGCGTGCGAATCTTTTCCTTTTCTTAGACCCGGAAATTTTCAAAATAATAAGAATCTAATCTATCTTTAGAATATTAGCATTTTATAACATGAATTTTTCAAAAAAAGTATTTTCTTGAAATTAGGAAGAGACTCTTCTTTTTTTCGGAAATGAATTCTTTTTTACATGAAAGGCGGACGAGTTGGGGGCGCGGGTTTTTGGGGATCCTGATTCTTTTTATTTCCTGTGCGAAAGCGGATCGGGTGAGTTTTGATTCTTCTTCCAGCGCCGGTCTGTTTCTCCAGATAAGCGTTCCCATTCTAAATTCGATCGGAGTGAATTCCGACAACGCCAAAGAGATTACGTCCTTTCGTTTTACAGGCTCGGATAATTTTTTTGCGGATGATTTTGTCGGAATTATCTCCGGAAATCAAATTACGATCAACGCGCCGTTTGGGGCGATACGCAGATTGAAGGCGGGCTTTGTCTCCACGGGAAATTCGGTCCTTGTGGAAGATGTCGTACAACGGAGCGGTCAAACGCAGAACGACTTTTCTTCTCCGAAAATTTATAGAATCAGCGCGGTCAACGGAACCACTCAAGAATATACGGTTCGAGTGAATCCGGTATTTCGACTAACGGATGCGGGACAAACGAATTGCTACTCGACTTGCAGCTCGAATCCCGGTCAAGACGCAGACTATTCGACCGGAGTTCCGACTTCCTTTCAATCGAACGTTGTCCTTTCGGGCCATTCTTCCGAGCCGGTAACTTTCGATCGTCAAACCGGTTTGGTCTGGAAGTATTGCGCCAAGGGACCGAGTAATACGACCTGCGGGACTCCGGATGCAAGTCTGTTTTATCCGGATGCGGTTTCCGCCTGTTCGTCGTTAAACGTTTTCAACGGTGGAGCCGGTTACGCGGGAATCACGACTTGGAGGGTTCCGGAGATCGAAGAATTCATGACGCTCACAGAACATGCGTCTCCTCTGTCGGGATTCATCCGAGTTTCGGATTTCCCGGACGGGGTTTTTTCATTTTGGTCCAACACGGAGGATTCCACCAATCCTCTTCGAGCCTGGAGTTTTCATTTTGGAACCGACCAGGCTCTGACCAACGGTAAAACTTCGGGAAGTATGGGGGTTCGCTGTGTTTCAGGGGCTCCGATCCCGAGTAGAGCCTTTGTCGATCTCAACGATGGAACGGTCCTGGACAATCGGACCGGTTTAATCTGGCAGAAGTGCACGAAGGGGCAGACTTGGTCGTCCGCCTTTCCGGACTGCAGCGTCGGAGCAACGATTCCGGAAAACTGGAATAGCGCGCTCGGCACTTGCAATCATTTGAATCTCGCGGGAAGAATTTGGAGGCTTCCGAATATCAACGAACTCAGAAGTTTGATAGATTTTGCATCGAGTTCGGCGATTCGAATCGACAATACGGCTTTTCCGAATATCCCGGCTCCGAATCCAAAGTATCATTCCAGCAACTCAGTTCCCGGAGGAATTATCTTCAAAGTGAATTTTAGCATTCCGGAAATCAATACGGTGGATGGGCCCTCGTCGGTAAGTTTGACCCGTTGTGTTGCGGATGGGCCTTGATTCCGGTGAGTCCCAGGTTAGAACCGGACTAAAAAAAGAAGAATTGCCAATTGCCCGTTTTTTCCACCGCGGACAAACCTTCCTTTTCCTCGTTCCTTAGCGAACGTTAAACGCCATCTTTCGGATTCTTGTCGTAGGATCGACTTAGATCGATCTTTAGGGATAAGAATCGAGTCAGAAACCGAATTTTGAAGGACGAATCACGTATTTAAGATCCAAAAAAAAGATCGATTTCTGATTGATATTCGAAGGTGAATCCTGATTATAAAAAAATAATCAATTTATTATCATTTGGTTGTTTTTAAAGTAAAAGCCCTTTCCATGAAATTCAGAATTTCCCTCTTTTTTCCAATTTTTGTATTCTTCCTCTTTCAATGTGCGCAAGCGGACCGGGTGAGTTTTGATTCTTCCTCGAGCGCAGGGCTTCTTTTCAATGCGGGCTTTGATTTTTTCAGAAACGCAACCGGAAAACAGATTACTACCTTTCAATTTCGAGCCGGGGACAATCAGCTCTTGAAGGATTACGTCGGAACCGTGACAGGAAATCAGATTCTTGTACAAGGAGTGCCTTTCGGGGCTGTTTCCCATTTGAGAGCGGCTTTCGAGTCGTCGACCGGCGCAAAAGTTTTGGTCGGCGGGATTACTCAAACGAGCGGTGTGACTCGCAACGACTATTCTTCGCCCGTAAGTTACGAAGTTGTGGCCGGCAACGGTCAGAAGGAAACTTATACGGTTTCGGTTAACGTGACCGTTCCGATCACCGACGCGGGACAAACGGATTGTTTCGACGCTTTGGCTTCCAAAATCGCATGTGGTCTGGGAAACTTTCCGGGTCAAGACGCCGACGTTTCCGGGCTCGCTCCGATTCTGGAAAACGCCATTCTTACAGGCGATTCTTCCCAACCCGTTGTGATCGATAAGAACACCGGATTGATCTGGAAAACCTGCAAAGAAGGTACGAATCCCGCCGACTGCACCGCGTTAGCTGCTCCGACTCTTTTCACTTATTCGGACGCCGTCGCCGCTTGTTCCAGTCTCAACGGCATCGGTTACGCGGGTTTGAAGGATTGGAGACTTCCCGATTTGCAGGAACAGTTCACCCTTGCATCCTATGACAGCGCGGCTCCGTATATTAATACGACAATCTTTCCGGACGGAAGTCAGAAGTATTGGTCGCGGTCTTCAGCGGATCCGGCCTCGACGATCGCGAGACGCTGGGCTTTTAATTTCAGCAACGGAAATAACGATACGATCGACGAGGTGAACGTGCTTCCGGTTCGTTGTGTGTCGGGCGGAAGTTATCCGGCTCAAAACTTTTCGGACCTCGGAGATGGAACGATTCTGGATAAGAATACGAATCTTCTTTGGCAAAAATGTTCGGTCGGTCAATCCGGATCCTCTTGCCAAAATTCGGGAACGACTTTTTTCGATTGGCGGGACGCGCTCGTTCAGTGCGATTCTCTGGCGACAACGGGAACCCCTTGGAGAATGCCGAACGTCCGGGAATACTTATCGATTGCAAGATACGATTTACTCATGGGGACGAACGGTATCGATCTCGGAGTGTTTCCGGGAAATATCAATACGGGAAGTTATTGGACGAGCAACGTAAGCCAATTGGCGGGTAATGTCGGAGTTTTTACATTTGACGTTCAATACGCGAGGCTTTCCAAGTCCGATGCGATTTACACTCAGGTAGTTCGCTGCGTAAAGGACGCACCTTGAACTTGTGTTTTTGTTGTCTAACCGCAGTAAATTCTAATCTTAGAATATTCTAAAATAATAGTCTATTTTTTAACTCTCCGGGATTTCGACTCTTTCGGAAGTTTCCTTTTTTCCGGAATCAGTAATTTTAGAATCCTGTTTTTTCTTTCCGATGGAAAGAACTCCAACTAACACCAAAAAGGTGCCAATGATTCCCGTGGAGGTAATCGGTTCTCCTAAAAAGATCCAGGCAAGAAGAATTGTGGAAATCGGACCGACGGAACCGACGATCGCCGCGCGGCCGGAGCCTATCATTCGAATTCCTTCCGAGGTGAAGTAAGCGGGTATCACAGTCGTCAGAACTCCTAGAGCCAATCCGAGAAGATAAACCGGCCGAGTCTGAACTAATAGAGAAAGTTCTTTCGTGATCAAAAAATGAATCACGACGATCAGTCCGGAGAGAAGCATCAGATAAGAAGTGAACTTCACCGAGCCGATTTTCGGGATTAAGGATTCGCTTCCGACGAGATACAACGAATACGCGACCGCGGAAGCGAATACGAAGAGAACACCTTTGATCGCCTCGGGACCTTCCGTTTGAATGTCCCCGAAAAAGGCTATAGCGATTCCTGAATAGGTGAGTAAGATCGCAAAAACTTCGATACCTTTGATTTTTCTTTTGTATAAAAGAGAACTGATCACGAGAACGATCGTAGGATATACGAAGAGAGTCAGTCTTTCCAAACCTGCGGATATATATTCCAAACCTATAAAGTCGAAAAGACTCGCGAGATAATATCCGAGAAACGCGAGGACAAAGATCAAAGTCCAATCTTTACGGGTCAGCTTTACCGAATTCTCCTTTTTTTGGGAACGAAATGCGATCCAAGCGAAGAATGGAATCGCAAACAACATTCTTAGAGTCAAAGCCGTGATGGAATCCACATCGTATCGATATACTAACTTTACAAAAATCGCCTTTGCGGAAAAGAAAACGGCTCCGGCCAATATGAGAGAGGCGCCTAAAAAAGGTTTCCACTTCGATTCGGATACTTCCATAGATCCATACTTAAAAATCTTACTCGCAATGAAAGAAAACAAATCCTATGAATGCCATGGATTCTTAAGAAAAATTCGACCATCCTCGTCCACGGACGGAAAGAAGGGTTCGCCTTGTTCGGAATTCTTACGTTTGAGTTCTTTGACTTTTTGTATCTGAAAATAACAACCGCTCAAAAAGAAGGAATGTCCGCATCCTAAGAGATGATATCCTTCGTGGATCAGAGTTCCTTTGGCTCCGCCGGATAACCAGTGAGAAAGAGTTCTTGTTTGTCCTAAAATGTATCCCCTAGTTCCGGTTTTTGTTTCGACCGCTCCCAGAATTTGATAGCTCGGAATTCCGAAAAAAGCGAAGAACAAACCCACGAGTTCGAATGCGGTGTCGCTTAACTTGCCTCCGGCCACCGCGAGAAGTCGATCGCAGGAAACGGGAAGATCCGCCGTGAAAATCTGATCCATGATCGCGGAACCGGTCCATCCGGGGCGCTCCCATTCTTTGACTTCGCTTAATAAAATTCGTATTTTATAGAATTTTAATTCTTCATTCCAAACCTCGATCAACTCTTGTAATTCTTCTCCGGAAATTTTTTTGTCCTTCCAGACGCAGAGTTTGAGAGTTTCCTCTTTTCCAAAATCGATTTCTTCTCGAATCGCAGTTCGATGAAATCCGACGGTCGTGCAGGAAAATGCAATAATAGAAAATAAAATAAGAATGGTAATGTGTTGCGGACCGAAGAAGAGGAAAGTTTTCGGTCGTTGTTTGTGCGTCGAATTCACTTTTGCTTTTATAGTTCTTCGGCAAGAATTTCCAAGTAAAAAAGGCCGCGACTTTGAGTTTCACAATCCGAAAAAGTATAGCCCCATTGGAGCGCGAACGCCGACTTAAAGCCCGATTTCAAGTTTTTTTTTGCGAATAAACATTTTGTCGGAACAATTAATCCGGGACAAAGAGAGTTGAATCCTTGAAAAGTCGACAAAGCCGAAAAAAGTAGGAACTCATACTTTTTAAAAATGATACGGAAGGTTTCAAATTTTCTAAAAAACCGGATCAGGAGTAAATTGTAGGAACTCAAACGTGAATTCAATTTTAAAAGCAAAATCCTTTATGTCCTTCAAGGTTTTAGTGGCCTAATCAAAATCCGGTTTCCGTTGTTTCAGTTTCGAACCAAAGAAGCAATGGATCCGCGTTCGAATCTTTAAAATTTTTAGAGAAAGAAAAATATGATAAAAATTGAATCTGTTTTTTGCCATCGGAGCGGGGAAGGTTCCCGCTTCGAAGACAAAACGTTGTTAGACGAAAGTTTGGTCTAAACCTTTAAGATCCGATTTACACTTCGTCCGGAGTTCTATGCATCCAGAGGGAAAAGATCGCTCCCGTCGCAAACATGATCAAGCTGTAAATCGCCGACGGAACAGCCATTGCAGCGTTGTTTAAAATGGAAGTGGCGATCGCGATTCCCAGAGTTCCGTTCTGAATTCCGACTTCGATCGTGATCGAAGTCCTCTGCGATTTTGTAACCTTCATCAAAGAAGCGCCTAAAAACCCGAGGACCATCGTCGTTAAATTGAGTGCGAGGGCGGCGGGGCCCACTTTGATAAAAAACGGAATGATGTTTTGTCTTTCTCTTACGATCGCGCCGGCGATGATCAAAACCAAAAAGATTCCGGAAAGAATCTTGACTAACTTCTCGAATTTTTTGGAAAGATCGGGTTTTTTTGCGTTGAGAATCATTCCGATAGAAACCGGCAATACGGTGACTAAAAAAATCTGCAAGATCGTCTGAGGCACGTTTAGTTCGATCATCTGCCCGTTCCCCAAAAAATGATGCATCGATATATTGAGCAGTATCGGGATGGAAATCACCGTAACGCAACTCGTGATGGCGGTTAACGTGATGGAAAGTGCGACGTCGCCTTTCGCGAGGTGAGTGATCAGATTCGAAGTCGCTCCTCCGGGGCAAATCGCGAGTAACATCAGACCTACGGCCAATTCTCCGGGAAGTCCGGAAAGATCGGCGATGAGCCAGCCTATGATCGGTAAGAGTAACAACTGTAAGGTGAGCCCGGTCACCACGGCCTTCGGAAGAATAAAAATTCTTTTGAAGTCGTCGATCGTCAGAGACATCCCCATTCCGAGCATGATGATTCCTAACGCGAGCGGAAGAAACACGGCTGTTAGCAAATTGGATTCCATAATATAAACCTATTTTTTGTTTCAAACTCTGTATAAAAACTTTCATCTCAAGTCGACCGAATTTTTGATTCTTCCGAATTTTACATTCATCGGAGCTTGTGATTTATCTTTTTATCGAACGGTTGAACGAAATCTAATAAGAATTCGGCAAGGTAAGGGAATTCTTTTTTCACGCTCTTTGTTTGTTCGATGACAAAAAGTCCGGAGAACACTCAGAGAAACTGAGTGCGATTTGAATCTTCTCTTTTTGTAATATCTTGACAAAATGTTTTTTGGAAATATATTTCATGTTCTTCTTCGGAGACAAAAGAAGAATATGAAAAACTTAAAAATCACTTATCTCGCTATTTTATTGTCTTTTGTTTTGGTCGGGGTTGTGTTCGTTCTTTCGGCGAACGGAAACGGACACCACGCGAAGAGTCTGAGCGGTTTTGTTTTAGGAGCGAGCGCGTTTCTTTTACCGGTCGCTTGGTATGTTCCTCTTTTTTTCGCTAGGAAAAAATTGATTCAGGAGAATCTAAAACTCAAAGATAAGTTCTGCTCCTATTCCCAGTCTAAAATTCTTTCCGTGATTTTTTTGGATTCCGGTTATACGATCAACGGTGTTTTTTATTTCATTTATGCAGATCCGATCCATTGGATCGGGATGGGAATTTTTTTAACTGGAATTCTGATTCTTTTTCCAAGGGATAAAGAGTTTGAGTCTTTGTATGATTCTCGCGAAATCTATCCTTGATTTACACGAACTCCGATTCTAAAAAAGAGGTGATGGATTTTCGAATTCGAAAAAATCTCGTGTTACATGGAAGAAAATTCTAAAGTAAACGAAAAACAATCTTTCAAAAGAAAATTTCTGGTTTGGTTGATACCGCTTCTCGTAGTCGGTCTTCAAAGGCTGGTCGGTTTCACTTCGAGAAGGGTGAATATCGGAGACGGAAGTTTGGAGAAACTCCGCGAAGAAAAAAAACCCTACATCCTTTCCATCTGGCATACGAACGTTCTCTATTCTCCTTATCTCAATCGAAAAGCCGGCGCGGCCGTTTTGATCTCCGAATCTAAGGACGGCGATTTTATAAACAACGTCGTGCATCGTTTCGATAACTACAGCATCCGCGGGAGTTCTTCCAAGGGCGGATCCAAGGCTTTGAAAGCTCTCATCGTTCATCTCAAAAAAAATCTTCCCGCTGCGATCACTCCGGACGGACCTCGCGGACCCGCGCTCGTGGTTCAACCGGGTTTGATCGCCTGCGGTCAAGTTTCCCAGGTTCCGATCGTTCCGTTTCACTATGAATGTACTCGTCAGTGGATCGCGGAACGATCCTGGGACAAACATAGGATTCCGAAACCGTTCACTACGTTTGTGGTTTCCTACGGAGAACCGATCGTGATTCCGAGACAATTGGACGAGAAGGGCTTCGAAGAGGCGCGTCTTATGGTGGAAAAGGCGATGCTGGAAAATAGGCAGAGATGCATCGATAAAGCCGAAGAATTAAGAAATCAATAATATTCTGATATTCTAATTATTGATTCTCCTCTTTTACGTGTTCCTTGAGGATCCGTTTTACCTCCAAAAAAGTGGGAAGGTGGTTTTGGACGGAATGTTCGGATTGTATGAGTAATTCCGATTCGGGGTGTTCGAGATGGGAACTTTCATAAGGAACGACCGAATCGCTGATCCAGTCCAAATCCGCCAGCTTGGAATTGCCTATAATGGAATGAAACTTGACGAGAGGTTTGTATTCTCCCGTGACTTTCATAAATAAACTTTTCGGCGCGAGTCCGTCCACTCCGTAGATTCCGGGAACCAGATCCCCTTCCTTATGATTTACGATCAGAAACTTGTAGCCTTCCTGAAATTTTTTAGCGACCTCTTTGGGAAGTATAAAAAGGAACCTTGCGATCGTTCCTAAAATTCCTTCGGCGAGGTTGGAGCCTCTGTGCGGGGTCGCGATAAAGACCGCCCTTTTTACAAAAGGGACCGGATCGAAATCGAAAACCCTTCGGATCTCCTTTTTGTATTCTTCGCTCATGGAGTCGAAGGCTGAGTATGGAACGTTAGCTGCGGTCATCCATTCTTCTTTTCTTCCCTTGGTTACGGCTAACTTTGCGATGAGGCCTCCCATGCTGTGACCGATCAGAACCATACGATCAAAACTTTTGTGTTCGTTTTTCGGATCGTAAACCTTTCTCAAATCATATAACGTATCTCTAAAGTCCGCAGCGGAAAGCAACATCGGATTTACGGTGGGATACCAATACACCCAGAACTGATATTTTTCCTTGATCGCGGGATCTGCGAGGAGTTCGTTGATCATAGGAAACCAGATAAAAGGAGAAGAGGCGAGTCCGTGTAAGAATACGACCGGAATCTTATCCTTTCGATAGGGATATACGAGATAAAGTCCCTTTCTCGATATGCTCGTTTCTCCGTCGAAGATCGCAAGAAGACTGTCGCGTTTTTGCGCGATCGTCAGCATGTAGGCAAGCGGCGTGGTCGTGTCGCTTTCCATAGGAAGATTCATCCCTTCAAACTCGATCCTATCCCGGAAGACCGGATCGTATACGTGAATTTTGGCTCGAAGATTCATCAAGTCTCTGTTGCCTAAATACGATTCTTCCAAACTTACGAATGCGGTGCCGGGATAAGCCTGTCCGACTCCGTTGATAAATTCGTATTGAATTCTTTTTTGAGGTTCGTTCTCCGGAAATTTTCGGATCAGAATCAGAGGAGTTCCGATTCCGTATTTGCTGATATGATTGGAAAATCCCTTGGTTCTAAAATCGTACGCGACTTCGATCTGTAAAAAATTCTGGGGCGTCCAGGACGTCTCTACCTCGGCGCTGTCCATCACAAGGCTTCCCCGTATGAGAGGAAGATTGAGATCGGTTACGTTAGCCAGCTTTCTATTCTTCTTCGCATAACGAACCAACTGCGCAAGGGAGCGGTTGTACGTGAGAAGTGCAAAACGGAATTCGGCCGAGAACGGATCCGGCGCGGGAATCGCTTTCGAATCGAAAAGATACGTATAAGAATATACTAATGCTGAGGCGTACATCTTCGCAAACTCCGGATCTTCCATGTCCAGGGAATTTCCGGCGAGATAACAAAGCTCAGAAAGATAATACGCGAGTTCTCTGGATTTATAAGCGAGAAGACGATTGTCCAAATCGTAGATCACAACCAAAGGAGAATCTTCGAACTTTTCGTCGAGGTCGTTGCTTTTGAGATAACGCATCGTAAGAAGACTGAGTTTGTTCGAGGAAACTCCGCTTACGTTGACTAACTTCTCCTGTTCGAACTGGGAATAATTTGCGGTGGAATATGTGGCGCATTCGACGAGGACAAAATTTAAAAGAAGAATCCAAATTCTTATGTGTCTTCCGCAAAACGAATTCATCCTTCTATGAGAAGCGGATCGCCCCTCTCTGACAAGTCAAAAAGGCAAGTCGATCGTAATTCCATCGGAAGCGAATCAGCAAAGAGAAAGCGTATAGTTTTTTACCATAGACAAACTTTCGCCGATCCGTAAGATGAGCATCGTGAAATTTTATAGCAACGCGTCGATCGGTTTGATTCTTCTTTCGTTTTTATTTTGCTCAGGACAAAGAGAGCGGAATTTCGGTCCGGGTTTGTTAAAGGATTCGGGATCCGGTGGAAGTAACGTCACGGTGGCAATGCAGATTCCTCTCGTCTTTGTTCCCGGTTATAAAGGATCCGAGCTCTATCGAAAGAACGAGTCCGGTTCCTTCGATTCGATTTGGCTTACTCCGTGGCAGGCTTTGAATTTTTCGGCGCCCGATCTGACGTTAAAGAAAAACGATCGGGTGCAAGCCGGAGAAGTTTTATCCTCGGTCACTCTCATTCCGTTTTTGATCGACGTGAAAGTTTATCAACCTTGGCTGCAATGGCTTTCGTCTAACGTAAGAATCCGACCTTATGTTTTTCCTTACGATTGGAGAAAGGACAACGGGGAAACTTCGTCGGCCCTGGAAGCGTTTTTGGAAAAAGTCCAAAAAGAAAACGCGGGGGTTGCGCCCGTTCTTGTCGGTCATAGCAACGGAGGAAATCTAGCGCTTTCGGTAATCAATCGAAGGCCGAACTTGGCTTCGAAGGCGATCTTTGTCGGCGTTCCGTTTCGCGGTGGAATCGGATTTATGGAAGATCTGATTTCCGGAGTTTCCACGGGATTGAATCCAGAAATTACCGGCGCTTGTGTCGTCTCAAGTTTCATTTCGGTTTATACGTTTTTCCCGAGAGAAGGAAGTTTCGATACTAAGGAATTACTCCGGGATTCCGATCAGAAGAATATCGCATTCCGTTTTTTTAATGCTTCCGATTGGGAGAAATACGAACTCGGACCGTATTCTCACGAAGCTCATTGCGAACCTCCTCCTTCTTTAAAAGAGTTTCAGTCGAGATTGGATTTGGCCCTTGCGTTTCGAAATTCACTCGATCCCAAAAAAGGAACTCAATATCCTCCCGTCTTGGTGGTTCACGCGCAGAATCGACCCACGATGAGAGTTTTGACGTCCGAAAAAAATCCGGATCACTGGCTCTGGGATTTTAAGAATGCGGTAAAGGCGCCCGGGGACGGACGGGTTACGTTTTCGAGTTCGATTCCTCCGGATGAAATCGTTTATCAAAGTTTTCTTTCGGATGCGGAGCATTCTTCTTTGTTAAGCGACCCGAAGGTATGGGATAGAATCTATTCCTTTCTTCACGAATAAGAATTCTCGAAGGAATATTTCATTTTTTTAAACTTCGAATAAATTCTCCTTGAAGCGTGGAGAATTTTTTCTATTTTGCTGAACTTCAAAGGGAGTTTTAAGAATGAAAGTCACACCGCATGCGTTGTTGGAGGAGCCCGATTTTAAAAAGCTGGTTCGCTCCCGTTGGATCGTTAGTTTTACGCTTCTGGGTTTGCTGTTCTTATCTTATTACGGTTATATTCTTTCCGTCGCGTTCTTCCCCGATCTTTTGATTTTAAAGGTCGGAAAGTTTTCCAATATCGGAATTCTTTTGAGCGCTCTTGTTATCTTTTTTTCCTGGGTTCTGACCTTAGTCTATGTCCTTTGGGCCAATCGTTACTACGATCGTAACGTTGATTCTTTGAAGAAGAAGTTGGAGGACTGACCGATGGAATCTCAATTAGGACAGCCGAATTTTTTATCCATTCTTTTCTTTCTCGTTTTTGTGACTCTCACGTTAGGAATCACTTATTGGGCCGCGAAAAAAACGAAAACCTCGAGCGAATTTTATGCCGCTGGAAGAAGTATCACCGGTTTTCAAAACGGCCTCGCTCTTTCCGGAGATTTTATGTCCGCGGCTTCGTTCTTGGGAATTTCGGGTATGGTTGCGCTCAAAGGTTATGACGGAATGTTGTATGCGGTCGGTTGGCTCGTGGGTTGGCCGGCTCTGATGTTTCTAATCGCGGAACCGCTTCGGAATCTCGGAAAGTTTACGTTTGCGGACGTCGTCGCGTTTCGCTTGAGACAAAAACCGATCCGAATCGCCGCGGCGATCGGTGGAATCTTGGTGACTCTGACGTATTCGATCGCGCAGATCGTGGGTTCGGGAAAACTGATCAATCTTATGTTCGGTCTTCCTTACGAAGTCGCGGTGGTGATCGTCGGTATCGTGATGCTTCTTTACGTTTTATTCGGAGGAATGATCGCCACGACTTGGGTTCAGATCATCAAGGCTTGTCTTCTTTTATCGGGAGTTACGTTACTCACCATTCTCGCGCTCGCTCAGTTCGGATTCAGTCTGGAGAATTTATACGGAGCGGTGGATGAAAAATTCGGAAAGACGGCTCTTGAACCGGGCGGTCTTGTCTCAAATCCGTTGGACGCCGTTTCATTGGGATTGGCTTTGATGCTCGGTTTATTAGGACTTCCTCATATTCTAATGCGTTTTTATACGGTTCCGGACGCAAAAGAGGCTCGAAAGTCCGTAGCATACGCTACCACCTTTATCGGATATTTTTATCTGATTATTCCGATCGTCGGTTTTGCCGCGGCCGTTTTGATCGGGAGGGAACCGATCTCGAACGTAGACAAGGGAGGGAATATGGCTGCGGCTTTGTTGTCCGAACTTCTCGGCGGTACGATGCTGATGGGATTTATCGCGGCGGTCGCGTTTGCAACGATTCTTGCGGTCGTTGCGGGTTTGACATTGGCCGCGGCTTCCACGATCTCGCACGATATTTTTGTGAGCGTAATGAAAGAAGGGGATGCAACGGAAGCGGAACAGGTGAGAGTTGCAAGAAGAGCGACGATCGCCTTCGGTGTGTTAGGTATTTTGATAGGGATTCTTTTTAAGGATCAAAACGTCGCTTTTCTAGTCGGCCTTGCCTTTGCGATCGCGGCGAGTGGAAATTTCCCCGCGTTGTTTTTATCCATCGTCTGGAAAAATTTCAGTACGATCGGAGGAGTCGTTTCGATTCTTACCGGATCGGTTTCGGCTATCGTCTTGATCATTCTTAGCCCGACGGTTTGGGTGGACGTATTCGGCTTTAAGGCCGCCGTCTTTCCTCTGAAAAATCCCGCAGTCTTTTCGATGGGCCTTTCTTTTTTGAGCGCTTATTGTTTTTCAAAATTGTTTCCCGAAAAATCGTCTCAGGAAAAATACGAGTCCGAAAAGATTCGAACTTATCTCGGCATTGGCGCGGAATAAGAATCCTTTTCAACCATTTCACACCCCGCAAAAAGCGGAACCCATCCATTCCTCCGGAATGTCTTGGGTTTTACCTTCCTGCCCAATACAGGCTCAGACATCCAAGAGGCCTTTCGGCTTAACTTTGAACCTCTTCGAAATCTTAAAAATAAATTGCAGTGATTGGGGGATTGTCCGTTTTCGATGTTCTGAACGGTTCTGTAGGAAATTTTACAATCCCCTTCGTCCATGGATCGCGGATAACGTCTTTCGCTACTCGAATGTCTTTCATTTTCCGCTCAACCTTACGAATAAATCCGTTATTAATACAATCATACACTTACAAATTTGAATTCTGCAAGAATCCGTCGCGGCGGTAATCCATTTGCGTTTCACCCGGTTTTGAATCCGCTTTTTCAATCGAAACAGGCGTATGAGTTCCCACATTTAGGGGT
>NZ_NPDU01000009.1:0-45061 GCF_002811985.1 Leptospira adleri
TTTGGAATCCACGTCCCCTCTTTTTACCAGATCCGCGAGCGCGATCGGCGCAAGCAGAGTATAGAGAATGAACGGAAAATAATATCCGTAAAAGTTGAAAAGTAAAGCGAAGAATCCGGGGCCGCCGATGACAGTTTGTTCCATGTTTTTTCTCCTATGATAATTTCTGAATATTCTAAACTACTTAACTGATTGTCTTTGTTCCCACGCCGTTCATCAGGGAGATTCCGGTGTAAAGAAGCAAAAGGAAAAACGCGACGAGTCCTCCCCAAACCAAGGTTCTTTTAAACCAAGTCGGGTATTTGCTTCCTCCGCCGAGGAGATAAATCGCGGGACTTAAAATCGGAACCAACGTGATGGCTACGATCCACGAAAGTTTTTTGTTATCGTCCAGATCGGAACGATCCTTCAGATCGAACAACGACATGGAAGTCCAGCAGATATAAATCGCGAACGGAAGTAAAAAACCCAGCCAGTGGTAGAAGAATGGGAAAAGACTTGCCGGTTTGACGAGTGTGATCGCACCCGTAGTCGGAGCGGGTTTTCTCGGAACCGATTTCAAAATTTCTTCCGCTTCTTTCGGGAGTTGAATCTTGTTCACGTCCAGATGAAAGTCTTCGAACGCAGTCAACGCTGGTTTTACGGGAGCGCCGCTTCCTCCGGGCATATTGAGTTGCGGACCAGGAATCGGTTGTTCCTTGTAATTCCCCGATGGAAATCTTCCGCCCGAAGCCTGCACCATCAAACCGAGGGCGCCGAGCATCATAGAAAGATCTCCGCCCATAGGAAGACGGATAAACGAATTGCAACCGTTCCATTTTTCCAAAAACGCGGGAAGCTCGGTCCTGTATTCGTTTCCGGAAAAACAGTTTCCCGTGCTCATCGGTCCGACAAGCGCCAAATCCGCTCTTCCTGAATTGTAGACGATATTGTCCGTCACAACGTTGTTATGCGAAATCCAAAATTTCTCGTCGAGGTTCGGAAGAATCACGATCCCGTTATTCACGTGATCTACCACCACGTTCTTACGAATGATATTGGAAAGACCGCCGGCGATCAGGATCCCGTTTCCGAAAGATGGATATTCGAGAGCGGCGATCGGAGCCTTCGGGTTGTTGTTGTTATAGACGAGATTTCCGATGATCGTGGTTTCTCTTTCCGGAGGAAGAAGTTCCCGGTCGAGGGTGTTCGGCGCGAGTCCGACGATATTATTCTTCCAGACCGAACTGATAAGATAAAGTTCTCCGCCCGAGTTGGTTCCCGAATAACCGAGTGCGTTGAATTCCGAAACCACGTCGTAGAGAATCGCCTTACAAGGATAACACTGACCGATATAAATTCCGGAATCGGGAGAACCGGAAGCGTACGTATGTTCGATCACTCCATTCATGGAATCGAAGGCGTAAACCCCGTAGTCTCCGTTGTTGTGTGCGGTCAGATAAGAACCTCGAAACCCTTTGACACCGGTCCAATAAAAACCGTTGAGGGTCGCATTCCTTGCGGTCATGTTTTCGATCACGACTCCGTCGGCGGCAACGACCATAATCCCGTTCCCTCTCTGAAATTGACCGTCGATGACGACCTTGTTTCGATCGGTTCCTCGGATCGTGATCGAAGGAGTAGTAACTGTGACTTCTTCATAATAAACGCCTTCGCTGATCAAGACGAGATCTCCGGGAGCCGCTGCGTCCACCGCGTTTTGAATCGTGGGATACTGGGAAGGAACCTTACGCGTAGTTCCTGAAAATCGATCCGCGTTCTTCCAGGATTTTCCCGCTTTTGCGGCCGGGTTATAAGGGACATCGCCGACGACGACGTCTCCAACCATTCCGCTTTTACCGTCCGGGGTTGCGTGAAAGGAACAGAAATAAGGAAAAACTCCCTCTTTCGGAAACGTGACTTTCGTTTTTGAGCCGCGCGGCATTGCAACGTTGCCGAATGTTTTTTCCGTGGACCAATTTTTATCCACCGCGATTGCGTTGTGCGGGTTGTTCCCCGAGTTTACAAACTCGACGATCCCGCCGACAGGTATTCTCTGCATCGGAGGAGAAAAGGAATTATCGATCATCAGAACATGAGCGAAACCCTCGATCTCGTCCTTTTTCTCGCCGGAACACGCCGAAACGAGAATCCCAAACAAAACTCCTACACAAAGGAGAATGAAGAGAGAGAGAACTTTTTTGATTTCGAAACCTGGTTTTTTCATTTTTGATTGAACCCCCGGGTTTTCCGGAATTTTATTGTATACTTATACTGAAGTTTGATAGGAATTGGAATGCTCATTCGTAACCCTAAGCTCAGTGGTTGCAAAGAAAAAAATAGACCGTTCGCAATCTATAATTGGCTCCGTAACCTACCTTCAGAATAATGAGCATTTGCTCACATATTTATCTAAAACTCAAGACAAAAATTTGATGAGAGAGATTTTTCCAGAATTAAATTCGAACACTCGTTATCTTTATAAAAGAAGAAGTGAGTCGTTTGGGGATTGAATGGACAGTGAGCCTATCTTCTAATATTCAGGAATTGTTTCGGGTAAACTCCCCCAACTCAACTCATCCGAACGCTTGGAAGAGAAACATCATCCATATCCTTCTCGTGGTCTCTTCGGTATTCGGATTGATCATCTATATTCCTAGCGTCTATCTTGCTGCAAAACAGGGCCTAGGAGAAGTCGTAATCGTAGACACACTCGCCCTTCTTCTGATCTGGTTTCTTCTTTTACTTCCGAATCGATACTACAAATCGAAGTCCTACTTCCTTCTTGCCCTCGTTTCCATCATGGCCGCCTTGCTTTACACGAAGATCGGACTCGCAGGTGCGGGAATTCTTTGGTTTTTTTTGATTCCCGTTTTTTGCGGAATTTTTTTAAATCCTACGCTTGCTTTTTGGGGTTGGGTGATTTCTACGATCGCCGTTTTCGGAGGAGCGCTTCTTGCTCACTATAGAATCTGGATCGGAAACGAAACTCCGTTTCAGATTTTGGTCGTCGGCGCCAATTTTTCGTTTCTTTGCGGAATTCTAACCTTTTCCGTTATCGCAATCCTACGGGGACTTGCGCAAAGTATTCGAAAACAAAAACAACTCATCCTTCTTCATAGAAAGACGAACACAAAACTGCAGAATGAGATCGCGATCCGAACCGAAACGGAAGCGAAGCTGACCGAATCCTTGAACGACAAAGAAACTCTCTTTCGTGAAATTCAACACAGAGTGAAAAACAACACTCAATTGATTCTTTCCATGATGGCCTTGGAGCAGGAGAAAACAAAATCGGAACCGGCAAAAAAAGCGATCTCGTCCGCGATGAATCGAATCCATTCGATGGCGATGGTTCAGGACTATCTTTTTTTTAAGGATTCATACAAGGTAATTCACGCAAAAGATTATCTCAATTCCTTGGTCCGTCATCTTTTCCTTTCTTACGGTCCGAGCGACGGAAGAATTCAATCCAATTGTGATATCGAGGAAATTTATCTTCCGATGGAAAAGGCGATTCCCTGCGGCCTAATCATCAACGAACTTCTTTCCAATTCCTTCAAACACGCGTTTCCCGAAAACGGAAAAGGTAAGGTTTCCGTAATATTCCAAAAATCGAATTCAGGTTATCTAACTTTGGAAGTTGCGGACAACGGAATCGGGAACCATTCGGAAGAAAAGATCTCGGCTGAAAATACTTCGCTCGGGATGAGCCTCATCGAAGCTCTCTGTCAGCAGCTCAGGGGAGAATTGGAAATCGAGAAGAACAACGGCTTTCTCGTCCGAGTCCGTTTTTTTCCCTAAAAAATATCCCGAACAAAACTCGAACGTTCTGAATCGGCGAATCATTCCGGAAAGGATTCGAAACAAAGAGTTCTTTCTTTCAGGAAGGAATGAAACTGCTTGTGAGAAGCGCATTCCTCTTCCGTCGCGACGAAATAGTCGTAACCGCCGCCGATTGTCCGAATTCTGCAACAACCCGAAACCGGAGCTTTATTGGTCTGATCGGCGCCTTTCTCCGAATTCTTCTTCTCCGCTTCTTTCGAGAACAAAAGACCGGTCACAAACAAAAGTATCAAAACGGATTTCCAAAATTTCATTATATTTTCCTTCGGATTCTTTTCCTTTTTCGATCGGAAAGAATTTAGAATCGATATCCTTCTCGCGGATTTTTTTAAGATTGAATTTTCACTCGGATTTCTTTTTTAAAAATAATAAATAATTTCTTTCCAAACGGAGACTCTCGGTCTTTCTTTCACTTTGCGGGTCGATTTATAAATTCGGGGCGACTTATAAATTCAATTGCTTTTTTGAATTTGTAAATCAGGCTTACCTCATCTTGTTTGTATAGGATTTCAAAGGCATGAATTTTTCAATATCAATTCGTCCGTTTCAGAAGTTAAACTTCTTTCTTTGCGCGCTCCTTCTTTTATTACCTTCCTTCCTTTTCGGAGAAACGATTCTTCTTAAATCCGGAGAGAGAATCTACGCGACGGTTATCGATCAGGATTCCGACGGGGTAGCGATCATTCGGGACGGAAAACGGGAGAAACTGGGAAAATCCAAAATTCTCAAAATCATCTTTAAAGAAATCAAGGACGAACAGGAAATCGCAAAGATCATCGAAGCAGAAAAGAAAAAACTCAATAAAGATGGCAAAAAAAGCGAGAAGGAAGAGCAGCTCGATACGATCTATCTCGAGCAGATGATCAAAGAGAACAGCTACAAGATCGTTCAAAAACGTCTGGCTCTAATGGAAAAATATTTGGAAGAAAGGGACGGAGACTGGGAAGGTTATATCTCCGCCAAAAGAAATCCTTGGGAACCGGTTTGGAAATCGGCGATCCTGCCCGGTTGGGGTCATAGTTTTATGAGACAGGGCGCTTGGAGCTCTACCTACTCCACTCTTTTTTTCGTTTCCTTAGTCGCCTATTTCGGGTTAGACGCCGCGGAAAAAGACAGGGCCAAGGCTTACGATAAGAAGATCGAGAAGATTTTCGAACAACAGTTTACAAACACTCTCATTCCGACCTCGAGTCTTCCCGCCGGAATTTTGGACCAATACAATCAGATCAATACATTCAAAAATTTGAATTCTCTCAGTTCGATTCGTTCGGACGAATCCGCCTACAAACACGCAAAACATTCCGCTGCGATTGTTGCGGTGGGGGTTTATTTGATTCAATTGACGCACTCGTATTTTTCCGGAAAAACGTGGTCTCAAAACAACGTCATACAAACCCCGACGGGAGAAACCGTTTCAGAAGGTTTCGGAATTCGCGGAAATCCTATGGTGGCAAGGGATCTTTCGAGCGCTTCTCGAAGCATCGACGTCGGCGGACAAATTCTCTATTCGGTTTTTTACTAGGAATTTTTGTACATCAAAGTGCGTGGGAACTCTCACGAAATTCGGATGTAATAAGAACGATCTATCCGTTTCCTTGCGGAACGCAGGAATATCGTGGGAACTCCTGCGTTCCAGAGATACATCAAAGATACTTTCTCGAACGACAGGAAATGCAAATTCTCTTGAATAAAATTTCATCTTGATCCGCCGATTTGAAGTAAAAATAACTTACTACCGGTCTTAAAAATTCGATTGTAATAAAATCACCGCCTCCTCGCAGCAAATTATAATCTCAAAAAGAATCGATCCGAAATCGGAATGAGATCCTGACTTTTAAGGATAAAACTTTCGTATCTGAGAGAGCTTCCCCCAAGAGCCGAAAAAGGATTTTCCATTGTAAAGATTCCAATGGAAATTTCTGTAGGAGTTCCTACGAAGGAAAGAAGCTGACTTTTTACTTGAAAAGACACGACTTTTATGATAAGAAAGATCCTTCGGATATTTTCCCGCGAGCCCACCACCTCCATCCTATGAGGTTGGGGGCCGCCTTTTCACGGGAAGAGCGTCGTAGTTCCGACAAGTCCTCCGTAAAAGTCCCGCGCCCTACGCTGCATAGCGACGCATAGAGAACGAATCATTGAGTTTCGGCGGCGGAAAACTCGGCGGATTTTTCTCTATCACAGAAATTCAATCGAGTAAAGAAAAATCCGATTCTTCCTCTCGTGTCGGAACTCCGACAACCGTCCCTTCCGAGGCCAATCCCAGCTAAAAGTCCCCTCTTTAACCGATAGACCGGCCAAAATCAATTCAATAGTATATAATAATATTCTAATTTTTTTCAGACCAATGATAGTTAATCCAAGATCATTTCGGAATAAAATGCCCTTTGGACAAAAGCCATTCTTCGTTGAAGATACGAGATTGATACCGGGCGCCGGAATCGCAGAGGATCGTCACGATATTGTGACCTGGTCCGAGTTCTTTCGCGAGTTTGACCGCCGCGCCTACGTTGATCCCGGTGGAGCCTCCCAAAAACAAACCGTCCTTATGAAGGAGTTGATAAACAACTTTCAAACATTCTTCGTCAGTGACTCGGATCGCGTCGTCCATCGGCGCGCCTTTCATGTTCTCGGTGATTCTTCCGTTTCCGATTCCTTCCGTGAAGGAGCTTCCTTCGGCGAGGACTTCTCCTTTCTTAACAAAATTATAAATCCCTGAGCCGTAAGGATCCGCGACGATCGTCTTGATCTTAGAATTTTTTTCCTTTAAAAAAAGGGAAACGCCGGCAAACGTTCCGCCGGTTCCGAGCGAAGTAACCCAAACGTCGATTTTTCCGTCGGTCTGTTCCCAAATTTCCGGTCCGGTCGTCGCATAATGAGCGTTTCGGTTTGCGACGTTGTCAAATTGATTTGCCCAGACGGCGTTTCCGATCTCTTCTGCGATTCTTCCGGAAACCTTTACGTAATTGTTCGGATCCTTGTAAGGAACCGCAGGCACGGTTCTAACTTCCGCGCCGAGAGTTCTCAAGAGATCGATTTTTTCCTGGGACTGGGTATCCGGAATGACGATGAGAGTTTTATAACCCTTTGAGTTGCAGATATGAGTCAGACCGATTCCCGTATTTCCGGCGGTTCCTTCCACTACGGTTCCGCCGGGTTTGAGAAGCCCTTTTTTTTCGGCGTCTTCCACGATAAAAAGGGCGGCCCTGTCCTTTACGGAACCTCCGGGATTTAAGAATTCCGCCTTTCCGTAGATATTACATCCTGTTTCTTCGCTGAAACTGCGGAGCAAAATCAGCGGCGTATTTCCGACCGCACTCGAAAAATCTTTTTTAACGTTCATAGCGCCTTCCGTTTGTATATTAGAATGCTCTAATCTTCTCCGATGACCCTGAAACGAAAATACTCCGCCGAAATCGCGGAGTATTTTCCATATTCTTCTTTTGGAATATTCTCCAAAAGAGAAATTCTTTTTTTGTTTTTGTTAAGCGATCGTTACTTCTTTTGCAAGATATACGTCTTGGATCGCGTTCAGAAGAGCGACTCCGTCCTTCATAGGTTTTTGGAACGCCTTTCTTCCGGAAATCATTCCCATTCCGCCCGCTCTTTTGTTGACGACCGCCGCTTTTACAGCGTCGCCCAGATCGTTCTCGCCGGACGCGCCGCCCGAGTTGATCAAACCGATTTTTCCCATGTAACAGTTCGCAACTTGGTAACGCGCCATATCGATCGGGTTATCGGCGGTAAGAGTTGTGTACATTCTGTCGTCTTTTTTACCGAACTTCAGATCCTTAAAACCGCCCGCGTAAACTTCCGGAAGTTTTTGTTTTACGATGTCCGCTTGGATCGTAGCCGCCAGATGATTCGCTTGTCCCGTAAGGTCGGTCGCCAGGTGATAGTCGATCTTGTCGGGTTTGAACGCGTCGTTTCTCAAATAAGCCCAAAGAATCGTAACCATTCCGAGTTCGTGCGCTCTGTGAAAGGCTTCGGTGATTTCCTGGATTTGACGGGAAGATTCGTCGGAACCGAAGTAAATCGTAGCTCCGACCGCGACCGCTCCCATATCGAAGGCTTGTTCTACGTTTGCAAAAAGAATCTGATCGAACTTATTCGGATAAGAAAGAAGTTCGTTGTGGTTGATCTTTACGATAAAAGGAATCTTGTGAGCGTATTTTCTGGAAACCAGACCCAACACTCCCAAAGTCGAAGCTACCGCGTTGCAGCCGCCTTCGATCGCGAGTTTTACGATATTCTCCGGATCAAAGTACGCCGGATTTTTAGCAAAGGAAGCTCCCGCGCTGTGTTCAATTCCTTGATCGACTGGAAGAATGGAAGTATAACCGGTTCCGGACAATCTTCCCGTATTTAAGATCGCCTGATAGTTTCTAAGGACGGTATTGTTTCTATCGCTCTTGGACAGAATATCGTCTACGTAATTGGCTCCGGGGAGGCTCAAAGATTCTTTTGGAATCGTCTTACAGGTATGGTTTAAAAGAGAATCCGCTTCTCCGCCCAGGGCGGCTTTGATTTTATCAATCATTCCTAAGTTCCTTGCTCATTTTGAATGTTGGATACAGGTTTTTTCACTCCACTTGGATTTTCCATCGATTTTCTGTCTCAATTTGAAGTCTAACACTCTCAAGAGAGGGGATCAGACAGGGATTTGGATGATAAAATCCCAGCCGGAACCCGTCTTTTTGAGAAGAAGTTGTCCTCTGTTTGCCTGAAGAATTCCGTAACAAACCGAAAGGCCCATTCCGATCCGAGCGTCGTTGGAACGAAAATTCTCAAACGGTTCGAAGCGGCTTTCTTCGTCGACGTTGATGTTGAGTTTTCCGGAGATAAGAATTTTGAGAAAAGCCGACTCTGTTCCGTCTAACGTCGCCTTCATCTGAATTTTCGCTTTTTTCTGATTCTCGGTATAATAATAAAGAATGTTGTAGAGCACTTCCCGGATTTGATTGGGCCGGAGTTTCACTTCCAGGTTTTCGGGAATGTCGATCTCCAATTGGATCTCGTGAGATTTCAGCATTTCCGAAATCATTCCTTCCACCGAACCCACGAGTTGTCTCACGTTCGTGCTGATCGGCTGTTCCGCGTCTTGTCTGGAAAACAAAACGAGATTGCGGATGATGGACGCGATTCTTTCCCCTTGTTCGATCACGAGCCTTGCGTAGTTTTTCGTATCCGCGTCCCCGCCCTTGTGATTTCGAATGATATGACCGTAATTGATGATTCCCATCAGAGGATTGTTGATCTCGTGCGCGAGACCGGCCGCGAGTTTTTGGATGGAATCGAGTCTTCTTTCGGATTGAATCACCTTCTCCATTTCCGAGATTTCTTTTTCAGAAACGGAAAGTGTGGAAAGTTCGGAAAGTGTGATGATGGAACCCGCGATTCTTCCTTCCTCATCCCGAACCGGCGAAACACGAAACGCGACTTGAATCCGAGTTCCATTCTTACGTGTGAGAAGAGAAGGAATGTATTTGAGATGACTTGGTTTGGCGAAACCGATTCCGGTCCGGATATTCTCGCCTTCGTCGGTCGAAAGGCTCAGGACTTTTTCTCCGGATTCTCCTTGAACGTCCGAAAGAAGCCATCCCGTGAGAGACTCGGCGGTGCGATTCATAAAAAGAATTTTACCGTCCCGATCTAGGGAGATCGCGCCTTCTCCGATATTTTGAATCACGTCTCGGGCTTCTTTTCCTTCTTCTCTGGCCTTTCCAAATCTTTGTTGTTGTTTGAGGGCGATCTCGATTGAATTTTTGAGCGCGGTCGGCTGGAAGGGCTTGGAAATATAACCGAACATGGACGCTTTGTCAACGGCGCGATTGAAGGTTTCTTCGTCCGCAAACGCCGTCATAAAGATGACCGGGACGTCCATTTTTTTCTGGATTCTTTCCGCGGCTTGGATTCCGTCCAATTCTCCTTCGATTCGGATATCCATCAGAATCAAATTCGGTTTTGTACGTTCCGCGAGTTCCAGTGCCTCGTCCGCGGTCCTCGCGGTTCCCGCGATCGAATAACCCAACTTCTGGAGAGAGACCTGAAGATTGAACGCAATGAGCCATTCGTCATCCACGATCAGGATCGAAGGGGCGGAAATGGAGTCATCTGGATTCATTCTAAAACGGGGCGACCTTTGGCGAAAAAAATCTAAGAGTATACGTGAATTGAAAACCTTTTTTCATTTCGAAGGCAAGAATTCTACCGGGTAGAACGAATTCCGTGAAAAGATATTCCGTTTTCATTTGAAAAATCCTTGAACCTGAGACCAAAAACGTCTAGCATACGGTTATCTCCCGAAAGTTTTTCGGCTGCTCGGGAGAATCCCCTCCTAGAATCCCTGAAGTAATAGACGTTTTCTTTTTGGAATTTCGAGGGAACGAGGCGAAACAGACGGAGATGATATGTACGTAAAACAGATCCTTGCAAAAAAAGATAGAAAACTCCTTTCCGTAGAACCGGATACTTCGGTGATGGAAGCCGTCAAATTTATGACCAAATACGATATCGGATCTGTTATGATTTTAGGAGAAGGCAAACTCAAGGGAATTTTTACCGAACGAGACGTGCTTCATCTTTCCGCCGAACTCGGATTGGATTTTTTTAAAAAGTCCGTTTCCGAGGTAATGTCGACTTCTCTCACAACCATGTCTCCGGAAGACGACGTAGACGAACTTCTTTCCATTATGCTCAAAAAAAGAATCCGTCACATGCCCATCTTAGAAGACGGACTTTTGATCGGAATTATTTCGATCGGAGACGCGGTGAAAGCCAAGATTGAAAAAACCGAAGAAGAAAATAAGAATCTAAAACAATATATGTACAACGAAAACGGATTTATCTGATCCGATTCTTACTTTTTTTCCCTTTTTTCAGATTGCAGGAAACAAACGCCGGGTCATATTAGAAGTAGAAATATGAAACTGATTCTTTTCATTCTGATGACCTATCTGGTGTATCGTTTTCTTTCCCGTTTTTTTACAAACCCGAAAGAGAATCCTTCCGCCACACAATGGAAAACGTTTTATACAAACGTTCCTCCCTCTTCCCAACCGCCGCGTGAAAAAGACATTTCCGAAAAAGCAAGAGTGATCGACTCCGCTTCCCTCAACGAAAAATGAAATTCTTCGTTTTATCTTTTAGGACCGCATTCTTTTCCCTGATTTTTATCTTTTCGACGTATTGTTTCAAACCTACCGGAGAATTCGGTTGGGCGGTGATGGACGAAGAAAAGTTCAACATCCTCGAAAAGAAAATCATGACCGTGGGCGAATATACGATCACGCGGGAGAATCTGATTTTTCCGGACGACAAAACCATCCACTACATCTATCGATTTTCAAGAGCGGTTCCCGAAACCGCCGAAACCTACGTCAGCTTGAGCCGCTTTCAACTTGGATACAACGAACTCGACGTTCTTCGCAAAAGACCGAACCCGATCTCAAAGACCATAGAAGGATCGTTTCAAGGATTGACTCCCGGCAAATATCTTCTGAAAGTCGCCTACGAAGGGGACGTGATCGACGAGGTGGAATTTTTGGTAAGAACCCCGCAGGGTTCTTTCAGCGAAGAGGCTTCCTCGCAAGCGGACGACGATATCGAAAAGGCGATGAAGTGATCTAAAGAGGTTCTCTTTTGATTCCGTCTTCCAGAATTTTATTGATCCGATCGATGTTTTTAAGAGATAGATTGATCTCGACCGAATTTCCGATCTTTACGATATCCTCATAAAGTTTTCTCGCAGAAAGAAAATCCTTTTCCTCTTCCAAAAGAACCGATAACTTCTTCATTGCCAAGGTCACAGGCGTAGAATTCAGTTTGGTTTTCGCAACGCCGAGCCGGCTCGTGGATTCCTGAAAGTCCAAATCTTTCAGACGATACTGCGCCATCGTGGAATCGTCAGTTTTTTCCAGGAGACTTTTTTTGATCGCGAGCGTTTCCTTTTTCAAGGACGCATTCTTTGATTCTTCCTTTTGATAGATCTCTTTGAGTTTTTCGTAAGACTTCACGGAATCCGTGAGAAAGGACTTCTCTTCCTTTGGCTTTCTACGATACGCGTAGAATTTGGAGGTTCCGAATTGAGCGAGAAATTCCTGACGATAGGATTCGCAGAAATCCGCAAAGGGAAGATTGGAGCTTTCGGGGTTCGGATGCTCTTTCAACCAGATTCCGTAGTAGAGGGCCGCCCTTTCCAAATCTCCGGTTCGATTTTCAAAAAAGGATCCGAGTTCGTATGCGAACGCGATTCTTTTTTTGGAATCGGCCTCCGCCTTGTAGTAGAGTTCGTAGTAAGAAGACGCGAGGACGTTCTGCTTGAGTTCCGTATAGAGCGACGCGATGGAGATATAGACTTCGGCGAGTTTGGATTCTTCTATTTTTTCCTTTCTAGCGAGTTCCAGATACTTCTGATAAAAATCGATCGCCTTCGCTTTTTTACCCGAGGCTTTTAGCTCCTTAGCCAGATCTAAGAATGCGTCCTTCGCTTCCGGATCCAGTTTGGTCACGAGTTCCCAGAGCGCAGCGGTTGCGAAAAAATCGGTGTTTCGTTTGTAATCGAAGAGGACAAAAATTCCGGTTCCGCTCACCGAAAGATTGTTCACCACTTTCAAACGTTCCTTGTTTTCGTTCTCGGCTTGTTTGACCAGATTCGCGAGGTAGTAGACGGTGGCCGCGTCTTCTTTGGATTTTTTCTTTCGGAAGTTTTCGTAAGAGGACGTCTTGGAATCGGAATATTCTTTTTGTTTTGTTTTGAGATCGTTCTCCGAAGAAGCGATTCTTTCTTTCAGAACCGGAAGATCTTTTGCAAAATAAGTCCGTTCTAAACTCGATCCGTCCGCGCTTTTTTCGGTCGCCTTGGTTTCCCTTCCTCGAATCACGTTCGATTCCACGAGATGAAAGAAGTCCTTTGCCGCTTTATTTTGTTTTTTGGAATTTTCCAAATTCTCCAAAGCCTGTTTGTGGGAAGCGGCCGCTTGTTTTTCAATTGGGTCGAAAATTTCGACTAACCTTCGTTCGTCGAGAAATTCCTCTTCGCTATGACTAAAATCCCTGTAACGAATCGCTGTCAACGCGGCCTCGATCGCCTTCGCGTTCTGTTTTTTTTCGTTGTATGCTTTGGAGAGAAGCAGATGCAATTCGTATAATATGGGAGAATCCCTCATCATTCCGGAGGGAGAAAGTTTGGAAAACATGTTTAGAATCAAAAGCCGAATCGTGTTCCGGTTCGTATTCTCGTCGAAAATTTTTCCGAGACGTTTTTCCTCTTCGATCCTTCTCGAATCGATGAACTGGCTATAGTAGTTGTTGAGGACTTTTTGGATTTCGGAGATTACGTCTTTGGTCGGATCGGAGGCCGCGTCTCTTACGTTCTTTAAATCCTGTTCCGAAATTTTTACGGAAGGAGGATCGTAGAGATTTTTAGAATCGTATCTTCGATCCTGTTCGTCGGAGAAAATGGAATCTGCCCCGAAGAAAACGAGGCAACCGATCAGAAAGATTCTTCCGAAAAGAAAGGCGGGGTGCTCTAAAGGAAAACGTCTCCCGATTCGAGACCGAGTCTGTTCATCCGACATTGCTTCCTAACTCGGCCAATTCTTCCGCTCCCAAGATTTTTTCCACGTCGATGATGATGATGAATCGATCGTCTTTTTTGCCGATCCCGGTGATATAACGTCCTGAAATTCCTTTTACGGAAGGAGGCGGAGGATTGATGGACTCGGGCGGAAAGAGAACCACGTTAGACACCTTGTCTACGATAATCCCCACCGAATGACCTCCGACCTTGACCACGATCGCGCGATCATAAGAAAGCTCCCCTTCTCTCGGTACGGTAAGTTTTACCGCGAGATCCACCATCTTTACGACCTTTCCCCGAATGTCCATGATCCCAGCGAAGTACGCTTTCGCTTTGGGAATTCGGATTAAATTATCGATCTTGATGATCTCGTCAACCAAGGAAATGGGAATCGCGTATTCCTCGTCCCCCAAACTGAAAAGGATGTACTGGTGGTCGATTTCGGATGACATGATTTACCTCAATACCGGGTATATCCGACGTAGTAAAAGTAAGATCCCAGACTCATGAACAAAAGGACTTTTACGAAGAGCGGATTTCTTTTTCTCAGCATCCAGTCTAAACCGCCAAAAAGCAAACCGAAAACGGCGAGGGAAAATCCCAAGAGATAGAAATCGGTGTAAGCGTAATAAATTCCAAGCGCCGAACAAGCTCCGAGAAGAAGGTCTTGAAATTCGCTCCAAAATCTTCTTTTAACACGAACGATCCAAGGTTCTTTGTACTCATAGTTTCTCGAAAAGATTCTTTGCCAAAACGTTTTCTCACGATGGATCCCGAAGATATGATCGTATCGAGTCGAAGTTTCCCAAGGTCTTGGAAGATTGGTTTCGGTTTGACCGAGAGGAGATTTTGAAATTCCGTATTGTCCGCCGAGAGTGGAAAGGAGATCGGGGTCCGGAAGACAGGAGAATACTTCCTGAAACGGAGCCAGCTTCTGATAGATAGGAACCATTCTTCCGCTCGAAAGATCTTTCTCTTGGAGCACGGTCCCGTCTTTGATCGTTGCGATGTAGATACGTCCGCTCTCACCCGCGATTTCTAAGGTGATACGAACTTTTTTTTCGTGAAAATTGAGATCCGCCTGAAGAATGTCACCCGATGGGGTTGTGGCGGAATAAGATTTTGTGTAACCTCTCGCAGGGGGAGACTCTTTCTTCCACCACCTGCGAAAAATTGAATAATCCTGAAATGAGCCCATACCGATTGTATCGGTCGATTCGGAAATGGGCTTAACAGTCCTATGATGTCTCTAGCTTGATTCCGGGAATCCCGGAGAAGGAAGGAGGATCTACGGATTACTTTTTCTTCTTATGTCTGTTCGCTCTTCTCTTTTTCTTTCTTTTGTGAGTCGCGATCTTTCTGCGCTTTCTTTTCTTACCTGAAGGCATTCAGAACTCCTTAGATTTCCTTCATGTCAGAAAACTATTCTGTGTACTTTTGTAAAGTTTTATTTTTACGGAGTTCCGCGACTAGGTTTTTGATGTCGCCTACTCCCGTTTTCGTGCTGATAAAGAGAACGTCTTCCTCTTCGACAACGATCAGATCCTGAACTCCGAGGAGCGCCGTGAATTCTTTTTTTGTCTGAGTGATGTTCCCGGAAGATTTATGAAAGAGAATCGCGTTCCCTATATGTCTGTTTCCGGAAGAATCACCGGGCATCACCCTTTCCAGAGAAGTCCAAGAGCCCACGTCGTCCCAACCGAAACTCGCTTCCACCATTCTGATACGGGAACTTTTTTCCATGATCGCGATGTCGACCGGATCGGAAGGAAGAATTTTAAACGCAGCGCCGAGTTCGCCCGCCTTTTTAAACGGAAATCTTTCTTCGAGAGGTCCGAGAATCTTCGGAGAATACGCTTTAAATTCTTCTAATATTGTGGAAGTCTTCCAGAGAAAGATCCCCGGGTTCCAGTAAAAATTCTTCTTTTTGATATACTTGAGCGCGGTTTTGACGTCCGGTTTTTCGTAAAAGGATTTCACCGCAAAACAACCGTCAGTCGATTTTCCGGCTTCGATATAACCGTAACCCACTTCGGGACGGTTCGGTTTGATTCCGAGAAGAACGAGATGATCCTGGGCCTGTTCGATCGCTTTGGAGATCGTCTTTGTAAACTCTTTGACCGGATTGATCCAAGCGTCCGCGGACAACACGACCTGAATCGGATCTCCGTATTGTTCTTTGAAATAGAGAGAAGCGAGTGCGATGATCGGTGCAGTGTTTTTTCCTTCGGGTTCGATGATGAAATTCTTTTCGGGAAAATTTTTCTCTTGGGCAAGAATGGATTTTTTCAGACTCGCGTTGGTTCCTATATAAATGCGGTCGATCGAAGTGATCGTGAGAGCTCTTTCCAAGGTTTCTTTGAGAAGAGTTTTGTTGGAATAAACTTTCTGTAATTGTTTCGGCGTGGAAACTCTGGAACGCGGCCAGAAACGTTCTCCCTTGCCTCCGGCCATAATCAATACTACGGGTTTGTCCTGTTTCATTCTACCTCTTTGGGTCTTTTTACTGCGCCGTTCTTTTTCTTTTTAGAACTCGGAATTTCTCCCAAGATCATTTCCGAAGGAAGAAGAATCACTTCCACGTTTTCGGATAAACTTTCATACAGTGCGAATTCTTTCATGTCCGGATTTTTAGTTACGAAGTCTTTCGTTTTTTCCAGACGTTTTAGGAGCGCCGATGTTTTTGCGTCCTCTTCGATCTTGAGGGCTTCCGCTTTTGAGAGAGCCGCTACGAGCTCGAGTTTTCTTTGCAAAATGAGATTTTGATTTCGATAGATTCCGTTGATGAGATTCGCTTCCGGGACCTGGAGATCCAAAATTCTTAAACTCATGGTTTTGATCGACTTTTCTTCCGAAAGAAGATCAGCGCCGAGATTGACTTTGATATAGTTTTCCAGATTGTTTTTGAGAATTGCCGGGTTGTTGAGATATTCTTCGATTTTTTTACGAAGAATAGAATACAATAATTTACTAATATAGTTGCTTATCTTTTCTTCTCGAATCCCTGCGGTCTCTAAAAATTCGGGAACCCCCTGCCCGTCGAGGGAATATCTCGCTTCGAGTTTGACCTTGATCTTTCCTTCGGGAGAAGTTTCCGGAAAAAGCCCGGAAGAAAGGTCAACGCTGAGATTTACGTTTGAAACTCGGTTTGCCCGGGAAAAACGAAGAACCTGAAACTTCCAGGGGAGAAGCGTCTTCCATTCAAAGACATAGCCGGGTCCGCCGGTATATTCTAAGATTTCCTCTGAACCGTCCACGACGAGAAGCGCGTCCCCCTCTTTGAGGGGGATCAGACAAAAATAGAGAAGAGTTGCAAATAGTCCCGGAATGAGAATCCAGAACAGTTTCATCCAAAATCGCATTATCCTTGGGCTGCGTCTTTGGTTTCCTCGGTATAAAGCTTGATGATCTTTGCGGGGATGATCGTAGAGATTGCGTGTTTATAAACAAGGCTCTGTTTGTTTTCCTGTTCTAAAACGATCGTAAAATTATCAAAGCTGACTACCTTACCTTTCAAGGGAACCCCGTTTAATAGATAAATCGTAAGATCCAATTTATCCTTCCGGGCAGTGTTTAAGAGTTGGTCCTGTATGTTGTTTTTAGCAGACATCTTTTTTTGTTTCCGTTACTTTATATGTTTTATCGTTTCCAGCGCCTCAGTCCGACCCATTGGTTTGAGATAAGTTTCCTTTCGAAACCAGGTGATCTGTCGTTTGGCGTAATTCCTATGCGATTGGCTCAAATCTGCAAAGAATGTCTCTAGATTGGAGTTTCCTTTTTTATTTTCAAGTGCAAAATTATAGCCAAGGGATTTGAGTCCGGGGCAATTTACACCGTAGAGTTCTTGAATCTTCCAAGCCTCCTCGGCCATTCCTTGATCGATCATTTCTTTGGCTCGAAGGTTGATCCGATCGTAAAGTTCTTTTCGATCCAGATCGAGGAAGACGCCCAGACGAATGTTCAAATCGTATTTTTGAATCGCCGAAGTTTGGATATCGATTTTCAACGCGGACCAACGCTCTCCCATCAGATTGACTTCAAGAGCGCGACCCAAACGATAGTCGTCTCCCGGAAAAATCTTTTCCAGACAATCCGGATCCAATTCTTGCAGACGGTTTCTTTTTTGCTCCGGGCTCATCGCGAGAACTTTGTTTCGCACTTCTTGTGAAATTTCCGGAACCGAAAACATTCCAAACAAAAACGCTTTTAAGTAGAATCCTGTCCCTGCGGTAAAGACCGGAATTTTGTTTTGATTTAGGACAGATCGCAATGCTTCGTCCGCGAGACGATTGTAGAGGCCGGCGTCTACGCTTTCGGCGGGAGAAAGGACTTCCACGAGGTGATGGCGAATTATAGATTGTTGCTCCTTTGTAGGAGCGGCGGTTCCGATCGGCATTTCTCGGTAGATTTGTCTGGAATCAAAGGAAAGAATTTCGAACCGTGTCGGATCGAGTTCCGTAATGAGAGAGGTTTTGCCCGCTCCCGTAGGAGCGGTCAGTATGAGAATCGGATGAGACAAGGAAGAAAGATTACTCTTCGGTTTCTTCCGCCTCTTCCTCTTCTTCCAAAGCCTCTTCGAGAGGTTCTTCGACGAATTCCAAATCCTCGTCTTCGGCGATTGCATCGTCGTCGATGATTTCTTCCTCTTCGACCACTCTAGGACGAACGGTTCGAGTACGGGTTACCGGACGTTTGTTTTGATCCGCCCCGCATTTAGGACAGATTTTTTCTTCTTTATTGAGGTCGTAAAATTTCGTGGAACAGGTATGACAGGTCCATTTTTTTCCGAGAGGATTGAGAGCAACACCCTTGGATCCCGGAGTTTTTTTTGCACCGGTCGACTTGGAAGCCGGACTCGAAAGAGCCTTTTTGATTATTTCTTCTTTCTTCTTGGTCGAAGCAGGAGCTTTTTTGGGCGCGGCTTTTTTTGCCGAAGCCTTTTTTTTAGCCGCGGCCGAGACAGTTTTTTTGGAAGTAGTCTTCTTACTGGTTGCCATCGGAATTGACCATGCTCTGCGAGAGGTATTCACGTTCAAGCAGAAATATTATTATTCTCCGTCCCCTGAGAATCGGATCCTTTGCTCGCATAAATCTTAGATCTCAAGATGAATCTGTCGGAACTACGACCCTTCGTAAAATCTTCGCGCCCCGCCCTGTTTTGGGTGGAGGGGCGGGTGGTGGAAGTTTCGGAGGACTTTTCTCTATCACAAAATTCTAATTTTGCAAACAAAAAGCCTTTCTGTGGGAACTCCTACAAAACCCCAATCTTGGACGATTCTCGTTCGAGTCACTTTCAACTCGCGAGTAAAGATGCCAACTCGGACGGGGCGCAACCCTAACCGATTTTCAGAATAATTGCAAGGAAAGAATCCTCTTAAATACGGTTTTTTTTCAATTCCCAGAATGAACCAAATCCTCTTTTTAGCAAAAGAACCCCATTCTTTTCGCCTTAGGAGAATCCGTTGAAAACAAAACTCAGCGTAAATATCAATAAAGTCGCAACTCTACGAAATTCCAGAGGCGGCGATATTCCCAATCTCGTCCACTTTGCGGAATTGGTTCTCAAAGCCGGGGCCGAGGGAATCACGGTGCATCCGAGAGAAGACGAAAGACATATCCGCAAGGACGACGTCTTTGCTCTAAAAGAATTTATCACGAACTACAATCGAAAAAATAATGCCTCGATCGAATACAATATCGAAGGAGAACCTTCTTCCCGTTTTATCGATCTCGCGCTCGCCGCCAAACCGGATCAGGCGACCTTGGTTCCGGTCACGCCGGGTGAAATCACCTCGGATCACGGATTCGATTTCAAAAAAGATTTGGAAACCATTCAAGAATATTCTAAAATTCTTAAGAAGGAAAGAATCAGAACCGCTCTCTTTGTGGACACGGATTTGGAAAATCTAAAACTCGCCTCTCTTGCCGGCGCGGATCGTGTGGAATTCTACACAGGACCGTTTGCCGAAGAATTCGATCTTTCGCCCGAGGCCGGAAAAATTTCTTTTGAAACGTTGTATGTTCCCGCCGCAAAGGAAATTCTCTCCCAGAAGATAGGAATCAACGCAGGCCACGATTTGGATCGACACAATCTCCGGACTTTTTCCAAACTTCCGGGTCTTCTGGAAGTTTCGATCGGGCACCGCCTGATCTCCTATGCGCTGGAAGTCGGAATCGACAAAAGCGTTAAGGAGTATCTTCAAGCTCTTTCGTGAGTTCTCGAAATCCCTCAAAATTCGGATCTCCTTGGATCAGATAGAACGCGGCTTTTCTGAGATGAACCGCTAGATTTTTTGAATTCGTATTTTTCTGAGAGATGGTTTCCAGAGTCGTCTTGAATTTTTTTAAGTGTTCGACGGCCTTGGGTTTGTTTTTCGACTTCACCGATTGCCGAAATTCTTTCCAGACCTTCGTGACTTCCTGGTTCGGATTCTGCGTTTTTTCCAGAGTCTGTTTCCGCACAACCCCGCTTACATCCCAGACTTCCCTGTAAGGATGGGAGTTCTCCAGAAATTTATAATATTCTTTCGTATAACTCACTTCGTTCGGTTTTAGATTGAGAAGGGATTCCGATTCCCCCACACATTCGGAAAAGATTCCTTTTTTGAGGGATTCTTTTCCGATCTCTTTCATCTCGGCGAGTACCATCAAATCGGCGAGAGTTTCATTCTTCTTTCCTTCCTTGCAGTTCTTGATCGCTCGGAAATATCTTTTTTCGACTTCGTCGATCGCGAGCGCTTCGCCTTGTTCCAACTCTAAGTAATACGCCGCTTGAAATACCTGATCCCGATAGAGCGTATCTTCCTTGTCCGCTTTTCTCGCTCGAAGAGCGTATTCCAGAGCGTCCGGATATTTTTTAGTCGATGCAAAAAGTACGGAAAGATTGTAACAAGAAAGAGCTCGATCCGGTCTCAGAGAACGGCAACTCGATTTTAAAAGTTTGATCGCGGATTCTCTTTCTTCCGGGTTTCCGTAAAATTCTAAAATCGCCTGTTCTTGTATCATTTCGAGCGCGAATCTTCCCGAACCGGGATAAGAAACAGTCGAACAAGAGACGACGATTTGTAAAATCAAGAGAAGGAAGACCGATCTTGCGCCCCAAAGAGATTGACACTTTGAGATTTGAATAGAGAATGAACCGAAAATTTCCTGAAATCCGAGGGACACGAGTTTGAAAAAAGGATCTGCCGCGCTTTCGTTATTACTTTCCACTCTTTTGACCATTTTTATCCTGTACTGCGAGCCTACATCCGGCAAGTCCCCGGTCAAGGCAGACTTTACCCTCAAAGACTTTGATAACGTGGTAAACACCGTATCTCGGTATTATATCGATAAGAATATCGATAAAAACCGTGCCTATCGAGAGGCCGCTATTTACGCCCTCTTGTCTCTTCCTCATTCCATTTATCTCTACCCGGAAAGTTATTTCAAGGAAAGAGAAAAGTATGAAGAAAAAGACGAAACCTTTCCCGGAAAAACGTTCAAAATTTCCACGGACGATTCCTTTGTTCTCTTCGATCCCGATTACGCGGAAGTTGAAAAAATCAGGGACCGCAAACTCAAAGAAGACGCAAACAAAACCAAGGTCAGCGACGACGAAGTCAAAAAGCTCGTCGAAAGAGAAAAGGTTCGCAAGAACGTTCTTTCCGCAAAATGGGAACAGACCGGTTTTAGCAAAAAAGACTTTGATCGAATTCTCTCCTATATCGAAACCAACATTGACAAATACAAGGATTCTCCTCTCAAAGATCCTTTCGGAGAATCCGAAGAAAAATCCAAAGAACCGTTTACGATGAACGACGTCCTGCTCGCCGCTGCGAACGGTTATCTTTCATCCCTCGATCCTCATAGTAACGTTTTCCTCCGTTCCGCTTGGGAAGAATCGATGGCGAAAATTCAAGACGGAAGTTTTGAAGGAATCGGAGCCATTCTTTCCGGAGGCGGCAACAGAGAAGTTGTAGTGGAGAATCCTCTGGAAGGAAGACCCGCGGTCAACGCCGGAATCCGTTCCGGAGACGTGATCCTCGCGGTCGACGGAAAGTCCATCAAGGGAATTCTTCTGGATAAGGTCGTGGAAAAGATCAAAGGGAAAAAAGGTTCCAAGGTCGCTCTTACGATCCAGAGAAAAGGAGTTCCGGGAACTCTGAACATCGAAGTCGTAAGAGACACGATCGAAATCAAAAACCTAAGCAGTAAGTTGATCGAAGGTCACGAGCATATCGGTTATATCAAACTCACCGGTTTTGTGAAATCGGAAGACGGTCCATCGGTGGATCGTGAGTTGATGGATAAATACAAGGAACTCGAAAAAGAAGCTCAAGCCAAGGGAACCAAACTTAAAGCCGTCATCCTCGATCTTCGAAGCAACGCCGGAGGTTATCTGGATCTTGCGATCGACATCGCCGATATGTTTATCGAAAAAGGTCTGATCGTTTCCACAAAAAGTCCGAACAGAAGTCCGGAAGACGCATATGCGAAGAATAAGGACATCACCAATCTACCGTTAGCCGTTCTGATCAACGCCAAATCCGCTTCCGCTTCCGAAATCGTCGCGAGTGCGATCAAACATCACGGAAGGGGATTGATTCTCGGGGAAAGAACTTTCGGAAAGGCGACCGTTCAAAAACTGATGCCTCTCGGAAACGACTATCTGATCAAACTCACGCAGGCTCGTTACTATTCCCCATCCGGAAACACGATCCAAGTCGTCGGAGTAAAACCGGATATCGATATCTCCTCGGAAGAGGACGGATCGTTTCCGTTCCGATTCAGAGAAGAAAACATGTGGAATCACCTTTCCGAACTGCCGGCCTCTACCGAGGAAAGAAGCGCGTTCGACGTGAAAAAATTGGATTCCTGGGTCCAAAAGAACGGGACCGCCGCCAAGTTTATCGCGGAGCACAAGAACGACCCGATCAAACCGGATTATCAACTCATTCGATCTTTGGATTATATCGAAGCTCTGATCAACACACAAAAAAAGAAATAGTATGCCCCGTATCAAAACGGACTTCTTAGTCTTAGGGAGCGGAATCACCGGCCTTTTCGCCGCGCTGAAACTGGCTCCCTTCGGCTCCGTCCTCATCGTAACCAAAAAATCGGATTACGAATCCAACACAAACTATGCGCAAGGCGGAATCGCTTCCGTCTTTGCGGAAGGCGATAAACTTTCAGACCACGTTGCGGACACTTTGGAAGCGGGAGCCTGGCTCTGCGATCCCGCTGCGGTCCAAGTCCTCGTAGAGGAAGGCCCTCCTCTCGTAAGAGAACTCTTAAACTACGGGGTTCCGTTCAATCTCGAACCTTCCGGAAAGTTCGATCTTTCCAGAGAAGGAGGTCACGGTAAGAATCGGATCGTACACGCGCACGACAGAACCGGAAGAGAAATCGAAAAGACCCTTCTCAAAGTCGTAAAATCAAATCCGAATATTCGAATTTTAGAATATCATACCCTCGTGGATCTCATCACCCCTCATCACCTGAAACGAAAAGGGCTCGTTTGTTACGGAGCCTACGTCCTTTCCAATCAAAGCGGAGAAGTGTTTCCTATTCTTGCAAAGGAAACCATTCTCGCGACCGGAGGAGCCGGACAGGTCTATTCTCACACGACCAATCCGAAAATCGCAACGGGAGACGGAGTCGCGTCCGCTTACAGAGCCGGGGCTTTGATTAAGAATATGGAATTCTATCAATTCCATCCGACCGCCCTCTATCACGAAGATGGGGATTCTTTTTTGATTTCGGAAGCGGTCCGCGGAAAAGGCGGAATTCTTCTTTCACTCGATCGGGAACCGTTTATGAAACGTTATCATCCTATGGCGGATTTGGCGCCGAGAGACGTCGTCGCCCGAGCGATCGATTCGGAGATGAAAAAACGCGGAGAAGAACACGTTTGGCTGGACATCACACATCTTCCTTCGACTGAGATTCGAGAATCCTTTCCTTCGATCTACGAAAAATGTAAGGAACTGGGAATCGACATCACAACCGATCTCATCCCTGTCGTTCCCGTGGCTCACTTTCTTTGCGGAGGAGTCGCTTCCGATTTGGAGGGAAGAACCACCATCGCGAATCTTTCGACCGCTGGAGAAACCGCCTGCACCGGTGTTCACGGAGGAAACCGTCTAGCGTCCAACAGTCTTTTGGAATGTCTCGTTTTTTCAAATCGAATCGCGGAGAGAATTCGAAAGGCAAAGCCCGACTTTACCGCGGCTCACGATCAGATCCCATCCTGGAACAAGGAAGGAATGGTCAATACGGAAGAATGGGTTTTGATCTCTCACGATCTGAACGAAATCAAAAGTACGATGAGCAATTACGTGGGAATCGTTCGCTCCAATCTTCGGCTCGAAAGAGCAAAAAGAAGAATGGATCTGATCTACGAAGAAGTGAAGGATTACTACAATAGGACCGTAATCACGAATCCTCTGATCGAACTCAGAAATTTAGTGATCGTCGCGGAGCTCATCATTCGTTCCGCTCTTTCCCGAAAAGAAAGTCGAGGTTTGCATTTTTCCACGGATTATCCCGAAAACAGAAATCCATCCCGAGTCGATACGGAAATCAGAAACGATAAAGTTCCTCTGTAGTTGTCACTGGATCGAATTTTGTGAAGTCGATTTCTCCGGTCCAAAATGAAACTTTCCCTTTTGAGTATTTCCCAAATGTAGGAACTCCCATACGAACGGAGCGACAATCAGTCGATTCAGAAACGTCGAATGCGGAATGTGGGAACTGCAGCATTTCTTATCAATTGACACAGTGTTGCAAGTAGTCTTTTCGACTTGTTACAAACCTTCCTTTTGTCAGAATCTAAATTCAAATCCGTTTGCAGGCAATTTTCACCAACGACTCGTTTGTCGGAATAAGGAAGATTCAACTTTTATTTTAAGAAAAAAAATTCGGAACTTCGAACTTTATCTTAAAAAAAGATGATTTTTTTTTGTAAACAAAACGGCTCCCGGTCGTTTTGGACAAAAAAATAAACGAAGATAAGAAACTTTCAGGGCTTAATTTCGCAAAAAGCGCAAACAAACACGAAGCGAGACCGCAATCGTATCAAAGAAATATTCTAAAAATAGAATATTCTAAAATTCAAGTCCTCAGAATACGTGACTGAAGTTTACGAACAATTGTTTATCTTCTCTCGAGACGGCATAGTCGATCATGATGATGGTTGCTTGATTCCAGGCAATCCGCAATCCCATTCCTTGCGAATATTTATAATCTTGCAGACCGGCTTTGTGTTCGTCGTTCCAGACTCGACCGAAATCCCAGAAAGGAACCAAGTTCAAAGCAAAGTATTCGCCGCCCACGGAAAAATCGTAGAATTTCCAACGAACCTCGACGGTTCCAAATCCCATCGCACGTCCTACGAAACGATCCTGTTTGTAACCGCGCAACGTTCGAAGACCGCCTAAGCCGGAAACGGTGTTTTCGGTTCCCCAGAGATTTCTATATTCAAAAAACGGAACGTCTCCGTCCGAAACTCCGAAACCGAATCTGGAAGCTAAGACTAACTTTTCAAACGTCTTCGGAAAAGGGCTATAGAAGAATTTAGCGTGACCGAAATATTTCTGAAAATTAAAATTCGAGCCGATCGTCTTCGTCGCTTTTTCATACGTAGCTTCTAAGAATACTCCCGAGTTTGGATCCGGTTCGAAATCCCTCGTATCGTAGACAAGACCGACTTTCGCGGTATTCACAAAACCGCCGTTATATCCCAATATCTTCCCGGCTTCCGCGTCTTCGGTCAAACGAGTCTTAGCGTTGGGAACCTCTCCAGAAGTACTGAGAGGAGTTCCGTCGAAGAATGGATCGACCGCTTTTACGAATTTTCCGTCGTTCGAATGAACGATATTATTCGAAAAACGAAAACCGGCGACAAGACGAACCGTCCCGTGAAAGTAAGAACGCTCCGAACTGAAATTCAATTGAGGAGTTTGGATCGTATAACGGTTGTACATACGATCCGTTACGTTAAAAGCGGGCCCCGCCGGAACTCCCGAATACATTCTTCCTCCGAGTTCGATAGGATCCCCCGGTCCGCCCGGTCTTTGGTACATAAAAGTGGATTCCTGCGCGCCGTATTGAGCGTTGTTCGTCTGAGGAGCCCCCGGTTGATTTCTTTCCTGATACGAAAGTGGTTTGAGAGTGGATTCACCCACTCCGAAATAGAGCGTCGTCGGAGTGATGGTGAGGAGCGCGTCCGCACGCAATCTCCACTGCGTGTTTGCGATATAAGGCATATCCAAACTGAGCTGATGATACTGAGCGTTCTTTGTCGTATTAAAATATTGAGCAAAAAACCGAAGCCTGTAAGGAGTATATTCGAAAAAAGGATCGGTCTTCTTACCGTTGTTATAACCGTAAACACGAACCCCGTAACCGATCCCTTCGTTCGGATCCGAGTTGATGAGAGGAAGACCGGTCGGATACCAACCTTCTTTTTTATTTTCCAAGTCCTTCTTGCACATCTGCTTGACCCGATCGATTCGGAAAGGAAGGTCCTTTCGTTCTTCCGGCTTATCACAACCCGTGAAATTCTCCTGAGCAGAAACCTCGGAAACCAAAAAGAACAGAGTGAAAAGAATCGGAATCGATAGAAGGGTTTTCATTTTCATCATATAACACCAAGAAGATTACGAATTTCTAACCAACCCTTTTTGGCTGTCAAACTGAATATGAGATAATACTCACATTTAAAAATAAGAAGAAAGAGAAATTTCTCCCGAGTTTTTGTCTGTTCTCGGGAGAAAGGAGAATGCGGAAATTAAGGAAGATTCCTTACGCAACGAACAAAGTATCTGCTCGTCTTAGTAAAACCGGTCTCGTCGCCGAAATGGGTAGCAGCAAAATTCACGGCCCGAGCGGTGTCCACCGTGCTCTCTTTCGCCCAAGAACTCCAGTAGTTATCTTCCACCGTATTCGGAAATTTAATCAGAAGAGAATTCAAACTTCCGGAAGCGGTTAGCGCCTTTAACTCGGGAAAAGAAGGAACTCTCCAATCGGAATGTCCTCCCGTGCGATCTTGATTGCAGGAGGTGAAAGCCTCGCTGGTTCCCGTAAATCCGGGAGTTTGCCCGACGAGCACGGACGGAAGCGAGATCGTGTTACAATCGTTCAAGTTGAGGGAACAATATTGAAGCAAGGTAGCTCCGAATCTTCCGATCACCGTAGAAGTATTGTTGATTCCTTCGCAGTCATAGGTGCCGTTTGCGCCGACTCTTAAGACCTGCCCCTGAGAACAGATCTTCCACATGAGACCGGTCGTCGAGTTGCTTACGGTCCCCGACGCAGGGTCCGCGATATACGGATTGAAAAATAACATCCCCGCGAGCAAAACTTTCGCGTCTTCGTTGATAAAGCCCAGAGTCGTATCGTCCGGTTTTTCTTCACAATTGGCGAAGAAAGAAAGTGCAATACTGAGTATTAGAATATTCTTATATTTTTTCATGATTTCCTCAGAATATGTGGTTAAAGTTCATAAATATTTGTTTGTCTTCTTTGGAAACCGCGTAGTCCAACATCAGGATCGTACTCTGATTCCAAGCGATTCTAAATCCCAAACCTCGGGAATATTTGTAATCCTTTAAACCGACGTTGTGTTCGTCGTCCCAAACCCGACCAAAGTCCACAAATGGAACCAAGTTCAAAGCAAAGTGCTGACCGGCTACGTTAAAATCGAAAAACTTCCAACGTAATTCCAAGTTTCCCCAACCCATAGCCTTGCCGGAAAAACGATCCTGTTTGTAACCGCGCAGGGTTCTAAGTCCGCCGAGACCGGTGATACCGCCCTCCGTGGACCAAAGGTTTCTATATTCGAAAAAGGGAGCGTCGCCGTCCGTCATTCCGAAAGCGCCTCGGCCGGCGATGACAAGTTTATCAAAAACTTTCGGGAAAGGACTGTAGAAAAATTTCATCTGCGTAAAGTATTTGGAATATTGGAAATCGGACCCGAGAGCCTTGGCCACTTTTTCATACGTCGCTTCCACAAAGATCCCTCTGTTCGGATCGGGTTCTAAGTCTCTCGTATCCAAAACGAGACCGAAACGTACAGAGTTTACATTTCCTCCGTTCGCTCCGATGATTTTTCCGGCTTCCGCGTCTTCGGTAACTTTTGTTTTTCCAGTAGGAGCCATGCCCGAATTACTGAAAGGTGTGCCTTCCGTGAGAGGATCCGTGCTCTTTACGAATTGGCCGTCGAAGGTTTTGATGATGTTTTGAGATACTCTCACACCGGCCACCATACGGACCAAACCTCCGAAGAAGTTTCGTTCCCCGCTCATGTTTGCCTGAGGAGAACGGATATCGTAACGATTGTACATTCTATCCGTTACGCGAAACGCGTCGTTCGCCGGCAATCCAGAATAACTATTTCCTTGAAATTCCACCGGATCTCCGGGGCCGCCCGGTCTCGTAAAATAAATGTTCTGTTCGCGAGAATGGTAAGTAGAGTTTCTTACGATTTCACCGCCGGGTTGATTTCTTTCCTGATAAGAAAGAGGCTGGAGGGATTTTTCTCCGATTCCGTAATAAAGTGTGTTCGGATTCGTATCGTAGATCAAATCCCCGCGCAATCTCCACTGAGAATCGAAAACGTAAGGGGCGTCAAAGCTGACGTCTTGATACTGCCTGTTCTTAGTCGTATTAAAATATTGCGCAAACATTCTAAAACGATACGGGGTATATTCGAAAAACGGATCCGATTTCTTACCGTTGTTGATCAAAAAGACACGAATCCCGTAACCGACCCCGACGTTCGGATCGGAGTTCAAAAGAGGAAGACCCGTTGGAAACCAGCCTTCCTTTTTTTTACAGATATCTTCGGGTCTAAGACGTCTCATTTCCGAGATTTCAAAGGGTAAATCCGTTCTCGGTTTCCTCGAACTATAGTCGACAAAGGCCAGCTTGGAACAATCCTCTTTGTCTTGTCCAAACACAGTCCCCGTGGTTACGGGCAGAATGAATAGACATACTGCAATGCTTACGATTTTCAGAAAATTCTTCATGGAGTTCCTGTTTCTATATTTCAGATCAAAACGGAAACTGTTTGCACGCATACTGTCAATAGGATTTTTCCAAGAATTTGGAAATACGTTAGGAAATCTTAGGTCTTAACTCCCTTTTTTATAACATTCGGTATAATATTTTGATAGAATAGGAAGCGATCGTATGACGTTTCGATTTCAATCGTATCTCGATTTTAATCGGGAAGAATCGAGCCTTCCCAAGATCAAAGAATTTTTTATAAGAGATTCGTTGATTCCGTAAGAGATTTTTTTGTAGAATCGATGTTCTTACGCGCTTCTTTATCGATGGTTACAAATGAAGAACAAGAAAACAAATGATTTCTTAGATCGTTCGGATGAAAAATACAAGCCGATCCGAGACGAAACCGAATTCTTAAAAAACTCTTTCTCAAATCTACAACGCTCAATTCTGAATTCTTCTTAAAAAAAGAAAATAAAGAAAAGATCGGCGAACTTGAGGTCGCGACCTTTCCGGTCATTTTCTTAAAGACAAAAAGTACGTTCCATCCGAAAGAAAAAATCGTAAGAAATGAATTCGGTCGATTCTTTGTCGTTCATTCCGACGGAGCGTTCATTCTTACCTCGCTTTTCTTTTCAACGGTCTAAGCGATAAGAATTCGATTTCTTCTTTCACGCTAAAGAAGCAAAGCCGCGGAGCAAAAATGAATCTCATAAGAACCTTTTTAAAAATCGAAGATACGGATAACCGTTTGAACATCTTGATAAGAATCCTAGCGGGCGGAGTTTTTCTTTGGGAAGGAATCATCAAATTTCTCTTTGTAAATCAAGGCGCCGGAAGATTTGCAAAACTAGGATTTGCAAATTCGGAACTCGTCGCGGGAGGAATCGGAGCCATAGAAATCGTAGGAGGCATTTCTTTGATTTTAGGATTAGCCACAAAACAATGGTCGATCGTTTTTATCGTAGAAATGATCGTCGCGATGATACTCACAAAAATTCCATTGTATTTAGGAACATCGCCTCTCGCGCCGCCGCCTTCGCCTCCCGTAATCGGAATCTGGGCGGTGCTTCATGAAATCAGGTCCGAATTCTCCCAACTTCTGAGTTGTATCTTTCTATTTCTAGCCGGTCCCGGAAAATTCTCCGTGGATGGATTCCGCAAGGCTCGGGAGAAAAACGTTTAACAAAAGTTAGACGGGCTTGCGCTTTGCGCGTTTTGGAAATCTTCGATTGGCTCGGATGAATTCTTTCGGATTGAGATAACCTTCGAGTTCCTTTCCGTATCCGCCTCCGGTGGGAAGAAAGAAATCTTCTCGAAGTTCAAAATGAAGATGAGGTCCGTAACGCCGATTTGCGTCTCCGATCTTTCCGATACGATCTCCTTTTCGAACCCGATCCCCTTTTTGTACGGACATTTTCGAAAGATGCGCATACAAAGAATTGATCCACCTTCCGTCGGGAAGTCGATGCGAAACGACGATCACGTTTCCCCAACCGGGCCCCTCTTCTCTTGCGAACTTGACAACCCCGTTGGAAACCGAATACACCGGATCCCCGTAGTCGTTTCGACCGATCGCGTTCCAATCTTCTCCAAGATGGAAATTTTTTCCGAAAGGTTGTTTGTCCACGTAACCCTTCGCGTTCGGGGCACCGACAGGAAAATCAAATCCGTCGGAAATAAAATCGGAATGGTTTGAAAAAAATTCTTCGACGGATTGAAAGGAAAGTTCTTCTTCCGATGGAGACGCAAAAAGCGATTCTTTTTTATTTTCAAAAATAGGAATCGAAATAAGAAGAATCGACAGAATTCCCCGGCCGACGATTCCAAGACGGACTTTCGGAAATTTTTGAAAATAGAACGTCATCGAAGAACACAAATTGGATTCTATCTTTAGAAATCAAGATTCTTCTTCTTATTTGCATTTTGTTTCGAATTCGATTTTGATATGAATTTATTTCCCAAAGCCTTCCGGAATTCGTTTCAATAGGACTTCAACGGAACCGATCGTTATCACCGCCTCCATTTGAGAGAATTTTCCAGCTTCCAACTTTTATATCCTAAAAGTCGGGCTGTCGGCGCGACTATAAAAGCTAACGCCTTTTGTACGGAAATCGGAGGCGAAGCAAGATAGGTGTCTCCGTAAAAACCCGAAACCAACATCGCTTGTAAGAAGAATTCAAAGTCGTTCCTAGGTTCTTGTTTCTCGGTTAAGAATCCGTGAAACTGAGTAATGAATAAAGCCCACTGAGCCGGTGGATTGACTCGAACGATTCCTACGAATTCCCGACTCCCTCGATTGAACGGTTGATGTGGAGTCCCTTTCGGTACAGTATGAGCCTCTCCCGGACCTAAATGCAATTCCGTTCCGTCGATTACGAGATTCAACTCCCCTTGCAGTACAATAAAGGTCTCGTCGTAATTCGAATGAATGTGGGCCTCGGGAATTGCTCCTCCCGGTTCAAGATGCAACTCCACTTCCGCATAACGTCCGTTCGTTTCACGATCCGTTTTCAGGACGATGTAACGTTCCTTTGCGAATCGATTCACCATCGTATCGCCCACAATCGGATATGCCTCTTTTACAACCTGCTGTTCCGGGAAAAGATAAAGGTGCAGAATATTTCCCACGAGCACATACCCGACGAGCACGATCATCCCGATTGAGATCACTTTAAAAAACTTCTTCAAATTATTACTCCAAATTTTCGATCTCATCTCGATCGATTCTGATTTGAAATATAATATCCCTTGTTTATTTTGATTTCAATTACCAAGAGGTAATTCAGCCGGATTTAAGTTTTTTAAAGAATCGGTTTTATCATTGATTAACTTGATTTGTCATCGATCGTCGGGAATGAATCGGTCCCATTGTACAATTTATCCTCGAATTCGAATCGAATGCACGTTCCTATCGCAAAGAACATCCGAACAAAAGCAGATTCGTTTTTTATCTTCTAATTGGCTTTAATAAGCGACTAATTCCGACATATTGGTCTCGGCAAAAAGAAAATCTTTCATTCTGTCTTCCGTAAAACGATCCGAGGGAACCCAAGTGTAAATTCGGATCGAGCGAGTATTAACTTCGTAAGGATGTCCGCCTGCGGTGGGAAGGACGTCAAACATAAGAATTCCGTTATGTTTTATACCAACTTTCATCGGAACAAAACCGGTCTTATTAAACTGTTCAGATTCCGGATCCGGCGTATTCGTAGACCGATCTACTGGACTTACGAAATTCTCCAAATAACTGCACGTTACGATTCTATCTCTGAGTTCCTGATTTTCCAAAAGATAAGGTCCGAGGCCGGCGTCGCTTAGCATAAACTCATAAACGGAAAGACCTTCCGTTTTGAAATTATCGCCTTTCAAGGACACGATTAACTTTTCCAAAACGGGATTGATTTTCACCACTTTGTTCTCCCAGCTCACGACCATCGTAGGCGACGTATTCAAGCCGTTGATATATTTAATCAAAAGCGGATCGATCCTATTCGTTTCTTCGTCTTCGACCGTGTCGAAATCGGGAGAAAATCCGGCTGCAAGAAATAAGATACTTTGAAACGGATAGGATATTTCCAAAGCTTCCGTCAACTTCCTAACGATTTCCCTTCCCGGCGAGGCACGACCCGATTCTAAAAAGCTGAGATGTTTGCTAGAAATCTCTGCATCCAGCGCTAAATCCAACTGGCTTTTTTTCTTGGCGTTTCTAAGCGTTTTTAAAGTGTTTCCGAATGAATTCGACATGGTCTTCTTCCTTTTGTAGATTCGGTTTTTTCATTCGCATCTCGATCTTATTTTTCCGTTCGAAGATCGTTTTAAAAAAACCGAAATGAAAATTCTTATCCTATTTTTTCTTCGTAAAAGTTTGTAACGGATTCTTTCTTTGTAAAAATATAACGATGAATCGTATTCAAATCGATGACCAGCGCGGTCTCGCCAGAATCCGAAAAAAACATAGTCGTCGGATTCATGGTCCGAGGAAGCGTTATCCGTTTTTGATCCATAAATTCCGAATCCCTTCTAACGATTTTAAATCCGCCCGTTAGAAAATCCAAAGTATATAAACTTCCCGAGTAATCCGTTCCGATTCGGTAATGAACATCGGTAAAATAAGGATTGGAATCCAACGTCTTCCATCCCGGTGTCTCCAAATCGAATCGCAGTATTCGTCCCAACCGATTGAACTCCTCGTCGACGTCCGTTAGGCGATAGTAAAAATGACCGGCATTGTTCGTTTCCAAGGAAAAAATATCGCTGATAAAAAAACTGTCGAACCCGTTCTCGTAGGATCAAACCGCCCCTCCGTCCACAGGTGGATAGTTGATGGAAGCGCTCGATCGATCGCCGAAAACAAAATCGCTATAAATTTTCGATTCGGAGACGGCGATCTGAGGAGAAGGAAACGCATTTGAATGATCAAGTTCCCGAAAACTACTCGCTGAAAAATCGGTTTTGATCTTCAGAATTACGGTTCTTTGAAATTTGAAATTCTTTGCGGATACGTATAAGAATCCCCGACCCCATTCAAGATTCAATCCTACAATTGGTAAACCTGCAAAATTCGGAAGCGAAAACACCCCGAGATGAGCGCCCTTTGAGTTAAGCTTTGATACATAAGAATAATTTAATATATAAATATTACCGTTCGAATCAAATTTAAAAATACGATCGCTTAGAGTATTAGGATTCACCTCACTGAAATAAATATTTCCAATCGTGCCGAACGAGCTCAGGGGAGTATTTTTGTTCTTATCCGTTAGAGCCTGTACGACGTACTGATACGTCCTTTCTGCACCTAAATTCGTGTTCGGAAAAAAAATATCGGAGACGATTGCTAATTGTTCAAAGGCCGTTTCGATCAAAGCCTTTCGCATTGCTTTGTATTGTTGAGCATTGTTAACGGCTTCCCACTTTATCTCCACCTTGTCTCCGAAGCCCGCGTCCGATGCTGAGGGAGCGTCTCCTGTCGGAGGGGGATTTGCTCGAATCGATTCCTCATTCTCTCCTGAAAGCGTGGAAGAAAGGAGTCCTACGAGGTTAGAGGAATCGGCGCCGGGGCCATCCGGATTCAATCCGAAACAACAGAATACGACAAAAAATAGATTCGAAAAGAACAGAGTATTGTGTCTCATATTCAAAGCACCGATTCGAGAGAATAACGGACTTTTATCCTCTCCTTGTTGTAGATTCATTTGAAATTAGAAATCGATTCAATCAAAAATATAAAAGAGGACAAAACCCAAGCCAATAAGAAACAAACGACATGTTTTCGGGAATCAAAAGGAATCCGATGAAAGAAAGTATACGGCTGACCGTTACCGCCGGAAAGAAGGAAAGTTTTACAGCGCGTCCCAAAACCTTGTTTTATTTTGTCCAAAAGATCAAGCTGCAAGGTTCTGTCCCAGTTTTGGGAAAGGTTCTTATATTGCTCCAAAGTTCACCTAATATAGATTAGGTGAAAAAAGAAAAATGGAGAAGAAGTGAACACGGATTCCGTGTCTTGATTTGGATTTGCGGTCTTTGAGTTTTTATCCGCGTAAATAGTATTCCCCTGATAGAACTATATTCGTCCGCAAAATTGATGTTTTGCGAAAAATAAGTCCGGAATACTTTCCACTTTTCCAATTCAGTTCTCTTCTCTACCGAAGGAATTCTAAATTCTTAGAAAAAAGTAAGATTGAAAAAGGGCTTCAAGGATCATTGAGGGCCTGTTCTTTTTGAGTATCTCTTGCACATAGAGAAACAAAGTCCTTATGAATGAGGTGAATGCTCCTCGTAAGAGAAGGAAGAATGTCCTAAAACATTCTCCCCTTAAAAAAGCTTTCAATTATGATTTTTGGGAATCCATGTTCAATTTAAGAATCAGATCGTCTTGGGATACCATACTTCCTTCCGATACGGCGACCTCTTCCACGATTCCGTCTCCGGGTGCGAGGATGTTGTTTTCCATTTTCATCGCTTCTACGATCGCGAGTATGCTTCCCTTTTTGACCGCAGATCCGGAAGAAACCAAAACCCTGATCACTTTTCCGGGCATCGGACTTTTGATCAGACCGCCGCTTCCCTCTTCGAGATGGATTTCCCGATTGGAAAGAAGAATTTTAGTATTCCATCCTTTGTAGTGGATGAAGATCTGATTTCCCCTTCGGAGAATTCTCCAATGATTTCCGGGTCCGGAAAAAAGGCCGTTTCCTTCGCTCTGAAAATTTCGGGAAATCTGAAAGTCGTGAAGAACTCCGTCTAGCAGAATCGATACGGAGGTGACGCCCGGAGAAATCGTACGAACTCTTACCGGAATTTCTTCTTCCTTGTGTCTAAAACGAAAATTTTCCTCGATCACCAAAGACCTCCCGATCCAACCGCTTCCCAGATGCCGGAAGACTTTTTCTTTTCCGAAAGGGCCGCCGCCGCAAACGAAAACGCGTCGGCCTGAACTTCACGGTCCGGAGTAAAAGAGATCGTCTGCTCCTCCAGAAAATGAGTGTGGGTCAGTCCTTTTTTGAATTCTTCGTGGGATAGTATTCCGGAAAGATAAAAGGTGTTCGTCACCGGCCCGAAGATCACGGTGGAGTCGATGGATTCTTTCAATCGAGCCCCGGCCTCTTCTCTTGTTTTCCCCCAAGAGATCATCTTTGCAATCATCGGATCGTAGAACACGGTGATCTCGGATCCGGTCTCCACTCCGGTGTCGACTCTTAAGAATTCACGATCCGGAAATTCAATATATTCTAATATACCCGTGGACGGAAGAAAGTTGTTCTCCGGATCTTCGGCGTAGATTCTCGCTTCGATCGCGTGTCCGTTCTGAGTGATCGTCTTTCCTTGCGTGAGTTCGTTCAGTTTTTTGCCTTCCGCGACCCGGATCTGCCATTCCACGAGGTCCTGTCCGGTGATGTATTCTGTGACCGGATGTTCCACTTGCAATCGGGTATTCATCTCCAAAAAGTAAAACTTTCCGTCTTTTCCGAGAATGAATTCCACGGTTCCCGCTCCGACGTAGTTGATCGACTGAGCGGCTTTTACGGCGACTTGACAGATCTCGTCTCTCAGCGAAGCCGAAAGATTCGGTGCCGGAGATTCTTCGATCACCTTTTGGTGTCTTCTCTGGATCGAACATTCCCTTTCGAAAAGGTGCATAACGTTTCCGTGTTTGTCGCCGAATACCTGAACTTCGATATGTCTCGGGGTTTCTATGTATTTTTCGATAAAGACGGTTCCGTCCCCGAAAGCTTTTTGCGCTTCTCTCTGCGCGGACTCGAGCGAGGAAAGAAATTCTTCCGGTTTGTAAACCCGTTTCATTCCCTTTCCTCCGCCTCCCGCGGTCGCCTTGATCATCAGAGGATAACCGATTCTTTGGGCTTCTTTTTCCAAATTTTTCGGATCCTGATTTTGTCCGTTGTATCCCGGAACGACCGGAACCCCTGCCGATTCCATCTTAATCCTGGAATTGATCTTATCTCCCATGAGTTCCATGGATTCAGGAGTCGGTCCTAAAAAAAGAATCCCTTCCTTTTCCAAGGCCTTTGCGAATTCCTGTTTTTCGGATAAGAATCCGTATCCCGGATGAACGGCTTCGGCTTTCGTCTTTCGGATCGCTTCCAGTATATTCGAAATGTTTAAATAAGAAGAAGCGGGACTCGGTTCGCCCACGTACACCGATTCGTCGGCGAGTTTTACGTGCGGAGAATCCTTGTCGGCGTCCGAATAAACGGCTACCGTTTTGATCCCGAGTTTTTTACAAGTACGTATCACGCGAACCGCAATCTCTCCGCGATTGGCGATCAGAAGTTTCGAGATCAAGAGGTTAACACCGATTCTATCCGAGCTTCCGACGACAAAGAAGCATCCAGATTCTTCTTTTCCCGGCTCATCGTTTCGAAAAGAAAATCTCTGAATTCTTCCCAGGTTCCGAATTTGGTCGGATCGTAATTTCCGATTTGTTTGTAAGCTACCACAAATCCTCTTTCTTTGATTTGATATCCCGTAATTCCGGATTTCAAAACGACTACTACCGGAATTTTATTCTCGAATGCGAGTTTGATCATTCCCTTTTGCATCGGCTGAATCTCTTCGGTATAAGAATTATGGCCTTCCGGATAAACGATAAACGAAGTCTTGTGCAATCCTTTGATGAGATTTCGAACCGAGACAGCAATCGTAGTCGCTTTCGAAGACTCGAAAACCTGAGATCCCATCGCCTTCATCCACCAATAAGCGATCAAAGTTTTTTTGATCACTTGGTTTGCCAAAAACGGTTTGTTGACGACGAGACAATCGTAAGGAAAATCGAGTTCGTTTACGTGGTTGATAAAAACCATGTATCCTTTTTCGGGAATATTGAATTCTCCGAGTTTTAAAAATTTCGTCCCGGTCATCCACTGGACCGCTCCTCCCCAGGTGGCGGAACCTCGGAGAAAGGCTAGATTCTTTTTTTCTTGGTTGCGAACGATCGCAAAGAATAGGCCCGCAATCAGACTGGGAAAGGCCAAACTGAAGACAAGAGGAAGCGTGATCAAATACGTTTTTAAGACAATCCTTCGATAGGATTTCGGAAAGCGACCTAAGCGGCTTTCCATAAATTTCAATGGGTTCATCGAGAGCAATTTTTTGAAGGATTCCATTTTTAGAAAAGCTAGTTTTCAAAAAGAAAAAGCCCGCTTTTGTTGGCGGGCTTTCGTTTCACGAACGGGATTCGACTTTTTAGAATCGAAATTCTAAAATGCACGTTGGTTTTTGGGTTTATTTTTTCTCACCCATCAACTGCTTTCTCTTCTCGGGATCCCATTTGAGGAAGATTCTATTCTTAACCTCATCGTCGAAGATTTTTTCCAAAACGTCCACCGCGTCTCTCCGGTATTCTTCCGGAATTCTTCTGTCAAAAACGGGACTCATTCTGTGATCGTATTCCAGAGTCGGGTTCTGAGAAAAGTCATACGTAGCGCCTTGTAAGGTCACCACATCGGAAGGACCCGCTTTTCCTTCGTCGTCTTTAATCGCTTCGGTCTTCGCATCGCTCTTGAAGAGGAAGTAATTGTCGTAAGGATATTTCAGTTTGAAGATATTGATCGCATTGGCTCTCGCATCTCTGCAGAGTTGAATCGCAGCGAGGTAGTGTTCGATTCTATGCTTTCTGTGACTCGGTTGTAACTTCTGGTGTTTCTCGAGATGTTTTTCGATCTTGAGGGCGTTGTTCCGGGTTTCTTTCGCGAGACCTAAAAACTTGTAACCGGTTTCCATATTCTTCTCGATCGCGTATTTATTGGTTACGTAATGGAATTCTCTCGGGTTGTACATTCTTCTCGTAAGAGGAGATTCCCGATCCGCGGTCATATCTTTTACGATATAAGAATTTTTACTCAACTCGATCGCGATGTCGACGAGGTTTCTGTCTTCCGGATTGTTTTGATTCTTCTTCTCGATAGCGGCTTTTAAGATTTCGTCGCTTCTTTCCACGTAATACTGGGAAAGTTCTTCCAGAAGCATTTCCGTTCCAAGCTGCGCTTCCAAAAATCTACGATACGCGTTAACGTGATTGTTTTCAAAGAAATACTGAAGACCTTCTTGGTAGAGTCTCTTCAATTCCTTGTATTTCTTAACTCGGTCGCCGTCCGGCTCCGGAGCGGTAGTTCCCGCTTGGCTTCCTGCGGCGGGTTGGGTTCCCGCGTTCTGCTGATTCTGCCCGCCGGCGACTTCGCCTTTGTAGTTACGTACGATCGGTTCGATCGCACGGAGATAAGTCAGCAATTCCACCCTTTTTTTGTAGGCCTTGCTCGAGACCGCCTCTCCAAATACGGAAACTGGAAGAATGGAGATTGCTATTAGTATGAGAATCAGTCGTTTCATCGGTTAACCTTTTCCAAAGTTTCTCCGGATTTCAAGGCCGGGGCAACACAGAAATTAGTGCTTTTCTTCCTACTCTATCGGTTAGAATGGTGTCCGAATTGACAGCCTACGCTTGTTTTTTTCGGGTTTTTCAAAGATAAGAATATGACAGCCACTGCAATCGCACAAGGAAAAAAGATCTCATTCCGCGCAAAGGAAGATACGGTATGTCCGATCTGCCACGAAGTGCACCAAAAGGAAAACATGTTCCAGGGCGGCGGTCGTTTGATTGCCGGAAAACTCACGATCGAACTCAGAAGACTCTACGAAAAAAATCGAAAGTTCGGACGCGTCAGCCCGAATGATTATGTCATCAGCGTCTGTCCCCGTTGTCTTTATTCCGCATTTTCCAAGGACTGGTCCACGTTAGACGCCGAAGAGAACGAAAAGATTCGTTCCCAGTCCGATACGCGCCGTTCCAATCTCGAAAAGATTCTCGGCCCTTTGGATTTTTATCAGGAACGAAATTTGGTTCTGGGAGCCGCCTCCTATCTTCTCGCAATCGAATGTTATCAAAATCGCAAGGTCACGGTCGCCCCGACTCCGAAAAAGGCGGTCTGCGCGGTTCGAGGCGCGTGGTATTTCGACGACTTGAACAACGATTTTCCGAACATGGGGTTTGATAAGGTCCGAGACCTTCTCTACCAAAAGTCCGCGAGCTGGTACACGGATACGATGGACATCATGCAGAGCGGTTCCGAACCCGTGGATCAGGCTTCTTATCTTTTGGGACCGGATACGGATAAGAATTGGGCTTTTGACGGCGTTATCTATCTCTCCGCTTATCTTACGATGAAATTTAAGGACGAGCTCGCGCAAGACCCTGCGGCCAAACTCAATCTTTTGGTGAGAGCGAAAAGAACTCTTTCCAGACTCTACGGTTCCGGAAAGGGATCGAAGTCCAAACCTTCCGTGATCATCGACATGGCGAAAGAACTCTACGACGAATACAACAAGATCATCGAAGAAATGGGAGGAGAAAAATAAACTACGCCCTCCTCGTCGAATACGACGGACTTTGTTTTAACGGCTTTCAAACTCAAAAAGATCAGCCCAGCGTTCAAGAGAACCTGGAAAAAGCGGCCTCTATTCTTCTCAAAGAACCAATCGATATCTCCGGAGCCGGAAGAACGGACACGGGTGTTCACGCCCGCGGAATGATGGTCAATTTTAAAACGAAAAAAGTGGTTCCGAATTTCGGTAAATTTCTTCTGAGCATGAACGCTCTAACGGATCCGGGTCTCTCCATTCTCTCCATGAATGAAGTGCATGAGAATTTTGATTCCAGATTTTCCTGTCATTCCAGGGAATACGAATATCTTCTCCTCAACACGAAGTTCCCGAGACCGACCTGGAAAAATCGGGCCTTCTGGTATCAACATAAGATTGACGTTCCACGCTTGGAGGCTGAACTGGAACTATTAAAGGGAGAACACGACTTTCGAAGTTTAGCGAAGGCCGTCTCCATGAAAAATCGGTCCACGGTTCGGACGATTTTAGAGGCGAGACTGGAACGAAGCACGGAATTTGACGGTCTCTTCAAAGTAAGGATCCGGGCGAACGGTTTTCTTCACAATATGATTCGGATTCTTACGGGTACCCTTCTGGAAATCGCAAACGGCAAACGAAAAGACACGAACATTCTCCAGATTCTTTCTTCCAAAGATAGGACGATCGCGGGCATCACACTTCCGCCGCACGGTCTTTATTTTATCAGGGCGTATTACGATTCTCATCCTGAGATCGATTCTATGTATTCCGTTCGGGACTTGCTTAAATAATCATGTCATTTCGTTCCCGAATTTCAACCAATCGCTCCCTTCTTCTTTTTTTGACCCTCGTTCCTGGAATTCTTTCCGCGTCTCCGAAAAAGCCGGGCGTATTCGAATTGTTAGGCGGTTATCAACCCGACTTCGTTAAAAATAAATTCTTTACAGATTTTATTCCGAAACCGATCGCTCAATCAGGAAGCCTTCCTTCTAGTGGAATCGTCACCAAAGAAGACGAGGAAGCGGAAACTGAGGAGGAAGAAGCGGAAAAAAACGCGGGGACTTTTTACGACAATCGAAAACCGGAAATCGGAGTTTGGATGGGAGCTTCCAATCCTTGGCCCGGCACCGAAACTCAGAAATATTTGGATACGACCCTCGGCGGAGGTTTCTTTTTTAGAATTCCTTGGCCTTGGATTTTTTATCTGGAGATGGGCGCATTTTACGCCAACTACCTTTCGGCTACGGAAAGGGCTCTGACTACGATTCCCGTTTATCTCGCGTTAGGTTATAAGATTCCTCTGGATCTTCCGATCTCTTTTATTTTGAGAGCGGGAGGCGGAGAAGCGTTTGTAGTTGCAAGACCTTCGAACACTTCCCGTTGGGATCCGATGATGCTCATTGGTCTGGAAACTAGTTTTGTCGCGGGTAAAAAAATTCGGATTGGAATTCGAATCGATTACAATAAGATCTACGAGTCTCAATTGGACGCTCCTGCGGAATCTAAATACTATTACGCGAGTCCCTACAGCGATTCAAGACTGACGAACCCGAACTATTACAGGGTCGTAGACGCTGAATTCTTCCAATTTGGATTGATGGTGAGTATCTTCCTATGAACCGATCTTCTTTTTTATTCGTTCTCGTTCTCTGCAGCAGTCTTCTTGTTTTTTGCCGCGTCGGAAATTGGAGCGGGAAAGGTTCGAGCGATCCCGTAATCAGCACCCTCTTCAATCAAAGAATGCTTGTTTTAGCCAAAGGAACCTATGCAACGGATAACCCCCTCGGTTTCGAATCCTATTCGAACGGAACGGGGCAGATCTATCGGGACGCGACCGGAGACGGACTCGATCCCGTTTTTGATACGACAGGAATTCCCACGGCGTCCGGTCTTCCTATCTTTATCGATATCGGCGAAATCCGAATGTCTTCGAAATACCAAGAAGGCCTTTTCAATCTGAGTTTGATCAAGAACGTAAAAGATACTAAAAAATTCTGGGACGAGATCGCACCGAATCGCCAGGTATTTTGCACGATCCCGTATACGACCAATTCCAATTCCTGCCGTTTGAACGACGGGGAACTCAAAGCGATTCAATTTTTCAACGGTGAAGGAGTCGCTTATCCTTCGAACGATCCGACGTCCGCCACGGATTGGGGCGCCTTTGGAAACGGTCCGGTACAATATTATTATACTGGAATGTATCTTCGTTCCCTAGTCACCGCCTGGGCGACGGAACCGGGTCTTACTTTTTCCAATCTTACGCTTTTCGACAACTACAGAGTTCCCGGAGTCAATATCGTTCCCCGTTTGAGTTATCAGCCTACGGCGGACGCGACGACTCAGACTTTGTTTCCGCCTCTTGTGTTTCCCCTTCTTTATACGGTCGAAGACGGAGATCGGGACATGCTCGTTTATCCGGGCTTTGATCCTTATATTCTGGAAGTAAGAATGAATCTGAAAGAAAATCTGATGGTTCATTCTTATGTTTCCGGCTTGGGAGGCGTGAGAACGATCGTCGCGGTAAGCGACTGGAAAGGAGACGCGGATCACAACGGACAATCGAATATGGGAGGAGGTCTTCTTCTTCGTTCCAGAATCATCCGTCCCGAGATCGCCTCCAACTTAGTCGTGTTAGGTGGTACTGCTTCCACTACCCACTACTACGGAATCTACCGTCTGAGTGAAACGAATATCGAGACAAAATTACCTTTGATATCGTCACCGGTGCAAGGCGCTCAGACCCGGATGAAATATATCCATTCCGGGGATTATAGAATTCGTTGCCTGGGGGATATCGCGCGTGTGGACGGTTATCCGGAAACCGTTGTGAGAGAAACTACGTTTTCCGTTCCTGAAAACGCTCCTCGCTCGGAAGTTCAAGTTTCTCTGACTTGTCCTTAGATTTCTCGAAACGATTCCTTGCAGAAACGTCCCGACCCCATCAAATCCAAAGATTTCCTGAAAAGAAAATGAATCCGTTTTGGAAAGTTGAGTAGAAACGTTTCTTCATCACCATTCCATTCGCTATCGTTGCCTATCCTACCAACGTTAGACTAAATTTAGAAAGCCGGTTTCCTTTGTGAAAGAAAACATTGTCAAGAAAGCTCGGGAGACGTCGCTCGAACCGAATCTTTCTCCCGCAAATCAAACTCCCATTTCATGATTCATCAAAGCTTTGAGCGTGAGAAGAACCTAAACTCTTCCTAAGTTCGTTCCATGATCCAGATCCAATAAAACGCAAAAAGAGAAATTGAATCTTTTTTGGCGCGGCGAAAGACTCTTTGTCGTATTAAAAATAACCGCTTGACCGATTCGCAGTTACCTTGTTATTCTGAGTCAAGAAGGAAATCGATGTCATTGTTTTCAAACTTAAGCTTGAGACGTTCCATTTCGATAAAACATTTCTTTCTGGTCCTGATTGTCGGCTTCGTATTGATTCAGAACTACAAGGACCTGAGATCCGCATTGAATTTTGCGGAAACGGTGCGCGGCTTAGAAATCAATCTTCCGCAAAAAATTTACAACAAAATCCAGGGAAAATTCCTTTCCGAAAAGTTTGACTGTTCCAAAAAGACACTCATCCTTTTCGATCCGGCCGAGTATCCGGAGACGTCGGTAAACATCCCCTCCCTTTCTAAATTTGCATTATTCCCTTGCGATTGTTTAGCATATTCCAGCAAAGAGAAAAATTTTAACCCGCCCCCGAGCTCCCAAGTCATCCGCCTGTAACCGACTCGGGTTGAACAATCCGCTCAGAAGAAACTTTCAATTTAATGAATATACTTTTTCTCATCTTACTTTTTTTTCCCGTTGTTTGTTATCCAATTTTAGTCCTTACACTACCCGTTTCTCAGTCGCTCCACCATTCGGCCATCGTCCCTTTGGTCAGCGCCCTCATAGTTTTCTTTCTCAAATTTTTCAAGATATTCGAGTTAGAATTTCCGGTCTCGAAACGCTCCTCTCCGTCGAAAATTTATTCCGTATGTATATTATTCCTTTTGGGTTTTTCCATTTATTTTTTCCAACTTCGCACTTCGATCGAACCCCTGGGTATGTGGGATGCGTGGGCAATGTGGTCTCCTAAAACGAAATACCTTGTCTCACAATTCTTTGCGGGAGAAAAAATTGATCTTGATCTGAGGGAATGGCCGCATCCGGACTACCCGTTGGGATATCCTTTGTTCGCATCTTTTTTTGGAATTCTTTCAGGCAAATGGAGCCCGATCATACAAGTGTATGCTTCTTTCTATTTTTATTTCCTCGGATTTTATTTTTTCATAAGAATGAGACGTTCGCTTTGGATTTCCGCACTCGTTCTTTTGATCTATTGCACGTTTTTCAAATGGATCATGCTTTCCACCGATCTCTGTGCGGATCTTCCGTTATCCGTTTACTTCTCATTTTGTTTTTATTTCCTGATCGAAAGGATAGGAATCGATCGTTTGAAATTCAGAACTCAGAGAGTTGCCTTCGGATTTTTTTTCGGTGCGCTTTCCTTCTGGAAAAACGAGGGTTTCGTTCTGGCGCTCGTTTTGTTTGCTGCGTTTTCAATTCAGTTATACGAGATCGAAGGAAAAAATTGTTATAGAAAACTTTCGTTCTTTGCTCTTGGATTTCTGAGCGCGGTCTGCTTTGTTCTTTTTCAAAAATTAAATTCGCCATCCGCTCTTCCGAACGACTTCATTCAAAACGAAGACGTGTTGAGTTCGATTTTAAAATTAGGAACCCGGCTTACTTCGATCGATAGGTGGAATATCGTCATGGCGGAAAAAATTCGTTTCCAGCTCCGGTTGGCGCATGGATTTTATATTCTCATTTTCGCATATTCTTTTATTTTTGGAAAAAAAGAAGTACGGTTCGGTGTAATTCTTCTCCTTCTGCTTTCGTTACTTTATGATCTGTTTTTCGTGATTACGAACGCAGACTTGCAATGGCACCTTGAAACCGCATACGATCGAATTCATTTCCACTTCTTCTTACCCTCCCTGATTTGTCTTTCCTTGGCTTCGGAAGATGAGGGAAAAATGACCGAGAATCCGCCGAAATTTCAAAACGAAGCGGTTTGAATTACCGCAATCCGTATTCCTTTTCCGTTCGAACCTAACCTGTGAAAGCGAAGCGACGGCTTCACTGAGTCGCTTGCGCATGGAGAAACTAATGAGAGATTAACAAACTTTCCATATCGAGGATTTTCCTTCTTTCAAACTTCCTTTTTTGCGAAGTCTTTTCGGAACTCGAATAAGCGTTCTTTAAAAAAGTTGTCTTTTCTTAAGGAGTTTGTATTTCGAATACTCCAGTCGTATCTCGATTTTAAAATTTAAAAAATTCATTTATATACATTCAATTTATTGAATATTCCTGAAACCTAAATTCCCTTTAATAGAACCGACTCTAAGTATCGAGATTCCAAAAGAATCGGGTCCGGGCCTTCCCCGGATTTGAATCCCCGGAGAAGGGGTAGCGAAAGCCGCGATTTGCGGCTGAAGCGAGGGGAAGGCTTTCCCCCGCAACGCGATCCATAGAGAGCGTTGCGTTGAGTTCACGCGATCCATAGAGAGCGTTGCGTTGAGTTCACGCGATCCATAGAGAGCGTTGCGTTGAGTTCACGCGATCCATAGAGAGCGTTGCGTTGAGTTCACGCGATCCATAGAGAGCGTTGCGTTGAGTTCACGCGATCCATAGAGAGCGTTGCGTTGAGTTCACGCGATCCATAGAGAGCGTTGCGTTGAGTTCACGCGATCCATAGAGAGCGTTGCGTTGAGTTCACGCGATCCATAGAGAGCGTTG
>NZ_NPDU01000009.1:45135-97133 GCF_002811985.1 Leptospira adleri
GTGTTGAGTTCACGCGATCCATAGAGAGCGTTGCGTTGAGTTCACGCGATCTCCTCTCCGTAGGAACTACGACTTTTCTAAAAAAAGCCCCCGCCCGAGTTAGGGTGGAGGTGGCGGGCTCGTGGGAAAATTTCGGCAAAATCTCCTTATCACAGAAAATCAAACTCTGCAACAAAATTTCGTCCCTTCAAAATTCTGTCGGAACTCCGACAAAAAAATTACTTTAGAATCTCGTCTTGTCTTCCCATCAATTTGATTCCGAGTCTTGGTCCGATTTCTTGGACGATTCGGGAAGCGACGTAGTTTCCCCATCGGGTCGCTCTTTGCAAATTATAACCTTGCGTCAATCCGTAGAGAACGCCCGCGGCGAAACAATCTCCGGCGCCGGTTGTATCGAGCGGCTTCACGGGAAATCCTTCGACGTGGGAGATCGTTCCGTTCTCCGCAAAAAAAGCGCCGTTAGCGGAATCGGTCATGAATACGAGCGGTGCAAGTCCTGCGATAAATTTAAGGGCTTCCTGTTTGTCCTCTTTTTGAGAAAGTGCCTTCGCCTCTTCCGCGTTGCAGAAGACGATGTCAAAGTAGTCTTTTGTTAAACGAATAAAGTCTTCTCTCGAACGATTCACACAAAACGGATCGCTGTAAGTGTAGGCGACCTTGACTCCGTTCTTCTTGGATTCTTCCATCGTCAAGAGCGACGCTTCTTTCGTTCCCGGTCCATCCCAGAGATATCCTTCTATATAAGAAATCTTTGAAGTCTTTAATTTCTCCACGTCTATGTCGGACTTCTGAAGAGTGATGGAAATTCCCAAGTGGGTCAACATCGTCCTTTCCGCATCCGGGGTCGTGAGAACCACACAAGTTCCGGTATGTCCTTTGTCTTCCGGAGCGACTTCGAAAAAGATCCCCGCTTCTTCCATGTCCTTTTTATAAAATTCTCCGTAGGTATCTTTCGAAACCTTTCCTGTGTAAGTTCCCGTTCCTCCCGAGTTTGCGATCGCGATCATCGTGTTCGCCGCGCTTCCTCCGGAACGAAGTTCCCTCTTGCTTCCTTCGAGTGCGTTCAATACACCGGCTTGTTTTTCCGCGTCCACGAGGGTCATGATTCCTTTGTCGAATCCGAGACGTTTGATAAATACGTCTTCCGTGGGAACTAATATATCCACGAGTGCGTTTCCGACTCCGAATACGTCGTAGTGTTTCATCGGTTTATCCTTTTCTTTTCCATTCGATCAATTCCCAGCCGGTGTCTTCCTGAAAGAATACGCCTTCTCCGCCCACAACTTCTGCGAGGAGTTTTAAGAATTCTTCCTTTCTTTCCGTGATCACGCCGCTAAAGAGAAAATGATCCGTTTTTACAGATGCAATTTTTTGAATATTCGCTTTTAATACTGCAAAGGTGATGTTCGCGATCAATAGATCCCATTCTTCTTTTTGAATGGGTTCAAAGTCGAAACCGCCCTCTTCCACCACCAATACTTCGGGTGAAATCTCGTTGTCATCCCGATTGAAGGTCGCGGATCTCACTCCATTCGGATCTATATCCACCGCAAGAATCGCGGACGCACCCGACTTTGCCGCGGCGACGCTCAAAATTCCGGAGCCGGTTCCCACGTCTAACACGCGTTTTCCGGAAAGTCCGAGACTTCCCATTCTTCCCAAAACGAGACGTGTGGTTTCGTGATGCCCCGTTCCGAACGCAAGGCCCGGATTGATGAGCAAGGGTATGATTCCGGCGGGAGTCGTGCTTACCGCGATATCTTTTTCCCAGGTGGGAATCACACGATACGATCCGATCACAAAGGGTTTATAGAATTCTTTGTATGCTTCTTCGTATTCTTTGGTTTCGATCCAACGCGATTCTAAGAAGAAGTTTTCTCCGGCATTCACCTTTAAGAAGATGAGAATTTTGGTTTCATTCTCCTTGTCTTCTTCCGCCAAATAAACCCGAAACTTCGTATCGTCGGAGATGATCTCTTCGTTTGGAGCACGCGGAACTTCCCGATCAAACAGGATTTCGTAGTATCCTGCGACCCCCGCTTCGTCCAAGAAGTCCGTAAACTCGTCGGCGATTTCTTTCGGTATGGTTAGAATGATTTCTCTGTATCTCAACTTGTTTCCCGGGTCGTATCCAAAATTTCCGCGTCGACCGCTCTGTCATCTAGGAATTCATCCGTTGAGATGAAAGTCCGAAAGTCTCTTACGATCCAGACCCAGATTCCGATAAAGAGCGCCGTGGATAACCAAGCCCCGAATCGAGACTGAGGAAGAACAAAAAAGTTGAAGAGCCCGTGTTGAGAGACCGCGAGAAGAAACGCCAAAAATAGATAAACGGGTTTGTCCTTCGGTTCTTTTAGATTCGATTTCATAAAGGCCAAAGCAAAACAGAGATTGATGAGAAAGTGCGCGTTCGAAGAACGGATCGTGCGGCCGACGAACATCGCGATCCGATCCTCTTCTTTTGCGTTGAAGATATAGTTCGCGTTTTCGATTCCCGCAAATCCAAGCGCAACAAATCCTCCGATCAAAACGATTTCTTTACGAAACGTGTAAGTCTTCCAATCGAACGCAAGGAGAAGTCCCGCGAAAAGAATCAAAATTCCTTTGCAGAATTCTTCCATCATTCCCGCTTGAATGAACGCGATATGAGCCGTTTGAGTGAGGATATGTCCTCCCCTTTTCGGCGCGGCCATCTTCACGTCCGGCCAAAAAATCGGATGCAATTTCAAAACGATCTCGGTTGAAAGATAACCCAAAAAAAGCGCGAGAAGAATTAAGAAAATTCTCTGCGGAGTATTTTTTCCCGGGAAAAGAAGAATCAGAAAAAGTCCCCATGGAAGAATCGAAAGAAACCCGAGAAGTGCGACTTCCACGCTCATAGTTCCTCCATATAACGTCCGTCATACATCATCACGAGTTCTTTCTGAAGAGGAGTCGGCATCGCTTCCGGATCGATGCTTCCGTTCCAAAAAAGTTCGGTGACTCTCACATAACCTTTCGTGCCAGGAGGAGGCATCAGAGGAGAAAGACTTTCTATAAGCTCCAAGGTCATCTGATCCTGTTCCGGATAACCGGAAGCCTCTACAAGATCGACGTCGACGACTTCTCCGTCCGGAGTCACCGTATAGGCGACCACGGAAGAATAATTTTTGGGAGCCCTTCTCCAATATTCCATAAAGGACTCGGGCCCTCTCATCTTCGCGGAAATATAATTCGAATACGTGGAAGGTAATTTTTTTCCGCGGACCTGACGGACTTCTCCTTTGACCCTTCCCTCGTCGGCGGGTTTGTCGTCCGGAATCTTATCCCCTTCCTTTTGAGTCGGAGTTTCGGTTCCGGAAACGACTCCTCCGTTCAATCCTTTGATTTCGTTCGGAAGATTGGGATCGATAAAATAAAATTCCATATTCTCCGGAGTGAAATGAGTCCTTTGTCTTTCCTGTTCCTTTTGTTCCTTTTTTCTCTGAAGCGTCACCGGTATGATCAAAACCAGTGAAATCAAAACCAAGTGAAGAAGAATACTATATGAAAGATTACTAATGAATACGTTTTTCGGACTTGTGTCTTCCGATTCCGGTCTCGCCTGGATCGTACGATTGAGAAGAAACCGAGAAAGAAGATGGATTCCGACGATCGCGGTAAGAATCACAAGAGCCGGAACGATACTCGAAGTGATCGCGAAAAATTTCTGATCTCGAATGCCTGGTTTCAAACCCATGGACATGAGAAAACGGATTCCGTCCGCCGGTTCGAGCCAGGAGAAAAAAGCGGTCGCGAAAAACAAAAGGAAAAGAAGAAATAAAAAGAGAATCGAAAATCCCTTCCAGAGATTTCCGAGATAGATATGCCCCCATCCCGGAAAGATCAGATCTCGGAACTTGGCGTATTTTTGTTTCCTGCGGCCCCATTCTCCCTGAAAGCCGGAGTATTTGGCGACGCGAGCCTGTTTTTCAAACATTCTCCAAGGTCTTCGGAAAAGGAAAAAGGGTTTGCCTCGACTGAGGAGCGTGTCTCCCGCGATGAGGACCGAGAAAAAATAGAGAAAGCTGTCTTCTACGATTCCCAACTGACCGTATTCCAGGCGATACGGATCCTGGAAGACGAGCCTCGAGGTGAGATAACCCGCGACCAATAGTACGAGAATCTTAAAGTGAAATCTTTCGATCTTTTCCTCTTCCACAGACGCGCGGCGGTTCGATTTCGCCTGACGTTCCCTTTCTTTTCGAAGGGAGAAAGAATGCGCAAAAAGAATTAGAATTCCGAGGAAGACGTAAAAACCGATCAACCATTCTCCGAGTTCCATGACAAGAGAACGGACAAACGCTTCTACGACCGGAAAGAGGATCGCCGAAATTTCCAGAGGATAAAGAATACTCCAGCAAAAAATCTGAAAGAGGAGAGATCCGAAGGCGGAGGATCGGATTTCTTTTCCCTTAGGAAAGGCGAAAAGAACCCCCAACGGAAAAAAGATTCCCAGACCTAGAAAGGGGGAACTCCAGGACAAGAAATTGACACCGAAGATGACTAGTTTCTTTTTCAGGCAAGGTCTCCTTGGACGCTGCAAAACGGATTTGTATCAACCATTGGACCCGAGTAAGGAGCGTAGGCAAACAAGAAATCCTTCCGAAGAGAGAATTAAAATACTTTATTCCCGAATCCAGAGCAAAATCCTGGGCAGATGGAAAAGAAAGAAAGTCTCGATTCCTCTTTGAAGGAAATTGTATCCGTCTGTAAACGTAGAGGATTTGTTTATCCCGGTTCTGAAATTTACGGAGGACTCTCAAACACCTTCGATTACGGTCCTTACGGAGTCGAACTTCTCCAAAATTTAAAACAACTCTGGTGGAAGTTTTTTGTTCACTTAAGAGAAGACGTCGTCGGACTGGATTCTTCCATTCTTCTCAACCCCAAGGTTTGGGAAGCATCCGGACACGTTTCCAATTTTACGGATCCATTGATCGATTGTAAGAATTGTAAGACCCGAATCCGCGCCGACAAGTTCCTCGAAGACCAAAAGGGAGAAGGTTTCGCGACCGGCCTCACTTTGGATAAGATGAACGAAGTAATCAAGGAAAACAATTTCGCGTGCCCGAACTGCGGACAAAGGGGAACGTTCACCGAGGCGAGGGACTTCAATCTTATGTTCAAGACCTCTCACGGCGCGAGCGCGGAAGACGCGTTGGATATTTATCTTCGTCCCGAAACCGCTCAGGGAATCTTTTTAAATTTTAAGAATGTGGTCTCAACTACGAGAAGAAAGATTCCTTTTGGAATCGCTCAGATCGGAAAGTCTTTCCGAAACGAAATCATGGCTCGTCAGTTCGTCTTTCGAACGAGAGAATTCGAACAGATGGAGATGGAATTTTTCTGCGAACCCGGAACTCAGAAAGAATGGTTCGATCATTGGGTGAGTTATTGTATGAACTGGCTCACCGATCAAGTGGGAATCAAAAAAGAAAACCTGAGAGTGAGAGAACACGAAAAGGAAGAATTGTCATTTTACAGCGAAGGAACTTCCGACATAGAATTCAAATACAACTTCGGCTGGGGAGAACTCTGGGGAATCGCTTCCAGAACCGACTACGATCTAAACCAGCACCAAAAATTTTCCGGAGAGGATCTGAAGTATCAAGATCAAGTTCAGAACAAAAAGTTCATTCCCTTTGTCGTAGAACCCGCGTTAGGCGTAAATCGTTTGTTTCTCGCGGTAGTCACCGACGCTTACGAGGAGGAAAAACTTCCGGACGGAGAGGTTCGAACCGTTCTTCGTTTTTCTCCGAAGATCGCTCCCGTAAAAGCCGCGGTCTTTCCTTTGATGAAAAAAGACGGCCTTCCCGAAAAGTCCAGAGAAATCTTCGCCGAACTTTCCAAACTCGGAAACATAGAATACGACGACGGCGGCGCGATCGGCAAAAGATATAGAAGACAGGACGAAATCGGAACTCCTTTTTGTATAACAGTAGATTATGATACTCTAAAGGACAACACGGTCACGGTCAGAGAACGGGACAGCATGTCCCAGGAAAGAGTATCGGTCGACAAACTTGCGACCTGGCTGTTCGAAAGACTGTAAGTTTTGTTTTTAAAGCAGGCGTTTTCCCGGTCGGATGTTTTAGCGCGTTTAGTCGAACTTCGCGAAATCGGCGAAGGGACTTCTTGTGTCGGAGTTACGACCGCGGTTAGGCGAACTTCGTGAAATCGCACGTTGTGAATCTTGTGTCGGTGTTCCGACCGCGTTTATTCGAACCTCGTGAAATCGGTGAAGGACTTCTTGTGTCGGAGTTACGACCGCGGTTAGGCGAACTTCGTAAAATCGCACTCCGTGAATCTTGTGTCGGAGTTACGACAAAAATGAATTTTACTTTTACTATTTCTTTGTAGCTTGCGTTTTGATCGTAAGCGTTTTATTTCAGACTTTGAGAATAGAACTATAATTTCAAAGGACTCAAGTTCAAGATTCTGACGCCTAAAGGAAACCGAAGATTCCTAAACAAAAACAAATTTAATGATAAAAAAATTACTCAGCAAAACTTAATTTATTCAACTGTCATTGATTTAGGCGATCAACTCTGCACTTAGGATCATAGATTTAGCGAACCAAATTCTGGCCTTAATCAAACTCATAATGCCTATTTAAAGTGGTAGCTATAAGTGAAAATGGATTGACTTTACGATCGAGCGTCCAAGGCGAAAAAAATCGAGCTTATTGTGTTTCGGTATTTTTTTTGAGAGTTATGTAATTTCGAAAAAGTTTATAAATACTTAATTTAGGATTTTCTAAAACTATTCTCGAAAAGCAATCACAATGCCGCTTTTGAGTTTTCTCAAAATGAATAGAAACGTTAGAACCACAGTCTCATGATAAATTCGTTGTGCTTTGACCAGCCTCTTGTTCCTGCCCCTGTTCTCCTGTTTTTCGTTCAAGAAGACAGTCAAAGATCTACGGCCGCAAGTAGCCGCCAAACCTCCATGCGACTACTGCGACGATCAAATGCAATATTCTGACGTGCTCGATTATTTTGAAGTTTATCCGGAATACACGGCGGATGGATTTGATTTTCCCGTCTGTTACCCGAATGGAATCGGCTGCAAGGTTGTCAATCCGTTCGGTTTTGCATATCATCTAGGTGAGGGCTGGATGAAAAATAGAGGTAACAGCTTCGGCTCCCCGATTCACGCCATCGGCAATGGAATCGTTAAAACCTTCATGAACGCGGGCCCAGGATGGGGTGACGTCGTGATCATAACACATAAGTTGCCCGATGGTCAACTCATCAATTCGCTCTATGGTCACTTCTCCAAAGTATATGTCAAAAAAGGAGACCTCATTAAACGTGGTCAAATAATTGGTCTCGTCGGCGACGCAAATAGGCATTATGAGCCTCATCTTCACTTTGAAATACGTGACGAATTCTTCATGTTGATTGAAGGGGGATATTCGCGCATTTTGGATGGATGCCTTGATCCTCGTAAATTTATTTCGGCTCATCGTAAACTATTACCGATGAAGAGACAATTCCAATGATTTCGGTTATCGTCTAACTTAATCTCGCCGTTTCGTTCGGTTCTGCATATTCGCCTTATCACCGACAAAACGCGATTAAGATCGCAATTAAATCGACCAACGCGTTGCTGAAATCACCTTGCGGATCAAACGTCGAAAGCCTTTGATCGTCAGGTAAAATCGATTGAGGAATGTAATCTTTCGAATTCTTTTGCCTAGTTTCTATACCAATTTTATTTCCCAATTCCTTTACTTATCTTCAAGATAATAGCTTCGCTACTAATATCAACCCGGCTCAAATCAAAAAAACCTAAGAATCTATCCGAAACGCGAAAGATTTTACCGTCTTTACCAGTGCTGCAGTTATTAGAATATAGGTTTCCGAATTACGTAAGGGAAAAAGAGATTACTGGTATTTTTTTCCGGACAAGAAAGGTTTTATCTATGGGACCCAATCATTATAGGAAAACGGCAAAACTCTATTCCATCTAAATTAACGAAGCATAATTCTTCCTGATCAAAAACAAATCTGAAAACGCCAACGCTTTCAGAGATTGAAGCCGATTGTTATGAAAAAGCAGAAATACAAATACACAATATTTGTGTTTGTATCCGGCGAACTGAAGCGCATTCTGTAAGACTCATTCTTTGACTGAAACGACTTAAAACCGGACGGACGTTAGAATCAATCGGGACGACATTCCTGCAAAACCCTCCTCGTTTTACAAAAAAGCCTTCCTCTCTTTTTCTTTTTCGGATAAGAATTTCGTAAAAGCACATTCTTATCCGAAAAAATATTCTTAGAATAAAAACCCTTCTCCGAGACGAGAAAATACGGTTCGTCGGAAAATTCTTCTCCTATAAGATTTATGAAGCACAAAGGAAAAATTGCAAAAGGCGAAAGTAGGATTTCCAAGCGTCATCCGTTAGAAATTCTTGGCTTTCACAAAGGATTTTTCAAAAATTTATTTCCAGAAAAGAAAAGTTGCGATTCTTAATTGAATACAGAATTTTTCATTCCCGAGGTGCAAATAAGATCGAATGACTCGGGTCTTAAATTTGAAAATTGATAAACGAAGAACTCGTTATCTAAGGACACGTATGAATAAAAAATTCTCCCGAGGTTTGATCATTGCCTTTTCAACCTTCGCCCTTCTCTTTCTTTTTAGATTGATCTATGGATTTGCGGCTTACAGTTCGGAGACCGAGTCCACGACGAACGTCATCCCTTTTCAGACGCGAGAATCGAATTACGTTAAGCAAAACATCGCTTCCAATAAAATTCGATACGAGGGAGCGGGGACTAACAAAAGTTTTGATCAAAAATATGAAAAGGTCGCAACTTTAGAAACGCAATCTTCAGACATGGAAACCGATGAAAAGAAAGTAAGGGATCTCGTAAGCTCCTCGTCTTCGATCATCCAATACGAAAACAGCTCAGGGTTGAAAGAAAATCGAGATCGTATTATTAGATTAGCAGTCGGCGTTCCGCCCGAAAAATTTGACGAACTTGTCGAGGAGTTTAAAAAGATTGGAAAGACTCTGCTTCTTACGATCAACAAAAAAGATAAGACGAACGAATACAAAGACCTTCAGGCAAAAAAAGAATCCCTAGTCAAAATTCGAAATTCTCTTTCGACCTTAAAAAGCAAAGGAGGTCGGATCGATGAATATATCAATTTAGAAAATCGAATTTTGGAAATTGAAGACGAAATTCAAAAATTAGGAATCAGCCTGGGAGAATTCGATTCTGAAAATGAATTCTGTACGGTTCTGGTTACGATTTACGAAAATAAGTCTTCGAACAAAGCAGGCATCGGCCTTCTCCGCCGTGTAAAAGTCGCGTTAGAATGGACTTTCAAATACTATTTCCTACTATCAATTTCGTTTCTGTTTGTCGTTCTGGCGATTCACTTCGGCGTTCCGATTTTTGAAAAGTTTAAGCACCTCGTGATCAAAAACGAAAAGGAATAAAAAAAAGAACCTAACTTATTTAAAATCTTCTTCTTGAAAGAGAAAGCGGGTTTGAATTCAATATCTTTCAAATCCGGTTTCTCTAAAATTTGCAAAGAGAATTTTTATTTCATGGCAAAATCCCCAAAAAAAGCCGAACAATTTCAAATTGGAAATCTCCTCCCAGAGCACAGAGAAAGTGCGATCGAACTCGTAAATCAATTCTTTCGTCTTGTCAACTCATTGACGTTAGACGGCGTCTTCAAGATTCGTCCTCGGGCCGGCACCAAAATGGTGGATGTTTATTTAAAACTTCGTGGAACGGGAAAAGTGCTTCTCCTCGGCGGCTTTTTAGGAGAAGAACTCGTTTCCCTTCTCATAGCGCGCACGGAAGATAAACCTTATTTGGAGGAAAATAAAACTCTTTTTATCGACTTAGCCGTAACAAAACGAGGAAAGCAAAAATCCGGTTATATGAAACCTCTTGTTATTTTTTGCGAATCTTGGGCGAAAGAGCAAGGCTTTCAAAGCGTAGAGTTAAGGGCGATTGCGGAGAATGAAAATGCGGTTTCTTTTTGGAAAAATATGGGCTACGATCCTTTCTATGTCCGTTTTCGGAAATTGATATAAATTATTTTTTTATAATATTTCTTAACTCTTTTTAAAATCAAAAGCAATCTCAAAACAACGAATGGTTTTTTATCCCGGATATATTTTCCATGATCTACATTCGAAATGATGTAAATTGAAAAAATATTCCATCTATTCAAGCAGACTCTGAGCAAAAAAAGGTATATTAAAAAAACACTTTTTTCAACAGGCGCCTTAAAAAAAGACAAGGAGAGTCGACGGAGTTCATTCATGTAAATAAAAATGCGATTTTGAATTCACGTCTGAGTTTAGACCTGAATCAATCTGCATCTTCCTTGAGAAATTTTACAAAGAAATCGGAAACGATCCATATCAATTTTAATTTCTTTATCGCCCACAAAATCGATCTTAGATTTTTCAGCCTGTTGTCGTGTATTTCTACAAGTTCGTATAAACGCAACCGGATCCAAAGCGAAACTCCCAATTATACGAAGTTCGCATAAACGCGACCGGCTCCAAAGCGAGAACCCCAATTATACGAAGTTCGCATAAACGCAATCGGCTCCAAAGCGAGAACCCCAATTATACGAAGTTCGCATAAACGCAACCGAAGTATTCCTAAAACTAAATTCTTATCTTTCGCGCTCTGACGCTTTAGTTCTGGGTCCGTTTCAAAAGAGGTCCTCTGTGTTTCGCAAAATCAGTCCAAAGACTGAAAATCTGAAAATATAATCAGCATTCGATTTCGGAATTCGCAAAAAGAGCTGGCGCGGGAACGACTCTTATTTTTTGCATTTTGAAAAAAAATAGCAAAAGGAAAAAGTTAATATATAATCATTGTTTAATATATTAATTCAGAGATAGACCTAAAAAAAAATCATTCTCGAATCACGTCGACTTCTACTTTCAACTTATGCTTTCCGCCTCCGAATAAGATTCCCTTTAAAGGAGAAACGTCGGCGAAATCGCGACCGACCGAAGTAAAGATATATTCTTCGCTTAACATTTTACCATTTGTTGGATCGTAATCGACCCAGCCTATCCCGGGAGAATAAATGGAAAACCAAGCGTGTGATGCATCCGAACCCTGTAGTTTTGCCTGGCCGGGAGGCGGAAAAGTTTCTATATAACCGGAGACATATCTGCAGGGAATTCCCACGCTCCTGAGCGCGGCGATCGATAGATGAGTAAAATCCTGACAAACGCCTTTTCTATTCTTCAAAACCTGTGCCGGCGGAGTTTGAATCGTAGTCGCCCCCGCTTTGAATTCAAAAGATTTATAAAACCGATCCGTATAATCCATAACCGCCTGTAATAGCGGTTTTTCGAAATCCATCATCTCCTTTGCAAACTTCTCAAAAAGAGGATCTCGAACCGCAAAAGAGGAATCGGCGACGTATTCCAACGCCTCCAAATCTTCTCTCAAATGTGATGCGGCCAAAAGATTCGGAATCTCGGAGACCTTAGGCGAATGATTTAGATTTCCGTAATCTACTGGATGTGTGTTCACCCTACTCTCGGAGACGATCTCCAAAATTTGATGCGAATCCTCGACGGAAAAAGAATATACTAAATTGCCGAAATAATCCTTTCTATAACCCGAAACTGACGGCCCCGGATGAACTCTGAGTTTAAGATCCTTACAATCCTGATGTCGATTCGACCCGGGACACATGTGTGCAAGATTATGACAATGAGAGACTTCCTCTTGATAACTGTATCGGGTAACGTGCTTTACCGTATAATCAGCCATCGTTGTAGTCTCCAAGTTGAATCTGTTCTTCCACATAGCGGAAATATCTTGCGCTGATGGAGTCGGACAAAGATGCGATCTGATAATTGATATCGTTTAACCAGCGTACGATGCTCAAGGAAGGATTTACGTATTCAAAAAGTCGTTTTGCATCTTCCTGGATAAAACGGTTTCGAACCTCCGAAACGATTCTTTCTTCGGCAGTGGCTTCCTCTTTTTCGGAATGGGGAAGATAAGAAACGTATTCTCCTAATTTTCGCAACTGATAGGCCAAAGATCTCGGGTTAGTTTCGTCGAAAAGAAGTATATCCAGAACGGATTCGGCCTCGATTCTATAACGATACCTTCTTCTATAAGTGATCTTGATGTCGTTGATGTTCAACAGGGCTTCGAACATACTCTTGTTGTAAAGGGTGGATTGATTCAACACCGTCGTTACGAGTCTGATCGTATAAGAGGCCCGTTCGATTCTTTTCCCTATGTTCATAAAATACCAACCGGTTTCCCTGGACATACTTTCGATTCCAAGACCCGACATGGAGGCGAGTCTCGTGATCAGAAGAATCAGATATTCTAAAATCTCGTCGTAAGAACCGTCTTTGAACGCGTCGTCGGTCTCGATCATGGAAAGAATGTATCTGCTATCCTCCGAAAGCCGGTCCCTCACGGACTTGGAAGCTCTCACATAAGCGTTCAAATCGGAACGTATACTTCCCGTTTGTTGGTGGGAAAAAACCTGGGAGAACATCTGCTGTCTCGCACCGTTCAGAGGATCTTCCAAATTCAATTGTAAGAAACCTGGATAAGTCGCGGTGACGTGAGTCGCGATCTGAAGAAGAAGCTGGACATGATCTTTTTCATACGGCTCGTCCATATGGATCATATTCAAAATCACTTCGCGTAACAATCGAGCTTGGTTTTCAGAGCGTTCCGCATAACGTCCCATCCAAAACATATTGTCCGCGACTCTGCTCGGAATACCGGCCCCGCTCCGCCTGATCTGCATCCTTTCGGTTTTCCCCGGAAGAAGAGTGACGTCCTTTTTTTCTTCAGAAGCGAGGATCCAAAGGTCCTTCGAGATCGCACCGGTTTGATTCGTGACTACGAGATCGTTTACATTCTCCGTAACCCTTACCAGACCGCCTGACATCGTCATATAACCGTTTTCTGATAAAGTAGTAAAAGCCCGAAACACCGATCTCCCTTGGATAAAACTTTCCCCTGACAGAACCGGGCAGGTGGAGCCGTTTACGATTTCCTGGGCTACGTATTTTTCGGGATGAGCAAAAAGTTTTTTCCAAATCCGTTCCCGTTCACTGTTGGGAAGGGAAGAAAGAAAAACCCCCGGTTCGAGAGGATCTCGCACCGCACGTTTGAAAACGAATCGATCCGGATAATCCATTACTTCCCGTCTTGACTCCGCATTACCCATCCAAAGAGTTCTAACGTTAGGCAAAATCAAATCTTCCGAAAGATAGTATCTGCAAAGCGAGGATAAGAACGGATGGATAGCCCTGTTTTCCAAAAATCCGGAACCGATCGGATTCGCCACTCGAACGTTTCCTTCCCGAATCACATTCAAAATTCCTGGTACACCCAAAAGAGAATCCCCTTTGAGTTCGAGAGGATCCATATATAAATCCACAACTCTTCTAAAGATCACGTCGACTTGCTGCAAACCTTCTACGGTTTTGATAAAGACGAAATTATTTCTTACGGTCAAATCTTCGGCCTGCGCGAGAGTAAAACCCAAATAACCGGCGAGATAAGCGTGTTCGAAGTAGGTCTCATTCCCCGCACCCGGAGTTAGCAAAACGATGAGCGGCTCTTTTTCCTGAACCTTGGACAAGGACTGCAAAGCCTTTCTTAGAGAACGGAAATAAAGCGCGACTCTGTGTACTTGAGAATCTCGGTAGATCGAAGGAAAAATTCTGGAAAGAACGATTCGATTCTCCAGAGAATAACCGGAACCGCTCGGAGCCTGGATCCGATCTCCGAGAACGACAAAACTTCCGTTCTCCTGTCTCGCCAAGTCCGACGCCATAAAACAGAGTTCGTTCGTAGTGGAATGACCGAAACCGTTGCACTGTCTTAAAAAATCGGGCGAACTGAAAAGAATTTCGGGAGGAATTTTTTTATCATAGAAGAGTTTGCGGGGTCCGTAGACGTCTTTAAAGAGCGCGTCTAAAAGCTCAGCTCTTTGGATGAGTCCACGTTCCACTCCTTCCCATTCCTTACTTTCCATAAGGACCGGAAAGAGATCCAAGGACCAAAGCCTTTCCACAGCGCCCGGTTCCTCGTACACGTTATATGTCACACCGTTCTCTTGAAGAATTCGAAGCGAGTCCCTTTTTCTTCGAACCAATTCTTCCTGAGACAACGATTCGAGAGAGTTGATTAAGAATTCGTATTTGGGCCTAAGTTTGCCTTCTCCGTCGTAGAGTTCGTCATAGATAGACGGGTTCGGGTGATATCCTTCCCGCAGATTCAATCTCGCGTTGGCTGGGTTGACCATAAAATTCTGAACCATTTTTCAAAGTCCGTACATTTTGGCGATTCTTTACGAAGTCTTTTTTTTCCAACCCGGACCGGGCGCTAAACGCAGATCCAAAGTATATGGAGAATGTGGATGTGAAAGACTTTTCGGACGACTCGTCGTCCCGGCCGTATGCCCAAGATCCGAAAATCGGCTGATTCTTCTGCTCTCCGCCTCGAAAGAATTTACCGGGAAAGTATCGTAAGACCTGCCCCCGGGATGGGAAATAAAATATTTACAACCTCCGATCGATCTTTCGCTCCAAGTGTCCCAGAGATCGAAGACCAAAGGATTCGTGATCGGAAGATTCGGATGAAGAGTAAAAACGGGCGCCCAGGCTTTAAACCGAACTCCCGCGACCGCTTCGCCGTTTTTTCCGGTCGACTTCAAAGGAACCTCGTAACCGTTGCAGGACAGAACGTATCGCCCTTCGGTCCAACCTTCCACTTTCACCTGGATTCTTTCCAGAGCGGAATCCACGGCTCTCGAAGTTCCGAAGGAATTCGTTTCCTCGCCGAGAACGTCCCACGGTTCCAAGGCCATCCTGACTTCGATCCTGATCGTATCCTTTTGGACGTGACCATATTCAGGAAATCTAAATTCAAAAAATGGAATAAAGTCTTCTTCGTAAAAAGGATATCCGTGTTCCTTCAAATCCTTCATGACTTCCTTAAAATCCTCCCAGACATAAAATGGAAGAAGGTATTTATCGTGAAGTTCGGTCCCTCTCCGGATAGGCGGATGTTTATACGGCTTCTCCCAAAAACGACACAACAAAGAAAGTACGAACATCTGCTGAAGCACGCTCATCTTGTAATGGGGCGGCATCTCGAACGCTCGAAATTCCACAAGCCCCAAACGTCCCGTTGAACCAGTCGGAGAATAGAGTTTATCGATGGAAATTTCGGAACGGTGCGTATTCCCCGTGATGTCCACGAGAAGATTTCGAAAAAGACGATCCACGAGCCAAGGAGGGACGCTCTCCAAGTTATCAACTTGTCTGCAAGCGACCTCAAACTCGTAAAGAATCTCCTCTCTGCCTTCGTCCATTCGAGGAGATTGGGAAGTGGTTCCGATAAACAATCCGGAAAACAAATAAGACAAAGAAGGATGATGCTGCCAGTAAGTAGCGAGACTTCTTAAAAGATCAGGTCGCATTAAAAAAGGGCTTTCTTCCGGAGTCAAAGCTCCTACTGTGATATGATTACCGCCCCCCGTTCCCGAAGCCCTTCCATCCACTTGAAATTTTTCCGTACTGAGTTTTGTTTCGAGAGCCCTTTCATAAAGAATTTTCGTTTTTACCTCAAGTTCCGCGAACGAAGTCGAAGGATGAAGATTCACTTCGATCACCCCGGGATCCGGAGTGATTCTGAAAAATCCGATTCTTGAATCGTTCGAAGGTTCGTAACCTTCGATGCGGACTTGAAAGCCGGAAGCAAGAGTCGCTTGTTCCACACTCGCCACAAGATCGACCCAAACATCCGACGTTGGAACCGGAGGCAGAAATACGTGAAGAATTCCATCTCTGACTTCCACGACGAGAGTCGATTGTATCGGTAATTCTTTTTCGCCGAACATCTTCGGAGACGAATCCACCCTCTTTCGAATCTTATCCTCTAAAATTTTCCGCGATGGAAGATTCGTTTTCTTTTCGATCGAAGTGAATTCCGGATTCATACGGAAATGATCGCTAATCGCGGAAAAAGGAATCCTCAAACCTGCGGGAGAATCGCCCGGAATCAAAAAGAGTTTTTCCCTTCTAAAATTCCAGACGGAACTTTCCCATTCTTCAGTTAGATAATTATAATATACTGGAATAGAAAACGCAACTTCCCTTTTAAAACCCTTATCCAAAACCTTAAGAAGTCTTTGTCTTTCGAGCGCATCGAACGCGTTCGCGAGTTTTTTTTCGAGTTCGAACGGAAGATTCGCCTCTTTCCACAGATAATATAGATTGTCTTCGTACATCGGAATCATATACGAAAGATCGATCCCCAGCGTCCTACAAATCGCGCACGCGAGGGTTTCCGAAGCCTTATGCGGATCGAGTTCTTCTTTTTTCCTTTTGGAAGAATCCGGATTATCGATCAAAAGTGAATCGTCGCTCCAGAGCGGAACCTCGTCCTTTCTCCAAAGACAATTCATACTCCAGCGGGGAAGCGGTTCTCCCGGATACCATTTGCCTTGGGAGAATTGCAAAAGAGAACCCGCGGTAAAATCTTTCTTGAGACGATACATGAGTCGTTTTGAAAGTTCGAACTTACCTTCGCCTAGAGCTTCGTGATTCCATTCGGGACCTTCACGATCTTCGTCCGAGATAAAAGTAGGCTCGCCACCGATGGAAATTTTCAAACCGAGGTCGCGGATCTTATGATCGAGCGCCTTTCCCCTTCTTAGAATGTCGTTCCATTTCGATTCGGTGTAAGGAAGAGTCACGCGGGGGCTTTCGAAAATTCTTTCGACTTCCATTCTAAACTCGAACCTGGTCTCGGCAGGATCCGCATAACCGAAAATAGGCGCAGCGCTCATCGGCTCGGGTGTTGCGGCTAACGGTATATGTCCTTCGCCGGTGAGAAGTCCTGAAGTAGGATCCATTCCCACCCAACCCGCGCCCGGAAGAAAAACTTCGGCCCAAGCGTGCAGATCCGTAAAATCCTTTTCGGGTCCTTTTGGACCTTCCATTGGAGTCTGGTCCGCTTTCAATTGAATGAGATAGCCTGAAACGAACCGCGCCGCTAAACCGAAATGTCTCAGAATTTGAACGAGCAAAAAAGAAGAATCTCTACAGGAACCAGTTCTTTTCTGAAGCGAACTCTCGCAAGTCTGAACGCCCGGCTCCAAACGGATGATATAACCGATGTCGGACGAAATTCTCCGATTGAGCTCGACGATAAAATCGATGATCCTTTTTTTTTCCGCGATCCCGTCTGCACGCAAAGTTTGGAGATAGGATAGCAGGAGTTTACCGTTTTCGGAAGGAGTCAAGTAAGGAGCCAATTCTAACTTTAGAACTTCCTCATATTCGAAAGGATAGTCCTCGGCGTATTCTTCCACGAAAAAATCGAATGGATTGATCACTTTCATGTCAGCGATGAGATCCACTAAGACCGAAAGCCTGTCGGTTTTTTCCGGAAAAACGAGCCGCGCCTGAAAATTACCGAACGGATCCTGCTGCCAGTTCAAAAATTGTTTCTCAGGTTCCACCTTCAAGGAATAGGATACGATATTCGTTTTACAATGCGGCGCAGGACGAAGACGAATAACGTGAGGAGAAAGCGCGATCTTTCGATCATATTGGTAGATCGTTTCGTGCGTAAGAGCGACTCGAATGGACATAGAATGTTTTCCGCCTAAATTTCGATTCCAAAAAACTATCGATTACGACCGAAAATAACGTTCGTCGATACGATCGTGAATCCCGTTGATCTGAAGTTGAAGACGATCCAGATATTCGTGCATTCCGGAGCTGAAAATTTCATCGACAGAGGTGTAACTCAGTTCGGATAACAAAACGCCCACCCTCTTCTCCGCTTCGCAGGAATATTCGTCGTGATCGGTTCCGCTCAAAAGTTTTAAACTTTCGAAAATTTTTCTCAAAGAAAAACGGACTGCCCTCGGAAACTGTTTGTCCAAGATCAAAAATTCCGCTATATTCTTCGGAGTGATTTTCTGATAAATCCGATTGAACATCTCGTGTGCGCTTGTGGATTTCAAAAGAGAAAGCCACTGTAGAAGATCCAGATTGGATCCTACGTCGTGAGAAGGAAGAAGGATAAAATACTTCATATCCAGAATACGCGCCGTTTTATCCGCCCTTTCCAAATACCTTCCCAACTGTGCAAAGTACCAGACCTCGTCCTGGGAAATCGTTGCCTCTTGACATCCGTAAAAGAGAAGACATTGATTTCGAATCGTTTTAAAGAATTCGCTGAGCGCGGAGAGATCCGTATCCGAAAAATGTTTCTTCGTTTTGAAACCGAGATAGAATTCGTTGATCACCTCCCACATAGGCGTGGAAATATTTTCCCGAATCGTTCTAGCATTCTCCCTAGCTCGTATGAGACAATTGATGATCGAATTCGGATTGTCCGCATCGAAAGTCATAAAGTGAATCACGTTTTCTTTCGAAGCGTCGGCGAATTTTTTTTGAAAGAGTTCGTTGTCGCCCGTTGTAAAAACGAGAGGCATCCACTGTCTGTTTACGTCTTCGTTAAGATCCAGGGACAATTGAAAATTTACGTCGATAAAGCGGGAATAATTCTCCGCCCTCTCCATATATCGGTTCATCCAATATACGGACTCAGCCACTCTGCTCAGCATAGCAACCTCTCTCGTTCTTGATTTATGTGTATCTTTTTAGCCTTCGCCCATCACCCAGGTGTCTTTGGACCCTCCCCCTTGCGAGGAGTTGACCACAAGCGAACCTTTTCTGAGTGCAACGCGAGTCAAACCGCCCGGCATCACATAGATGTCTTCTCCATAGAGAATGAACGGCCTGAGATCCACGTGCCTCCCTTCCAACTTATCCTCGATCAAGGTGGGAACTCTGGAAAGACTGAGAACCGGTTGTGCGATATAATTTCTAGGATTACGATCAATAAGCCCGCAGAATTCCTCCTGCTCCTTCTTACTGGAACGAGGTCCGATCAACATCCCGTAGCCGCCGGCGCCGTTGGCGGCCTTTACGACGAGATTTTCTATATTCTCTTTTACGAATATTCTATCTTTATCATTCGAACAGAGATAAGTAGGAACGTTCGGAATGATCGCTTCCTCTCCGAGATAGTATTTGATCATCGCCGGAACAAAAGTATATAAAACCTTATCGTCGGCCACACCCGCCCCGGGCGCGTTTACGATCGCGACGTTTCCTTTTTTATACGCCTCGAAAATCCCCGGAACGCCCAAGAGAGAATCTTTGTTAAAGACGAGAGGATCCAAGAACGAATCGTCGATCCTTCTGTAGATCACGTCGACCATCTTCAAACCGCGCGTCGTCCTCATATAAACCTTTTCGTCCTTAACCACAAGGTCGGTTCCTTCCACGAGAGGAACTCCCATCTTTTGCGCGAGAAAAGAATGTTCGTAATAGGCCGAGTTGTAGATTCCCGGAGTCAAAACCGCGATCGAGGGATTGGATTTACCGCTCATGTATTCCAACATTCCTCTGAGACGGATCGGATAATCGTAAGTAGGACGCACGGAAAGACTCGCGAAAAGTTCAGGAAAAGTTTTTTTCATCACTTCACGATTTTCTAATACGTAAGAAACCCCGGAAGGACATCGGAGATTATCCTCGAGGACGTGAACCGTTCCGTCTCCGTTTCGCACCAGATCCGTTCCGGAAATATGAATCCAAGTTCCCTGCGGCGGATTGATTCCCCTACATTCTTTGAGATAACCGGGAGAAGAATAAACGAATTCGGCGGGAACGATTCCGTCCTTGATGATCTTCTCGTCGTGATAGATATCGTTGATAAAAAGATTGAGCGCTCTCGTTCTCTGCTTGAGACCTTCTTCCAGCTTTCTCCATTCGTGCGCCGTGATAATTCGAGGAATGATATCGAAAGGCATAATCCTCTCCTCTTCCTCCTCGTCTCCGTAGACGTTGAATGTGATCCCGAGCGACAGAAGCGCTTTTTCCGCGCTCGTTTTTCTTCGGACCAACTCTCGATCATCCATCGTTTCGATTCGCGATTTCAAAAAATGATAACTTTGGCGGATTCCGCCTTCCGGGGAAAACATCTCATCATAGAAAGAATCTGTCTGGTAATTGGTCAGAAGCATGGTCGTACCTCGATTAGAATCTCGCAAATTAAGCGCAATACGCAAGCAGTTTTTAAATTTACTGTTTAATTTTTAAGACAAAAAATATTTATTGCTTAATTATTAATCACTTTAACTATTTTACACTCTATTCCTCTTCAGATTCAGCAAATTTGGGCGCCCTTTCTACTGAAATTTTAATTCCTCTGACCTCTTCGATAAGAAGAAGAAAGGAAACGATGATTATAAATTGATAGTCGCAGATTCGAAAAACCGAGTTTGAGCCGGGAAATCGCAAATTTCTAAAAATGAAAAAGAATGGAATGGAATTCGGAAAAGCGACCGTAAAACAAGTTCAAAGAAGATCTCCGCCGTAAACTTCGTAAAAAGAAACTACGGAGAAAGATTTATCGAATCATCAACGTAAGAAAAAATAATTCTCCCAAAAATCGAAAACCGTCCGTTAGAAAAAGCGAGGAAAAAAAGAATATTAGAATATTCTAAAATGCGTGACTAAAGTCCAAAAACATTTGAGTATCTTCTCTGGACTTCGCAAAATCCAGCAAAATCACAGTCGCCTGATTCCAGATGATCCTTAAACCCGTTCCATAAGAATGTTTGTAACCCACTAGGTTCAGATGTTTTTCCGAATTCCAAACCCTTCCGATGTCGACGAACGGAACCAGGCTCATCGTAAAGAGTTGATCGCCGATCCTAAAAGTGACAAATCTCCAGCGAAGCTCCGCACTACCGAAACCGACCATCGGCGCGACAAATCGATCCTGTCTATATCCTCTCATCGTTTGTAGACCGCCGATTCCTGTCATCGGCCCATCCAAACTCCACATATAACGAATTTCCGAAAAAGGCGCACCGGATGAAGTATAACCCAAGGCGCCTCGGGTCGCAAAAACCAATTCTTCGAATACGCTCGGAAATAATTTATAGAAATATTTTGTCTGAAAGAATAACTTATTATAATTGAAATCGGAACCCGTTCTTTTGGATACGTTAGCTACGTTTAGTTCGATCAAAATCCCGCGATCCGGATCCGGCTCAAAGTCTCTCGTATCATAAGCGATCCCCGCCCTCAAGTAAATAATCTCTCCGCCGTTATAACCTTTGATCTTTCCCGCGTGATAATCTTCCGTTAACTTGGATTCTCCATTGGGCACCGAAGTCTCCCAAATACTTCCAGCCAAATTCGGATCCTTGGATGGGTTCCATTTTCCGTCGGAATGACCGATGATGTTTTTTGAGATTTCATTCGCTACGACCCATTTGAACGCTTTCCAAAACGTAAAATCGATACTATTGAACAAGGTTGTCGAATTGAATAAATATTGATTGTATCCTTGATCGCTCACAGTAGGCGTGATTTCGGATCCTGCTCTTGCGGGACGGATGAAAGATTGGGATGCTTCGTAGTCGTCGAAGTTCGCATTGTTTATCTGAAATGTTCCTGGTTGGTTTCTTGGACGATAGGAAAGCGAACGCAGCGAAGATTCTCCGATTCCAAAATATTGAGAATTGGGATTATAGTCCAAACCAAGACTACTCTTCCATCGAAAGGCGGTATTAAAGATATAGGGAGAATCAAATTGAATAAAATGATTCTTAACTCCTTGGTTGGTTTGAAAAAGTTGAATCGTTAACTTGCTTCTATAAGGCTCATATTCGAAATAAGGATCGTTTTTATTTCCGTTAAAAAAAACGCTCGCACGAATCCCTCCCCCCTGTCCACGAACCGGATCTGAACTAAAAAGGGGAAGAGCGGTCACATACAACCCTTCCTTTTTCTCCGCAAGTTCGCCCGGATCCAGTCTCTTACTTTCATCTAAGGGAATTCTCGCACTCGGAACGTTTTGAAGTCCTTGCGCCGCGATGAAAAACGGATTTCCAAAAAAGAGGAGAATACTCGCAAAGATAAGAATTCTTTTTTTCGGAAACATAAACGAACTGGATTCCATAAACCAAATGGAGGAATGGTTCTCATTTGTATAGGCTTATTCCGATTTTGTATTTACGACGCGGATTACAATTTCAAAATTTATCTCCTTATCAAAAGATAAATTTTAAAACGTCTCAATCGTCTCGTAGCCGATTCCAACGCAAAACCTCTCCGCAAGGTTTTCCCTCTTTTAATGAAAATTCCGCGGCCACGTTTCGAGTTCGCTTAACAAAACGGTAAAAAAATTTCTTCCTATTTTAGGGAGTTCTTATCCGTTTTATCTTTATTATTTTGGATCAAAATCGTCTTTTCGTTCCATACAATCCGTTTTTAACGGATCCGCAGCAGATCGGCTTTGATCTCTTTTCTCTTTGGGGTTTTATCGACTTATAGTACAACTAAGATGTCCGGTAATAAATATGCTACTATATCCAGTCTCTAAGCACATTGCCGACCGACGCGGAGACAGATATGAAACAATATTTTTATTCACCGATTCTAATCGTTCTATTTTTTTCAGGCTTTGTAAGTTGTCTGAACAATGGCGCCAATCACCTACCGCCAATTTTTTCATATATCGATTTCAAAAGCGGCTCCCCTTCGATTCCTTTTGGAGTTTCGCAATTCACTCCCGGTTCGGGAGTTAACGGAGTCTCCATGAATTCTTCCATTCAAGTCGTTTTTAATCGCGGTATAGATTCAACTTCTATCGACTCATCCACGTTTCGTTTGAGTCAAGGCCCCGTTTCGATTCCGGGATCATTCAGCTCCACGAACGCCGGAGTCGTTCTCAACCCGACTTCCGTTCTTGCGGCTAACGCGGTATATACGGTCACCCTTTCTAAAAATCTGAGAGCGAACGACGGTTCCTTACTCGGAGAGGATTTCTCCTGGAATTTTACCACCTCTTCCGTCTCGGACGTCACCCCTCCTTTGGTTTCTCTTACTTCTCCCAACGGTTCCGGACTAAACGTTCCGGTGAACGCCGGTATCAGCGTCGCATTCAGCGAAACGATGGACTGCACTTCCCTGAACACGACGTCTTTTCAGTTAAACAACGGTTTATCAGTTACGGGCACGGTGAGTTGTTCCGGCTCCACCGCGACGTTTACACCTTCTTCTTCTCTTTCGTTTAACACTAATTATACTGCTATAATTTCAATCGCGGCCCGCGATTTGGCCGGCAATACGATCGCGTCCTCGTATAACTGGAGTTTTACGACCGGATCGGCTCCGGATTCTACGCCTCCAAACGTTTCGATTACGAATCCCCCCAGCTCTTCCGCGGGATTCAACGTAAACGGAGTAATCAGCGTCGCATTCAACGAGACCTTAAACTGCGGGACCGTCGGTGCCGCGAGTTTTACTCTAAACAACGGTTCACCCGTTACAGGTACGGTGAGTTGTTCCTCCACGACGGCAACTTTCACTCCGTCTTCGAATCTTTCTTATAACACTTCTTATACTGCCACGATCGCTACTTCGGTTCAGGATCTAGCCGGTAATTCCATCGCTTCCCCTTATGTTTTGTCTTTTACTACCGGCTCCGCACCGGACGTCGCGGCTCCTACGGTAACCATCGTCAATCCGATCCATTCTTCCATTGGGATCGCGACTAACTCGTCGATCACGGCAGCGTTCAGCGAGGGAATGGATTGTATTTCTTTGACGACGGCGACGTTTACCCTAAGCAACGGATCGGCTGTCGCGGGCAACGTTTCCTGTTTCGGAACCGGCGCCGTTTTCACTCCGAGCGTGAGTCTTCTTCCGGGGACATCCTACACCGCGACGATCCTCGTCGGCGCCAAGGACTTGGCGAACAATTCCATCGGCTCCAATTTCAGTTGGAATTTTACAACCGGAGCTTTGGCCGACACTACAAATCCGGGAGTTGCCATTCAGAATCTCGCAAACAAAAGTCTCTTAGAATCCGGTTTCGTGATCGGGACCGCTTCGGACGCCGGAGGAATCGCACTCGTGGAAGTTTCCATCGACGGAGGAGCCTATCTCCCTGCAAACGGAACTACGACCTGGAGTTTCAAACTTCCTTCGGGAGCGGCAACTTGGTCCGTAGGATCCCAACATACGATCGCAGCTCGAAGTAAAGATTCTTCCGGAAACTTTTCCACCGTCTCTTCGGCGCAGGTAAGAAAAGGAAGCAACAAGGACGTGAACGGAGACGGATACGTCGATCTGGTAAGCGGAGAATACGGACAGGGACTCGTTTATATATTCCATTCTTCCGGAACAAGCGGAATCACTACGACGAATGCAAGTTTAGCAAATCGTTATATTGTAGGAACTGCTACGGAAGAATTCGGAAGAGTCGTGACGTTAGGAGATCTCAACGGAGACGGTTACGCGGACTTAATCGTTGGAGCCCCGGCTGCGAACGCTTCCGCAGGAAGAGTTTACGCTTTTTATTCTTCCGGGAACGCCGGAGTGAGCATATCCCTTGCGGCCTTTGCTTCCGCGAGAATTGACGGCGCGGCCGCCGGTGAAAGATTCGGAACTTCTCTGGAAACGGGCGATGCGGACGGAAACGGATACGCGGATCTCATCGTAGGAGCTCCTAACGCGTTGACTTCCCGGGGAAAGGTTTACGTTTTTCATTCTGCAGGAGCAACGGGAATCGTAGATTCCAGCGCGACGACCGCGTCTTGTACGCTCAGCGGTTCCGCGGCAAACGATCTTTTTGGAAATTCTTTATCCTCCGGGAATATCAACGGGGACGTCTACGCGGATATCGCGATCGGATCTTACGGTTATAACAGCCAGAGAGGAAGAGTTTCGATCTTTCACGGAAGTTCGACTGGACTCGGAGCCGTATCTTCCACGCTTACGAACGGAACCGGAAGCGCAGGAGATCAATTTGGATTCTCCATTGCGGTAGCGGATACAAACGGAGACGGTTACTCGGATTTGATCGGAAGCGCTCCGTTTCTCAGCAGCGGAAGGGGGGAAGTAGTCGTTTACACATCCTCCGCAACGTCGACCGGAATCGGCACGAGCGCCGGATTGGGAGGAGCGATTTTTATCATCCAAGGAACCGCGATAAACGATCATTTCGGCTATTCGATTACGGCGAGAGATCTCGATAACGACGGAAAAGCGGATGTGATCGCAAACTCGACTCCGAACGCCCCAGCCCAAGGGCTCGTCTATGTCTTTATGACCCCTCTCACCGGATTTACGAATGTGGGAACTGCAACGCTCACTATGACCGGTCCTCTCAGCGATCTCTATGGATGGGGATTAGCGACCGGGGACGTGAACGGGGACGGATTTGCGGATCTGTTGGTAGGATCTCCCGGATACAACAACGGAGTCTTTCAAGGAAGAGTTTATATCTTTCATTCTTCCGGAGCGGGATTGAACACAAATCTTCCCTCTTCCGCTTCGGGAATTATAGACGGCTCGGGACTAAGCGGTGGGACCGGAAATTGGTTCGGAGTGGGGCTTTATTGAAAAATTGAATCCAATTAGAATCCCGCGAAAGTTTTTTCGCGGGGGGAAGGAAAATTCTACGACAAACGTTATGCGCTCTTTTCGAGTGTCTCCGGTTTCAAAAGATACATTCTAATTCTTCTCCTAAAAAAAATCGCCTCTGCCGAAGGATTGCCCTTTCTATCAAGGCGGAGAAGCGACACAACGGACATACAGTAACGAACCTTTCGAATTTGAAGCCTTATACCCGGAACTAAAATTGACCGTCCAAGCGTCGATACTTCCGTTGTTATAACGAAACGTGGAAGAACTCCAATAATACTGACTCACCGTTCCGGGAAAATACGTAGGATGAATAATCGGTGAAGCCACCTGACTATAATCCAATATGCTGCTCAATTCCGTAATGGAGGGAAGTCTCCATACCCTTCCAGTCAAAGAAAGTCCGTTGCAATAAGCAAGGGCGTTGGCCCAATTTCGTTGGGTTGTTCCTCCCGTTAGACAATTGGAGCCGGACAAATCGCTGGTACATTTTTGCCAGATCAAAGCGTTTCCGATGTCGGTGATCGTTCCGTCTCCGTTGTCCACGAAAGGAGCCCCTAGGAGCGAGGTCGACGCAAGTAAAAGAAAAAATTGAAAATAAAAGAATCGAACCTTCCACTGAATCAAAAATTTTTTAGTTTTAATCATCATCTCTAACATACTCCCTTGAAATATAAATTTCATTTTTTGATATCGAAACGAAGTCGAAAGTCTTTGTTAATAATCAAGGTCCATTGGTAATACAACGAACCCTAAAACTTCCGGAATCCGCGGAGCCGACGGTAGCTCCGCTTGAAAAATACAGAACTAAAATCGCCCCGGCACTCGGAACATACGAATCCGAACTTAGGAAATAATATCCGGCGTCGGTTCCCGGAAAAGAAGTCGTGTAGGTTTTTGGATTCGAAGATCCTGGTCCAGTCGAATTATTATAATCTACCAAACTCTCCAACTCGGCAATGGTCGGGATTCTCCACCCGTGTTTATTTCCGTATCCGGCCCCCGCATTGAGTGAATCCAGAGCGCTGCAAGCCGCCGTACCATTTGCACGCGAAGAATAAAACGTATTCGATCCACCAGTGCAAGTGCTTCCCGTCCTTCCCAACTGACAGGTGGTCCAAACCATTCCGGAATTGTTGTCGACGGTGATATAATCCGAAGCGCCGACCAAAATCGGTCCTGTAAAACTTGCAGCTGTCCCATTTTGCAATTTTCCATCCTGGCCTAAAGAAGAAGCAAGACTGCAAGTCGCATCGAGCATTCCGGAACCATCCCAACACTGAATCTGATTCGTTTTTTGGGGAGGTTTTCCGAAAACCATGATGCTGATTGTTTTGGTTGTGCTGCCGGAAGCGTTACTCGCAGTTACAACGTAATTCGCAGAGGCCTGAATCCCCGTCGGTGTTCCGGAAATTGCACAGGTGGTAGAATTGATTGTTAACCCGGCAGGCAAAGCAATGTCGGTAGAACAACTCGTTACAGTTCCGCTGAATGTCGGGGTTGCAATTGCAATCGTTGTATTTTTCGTAAATACGAACGGACTCCCTGCATAGTTCAAACCGCTCGGAGGAGGCATATTGATCGCAATACTGATCGTCTTTGTCGTATTTCCGGAAGAATTACTTGCGGTCACAACGTAGTTCGTCGCGGCTTGCGTGGAAGTCGGAGTTCCAGAAATCGCACAGTTGGAACCAACGGATAACCCTGCAGGCAAAGGAATATCGGTAGAACAGCTTGTGACCGTACCAATAACCGCTGGCGTGATCGTCGTGACGGCCGCACCTTGAGTAAAGGTAAACGGACTGCCCGCATAATTTAACAGGGAAGGAGGTTCTATATTCACGGCAATCGATATCGTGCGAGTCGTATTTCCGGAGGAGTTCCCGGCTGTTACGACGTAGTTTGTCGCGGCTTGGGGAACGGTAGGCGTTCCGGAAATCACACAAGTAGTTGAATCTATCGCTAAGCCCGTCGGTAAGGCAATATCAGTCGTACAACTTGTCGCAGTTCCTGTAAAAGTCGGCGTGACACTTGAGATTGTTGCATTCTGCGTAAAGACAAAGGGGCTTCCCGCATAATTCAGAGCCGACGGAGGAGCAACGTTCACCGAAATCGTAATTGTCTGCGTGGTGCTTCCAAAAGCATTGCTCGCAGTGACATTGTAATTCGTAGGTCCTTGGGTCAAAGTCGGGGTTCCGGAAATCGCACAGGTTATCGAGTGAATCGATAAGCCTGCCGGCAATGAAATATCGGTTGTGCAATTCGTTACGGTTCCCGTGATCGTCGGAGTTACGGTAGCGATCACCGCATCCTTGGTAAAAACATAAGGACTTCCTGCATAATTCAATCCGGACGGCGGCGCCAAATTGACGGTGATCGAAATACCCGTACTGATACTGCCAAATGCGTTGCTCGCAGTCACAAGATAATTCGTCGCCGCTTGCGTAGATGTCGGAGTCCCGGAAATCGCACATGTCATAGCGTTGATTGCCAATCCAACGGGCAATGGAATATCAGTCACACAATTCGTAATCGTGCCCGTAATCGAAGGATTCAGAGTTGTGATTGTCGCGCCTTGAGAAAATATAAACGGCCCTCCTGCGTAATTCAAAGCGGAAGGTGGAGCTAAGTTCACCGTAATATTTATGTTTCGGGAAATGCTACCGAAAGCATTGCTCGCAGTTACGATATAATTGGTTGCCGTTTGGACCGTGTTCGGCGTTCCGCTGATGGCGCAGGTTGTACTGTTGATAGTCAATCCGGATGGAAGAGAAATATCCGTAGAACAACTGGTCACAGTTCCCGTGATGGTCGGTATGATTGAGGCTATCGGAGTATCTTTCGTAAGTACGAATGGATTTCCAGCATAGTTTAACGATGTCGGCGCAGTTTCGTTGACTGCGATCGAAATTACGACACTCGCGTTCCCGAAAGCATTGCTCGCGGTGATCGTATAATTTGTAGAAGGTTGAGCAACGGTCGGTGCACCGGTAATCGTGCAATCGGAGCTCAATGTCAAACCCGCCGGCAAAGGAATATCGCTACTGCAAGAAGTTACGGTTCCCGTCACAAAAGGATGTACGGGAGAAGCCGAAGCATGTCTAGTAAACGCAAAGGAAGACAAAGAATAAGCAAACGAAGTCGGCGGATTTGCGTCGACGGTAATCACTAAGATAATTGTCTTCGCAGCGCTCCCATTGGAAGCCGTAATCGAATAATTCGTTGCAGACTGCGCAATCGTCGGAGTTCCGGAAATAACGCAATGATTGTTTAGAACCAATCCGCTCGGTAAAGATGGATTGGAACTACAACTTTGAATATTTCCTGTTAAGTCCGGCGTTATCCCGGAAATGGCCGCGTCCTTTGTAAACACGTAAGGACTGCCGGAATAGTTTACAGAGATGGGAACGTTCAAATCCGAACTCAATCCCAATGGCCCAAAGATACCTTTGAAATTAAAAGAACCGCCGTTCCCCTGAACACATCCGGTCGATATCGCTAAGATGCAGAACCAAAGTATCAAAAATTTACGACAGTTGAGTAAGATCGGCTGTTTTAGAAAAAAATAAAATGATTTTCCCCAATCTTTCAGCCAAGATGAATTGTTCTCCAAAAATAATCGATTCCCGTTTGCAAAGATCTGCATACTTTTCAATCCCAAATTCATTCTTCTCATAAACTCATACCTCAACTATAGAAATAAACGGATCGGAAAGATTTCAATTGAGTTCGCGGAAAGAAGTCACAAACTTAGAATTTTTAACTTAGAAAGAAGGACATTGTTCCTTTTCGTTCGATGAAAAAGAAAACGATGAGTCCGAATCAAAGATTTCAAATTGGAATAGAATCATCCGGTCAAAGAAATCTTTAATGAGGAAAGAATACAAAAGAAACGGGTTAAATTCCGATCCAGTTATAATCTGAAATCATTTTACTTCTCAAAGTGGATAAAGAAAGATCGGAGTCTGCTTTAGACGCAAATCTCGTATAGATACCGAAAGGATTATTCTGATCCTTCGATCGGAGAAAACGGAAATACAGGCTTGTGTTTTGGTTCTTCCTGAGCGGATGATTTCAAATCTTCCGAGCGAGTGCAAATTTCAGCTCTCTCCTGGCCGCTCGCAAGCTACAACCAACGGATGGATTTGCTTTCGCTAAAAAGCAATTCTTCGCAAAGGAAGGTTCTTTTCTTCCTTCTCGCGAATTTATCTAAAGATGAAAATAAGATCCTTCGAAAACGGAAGACGATAAAATCGATTTAAAAATTCCAATTCTTGCTGCAAAGTCGGTTCGGTATTTGGTTTGTCTTTGTTCGAGAATTGGAAATTCGAAATTCTTACTTTGCAGTTTTCTACAAAGCCGACCGAAAAACTGAAAAGTTCGAGTTCCAAAAGAAAAAAATAGTATCGAGGAATGTTTCGTTTCTCGAAAAAAAGAATCCTCTTTGGCAAGGTTTGGATTTGGAGGAAACAAAAAGAGAAACTGGAACGTCGGAAGACCGATGAAAGACTTTTTCTGGATGAGGAACTCAGACTTCCTTCTCTTGCCAAAGAAATGAATCTTTACTTACATTGTCCTTCCGCGTTGTTAAACTAATTCATCGGTAAAAGTTTTCACGTGTTCGTAAGCGGATTTCGGATCGAAGAAGCCAAACAAATGCTCTTGGAGGAAAAGGACCGTTCCGTGTTATCGATCGGCCTTGCGGTCGGATTTAATTCCTACTCCGCTTTCCTTCGTTCCTTTATCAAATCCGAAGGGATCACTCCTAAAAAGTTCAGAAAAAAAACGGCGCGAACATCCTAAAAAAAAAGTTCCATCATTTTATAGTTTCACAAGATAAAACATGAATCCTTGGTATTCTTTTTCCATGATTCTCTATTATTTATCCCGCAAAGAAGATGACTCGTCCCACTTCTGGCAAGTTGAAATTTTTGAAAACATTTTGGTAATTACGCAAGGTCGATCCGAAATGGATCGTAAGATCGAAATCAAATCTTTTTTGGATCACGAAAAAATCATCTCCGATTTGGAAAAAATGCGGGATGAAAAATTGAAAGAAGGCTTTACAAGCACCTCCGAAATCGGTGAAGCGGAAGAAAACAATATTTTAAAAAAAATAGAACGCGAAGGAGAGTTCCACATTCGACTTGAAATCGCCGAATCTATTCTTTTGACCGTGAGCGATTCCAATCGGAATAAACTTTTGAAATCTTTGGTCCGCGATTGCGATTTTGTCCTTATGGGACTTGGAACTGCGGACGGAGAATATTACGACGGTGAAGACGAATTCTATCCGGAAATGATCCAGGACGAAACAGGACTTACACCTGAAAACGCTCGCAAAGTTTACAAAATGAAATTAGCGGCTTATGAAAATTTATTGAAGGCGAAATAATCCTTTGAAAAAAACTACAACGTTCCGACATAACGATCTCATTGGAACAAAAAGTTCAGGAAAGAATCTTCGTTCCCGGGATTTCCAAGACGAACTTAGAACCGAAAACTTTCGCGGGAGTCGTAAAACCGGCTTCCGTTTTCCCCTTTTCCACCTTCGCAATTGCGGCTAACGCGGATTCTATGGTGAATTCGTAACCTTCCGAACAACGCATCCGAATCGAGACCTTTTTCGAACTCGCTTCGGTCCAAGCCTCTCCCCAAAGAAGAACCGAACCGTTTTTTCTTTTTTCGTCGTCTGGGCCGCTGACCGTAAGTTCGACGAGTTTTTGCATTCCCTTCAAAATCAGGGAACTTTTCAAGAGAGAGGTCGTAGGCTGAAGCCATTTCAGAAGTTTCGCCTGGGACGCAGGCAAAGAAGAATATACCGTAATATTGGGAATTCCCGTGGAAATAAAAGCGGTGAACACGTCCCCCCAGGGAATTGCGAAAAACTCCGCATAACTTCCGCTGATCTCGACGATCTTTTTCAAACTCAGTTGTGGAATATTTTCGATCTTTCCGTTTCTTCTCACCTTGCTTCCATAAGGAAGTTGTGCGAGAGCGCTCTTCAGAGTTCCGCGAGATATATCCGTAAAACCCGAAAATCCCAATTCCAAAAAATGCGCCTTCGGAAGTTTTTCTTTGAGCATCACCGCGAGACAATCCGTGGGAACGATATCAAAGCCGACTCCGGGAAGAAGCATTACCTTTTTTGCAAGCGCCTTGGAAGAAAGAGCGTGGAGCTTTTCGTAGACGGGAATTTCTCCCGTGATATCCAAATAATGAACTCCCGCCGCGATACAAGCGTTCGCCATAGGAACCGCGGTCTCCACAAAAGGACCTGCACAGTGTAAGACGGCAAAACAATCCGCGATCTGACTTTCCGCTTCCGACCCGCTGTCCAAAGAAAAGATCCGATAGGAAAGTCCGAGTTCTTCCGCAAGTGGTCGAATCTTGAGTTCCGATCTCCCCGCAAGAACGGGTTTGAGTCCCCTTTCCGCGGCTTTTCTCGCGATCAATTCTCCGGTGTAACCGTTTGCTCCGTAAAGAAGCCAGTTCTTTTTCTTTGCCGCCATAAAGACCAGATATTGAGTTCACCGATGAATTCGTCAAGTTTTGAGGGAAATTTATAACATAGGAAGGAAAGAATATTACGAAGAGAATTGACGACCAAAACTTTTTATGGATCCTTTCGACGAGATCCGATTCTTACCTCCGTCAAAGTGATTGAAATGAACATTCTTTTAGAACCCATTTCGGAAAAACACGCCGACTCGATCGCGGTCCACGCAAATTCTCAAAACGTTTTCTCCGGTTTGAGAGGAGCGTTTCCTTTTCCGTATCAGTTGCAGGACGCGCTCGATTACATTCATTCCTGTCTTCGGGACTCGAGATCCAGAACCTTCGCGATCGTCTTAGAAGGAAAGGCAATCGGAGTCATCAATCTGTTGTTCAAAGAGGACGTATATCGGTTCAACGCGGAGATCGGTTATTGGATCGGAGAAGAATTTTGGAACCGGGGAATCGTCACAAAGGCGATCTCATCCATTATCAATCTTGCATATACCGAGCATGGGCTTCACAGGATCTACGCGGAAGTTTTTTCCAATCGACCCGCATCCGCCAAAGCTCTCGAAAAAAACGGATTCGTTTTGGAAGGAACGCAAAAAGAAGCCGTTTTTAAGAATGGAGTATTTCTGGATCAATGGATCTACTCCCGTCTTCGAACCCCCTCGTAAAGAACTTGATCCGCCCGAACCGGACCTTCCCCAGTGTCTCAAGGAACAAACCTGCGGTTCATTCCGTTATACGAAATTCTATCAAAAGTTTCCCGTATTATAACAATCGTAATCTTAAAATCCAGTCGATCGAACACCGTTCTGTTTTTTGAATTGACTGTTTCGGAATTCAAGGAATAAACTCAAACCAGAACTAATTTGGGCGGCTTTATGGAAATCAATCTTGTCACGATCGCAATTCCATTCTTCTTTTTACTCATTTTTATAGAAATGGGATTTTCGGCGTATCACAGACGGAAGCTCTATCGATTGAACGATTCGATCAACGATCTTTCCGCGGGAACGGCGAGCGAGGTAATCGGAGTCTTTATGAAGACGGTAACCTTGACCGCTTATATCTATCTCTACAATAATTTTAGAATTTTCAACCTTCCTTCCTGGCCGGGAGAAGCGATGTCGATCGTTCCCGCCGGTGTGATGGGTCTCAGTTCCACAACCTGGGCTTGGATCTTGGTAGTAGGCGTATGGATTCTTTGCGGAATCGGTTACGACCTCGCCTATTACTGGAACCACAGACTCAGCCATGAGATCAACTTTCTCTGGGCGGGACACGTTGTGCACCATCAGAGCGAAGAATACAACCTGACGGTCGCTCTGAGACAAGCAAGTTTCCACGGAATTTTTACTTGGGTGTTTTACTTGCCGCTCGCGCTGATCGGTTTTTCTCCGATCGTTCTGATTTTAAACGGTCAAATCAGTCTGATCTATCAGTTCTGGATTCACACAAAGGCGATCGACAAACTTCCCCGTTGGTTTGAAGCGATTTTCAACACGCCCTCGCACCACCGGGTCCATCACGGCATCAATCCGAAATACATCGACAAAAATCACGCGGGAATTCTGATCATTTTCGATAAGATGTTCGGAACTTTCGAACCCGAAGCCGAAGAACCGGTTTACGGAACCGTAAAGCCGCTTCAGAGTTTCAATCCTATTTGGGCCAATCTTCAATATTGGTGGGAAATGATCGATCTCGCCCGGAAATCTCCGCGTTGGTCCGATAAGATCAAAGCCTTTTTCGCGGCTCCGGGCTGGAGACCTAAGGAACTCGGAGGGCAATATCCGATTCCGGAAGTATCCGCAAAAACATTCCATAAATATGATATAGAAATTCCGAAGGGAATGAGCGTCTATTCTCTGGTTTGGTTCGTTCTTTCGGTGGCGCTTGCCTTTGGAATGCTCTTAAAGGTAAAAAGTCTTCCTTGGTCCAACTTGGCGATAATCAGCGCGATCACCCTTCTTTCTCTTCTCACGTTAGGCGGCATCTTGGAAAGAAAACGTTGGGCACTTTTTGTGGAACCGGTTCGACTTGCGATTTTAGTAGCCGGTGCATACGTTCTTTCCGGGGATTTTAACATCACGACGGGAACCCTGGCCCTGGCTCTGATTTCAGCGGTTTGGTTTTTGAGTTACCGTTCTTCCTTTATCGAAGGAAAGGAGATCGATCCGGTTCAAGATATCCTAAGAAGAACCGCCTAACCGTAATTAGGCGCGTCCGTCTTGTGATGGAACCAAACGTTCGGTTCCTTATATTCTCCCAAGTCTGAGTCCCGGTCTATACGGACCGGGACGAGACCTCCCGGAATCTTAAATTCTCCCGAATTCAAAAACTGCAAACCGGTCCACTCTTCCCATTGACGGATCGTCCCTCGAATATACATGGAATTTTCCTCGATGCGGATCCGTTTAGCGCCGGCCTTTTCGTGCACTCGAATCCATGGATCTTCCGAAAATCCGTCTTCCCTTTTTCTTTCTAAGTATTCTTCCATCGATAAGAATGGAAATTTTTCTTTTTGATTCGGTCTTACACAGGCAAATAAATGAAGAATGTTCCGAGAGGCGGCATTTTTTTTTAGCTCGGAGAGGATTTGATGAGACAAACCGGAACCTCTGAATTCGGGAAGAATTTCGATCGACCAAGCGCTCGCCGCGTTGCATCGTTTTCCTTCGTTATGATCGAGAATCCCTTTTAGGACCGCCGCGTCCCATCCTTTCGGAAGAGTTTGATTCTCCCCATCCCAGTCAAAAGGAATCATCTTTCCGGTTCCCGCGACCTTACGGTCCTTTGAAAGCGCCACACAGTGAAAAGATGAGAATTCGTGCACAATGAAATGATAATATTCTTTTCCGATCGGATCCTGATTTAAGAAAAACGGCCAGACGTCCAGGTCAAGATCTTCTTCCGTAAAACCTTCGCCGAAAGCCTGAGCGAACGTGATCAGTTGAAATTCCATTCTTAGATTAAAATAGAAACGAGCGAAGAATTGAAAACAAAAAAGCCCCCGAAACCGGAGGCTCTTTGAATTCTTTCTCAGTCTTAAAGATTCTACTAATCAGGGAACCGTTGCGAATGTCACCGTGATCGCATCCACATACGCCTGAGTCAGAGTATCCCAACTGGAAGTAGCGGGACTTGTTGTCGCCGCGGATTTCCCCACGGTTCCTACGCGATCATACAAAGTATCCACTCGAGAAGAAGGAACGTAATCGGACGGAATCGCCGACGACGCCACACCTTCCGCGACAAATCCGTTGAAGTTAAACAGACCGTAGGTCGGAGTAAACGGAATGAACTGATTCACATTCGGAGTACAAGTAACCGCTTGCCCGGAAGTGATCGCCGCCTGCTCCAAACCGCCCTTCGCAGTAACGTTCAGATTTCCGGTCAACTTCTGGCTGTAAGCGAGTTTATAATATTCTCTTCCCGCTCCGGGACAAAGACCTTGGTTGTGCGCATAACCGAGCGCGGTTGTTCCGGAATTGATCGGAACCAAATCCGTGTTTCCGAAAAAACTCACGACCGATTTGAAACAAAAGATCGTACGATTGTCCATCTCTTCCAAAATCACCCTTCCCGTATCCACGTCTTGTCCGAGCGCGTCCGATCCGAGCGATCCCTTCCAGGAATAAGTTTGGATCAAACCCTGATTCGCAAATCCGGTAACGACGGGTTGTACGACGTAACTTTCGATGACCGCGGTAGCCCCGCTCCAACGAACCGGATCCAATCGACTCAATTGATAGAGAAGAACCGCTCCGTCTCCCGCCGCGTCCCTCGGATTATCGTCAAAGAAGAATTGGAGCGCCGGTTGGTTGTCGCTCGTGGAACGAAGTTCGAAAAAGTTCGTATAAGAAGCGGCGGCGCCTAACGTGCTCGGTTTGTAGGATACGGCTCCCGAATTCAATTTCAAACGAAGAGTGAAGGACTGACCGTTCATGATCTGATTTTGAAGAGTGAGATTTGCCGTAGTTCCCAACGGAAAATTTTTGCGGATCGCAAAGATCAGATCGTCCATAAAGAGAGAATTCCCTCTCGCCCAAGTTGCTGACTGTCGCACAAATCCCCAAGTGTCAGCGCTCGCTTTGAGAGGTTGTAATAATTCGAGACGCACCGGAAAGGGTTTTGGAGAATCGTCCCTCACGAAAAAAGCGACACGGTCCGAACGAAACGTAAGCCCTGTTCCCAAAAATAAAACCGCCGCCGAAAGAAAGTAGATCCAAGATTTTTTCATGGCCGTTTTCCTCATTGAGCGATTCCCTTAGGAACGATGATAAAAAAACCGGTTTTACTTTGCTCCACGTAAGGCTGGCTCGCGATCCATAGAAGCGCTCCGATTTGAAGGTCGTTATTTTTTTCTTCTTTTTTACAAGCTCCTAACAAAAGAGAGCCGAGAACCGCTGCGGCAAGTATTCCCGCAGAAAGAAATGTACGAAATTTCTTCATAAATATCCTCCCCCACAAACTGAGGTTCATGCTTAGTTAACAACAGATGAATTTGTTTTTTTCAAATGGAAAAAAATTGTATCCTTTTAAAAGTATCCAAAGCAAAAGTTTAGTCAATCAGATTCCAATTCGACTTCCTTTGTGGTTCCTTTTTTAACAAATTTTAAAAGCATTGAATGCAAACAGAAGAATCCTTAATTCTATTCTTAAGAAATCCGGTGATCGGCAGAGTAAAAACGAGACTCGCCAAAACATTGGGAGATCGAACGGCCCTTTCCCTCTACGTACAACTCTTAGAGATCACCAGAAAACAAATTCAAAATTTAAATATACCCGTTCGACTTTATTTTGATTCGATTCCGGATTTCGAACTTTCGGATTGGGGAAAACAAACGAGCATTCATCTTCAAACCGGCGAAGATCTGGGTGAAAGAATGCGGAACGCATTTTTAGAAACGTTCCAAATCGGATTCAAAAAAGCGGTCATCATCGGAAGCGACTGCCCCGATCTCGAAGCAAAACATATCCGAGAAGCATTTTCGGCTCTGGAACTCCGAGACGCGGCGATCGGACCGGCCAAGGACGGAGGCTATTACTTGTTGGCCTTAAAATCCGTTTATCCGGAAATTTTTAAGGACATTCCGTGGAGCAGCGAAAAGGTTTTCGCGATGACATTAGAAAAACTGCAATTAGCCAGAAAGGACGTTTGGATTCTTCCTTTATTAAACGACATCGACGTGGAAGCGGACGTAAGACCCTATCTTCCATCCGGAAAATTAGTGATCTAAATCCGAAGGTATTAGAAGTCAGCCGACTTGTTTTGACGAAGCAAACTTTAGGCTACAAAGTTCGGTTTTGATTTTATAAGAACCCGTCCCGACGCCGAGACGGAACTTTGCGGCTTGATCTTTAACAAAGTAAAAGAAGGTTTTGCGACGCGCCGTAAATCATGCCTTGAGGATCACAAAGGATCTCGAAGACACAATAAAGTGTTTTCATAGGTAATCAAAGATTCAGAATGCGTCCATGCGATTTTTCTGGAACCTGTCGGCGCCTATCTCGATCTTGATTCTTCTTGGGATCGGAATTTTTCCCGCCGGCATTTCTTCAAAAACTGCGGAAACTTCCACGAGCGCGTTTCTCAAACTCAAAAACGTAAAGTTTCGTCTGGAAGATCGGATCTACTTCACCGTAAAAAATCTGACCGTGGAAGCGATCTCCAATAGGTCCGGCTCCGCCGTCAACTTCAACGATCCTTCCTCCTTTCATCTCAAAATTTTTCAGGGAGAAACCGAATTCGAAATTTCAGTTTTGGAATATCTATTCAACGAAAACATAAAGACGTTCCCCGATTTTCCATTACGAAATTTGAAACTATCCACGATCGAAATCGACGGTAAAAGAAAAATTCGAATTTTAGGAGAATATAAACTAGTCTTCTGGGTCGACGTGGAAATGATCTGCGATCTGGAATCGGTTCCGAACGGTTCGATGCTGATCTTAAAATCGGAATCCATGAGCGCCGCCGGAATCCACGGTGCGGGAGACCTTCTTTCTTATGTCGGGGTCGGTCTCAAAACTCTTCTTCCCATCCCCGAAGACAGGGGTTTGCAGATCGTGGATAAAAGTTTTCACATTCAATCCTTTGCGCTCCTGCCTCCGCCGCGCATAGAAGGGACGATCCGCGAAATCGCGCTTCTTCCGGATCGAATCCTCGTTCGTTTCGATTCTCAAAAAATTCCCCAACTTCCGAAACTTTCGTTTCTTCCGGGAATTCCGAATCAGATCGCGATGTCCGGCGGAGAAATCCGAGTCGGTTCCGTTTTTTTAAAGAATACGGATCTTCTTTTGATCGATCAGGATCCTTCCGATCTTCTCGACTTTCACATGCAGAATCTTCTCCTTCAACTTTCGCTCGGAAACCTGAACCTGAACGCGAAAGGAGAACTCAAAGTATTTCTTCCCGATTACGAAGATTTAAAAAAGTAGAATTTAGATCAAAAGCGACTTATAGAAAGATCGGCCTCGGACCGTTTCCTTCTCATTTATTCCGTTGACTTCCCCGACCGCTCAAGAAAGCTGTAGGAAGTCCTAGTCCTTTCTTACGAATCGTCTCCGACTCCATACAAACTACAAACAACAGGTAACGTGTTGTGAAAAAACTTATTTCCATTCTTTTTCTCTTTTCCCTATTCCTTCCCACTCTGCTCTTTTCTCAAAATTCCGCAGAGCCCAATCCGTCCGCGCAAGAAGGTACGAACGCGACTCCGCCGGAAGAAACTCCGTCCGACGAAGAACAAATCAGTTCGACCGTAAAAAAGCTGATCGGCTTTATCCGTTATAAGAAGAATGAAAAAGCGATCGCAATCATTCACGTAAAACAGTTCAGCAATCAACTCCTGAAATCTTCCGGTAAAATTTCGGACGCGGATCGTAAGGATTTCGAAGAGGCGATTTCGGAATTTATCGTGCACAGAAGTTTTCCGATCGCGCACAAATATTTCGACAAGATCGATATCAATTACGAAAAGCCGGTGATCAAAGGGGACAACGCGACTCTTGCTTCTTCGATCATCTGGAACGGTTCGGAAAGAATCACCTTCTCTTGGATCCTGAGCAAAATCGACGGAACCTGGTATGTAACCGATTTCTTAAACGAAGGAAAATACGCTTCCGAAACAAACAGAACCAAATCCGTAGATCCTTCCATCAAAAAGAACGGCATCAAACAAACCATAGCTCTGATCAAAAGAGAAGCAAAGAACTGACAATCATATGAGAAGGCTTCTTTCCAGAATTACCGATTCCATTCTTCTCAATCCGATCCGTTCCGGCAGCGTGCTTGCGATTCTTCTTCTGCTTTCTCTTTGGCAGGCTTCGAAACTCACGGTAAACAGCAACAACCTCGATCTTCTTCCGAAAGACAACCCTTCCGTGATCAAAACGCAGAAGGTAATCGAGATGATCGGAGGGAACGGATTCTACATTCTCAGCATCAAATTTAAGGATGAGAAGGGAATGACGGACCATCTGACAAAGGCTTTTTCCGCGAAGAAAAAAGGTCAGAACGAGGTCTGGGAAAAGGAACTGAAAGAAGCCGAAAAAGTTAAACAGAAAAACGCGGCCTATTACAAAGAAAGGGAAACTGCGATCAAAAACGCATCCGACCTTCTCAACGAAAGACTCTTAAAAGAAAAAGATTACGTTCAATATATTTCCTATCGATACAACGTTTCCTTTTTGCAGGACCGCCTTCCCCTCTTTTTGAAAACCGAAGACCTTCTCGAAGTCCGCAAACGTGTCAAAAGAAAAATCGACGAAGAAGTGGAAAGAGCCAATCCTTTCTTTATCAAACTCTCCGACGAAGAATACAATCCGGACTTCAACGATATTCTTTCCAAATATCAGAAACTTGCAAAAAGAGATATATTCGACGAATATAATATTTCTCCCGATAAGGGGATGTTGATCTTTTTGATCAAACCCGCGGGCTCTTTTACGAACATCGAATTCAATATAGCACTCGATAAAAAAATCAAGGAAGTCGTAGCAGAATTAAACCTGGACAAAAAAGGAATTCTTGTAGGCTACACGGGAACGTATCGTCTTCACCTGGACGACTACGAAACCCTAATGGCCGCCCTCAAACCGATTGCGGTGACTTCTTTGATCGGAATCGCGGTTCTCCTTCTTTTCTTTTTTCGAAATCCGCTCTTTATCGTCATTCTTCTCGTGTCTCTTCTTTCGGGAATTTTATTCTCCTTCGGACTTACCACGATCGTGATCGGACAACTCAATTCGGTTACGAGCATCATCGCTTCGATTTTAATGGGACTCGGTATCGACTACGGTATCCAATTCTTATATAGATTCCGGGAAGAATACACTCGACAACAGGACATGCTTCGTTCCATCAAGGACACGATCTATCATACGGGAATCGCCTCCTTTATTTCCGCTTTGACCACAACTTCCGCGTTCATCGTTCTTGCCTTCTCGGAGTTTAGAGGTTTCAGCGAATTCGGGATCATCGCCACCTATGGAATTCTGATCATCGCGGTTTCCATGTACGGGGTGACGGCGCTTCAAATCACTCTTCTTTTCCGTCTGTTTCCGTCCCTGAAAAAACAATTCCTTCTTTCGGCAAAGGATCAGACGACTTCTCCTCTTCTGTATCGTTTTTATAAAAAACCGGGCCTTCTCACGTTAGTCGTCGTTGCCCTGGTCGCGGTGATTTCCTTTTTTAGTTTTAGTCCGGGGATTCATTTTAATTACAACGGACGGGATCTGATGGTGGATAATTTGGATTCCGTCAATCTCTACGACGAAATCGGCGATCGATTCGATATCAGTTCCGATCCTCAGGTCATCGTCGTGGATACTCTGGAAGAATCGGAAGCCGTCTTCGATTATATGACCCCGGTTCCAAACGAGATCGCGGGCTCCGTGGATCAGGTCGTATCTCTTTGGAACTTCGTTCCTCCGAAAGGACAACAAAGGGCCAATCTCAAGGTTCTAAAACAATTACAGACGGATATGAAACCGGTCAAAGCCGGCTTTCTCAAACCGGAACAAAGGAAGTATCTTCCGGTTGTGAAAAAATATCTGAGCGTGAAGGAATATTCTTTGGGAGAAGTTCCGACCTATTTCAGTTCTCAGTTTAAGGAAGTAAAGGGTTCCAAAGAAAAAGGGCATCTCGTTTTTATCTATCCGAAGGTGGCCCTCTGGCACGGGCAAAAACTTCTGAAATTCTTCGACGCGGTAGGAGAATTGCACTATCCGAAACTTTCCAGAAGGGTTTTGAATACTCTTCTCTACGACTCGAACGGAAACGTCAGCGTCGATCAGGTGAAGGACAATTGGACTCAAACCGAAGAACGTCAGATCGTAAGAGCTCTCAACACTTATTCAGCTTCTCAATTTAAGAATCTCGGACTTCTGGACGGAACCGTCGACTTTATCCTAAAGACGAGACCGTTTCACACTCTGAAGGACGCACGATCGCACCAATACGTTTCGAACACCGCGGGAAGTCTGATTCTTTTTGCGAACCTGATCAAGATCGTTCAGAGAGAAGGTGTCGCAGCTTTTCTCATCACGTTGGTTCTTGTCGTCATCGTATTGATTCTATTCTTCCGAGGAATCGTTCCTGCTTTGATTTCCTTGATCCCTCTCGTTCTCGGAATCTTTGTAACCTTGGGAATCATGGCCCTGTTTAGAATTCAACTGAACTTTATGAACGTCCTCGTTTTCCCGGTCATCGTGGGTTACGGAATCCAAAACGGAATTTATATCTACTACAGATTCAGAGAAGATCACGACGTGGTACGCGCCATGTCCATGGTAGGTCCGGCGATCATCGCTTCCACGTTAACCACTCTTGTAGGATGGAGTTCTCTTTTGATCGCGGATCAAAAGGGACTCAAGTCGATCGGGGTCGTCGCGAGCATCGGGATCGGCTCTTCTCTGATCATCGCTCTCACTTTGGTTCCCGCAGTTTTGGAGATCGTTTATCGTTCCCGCAAAGAGGAAGAAAAAGAATCCAAACCGCTCGGCTTCAGCGAAGAGGAACAAAATATTTCGATGCCGTCCGTTTCTAAGGACGATAACGTTTCCGCTTCTTCCAAAAAGAAAACCGCGAAGAAAAAAACTTCCCTTCCCAAAAAGACGACCCTTAAAAAGAAAAAAGGATAATTTTAGAATGATCAAAAATTCCATCTCCCTAATCGTTCTGGTCTTCGTTACCGCAAACTGCACGGTCAAATACATCAAATCGGGACCGACCTGGGAAAAAGATCTCGGGACCTTCAAACGTTTGGCCGTTCAGGTTCCTGCAGAAAGTGAAGCGGGAGAACCCGAAAAGAAATTAGCGGCAAAGATCACCGAAAATTATCTTTCTCATCATAAGGAATTCATCATATACCCTTACAAAACCGGGGCTGCGATCTGCGGAAGTTCGGATAAAAAGGTGCAAGGGATCTTCGAGTTGAAAATAATAGAAAAGGAAACTCCGGAAAAAGTGAAGGTGACCGCGCTCGGAAAAGTCGTCCACTGTAAAAAGGGAGAAACACTCTGGGAAGGTCTCGCGGAAAATTCTTACTCAAAGAATACGGAAGAAAATCTTTCTCTGATCAACACATACACTCAGCTCTACGGAAAGGAAATCGCCGGAAAAGTGAATCCATACTTCTTCCTTCTTCAGACCCTTTTGGAAAAATTGGACAGCCCGATTTTGACGGAAGACGAAAAGGACGAAAAGATAGAAGTGGAAGCGAGATAGAGTTATTTCGCGGAAGAAGGAGAAGATAAAGTTTCCAGAAACGTATTGTATTCCACACATTCGGGGATTTGATACGTTACGATAGACCCGCAATCCGCGCGTTCCACGCTCTTGATGCAAAGCTCCGCGTCCAATTTCAGATTGTCGCTTAATTTTTTAAGGACGATCGGCTCCGATTTATCGACGTCGTAATTGAAGTCGCTGTAGCACTGGGCGTTGTCCGGATAACTCAAGCTCGCTTCCTTACGATGTGCGCCTTCCAAAGAAGACAGATAAGGTTCTTTACATCGGTTCATCTGAGAACAATAAGCGTCGGCCACCTTTTTGTAAACTTCCGCGGAAGCAGCCTGAGATACGGCTCCGCTTTTTCCGCACTGGAACGCAAAAAACGCGGACAGGGCGATTCCGGAAGTTTTAACTAAAAGGGCGCGCATATCGAAAGGATAAACAAAGAACCCCCGTTGGCAAGTTTTTTCCTAATTCAAGAATCGGATTCAAGAGCATGAAATCCCGCCGGAAAAAAGAAAGAACGAACTTCGGTTTTAGATTTCGATATCGAAAAGGTCCGCGCTGTTTTTCAAAAATACCTTCCGTTTTACTTCGTCGGAAAGGGAAGAATTGAGAAGATTCGAAATCGGATGACTGAGCGCGTAAGGAATGCTCGGAAAATCGGAACCGAAATGAATCCGATCCGGAAATCGTTCGAGGATCGCGAGATAAGGATCGGTTTGTTCTCCCGTCGCGAGAAAATCCACAAAGACCATCGTAGTATCCATTCTGAGTTCGGGATAAAGCGACATCAACTCGACGTATTCCCAGACCTCGCTCGCACCCATGTGCGCGACGATCACTTTCAATTCCGGATAACGTTGAATGAACGACCGAAAATAGCGAATGTTCGTATAAGGTCCCGGAAGAGGAGCGTCGCCCGAATGAATCACGAGCGGGATTTTCATTCTTTCCAAATAAGAAAAAGTATCCGAAAGTTCCGGGCGGGTCAAATCCAGCCTTCCCACTTCGCAGTGAAGTTTGAAACCGCGGAAGCCGTATTCTTCCACGGCGCGTTTCGTATATTCAAGACAACCGGGTTCCGGAAAAAAAGTTCCAAAAAGAATCGCGCCCTTCGTTTTCGAATGATTCTCAAAGACCCAACGATTGAGACCTTCCGCCATTCTTTCCTTATGAGCGTAATTTAAGGTCGTAAAAAAACGAACCCGATTCTTAGCCAAGGATTCGAGACGTTGCGCCTCCGGTTCCCTGTAAGCGATCTCCCAATTAACTCCGTCGAACCATTTCCAAATCCGTTTCATCACGTATTCCGGAAAAAAATGCGTGTGAATGTCGATGACGAACGGAAGTCCGTACTTTTTCAGAAGAGGAAGGTGAGAAGGAGAAGTTTCGTCTCGTAGCGGAGGGCGATGTTCGGGATGTTTCCAAGGAAAAGGAGAAGGAAGGATCGAATGCGAATCCGAGGAAAGGATATGATGACAACAAGGAAGCATACAAAGATTTTCTTTCGCCTTTTGTCCAAGTCAATCGATTGTCTCTTTTTTCCTTGACTGAGGTCCGGGAAGGGTTTCAATAACGGAAATTTTTTGTGGGGGAATTATGAATCCAATTTTTCAAGCCTTGAAGATAGGAACCGTTTTTTTTTGGATCTTAGTGGGAGCCAGTCTTTCGGGAGCGCTTCTTTTCGGCGATCCTTTGGACTTTCTCATCCGCGCCGTTGGAATCGGAACTTTCGCAGTACACCTGTTAGAGATCGCCTACTTCTGGTTTACTTTCAAACACAAGTCCTCCAACCCGGTTGCCGACGCGCTTCAGATCTTAGTCTTCGGCGTCTTTCACATGATGCCTCTTCGTAACAAACAAGCCTGACCGCGTCCTCATCGTGCAATTTTTCTCGCTCCATTTTGAGGAGAAGAATTGCAAAGATTCTCTTTCGGTCTTTGATCCGTATTCTATTTTTCGTCCGCTCTGAAAGCAAAGGTGTAGGAAATCTTACGGACTTTGAATTTCACAGAATCGTCCGCAATCCGGCTAAAAGTCCGAAGAGACGTAATTCGTAGGAGCTCCCGCACCTCATTAGAATATTCTAAAATTCCGCGCATTTCGGGATCATAGAAAGATATTTAAACTTTTTGAATATACCGTTTCCATTCGTTTACTCTCTCGCGTTAAACAAGAAAGAACCCGAGTTCGGCCCGGTCGATTGAAACGTTTCTTTTTTCCGAGAAGGTGTTCTCGTAAAGAAAACCTTACACGAACTTTAAGTCCGATTCGAATTCAATCAAATAGACGTGCCCCAAAAGGAGATCTAAAAGGCTGACCCTAAACAAAAATAGGAAATAAATTTCTTCCCGTGAAAATCATTTTTTAGAGACGATCGAAATCTCATTTTAAGGACGAAATCAAACCGTCCACGATCGTTTCGCTCGGAGAATCCCTGTTCCAGATAATTCGAACGTAATTTCTTACTTCAGGACTGCGAATTTCGCTCGAGACTTCGGTCCAATCCGAGGATTTCAGATTCACTTTCCACTCGTTTAAAAAACGGTAAATGTTTCGAACCAAAGGAAGACAACGCTCTTTTTTGGAATTACAAAGCGCAATCTGGGACTTTAAATTTTTCAAAGAAGAATCCTTTACAAAAATGGAATATATTTCGCGATCGATCGAGTCGGAATTTTTCTCCATACTTCGATTCAAATAAATTCCCGCAAAAATTCTTCCTCCGTCGGGACAAACCGAAATCGGAGTTTTCTCCGAGTTTGCGACGACCAATTTATAATCCTTCGAAAACTCGGGACGATTCAAGAATTTAGAATATTCACAACTCCAAGGAAAATGAATTTCTAAAATATCCGGCCGATTTATATCGATGTAGGAAACAACACGATCCGGATTTTTTTTATTCGCCGCGAGATAACGATTCCCGAGATATCCGAGATCGAATATATTAAATTCCTTATAAAAGCTCAGAGCTCCCAAGTCGGCGATCGCCACGAGAGGTCTTACGATCCCCTCCCCCTTCGCGATTTCGGAGATCTGAGTTCTTCTCTCTTCGAAGATCCGAGAACTGCAACATAGATCATAGGACTTATGTTTGTAATTCTTATAAGCTAAAAAACCGGCGAGAACAACCAAAGGAAGAATTAGGTATTTCTTTTTTTCAGTGATCGCGCCGGCTCTTACCACAAACATAACCGCCCCCAACACCGCGAGCCAAGTCATCGGCCGAGCCGGATCGAGTCTGTAGTTGCCGAAAATGAACGGATGTAAAAGTCCGGGCAAAACAAGAGAGACTGCAAGAATCACAAACGATCGTTCCCGATCGTTTATCTTTCTAAAAAAAAGAAGAAATAAAGAAGCCGGAACGAGCAATACCAAGTTTTGTTTAAAACCGAATTTAAAAATCTCCCAATTTTTAGATAAGGCCGGACTCAACCGAATCAGATTGAGAAAGTTTTCTCCGAGAGAAAGCTCCTGAGCCGTGGAAGTGTTCGGAAAAATCTTTCCGAAATATAAAAATCGAATTCCAAAAAAAACGAGCCAAAGCCCGCCCGCGATCCAAACCGGAAGAGTTTTTTTCCAAGAAATCCGATTTCGAAACGAGATAAAAAGAAAGACCACGCTGATAAAAAAAAGATGAAAGACACTTTCGATTCTTACCAAGGTTCCCGCAAAAAGAAGCAAGGATGCACCGATCAAAGAAACCTCTTTTCCGTTTGCGATCCGATAAAGAATCAAAAGATAAGCTGTGTAGAGCAGATGCATCCAGGGATTCTCCATTCCGGAAGCGTGCCACGCAAGAAACGTAAACGACGCAGAAAGAAGCAAAACCGTCAAAAAAGTGAAGCCGAAATTCTCCCGATCGGAAGTTTCACGGACTCCTTTCAATAGTTCGTAGACAACGACGCCTAGGAGAAACGTCGTCGACCACCATTGCAGTATAAAAAAAATGGAATAGTGAATCCCGGTAATCTTATAGACGAATGCAAAGATTAAAAATTCAAGAGGAGAAGAATAACCTTCGATCAGTTCTCCGCTGGGGTTGACTCCGATAAAACCGAAATCGATCCAATTCTTCGCGTGACTCAAGGTGATAATTCCGTCGTCCCGATCTACGTAGAGTTCCTCGGGAAAAAATCCCAAAACGATTTTAAAAACGATAAGGGTCGCAAGACCGGAAAGGATCGGAAAGAAAAACCGATTTTTGAGTAGGGATTCCGATATCTTATTCTTCAAATCCATCTGCCAATGCCCGTCCTGAAAATAAATTCAAACACTCTTACGGTAAAACGATCAGGACGGGATTTCGATTTTTAACGAGGCAAACGATTTAGAATATCAAGATATTCTTTTGCCATACCCAAAACCACTTCTTTTGCGGGAATCAACTCTTCGATCTGCGCCACTCCGTGTCCCGCAGACCAAATGTCCCGCCAACGTTTGTATTCCTGATCCAGATTCTGAGACTCTCCGCTGTGAGAAAGATCGCCCGCCTTCTCCACGGATTTTTTTAACCAGTTCGCGGGGATCCCCGAAATTTTTTCCGTATATACGATTTCTTCCGGACCGGATTCGATCAACATCTGTTTGTAACCTTCGGACGCCTTCGCTTCCGGAGTCGCGATCAATCTTGTGCCCACGTAAACCGCTTCGGCTCCCAACGCGAGTGACGCGACCATCTGGGCTCCGCTCGAAATCGCGCCCGCGGCGATGATCGGAAGTCCCGTTTCTTTTTTTAAGTACGGATAAAGACTGAACGGTGAAATGTTTCCCGCGTGTCCTCCCGCTCCTTGTGCAACGGCGATCAGAGCGTCCGCTCCCGCTTTTGCGACAATATTTGCGTGCCTCAGGGTAGTCACGTCACAAAACACTTTGGATCCTACGCTTTTTGCCTCGCTCACGACCGTTCGAGGACTTCCCAAACTTGTGATCAAAAGTTCGACCTTTGCGTCGAGAACCACCTCCAATTGTTTGGACCAATTCGGGTTATGGGCTTTGTGAAGAATCAAATTTACGCCGATCGGTTTTTTTGTCTTGGAACGAATCTCTTGGAGAGCGTCCTTGAGTTGCTCCGGAGAACGATAATTGAGAGAAGGAAAACATCCGATCCCGCCCGCTTCCGAAACCGCGACGACCAAATCGGGATACGAGACTAAAAACATAGGAGCTCCGATAATCGGGAGATCGATTCCGAGCATTTCCGTAATTCGAGTATTCAATTTCATTTTGAGGATTCTTTAGATAACAGTTGTTTTAAGCAAGGAGGATTTTTCTTCCCAAAATGAAACCGATCCGAAATTCTGATCGTATGATCGTGATTGCGTCCTCTTATAAAATTTTCGAAGAAAAGATCGAAGACTTTAAAAAAGTCAGCCAAGAGATGGCGAAAGAATCCCTGGAAACGGAAGACGGAGTTTTGAGACTCGACGTCCTCCAAGCGGACGGCGATCCCGGTAAATTCTTATTTATGGAAGTTTATAAAAGCGAGGCGGCGAGAAAGGCCCATCTCGAAACCCCTCAGTTTATTTCCTGGAGAAGAGCGGTTCCGGAATGGCTGAGCCAAGGAAGCACTTCGATTCAATACCTACCGATCCATATCGATCTTCCCGCCTAACGCACGTTTTATCCCGCGAGAAAGTAAGTCGAAACCGTTCCTTTGCCTTTGATATCCACTTCCCCCCTTTTTTCCAATTGAAAGATGGAGGAAGCCGCCAAAAAATATTCTTCCGTTACGTGGATCTTTCCGGGAAGTCCGTGCGATTCCATTCTCGAAGCGAGATTGACCGAATCTCCCCATAGATCATAGATGAATTTTTTTCTACCGATCACGCCGGCGACGACCGGACCGGAATGGATTCCGATTCTGATATTGAGTTTTTCCCGGATGAGTTCCTCATTCGTATTCACTTCTTTTAATATATCCAAGGCGAGATTCCCGATTCTTTCCACGTGGTCTTCGCAGGCGATGGGGATTCCCGCAGCCGCCATATATGCGTCGCCGATAGTTTTGATCTTTTCCACGCCTCTGTCTTCCGCGAGTTCGTCGATCCTCGAAAAAAAACGATCCAGAAGTCCCGCGAGTTCGTCCGGAGTTTTACGCGCGGCCAAAAGAGTAAAGCCCACGATGTCCGCGAAAAGAATCGAACATTCCGAAAAATATTCCGAGATCTGAGAATTTTCGTTCTTGAGCCGATTTGCGATCGCATCCGGAAGAATGTTCCTAAGTAGAAGATCCGATTTTTCTTTTTCATTCTCCAGGTCCTTGGTTTGTGTTTCGATCGTCTTGGCTTGCAGAAACAATTTTCGCGTCGTCAACTCAAGAGTATAACCCGCGATGACCGCGAAAAATTCGGAAAACCATATTAGAAAACTATAAACCGTTTTTTCCTGACTCGTGAGGCTTACGTCTCGAAAAAGATTGAACTGATACGCCGCCAAATACGAGGAAGTTACGAGAAACGCGGGGAAAGTCCGAATTCTTAAAACCAAAAACGCGTAGTAAGCGATGATGATCAGGATCGTAAGAAGAATCGCGTGCTGGTCTCTGATAAAAGCGTAGCCGACGTAAACCGCGGTAAATCCTCCGAGGGTGTTGCTGAACATCGAGACCGCGACCATCGTATTTCTAAATCTTTTGAAAGTGGAAAGAATCAAGACCGATCCGAAGAGGGAACTTCCGAACAGGATCCAAAGAACCATCCTATCCCGAATCAGAAGGACATCGTAAAAAAGGAGAAAGATCGCACCGTATCCCATAACGGCCGAAACCGCGCCGATCCGAACGAACGAGGCGATATGGTCCCGAAGAAAGGATCTGAATTCTTTTTCCAAACTCGGATCCAGGAATCGAAGGATATAACTCTGAAACATCGTCGTATTCTTCTTTCGAAAAGAATAACGTGCAAGATCTTTTCTTCCCGAGCTTTGGACTTGACAGGGATTTTGATTTCTATATTCTGTAACCAGACGCTTTACAGATATGACTAGCCGGTTTACAGTCGCGATTCACATTCTTTCTCTACTTTCTTTGAGCGAAGGAAAGACCAGGACTTCGGAAGAACTAGCCGAGAGTGTGAACACAAATCCCGTAGTAATCCGCAAAATTCTTTCCCTTCTCAAAAGTCAGGGAATCGTCCGGAATCAGATGGGTCCGAACGGCGGTTATATCCTCGCAAAACCTTCCTCGGAGATCAGCCTCAAGGAGATTTACGAAGCGATCGACGAGAAGATCTTTCAGATGCACTCGAAAACTCCTAATAAAAAATGTATCTGCGGCCATTCGATTCAGCCGATTCTGACCAAAGTTTATGAAAAGGCGGAACGGGTCTTGGAGGACGAATTGGGTTCCACAAATCTGGATTCGATCACAAAGGAAATTCTTTCCTTTTCCAAGAAGTAATCGATTTTGTTAAACGAAGTCCGTTTAAAAAGACGAACCTGAAATTATTTACATAAACTTCCGATTGGACTTACGTTTTCAGAGAAGAAGTCTTTGGAAAATTCTCAGTTCAAAACCGCGTCGGAGAGATTCAAAAGATACTTCTTTTCTTACTGAATTCTTCCCGCTAAAAAATGAAACCGATTCTTTATATTTTGTAACTTTTTTGAATACAAATAGATTCTTTCGGGTCTAAATAGAATTCGGAGGTTTTTTATGATTCAATGGGTTCAATCCGATTCGAAAGATTCCTTTCCCGGCGTCCCTAAAATTTCTACTTCGGAAAGAGAAGAGGATCCGATGGATGCGTATTCCAAAGCGGTGACGAACGCGGTCGATACAGTGAGTCCGGCGGTCGTTCATCTCAAAGTGAACGGTAATCGAGGAGGTGGAGCCGGTTCCGGATTCTTAATTTCTCCAGACGGTTTTATAGTCACCAATCAACACGTTGTCGAAAACGCATCCGAGATCAACGCTGAATTTCCGGACGGAAGAAGTCACAAAGCGATGAAGATCGGAGAAGATCCGATGACAGACATCGCCGTCTTAAAAGTCACAAGCGATCCGTTTCCGTATCTGCACTTTTCAAAACCGACTTCGGTTAAAGTCGGACAACTCGCTATCGCTATCGGAAACCCGCTCGGTTACGAATCGACCGTCACTGCGGGCGTCGTAAGCGCTTTAGGAAGAAGCCTTCGTTCCCGTTCGGGAAGATTGATCGAAGACGTGATCCAAACCGACGCCGCTCTGAACCCCGGAAACTCGGGAGGACCTCTCGTGAACTCGAAAGGAGAATTGATAGGAATCAACACCGCGATCATTCCATCGGCGCAGGGAATTTGTTTCGCGGTCGGCTCCGGCACCGCGGAATACGTCATCACCCGCCTGATGAAAAACGGATTTGTAAAAAGGGGTTATCTGGGAATCGCGGGACAAAACCAGAGCATTCCGAATCGTCTGAAAATTTTCAATAAACTCGATCAAACTTCAGGAGTTCTCGTGATCGAAGTAGAAAATTCTTCCCCGGCCGCCTCAAGTCTATTAAGAAAAGGTGATATGATTCTTTCCTTAAACGATCAGGTAATCCGTTCCATCGACGACATGCACAGAACCCTGGACGAATCCACGATCCAAAAAGATCTTCCGATCCGCGTTTTGAGAGAAGGTTCTCTGAGGACGTTTTCGATTCGAAGCGGGGAAATCTGACGATTAACCGGAATCCGGAAAAATTCTTTGGAGGAGTTTTTTGTGGGAACTCCAATGTATCTTTCCGTAAAATCGGTTTTGCAGAAGGCGCGTTCTTCCTCCCTTGAGTTTTTCCGACAAACGTTTTCCTTTTTTAAAATTCGCAAGATGGCGCGAGGAGATCCCGCAAAATCCCCGGCAAAGAGGAAGTTTTTTTTAAAAGAAGGGGTTCCTACATTTTATGGAACAAAATGACCTCGTAAAATCGAAGAGAAACCGCGGGAAGCAGGAGTTCCCACAGATCACATTCGTTCGGCGGAAATGAGTCCTTCCCAAAAATCTGAAAGATGTAGGAACTCACACTTTTTTTGAAAAAAGGTCGATTTGCGATCTCGCAAAATGATCCATGAGACGTAATTCGTGGGAACTCACACAAGCAGATTATAATTTTCTAAAATGCGAATCCTTCTCTTTCGAGATTCTCATACGGATTCCAGTTCTGATCGGAGTTCCCACATTCCAAACTATAGGACAGACCCTAAAATAATGATTTTTGTAGGAACTCCTTCGCTTCGGACTCT
>NZ_NPDU01000090.1 GCF_002811985.1 Leptospira adleri
CCATAGGAAGCAGAGGCACTGAGTTCAACGAACGGAAGTGAGAGGCCGCTGCGACCCATAGGAAGCAGAGGCGCTGAGTTCAACGAACGGAAGTGAGAGGCCGCTGCGACCCATAGGAAGCAGAGGCGCTGAGTTCAACGAACGGAAGTGAGAGGCCGCTGCGACCCATAGGAAGCAGAGGCGCTTTAGTTCAACGAACGGAAGTGAGAAATTTCTGAATCTCCTTTCCAGACTTCGCATGGTTCCGACTTTTGATCTGAGAATTCGAATTTGGGAAAGGAATTCACGATTCGAAGAAATGTGAGAGTTCCTACTTTTTGCATCCTTCGTGGAAATGTTTGCACTTTTTGAAAATCCAATCGAATGTGGGAACTCCCCGCTTTGGATCTCAGAAAAGTCCGCCTCTTTTCTGAAAAGTAGGAACTCATACTTTTTTTCCGAGTTTTTCTCAGAAGAAGTTTTCTTTCAAAAAAAATCCTGTGATCGCGATTGACGCGGAAATTCCGAAGGAATTGGAGCAGAAAGCGCAGTCGCGAGCCTTTTTTAGGGAAGTTCTGCGAGCGAATCGCCAAAATTTGAAAAAGGAGATTTCTTCTCTTTCTAAGGTTCCGCAAAAAGTAGGAACTCACACAAATCAGTTGAAAACTAAGAAGAGGCGTTGCTCTAAAACGGCTCCTTTCCGGTACTTTGGCTCTTTTTTCTTGACTTTGGGGGTCAGAACGAAATTCTGGCACCTACAGGACGATTTTTCATGTCAGTATTATCAAAAGCACATAAAACTCCTTCTCTTACGAAAGAAAACGCCGTAAAAGGCTGGTTCGTAGTGGATGCGGAAGGAAAAACCCTCGGAAGACTTGTCTCCGGGATCGCCGCCAGACTTCGCGGGAAACACAAAGCGACTTTTACTCCAAACCAAGATTGTGGAGACAACATCATTGTGATCAATGCTTCCAAAGTGAAAGTTACCGGAAGCAAAGAAACTCAAAAGAAGTATTATCATCACTCTCGTTATCCAGGTGGGATGACCGAAACTACTTTCAAGGATCTCATTGCAAAACAACCGGAAAAGATCATCTACGAGGCCGTTAAGGGAATGCTTCCTAAGAGCAAACTCGGAGACAAAATGCTCACCCACTGTAAAATTTTTCCGGGTGCGGAACACAACCTCCAGGCACAAAAGCCTGTGAAACTGGAAATCTAAGGAGACCGATTTAAGAATGGCACCCGCAGCAAAAGAAATTTGGGCAGTAGGAAGAAGAAAAACCTCCGTAGCCCGCGTAAAAATCAAAGAAGGTTCCGGTAAAATCACCGTAAACCACAAAGATATCAAAGAATATCTTCAAAACCGCAAATCCATCATCGACGAGGCGATTCGTCCTCTCACTCTCCTGAATGTTTCCGATAAGTTCGATCTCAACTTAAACGTTACAGGCGGGGGTATCACCGGACAAGTCGGTGCGATTCGTCATGCACTCGCTAGAGCGATCTGCAGAATCAAACCGGAGTTCCGTCCCGCAGTCAAAAAGGAAGGATTCCTTACTCGGGATCCAAGAATGGTGGAAAGAAAGAAATACGGTCTTCACAAAGCGAGAAGAGGAACACAGTTCTCCAAACGTTAAGTTTCTTTTTCTTTTCATTTCGTTTTTTGAAATGCCTGAATCTCTTTCGTCCGAGAGCTTCAGGCATTTTTTGATTTTAGAGGTATCATGAAACCAAAATCTGTATCGGAAATCAGAGAAATCTTTTTAAACTATTTCAAAGATAAGTCCCATTCCGTAGTTCCTTCTTCTTCCCTTCTTCCGGCCGGAGATCCTACGCTTCTTTTCACGACCGCGGGAATGGTTCAGTTCAAACCCTTTTTTACAGGCGCAGTAGAACTCCCTTATACAAGAGCGACCTCTTGTCAGAAATGCTTGCGGACTACCGACCTCGAAGTCGTAGGACGGACCGAAAGACATTGTACTTTCTTCGAAATGCTCGGAAATTTCAGCTTCGGAGATTATTTCAAAGAGGAAGCGATTGAATACGCGCTCGATTGTTCGGTCAATCACTTAGGATTTGATAAGGAAAAGATCTGGGTCACAGTTTACACAGACGACGACGAAGCCGAAAAGATCTGGCTTTCCAAAGGCATTCCGAAAGAGCGCATAACGCGCCTCGGAAAAAAAGACAATTTCTGGGGACCTGCCGGAGACAGCGGTGCCTGCGGTCCTTGCTCGGAACTCTACTTGGATCGAGGAATCGAAAAGGGCGGACCCGACTGCGCGACCAGCGGAACCTGCAAACCCGGATGCGATTGCGATCGTTTTTTAGAATTTTGGAATATAGTTTTCAACCAATTCAACCAGGACACGGAAGGAAATCTCCATCCTCTCAAACAAACCGGGATCGATACCGGATCCGGACTTGAACGTGTCGCCTTGTTGCTGCAAAACGTGGATTCCGTTTACGATACCGACGAACTTCGTAAAATCATTTCCTTTTACGAAGAATTATCCGGTCTCAAGTATTCTTCCGAAAACAAAACCGCTTTTCGTGTTGTGACCGATCATATTCGCTCGGTTCTCTTTTCGATCGGAGACGGAATCTATCCGGACAGAACAGGTCGGGGCTACGTTATTCGTCGTTTGATCCGTCGTGCGACTCTTTTCGGAAGAAAGTTGAATTTCAACGAACCCTTTCTCTACAAACTCGTGGATAAGGTCATCGAAATCTACAAGGTCCGTTACCCGGAACTCGCAAAAAACGCGGCTTCTCTCAAAAAAACGATTCTCGCGGAAGAGGAACTCTTTCACAAAACTCTCGAACTCGGTCTTGAAAAAATCGAAACCCTCGTTCAAAAGACAAAATCCTCCGCTCAATCCTTTTTCTCCGGAACGGATGCGTTCCTTCTCTACGGAACCTACGGCTTTCCTGCAGAGATGACCGAAGAGATCGTAGCGGAACACGGCCTCTCCTTTGACAAAATCGGTTTTCAAGAAGAATTGGAAAAGGACAGACAATTCTCCAGAGAATCCTGGAAGGTCCACAAGGTTTCCTTGATGACCGGACTCAACGTGGAAAAGACGGAGTTTCTCGGTTATTCTTCCATATCAGAAAAAGGGAATATTACACATTTATTCTATGATAATAAACCGACATCCGTTCTCAAAGAAGGTCAGGCCGGCGCGGTCGTTCTAAACAAAACTCCTTTTTATCCGGAAGGCGGCGGACAGGTTGGCGATACCGGATTTTTACGAAACGGAAAGAACGTCTTCAAGGTTCTCGACACACAAAAGGAAAACGACGTCATCATCCATTTCGGGGAAGTTTTGAGCGGAGAATTCTCCGTCAGTCAAGAACTCGATGCGGAAGTCGAACAACTTCGAAGAGAAAGACTTCGTTTTCACCATTCCGGAACCCACCTCTTAAACGGCGCGCTTCGTAATTTACTCGGAGATCACGTCCTTCAAAAAGGTTCGATCGTTTCTCCCGAATATCTGAGATTCGATTTTTCACATCCTTCCGCTTTGACTCACGACGAAATCCGAAAGATAGAATCCTGGGTCAACGAATCGATACGCAAAGACTTCGGAGTAGAGACCAAAGAACTTGCGATCGACGAAGCAAAGAAAACGGGCGCAGTCGCGACCTTCGGCGAAAAATACGGGGACAAGGTCAGAGTCGTTCAGATGGGAGACGCTTCCGTGGAATTCTGCGGAGGAACACATGTTACGCACACCGGCGAGATCGGATTCTTCTTTATCAAAAAAGAATCTTCTCCGGGAGCGGGAAATCGCCGCATCGAAGGGGTCTGCGGTCCCGCGGTGATCGAGACGTTTCAAAATCGTTTCGCTGAACTTACGGAAACCGTTCAAAATCTAAATCTCAAAATCAAATCGGAGTTAGGCGACGAAGGGAAGAATCTTTGGATCGCCAGTGAAATCCCGGGTCCCACGGAAATCCGGGAAAAACTCGAAAAAGAAGGCGCCACCGCCGTCACATTCTTCCGAGACCTTTCCGAAACGATTGCCGCGAAGATCGAAGAAAATACTTCTCTCTTTCTAAAAGCGAAAAAGTCCTTCGAATCCAGAGACTTCGAAAACAATTCTTCCGTGATCGAATCCGTCTTTACTTCCGCGATCGATACGGGCGCCGGAAAAATTCTTTCGGCGATTTTTGAAGACAAGGATCCGAGTTCTCTGAAAGGACTTTCGGACAATCTCAAGGTGAGAGAAAAAAATCTTCTCGTAATTCTCGGAAGCAAAGGCCCCGAAAGCGCGAGTGTAGTAATCACCTGTTCTCCCGAACTCACTTCCAAAGGAATTCATTGCGGGAATCTCGTGAAAGCCGCCTGTACGGCGTTAGGCGGAAAAGGCGGAGGTAAACCGGACATGGCACAAGGCGGAGGTAAAGAAATACAAAACCTCGATTCTTCGATCGCCGCCGCAGTCGACGAAGCAAAACAAATCTTAAGCGGAGAAAGAGTATGAGCGATCCATCCTTTGACGTAGTTTCCGAAATCAGCAGACCCGAATTGATCAACGCGGTCACTCAGGCCATGGGAGAAATTAAGAATCGTTTTGATTTTAAAGGTTCTAAGTCCGATATCCAGCTCGAAGAGGAGCAATTGATTCTTACTTCGGATAACGAAGGGAAGTTAGAAAGTGTAATCGACGTTTTGGTTTCCAAGATGGCGAAACGCGGAATCGGTCTTAAAAATTTCGATTTCAAATCCAAGATCGAACCTGCGACCGGCGGAACCGTTCGTATGAAAGTCAAGATCAGAAAGGGAATGGAAAAGGAACAAACCAAGGAAGTCACAAGGCTGATCAAGGATTCCAAACTCAAAGTCAACGTAACCATCATGGGAGAATCCGTTCGTGTCGTCGGAAAGAAAAAGGACGACTTGCAGGAAGTGATTCACCTTTTGAAAACTTCCGATCTTCCTTTCGACGTTCAGTTTACGAACTACAAATAAATTTCTTTTTAGCGGTCTTCGTTTCCAAAGACCGCGGTTTTCTTTCGGACGAGAATCCCGTTTCTTACCCAAGGTGAATCAACCCTTCCTTTCGATCGTTTGCCTCATCCAATGAGCACTTTCCTGGATTTTCTTTTCTGAAAACGCAACCGAGTCCAATTCTTTTTTTTGTGTTCCTTTGAAGAACGATCGGATTCGAATTTCTTCTTTTGAAATAGGATTCCTTTTGTTTTGAAAACGAGAAAGGAAGTTCTTGTTCAGACTTTCCTCCCAATGAAAGTTCGTGTGGTAAGGAAACGAAGGATGGAACGCGAAAGAAAAAGTTTCTCGAAATTCTTCCCGACTCCGACGGCTTTCCAAGATTCAGTTGACATTCGATTCCGATTGATACAAAATCTGATTTCTAAAAGAGGTTGAACTGTTCCGGTTTCAAACCCATCTCTGAATGAGTTCTCACTATGCCAATGACCGAAAACAAAACGGATAAAGATCTGGCCAAACTTCCGGAAGGAACCTTGGCGGAGCTTTTGGATGGTGAAATATTTATGGTTCCAGCTCCGATTCCCGAGCATCAAAGGATTTCAGGTGAACTTCATTTTTATTTAATGCAGTTTACCCGAAAAAATCAAAACGGGATTACCCTTGCTTCTCCCATCGACGTCTTTCTCGATGAGCATAATGTCGTTCAACCAGACCTGATTTTTATTTCAAAGGAACGAAGTTCGATCATTCAGAGAACCAGAGTGGAAGGCGCGCCCGATTGGGTTGCGGAAATTCTCTCCGAAGGAAACGCGTATCACGACCTCAAGACAAAGAAGAAACTCTATGAAAGGCACGGAGTTAAGGAATATTGGATCTTGGATCCTATGGAAAGATCGATAGAAATTTTTTCCAATGGAGAATCCGGTTTTCAACTGATTGTTTCGGCGACTTCCGGGTCCATCTCATCCGTTCTTCTCAAGGATTTTTCTGTGGATTTGGAAAGGATCTTCGGCAAGCCGGAATCGATCAGTCAATTTCAAATCTAACTCAATCCCTATAAATTCTAAGAATTTCTTAAGAAATGGGAGCAACAGGTCTCCTTCTCGTATGTCTAAATAGAAAGAGTCGAAGAATTCTTTTCTGAAACAAATCCTCGGGAAGATTGGTCAAACTAGTATGAAAAATAAAGTTCTCGTATGCGTTCTCGTAAGTTGTATCTCCTTTGGGGTCTTTGCCGAAGAGGAAAGTCCGGTGAAATTCAAACTGGAGAAGAGTTTTGGAAATTCTTATCTTTTAAAAATCGTTCACCCTTCGAATTACGGAATTCAGAAAGACGCTCCTCATAAGATTCTTCTCAATGCCGGAAAAGGTGTGAAGGTGGAGAAGGCAAACCTAACGGTCAAAGGCAAAACTTCCGAAAAGAAAAAGGAATACCTATCCTCGGTTGATCCGATTCAACTTACGGTTACCGGAAAAGGCGATTTGGAAATCCACGGGAAAATCTATTACTGCAACTTCGATAAAAATATCTGTATTCCGGGAAAAATTCAACAAGTGGAAATGATCCAGTAATCGTTTCCAAGTACGTAGAGTCGCGTCGTCCTATTCAACCATTGGTGCGACGCGGTTCGGTTCCTGTTTTGTTTCGAACCGGATAGAATTTTGTACGTGAGATTATTTCGGAAGACGGATGTTACGTTTACACAGCCGGGGTCTTAGGGATAGTCTCTCCTCTTACAAGTCCTGGTTCGTTTTCTTTTGAACAAAAGAAATGGATTCATTCTTTCGAAAATTCCATTTTTCGCATGTGATTTCGTATTCGAAGTAGGGTTGTCCTTCTCTTTCGATAGAACGGATTCTTTCTCCTCCCAATTTTTCCAAAGCCTTCTGCGATCTTTTATTACCGACTCCGATATGAAATAGGACGGACCCGATTCCGTTCTGAAAGCAGTGATTTATGAGTAGGGATTTCATCGATTTGTTGAAGAGTCCGCCCCAATATTCCCTTGCAAGGAAAGTATATCCGATTGCAACCGAACGTTCCGAAAGATCGAGATCGTAATACCGCGTATTTCCGATCAACCGACCGGTTTTGTTATTGATCACTACGAAACCGCTTTTCCATTCCACGGCTTCTCGAAAGTAAGGAGTGAAATTTTCCTTAAGAAACCGTTCCCTGCTGGGATGTTGTTCCCAGATAAGCGGGTCGGAAGCGGCCCTATAAAGTTCGTCAAAGTCGCTCTCCCGGACGGGTCGGAGAGTTATCAGTTCGTCCTTTAGGATCGGTTGTAGATCGATATTCATAGCAAGACAATGCATCTCATTCGGGCGATTCTCGTCAATTTCGATCGAATCGGATCGAGGTTTTTTAATACAAAGTCTCCTCGAATGCGCGGCGGGTTTAAACTTCTCTTAAAAGTTGGCGCAATCCTTTTCGACTGCGTTTCCCGAGACGCCGTCCAAGAGATAACAACGATTTGTTTCTAACGTGAATTCGTTTCGTACGATAATTCCGTCGCGGATCGATTTGGAAAAGTCGAAGTCGGTTCGATCCAATAAAGTCCCTTCCGTATCGCTAATTATTTTGTAAACTCCTTGAACCGCTTCGATTCCGAATCTCTCAGACGTTTCACCGGCCTTAAGGGTGAATTCATTTTTTTGTATGCGAACGTTTAGATTTCCTCGATTCGCGGGAGCTTGCATTCTGAAATTTCGATAATCGGAGGCTAACGCGATGAGAACTTCGATCATAGGATCGGGTTCGTTACATATATCGTTTTTGATGTTTGGAGGGAAACGACTGAAATCCGTTTCGCAATTGCAACGCGTAACGCAGTTCAGTGACGCTAAAATTGAAATCCAGAAAAGTATTTTTCCTAAATTACCGTCGACCTGAAAGTTCATAAAAGAAACATAAAATTCTTAACCGTTTTTGATTGTCGATCTTAAAAAGGAGAAATATGAAATGGATAAAATTTAAGGACGATTCTTTTTATACAGTTTATGGAGGAATGTTCTACGGTCGGACTTTAAGTCCGACTGCGAGTAACGTTTCGAGAAAACTTAGAACATGGCCCACTGCCCGGAATCTTAAACTACAAGTCGGATTGATTCTTAAGAAAAAGCTGTCGGAGTTCCGACCATCCCCGTGAAAGTCGCGGGCCCCACCCTGATTGGGTGGTGGAGGCGGGTCCGCGGGAAAAAGTCGGGAGACTTTCCTCTATCAGAGAATTAACTTTTTTGCAAGTACAAAGCCTTGTATGTGGGAACTCCTACAAAAATTCTCCTTTGAATCCTTGATCCTAATAACTTTCCGATTTGCGGGCAAGATTATACAAAACACACAAGTCCAAAAAAACGTCTTTGTAAAATTGAAACGCTTGTATGAGTTCCTACAAATTGCCGAGGACCCGTCTTTCCTGAAGATTTTGGATGTTTTCTGTTTCCAAAAAAGTATGAGTTCCTACTTTCATAGGCTTTGAGAAACAGATTCTTATCTTTTCAGAGAGGACTTTAAACCCGGTGAATTGACCTGAAACAGAAAGTATGTCTTTCCTTGAATGGAACCGGAAGACTTGACGATCTTTCCTTTGGAATCGACCAATTCTTTGATTACGATCTTATCGGAGGAACGGAACGTTTCCCCTTTTTCCGCGATCAATAGATTGACCGCTCTTTTTCGGGCCAGGTCCTGCGCGTTTTCGTGACTTCCTTCCAAAGAAGAGATTACGACTTGAAACGTGTCGCCGTTGATAAATCCTTCTGCGGCTTTGATGTATTCATCTGCGGAGTTTGCGTTCGATTCTTCTTGGACGGTCGTCGTTGTGGATTCTTCCTTTCCATTTTCAACCGGCTTTTTCGCCCCGGAGGAACATTCGATGAAAAATAGAATCGATAATAGAATGCAGAAAAAAACAAGTCTCATTGTGGAGCCTCCGGTTTTTCTTGTTTAGAGATCGGTTGAATTCCCTTTCGCATAACGTTCGCATACAAATCTTTCTGAATATTTCTATAAATGAAAGTACAATTCGCGGGGTCGCTGTAGTCTTCTCGAAAAAGAAACATGGAATTTAAGAACCAAGCAAAGGCTCCTCTATAAACCAAAACATCTTGGTTTAAAAGTTTTGCCTTTTCCTTTTCTCTTTCCGCCGCCTTGGGATCGGGATTCGCGGAAGGGCCTGTCGAGGGACCGTAAGGATTGGAAGACTGAGTCGTCGAGTTAGTAGAAGAGCCTGAGACGGCGACTCCTCCGGGAGTCGTGCTGACCGAAGTTGTATTCGTGATTTGAGAAGGAAGAGTCGGGTTCGTGTTGTTGTTTGCAAGATCCGGTTGGATTGATCCGAAAAGCCGATCGCTCTCTCTTATTTCGGTAATCAGAATCGAAACCGCCATCTCGTCCCTTTTTGTTTCCGCGACCTTTCTGCACTGGTTTCGAAGTTCTTGAATTCCGGCGTCTTTGGATGGAAGAGGGACCTTGACAAGAATCTGAAAAAATTCTCGGGAAATAAAACCCGTGTCCTTGACGTTTTCCAAAACCTTCTGTCTGTATTCCGGATCCGCGGGAACGCAGGAAAAGAAGAATAGAATCGCGATTCCTAAAAACAAATGGTAAGACCGCATGAGACAATCATTTCGAATTCGGGAGTAAAAGGAAGCAGGATTTTTTGGTGAACTTCTGGACACCAGGTCCCGAAGAGGAAAGACTGTAAGCATGAGTTTCAAAAAACCGATCCTTAAACCTCGTTTGATTTTTGGAATCTGTCTCTTCGTTTCCTTCGGATCTATTTTCGCGGACGGCTCCGTTTTCTCCGGACTCAAAAAGTCCTTAGAAGAAAAAACGAGAACCTTTCAGATGGAAAACGGATTGAGAGTTCTTATGATGAAGCGGGAAGATTCTCCCACGATCGCGGTCTATTCCAAATTTTTAGTGGGCTCCGCCGATGAAACTCCCGAGATCGCGGGAACGGCTCATCTCTTGGAGCACATGCTCTTTAAGGGAACGAAAAATATCGGAACCACAAACTTCGAAAAAGAAAAACCTTATCTGGATCAAATCGCGGTCTGGGGAAAACGTTTGGACGAACTTCGCATCCAAGAAGCGGAGATGAAAGCGAAGGGGGAAGAACCTTCGGCGGAATTTAAGAATCGAATCGAAACACTACGAAAACGTTTCGCCGTTCTTCTTGAATTGCATCGTAAGTTTGTGGTCTCCAACGAAGACAATTATATTTATTCTCGAAACGGAGGTGTCGGCTTCAACGCTTACACATCGAACGACGTTACGAACTATCAGATTCTTCTTCCCGCAAATCGATTGGAGATCTGGGCCAAACTGGAATCCGATCGGCTCAAAGATCCTATATTAAGAGAATATTATACGGAAAGGGAAGTCGTCTTGGAAGAAAGAAGAATGCGCGTGGAAAACAGAGGTATGGGAATTCTTCGCGAAAAATATATGGACGCGGCGTTCCCGGAAGATCATCCGTATCGGATGCCGGTCATCGGTTACGAAAAAAATCTCGGGTTTTTAGATCTCGAGAAAACTCAAAACTTTTTTAAGAATTACTACGATCCTCAGAGAATGGTGATTGCGGTCGTAGGATCTTTGGACTTCGAAAAGACGGAGACGATTCTCAGGACTTATTTCGGAGATTTGAAAAAGGGAAAACCGGTTCCTCCGAAAAAAATTCCGGACGCAGGATTTGCGGGGCCTAAGTTCGTTTCGGTGACTCATCCGAGTAATCCTTCGAAAATTATCGGATTCAATAAACCGACATTCCCTCATCCGGACGACGCGGTCTTCGGAATCATCGACACTCTTCTCGCGGAAGGAGAATCGGGACGCCTTTTTAAAAGGTTGGTCTTAGAGGAACAGATTGCTCAGGGAGTTTCCTGTTGGAACGGGGATCCGGGGGATCGGCTTTCCAACCTATTTTCGATCTATATCACGAACAACCAAAACGCGGATCAGAGAAAGGTGGAGAATGTGGTCCAAGAAGAATTGGATCGTCTAAAAACCGAACCTATCACGGAGGAGGAACTCTTCCGAATCAAAAATCAAATCCTCGGAAGTTATCTGAGAGGTCTGGACGACAATGGAAAACTCGCGGACGTTCTTTCCCTCTTTCAGCTCCTCTACGGCGATTGGAAGGAACTCCTGAGAGGATACGAAGAGTTGGACGCAGTCACTCCCGAAGACGTGCAGAGGGTGGCGCGCAAATATTTCGTTCTCGAAAACAGAACGATCGCCGACCTCAATCCTCCGGTCAAAGAAACAAAAATTTCGGGAAAATAGGACTCTAACCAAAACAAATTCATGAAACCTTATATTCAAAAATTATACTATTTCCTGCTCGTGTCGATCGCGTTCGTTTCTCCGATTTCTTCGGCGCCGGGCGATTTCGTTAAAAACGTAAAAATCCCTCCCTTGAGTTTCGAGTTTCCGGAGGTGCAGACTTTTTCTTCCGGAAAAGGAACCGAGGTTCTCTTTTTACCCGGAGAGGAATTTCCGCTTCGAAATCTTGAAATTCATATCTATTCCGGTATTCTTTCAAACCCGGAGTTGCGGCCCGAAATCCCCGAACTCTTCGTGGAAGCATGGAAACACAGCGGAACCGCTTCCGCGCCCGGAAGCAAATTTATCGAAACCCTAGAAGGTTACGGAGCCAAACTCGATACGGACGCCAATTCGGACAAAATCGTTTTGACGGTCTCTTATCTTTCACGATTTGAAAAAGAAATTCTTCCTCTTTTGAAAGAATTTATTTCCAATCCTTTGTTAAACGAAGAGGGTTTTTCGGTCGCTAAATTAAAACTCGAGGAAGCGATCAAACGTAGAAACGATAAACTTCCCGATATCGCTTATCGTAAAACGGCGGAGTTGGTCTACAAAGGGACGGTCCTCGGTAAAAGCGCCGAGTTGGATTCTCTTTCTAAAATCAATTCCTCCGATCTCAAAGATTATTTCGACAACGTAGTTTCCGTTTCTTGGAGAGCGGTTCTGCTTACCGGAGACTTGGAAAAAAAGGAAGCGGAACCTTTGATCGCTTCTTTGCTTCCGGATCGAGCGGTCGTAAGAGAGGACAAAAAACTTCTCGTGAGCACGCAAAGTTTAAAGAAGAATTTCGATTCTCTTCCCTATCAGATTTTAAGCGTGGAGAAGGACGCGACTCAGAGCCTCGTTCTTATGGCCGGAATTCTTCCGCCGCACCGGGATCCGGATTTTTACGCGATTCAACTCGTGAATTACATCGTCGGCGGCGGAGGTTTTAGTTCTTATTTTATGCAAAAGATCCGCTCGGACCGAGGCCTTGCGTATTCCTCCAGCAGCGCTACGTATTTTGAAAAGGATTACGGAGTCGTTTATTTCACGACTCAGACGAAAACTTCCACGACCAAGGAAGTTTACGATCTGATGAGGGAAATATTAAGCGAAGAGACGATTTCTAAGATCACCGAACAGGAACTCGAAACAGCAAAACAATCGATCGTAAATCGATTTATATTTCAGTTCGCCGATAAGATGGGAATCCTTCACAACACTCTTCGTTTCCGAGAACACAACATGTCTTCGGATTATTTAAAAAACTATCGGGATAAAATTCAGGCAGTCACTCTTTCCGATCTCAAAAGGGTCGGAAAAAAATACTTCGTAAGTTCCGGAGTCAAGACGATTCTCACTGGTCCGAAAGATATTACGAAAGGAATCAAGGAAACGATCAAGACGGTCGCTCCGGAAGAAAGGATTCCCTAGTGTATTGCAAGTTTCAGCATAAACAATATCAGTTTGAGGGGATTTCGGAAGGCGGGATTCGAACGTCGATCTATCTTCCTTCCTTGAGTCTGATGTTCGATATTGGCGCGCAAAATCCGAATCGAATCCACCTCGACAATCTTCTGTTGACTCATTCTCATTTGGATCATTCTGCGGGACTTCCGTATTACATTTCTCAAAGATCGCTGCGTAAACTCAAACCCCCTAAAATTTTTGTTCCGCCCGCTTTGGAGGAACCGCTGAGAAAGATCCTAGATCTGTATTCCCAGATCGAAGACTTCCCGTACAATTACGATCTGAGAGCGGTGGCTCCGGGCGAAAAAGTGAATCTGGATCCGACTCATTTTTTTTCCCCTCATAAAACGTTTCATCGTGTTCCTTCCCAAGGTTATACGATCTACGAGAAAAGAAAAAAACTAAAAAAAGAATTTCAATCTCTTCCGCAACACGAGTTGAACAAGGTTCTGAAGGAGAATCGTGAAGTTTCGGAAATGAGTTCCATTCCTGTGATCAGTTTCTCCGGCGATACGAAGATTGAATACGTATTGGAAAGCGAGGACGTAGCTAATTCAAGTATTCTATTTATTGAATGTACTTATATCGATCAGGAACGAAACGTGGAACGCGCGCGAGAATGGGGACATATCCATCTGGACGAAATTCTTGAAAATCTTTCTTCCTTTAAAAACGAAAAAATAGTCCTAATTCATTTTTCGAAACGTTATCCGACACCGTATATTAGGAAAGTGTTGGCGGATAAAATTCCGGACGATCAAAAAGACAGATTTCATCTTTTTATCCCATGAGCAAAGGAAGTCCTCCGGGAAAATACGGGACCTCCGTGTTTCTGGAAGGTCTGGAAGAAAGGATCGATTCGGAACTGATTCCCCGTCCGATTGCGATTTTATACCGGATGGAAGAGGACGCCGCCGCCCAAGGAGTTCCCGTACTGACGCCCGCTTCCGGCGCCGTCCTCAAACATTTAGTGGAAGTCGAACAGCCGGAAGAAATTTTGGAGTTGGGAACCGGTTATGGGATTTCGCTTTTTTGGATGGCGAGCGGATTAAAAAGAATTGCGAAAGTCGTTTCATTGGAAAGGGAGATCTATTATATCGCAAAGGTTCGCTCTTATCTCGAACAACATCCCTTCGGCGATTTGGAGATTCACCTCCTCAAAACACATTGCCTTCAGTATCTAAAGGAAGCAAACGAAAATAACGTAGAGGAATGGAAGGGAAAATTCGTTTTTATAGATTGTGATAAGGTCCTTTATCCGGAAATTTTTCGTATCCTAAAAAATTTACGACCGGACGTCGCTGTGTTCGATAACGTTCTTTGGCACGGAAGAATTTTCGATCCGGAAAGACAGGCTCCTTCGGATAAAGCCGTTCGGGAATTTTGGGAGGAAGTGAAAGCCTCCGAACTTTCCTATACTCTTTTTCCAGCTGGAGACGGCTTGCTCCAAATTCGTTTTCGAGAGAAGAATGGATCGAAGTCGGGAAACAATCTCTAAAAATACTAGTTGCGTTTTAAAACGCTGTGCTATACTTCCGCGTAGGAGATTCGCATGTCATTAAAAAGTTTCCAGGTTTCAATCGCCATATTCTTATTTGCTTCGGTTTCGATTTCGGCTCAGTCCGGACCGGCTAAAGAAGACGAAAAGGGGAGCGAACTCGCGAGCGCCGCGAACGATCCGAAATACCAAGGCGACTATTTGGAAGAATTTCATTATGCAAGAACTTTGGATTCAGTGAAAGAGAAGGTAAAAAACGATATTCACGCTCTTGCGACCGTGACAAAAAACTTCGGATCCAGCGTGCAGGGTTCCAATGAGGAATTAAACACAATCTGGAAACAATACAACGATGCACTGCATTATTATTATAGAAGACAATACGTGATCGCGGGACGAAAGATGCGCGAGACGAGCGAGAGCGTCGACAAACTTTATAATAAATTTTCGGATCAATACAACAAGAGAACGGACCAACTCTTGGGAGAGTGTGCGGATACGATCGTAAGCGTGGAACAAACACAGAACGGACTTACTCCCTCGGCTTCCGCGAGAAGTCGCGAGATCTCCGCCAATCACCATAAACTTCAGATCGCCTATTATCAGATGATCCAAGCGGATAGGATGCGGAAGGATTCGAGATATAAGGATTCTCTCATTCATTTCCGTTTAGCAAAAGAATACGGAATTTCCATTCTGAGCAAACTAAAGGCGGAAGAAGAAAGTAAAAATATCCGCGAAAAATATAAAGTGGACCTGAGCGATAATCGAAATATGGTGTTCTCAGAAAACTCAGACAATAAGGATCCGCAGAAAAAATAGTGAGGCGACCGAAAAAACTTTCCTTCTTTGCAAATATAATTCTTATATCGATTCTTCTCTCGGGCGCGGTCGCAGAGGCCGGGCCTGAAAAAAAAGAAGAACTTGATTCCACCGTCCAATCTCCCGTTAAGACTTTTAAGGTAGTGATCGATCCCGGACACGGGGGCGTCGATCTCAAACCGAAAGAAGATCACGGAGATAAATACGATCCCATCTCGGATAAATATCTCGAACTCTATAAGTCAGGTGCGTCTTCCAGAGGAAGAAAGGAACGCGTCGTCGTATTAGAACTTGCTAAAGAACTAAAAGAGATCCTCGATCTTACAAGAACCGAGGACGGTTTTGAAACTTTCAAATCATACATGAAGACCTTTACCAACGAGGATATTCCTTGGATTAAGATCGACTCGGTGATGACGAGAAGCGGAAACGCGGAGGAAAGAGAATATTCCGCAAGCGAAGACCCGAACGCTCCTTATCGTCTTTTCGATTACCCGGATAAAAAAACGAAAAAGATTAAGCTGGGAAGAATTTCGTTTATCAATCAGGAAAAACCGAACCTGGTCGTTTCTCTTCATCTCAATCCTAGTTATAAAGAACATCCGGGGGGAATGGCTGCCGTTCTTTCTCCGTCTTACAGAACTTTTTACGTTCTGAAAGGAATTTCCGAAGGTAAATACGCCGATAAAAAGTTCAACGATTCGCCTTGGAGTCATTGGATGATTTTTAAAGAAGGCTGGTCTCGTTTGGAAAACGCAGTCGCAGACGCTTGGATTTATTTTCACGGATATTGGCCGAATAAACGAGGTAAAAAAACGGATCTTTCCGCATTTGAAGGTTATCGGCAGAATATGATTACTTGGAAATACAAGGATCTACCGGGTTGGGAAGAATTGGCAAAAGTCGGAGGCAAAGGTCCTTACGCAAAATCCCATAAGAGTTTTTCCGCAGAAGGAAAATTTTGGGAAAGAGAAAAAGCCGAACCAGAACTCTGGAGAAGAGAGGATGGGAGAGAAGGGTTCGGAGGAGACAATCATTACGCTTCTGCGGAGCTTATGAGATTTGTTCAATACGGTCTGCGTAAAAGAAGCGGGGATGAAGATTCTCCGGAGCCGGGTCCGATCAACAAACCTTATCTTTCCACGTATGCGTTACCCACCTTTATCAACGCCATCTCAGCTTATTTAGAAATCGGTTATATAGATAAGGAAAAAGACATGATCCTTATGACGAAACGAAGAAAGGACGTTGCAATTTCTCTCGCCGCCGGAATTTATTCTTTAGCTCAGGGAATAAAAATTAAACACCAAGAGTATCCCTACGTCCCGGTAGGCAAGAAGATCAACTGGTCGCGATACGAAAAATGGAAAGACGGAAACTACTTTCAAATCGTAAGCGAATAAGAATCCTTTTCTTACATTCCACACCCTGCAAAAAGCGGAACCCATCCATTCCTCCGGAATGTCTTGGGTCCCACGTT
>NZ_NPDU01000091.1:0-2500 GCF_002811985.1 Leptospira adleri
TCCTCCACCCGATGAGGGTGGGGGCCGCGAACTTTTTTACGGTAAGAATTCCGTTAGGACGAGTCTTGATATGGAGTTCCGTATTTTTCCCGGTGAAAATTACTTTAGATTTTGCAGTAGCTCCCACAAAATATCTTCCTTGAATAATGTTTCGCAATGAGTGCGGGATAAGTTGAAAAGCGGCTTTGAGTCTTTAACTTATTTTTTAAGAATTTCTCTCCAATTTCGATCCATATCTGTTTGATCGCAACTTTGTCAAGAATCGGATTTGATAAAGAATTTCATCGAAAGTGGATTCTCTCCGTCTATAATTTTCGATCGAGAACCGAATTTTTCATGATATTTGACCAAACGTTTGGTCAAATATTTATTTCTATGAATGGAAAAAATCAAAAAGAGGAAATTATCACCGCCTCCTTTGAGTCTATTTCGCAGAAACGGCTACATGCCCACTTCCATGACGGAAATCGCAAGCGCCAGCAATCTATTCAAGAAAGCGCATGTTATTGCTTCGAAAGCAAAGAAGCCATCTTAGACGAAGTTTTATCAAGGGTCGAAGATCCTTTCGAAACTGAGATTTGTAATTCAAATGCGAAGGATCCGAAGAGTGCAATCATCGCCATTAACGATAAAATTCTAAAATACATTTTGAATCATCCCGACCGCTGCTATTTGCGAACGTTTCCTTAGAGGCAAAATCACTGCATAAATCCGCCAAGAAAAAAATCCGATCCTTTTACGATCGTTGACGGATTCAAATTCTCCGCCCAGACCGAACAACATCCATATCTTTTTTTCTTGGATCGGTGGAACGATCGGAGTATCGATCATCGCCCTCCTTTCTAAAACCTTAGACTATCCTTTGCTAATGGCCCCGTTCGGCGGTATTTGCGCCCTTCTATTCGGAGTGCCCGAGAGCCCTTTTTCTCAACCAAGAAATTGAATCGGTGGTCATCTGATTTCATCCTGGTCGGACTTCTCTTCCTCACTCTATTCGGAAACGACTGGTATGCTCTCGCAATTGCAGTCGCCACTTCCATCGCTCTCATGCAGTTCACAAATACCGCATCTCCCGCCGGCGCCGAACGATCGTAATTCTTATAGGAAACGCAAACTGGGAGTTTCTTTTAACCCCGGCTCTGTTTGGATCTTTTCTGCTTCTCATCTTAGCGATTGTTTTCAACAACTTAGGAAAGAATCGTCTATACCCAAAGTTCTGGAGATAATCATAAACGCTTCGAATCCATACGTAAGAGTTTTGTGATTTGACTCCGCTCCTTTTTCGAGCAAAGAAGGAGCCGCTGCCGTCAGCGTCTATTATGAAATAGAAAATAAATTATAAATAAAGTCTCACTTTCCGTAAGTGAATTCGTGAAATAGCGTTCAATCTTTTCATCTTTTACCGAAATTTTCCTCATCTGAAAGATCAAACCGATTCTCTTTTGAAGCGTTCAATTGAATTGTTTAAAAATTATGTTCTTAGAATAAAACGCGCTCCCTGCGCGATTCTCTCCTAAACCTTAAAAGGACTCAAATGAAGAATGAGATTCCACGACGTCTCGATTCAGCAGTCTCCCTATAAGCTACGATCAATATTATAAATAACTTCCTAATATTAATTTTTGTAATGTAACGATCGATATCTAAAGAATAAATTATTTATTTTTAAAGTGAAATTTATTCTCTCCATCCCAAGAGTGCTCCAAATTCAAATTTGGAGGTGGCTCGGCTCATATCATAAGAGCCATTTCGAAGACTGAGTGAATTCAATTCACTCAATCAAAGTCATTCAGCTAACATTGATTATCTGAATGAGAATCATAAAACTCAAAGAGGAAAAAACATGAAAACTAGAATCTCATTACTGATTTTGGCTTTTGCAATCTTCGCAAATTGTTCCCAAGATCAAAATTCAGCCCGCGTCAAACGGGGAGAAAAATTAGTGAAGTTAGGAAGTTGCGCCGACTGTCATACGTCCAAGAGCATGACCCCGCAAGGTCCTGTTCCTAATACCTCCAAACACCTCGCCGGCTATCTGGAAACAAACAAACTACCCGAATACAAAAGTTTCAAAGGAAGTCCTTGGATCCTGTTTGCGGGAGATCTTACCGCTACTGTCGGCCCCTGGGGAGTTACTTTTGCGAAAAACTTAACTCCGGATAAGGAGACTGGAATCGGAGGTTGGACGGAAGAAATGTTTATCCAAACCATACGTACACAAAAAAGAATGGGAGTCGGAAGATCCTTACTTCCTCCAATGGCGCCGATTATGGGAGAAAGTTTAAATTCTTTAACCGATGAGGATCTCAAAGATATCTATGCTTATCTCAAGTCGATTCCTGCGGTAAGCAACAAAGTTCCGGAACCAATCCTGAACTGAGGTAACTTGGAAAGAAAAACGGATTGATCCTCCTCAATCCGTTTTTCTAGCTCATCCAAATAAAATTTTAGAAAACCGAAAAATAAGATCTAAACGAATTACCTTTTCGCCTCGCCCGTT
>NZ_NPDU01000091.1:7500-15678 GCF_002811985.1 Leptospira adleri
GGAAGTTCCGTTTTTTACCGAGACATCCGCATCGTGTAACTTCGCGATCTCTCGCACAAAAGCAAGTCCCAATCCTGAACTTTTGCGGCCGGTATCGGGACGCGGGAGAGAATAGAATTTTTCAAAAATTCTTTCCAATGCGTAACCGGGAATTCCGGGGCCGGAATCCGCCACTTCCAAAAAAGGAAGATCGTTCTCTTTTCCGCAACGGATCGTAATTTGGGAATCTGGACTGGAGAAATCCAAAGCGTTCTGAATTAAATTCCGAAGAGCCGTTTCTAAAAAAAATGAATTCCCTTCCACAGATACGGTTTCGGTCGACTCTTGAATCTTTACTTTTTTTCGAATCGATTCGGAAGTTACGGAAGAAACCGTTTCTCGGACGATCGTTTGCAAATTCAGATTGGGCGTCTTTTCCAATCGAGACAAATTCTCCAAGGCGCTGAATTCCAATAGTCTTTCGAGAATCGTTTGGATTCTTCTTCCTTCCAATTGGATATTGGAGATCAGAGAACTCATTCGATCCGGATTTTCGGCGATCAACTCCGCGGAAGCGAGAAGAGAAGAAAGTGGGCTTTTGATTTCGTGAGTCATGGATTGCACGTAGTTTTCCACGTATTCTTTTCCGGCTAGTTCTCGAAACAATTGATCCATTTCCTCTCCAAGATCTCGGATTTCCGGAACGCTGATTTTTGGAAACGGACTCCGCTTTTTAGATCTGAGTGCGGAAACGTATTCGGATAATTTTCGTATCGGTGAGAATATCAGATAAACTGCGATGAGAAACAAAACGACGATGGACAAAGCCACATAAAGACTGAGTGCCCAAAATTTCTTCTCGGCGGATTCGATAAAAGGAATCACACTGCTCTTGGGTTTGATCACGGTAAGAATGCCGATCGTTTTTCCGGACATCCGAATCGGAGCCGCCACAAATAAAGCCCCCTCCTGATCGGAGGCGGTCAACAGACTCGACCTCGCTCCGTAACTTCCCCTCAACGTAAGATATACGTCGTTCTTTTTTGAATAATCCGATCCTTTCCGAAATCCTTCCGAATCGTACACCACAATTCCTTGTTCGTTGGTCACATAGAGTTGGAGATCTACCTTCTTTTTGGTTACTTCGAAAATTTTAGAATTCAGATTTCGTTCTTTCGCGATCACAAACATGGGAGAAAGAATTCGTTCGCTGACTTCTTTCAAAGTAGATTCCCTTTTAGAAAGTTCTTTTTCTAAAAGGGAGGAGAACAGATGGGCGGTGTCATTCATCGATTCCTCCACCGTTTCCATATAACGGGGCCGAATTGATTTTTCGATTTTATCTACGAAGTAGTAATAGCCTGCCGAGAAGACAAAAAAAAACCGATTACGATTCGGATCCAAAGACTCATAACGTCTCCTTCCATCCGTAACCAAGACCTCGTCTGGTCTCGATCGGATCCAAGTCGCTCCGGACTTCTTTCAATCTTGTTCGAATGTTTTTAATCACCGTATCCACTGCCCGATCAAAACTATCCTCCGGCTCCGTCCAAACCGAGTCCATGATCTCTTCTCTGGTGAAAATTTTACCGGGTCGTTTTAAAAATAAAAGCAAAGTCTTATATTCGTAAGGAGTGAGAGGCAAGGATTTGCCGTAGTAGTAAATCACCTTACGATCCTCATCCGTAAAAAATTCGGTTCGTTTTTCTTCCGAATTTCCATCGTATCTCCGAAGCACCGCTCGAATTCTTGCGACCAACTCACGCGGACTGAACGGTTTTACCATATAGTCGTCGGCGCCCAATTCCAAACCGAGAACACGATCCAATTCGGATTCTCTAGCCGTTAGTAAAATGACAGGGATCGAATATTTTTTTCTAAGTTCTTTTAGAATTTCAAAACCGCTTAAATCCGGAAGACCCACGTCTAATACGAGTAGATCCGGAGATTCCTTTAAGAGTGAAAGACACTCGTTACCGGTCATTGCGGAGAGCATCCGAAACCCTTCGGACTCTAAGACAATTCGGATCGTATCGCAGATTCCCGGTTCGTCTTCAGTAAGCAGGATCGTCCGAATAGAATGCATGCAAGAAAAGGAAAACGGATCGTTCTCTTTAGGAAAAGAATATTTTTGTTCCATTCTCCGGTTTCTAATTTTTTTCAGATCGGAAGGAAATCCGTTTGCATATCCTCCTTCCACACGAATACTTTGCGATTGTTTTAACGACCCACAACATTATGAGCCAACCCAAAACCAAAAAAGAAACTCAGGATCTTTTCGAACTCTATAGACAGATGCTCCTCATTCGAAGATTCGAAGAAGGCGCTGCAAAATCCTACAGCACCGGTAAGATAGGAGGATTTTGCCATCTCTACATCGGTCAAGAAGCGGTCGGAGTCGGATCGATCGCGGCCCTCAAAGAACAAGATTATATCGTATCCACATATCGAGACCACGGACATGCGCTTGCGAGAGGGTTGGATCCGAATGCGCTTATGGCCGAACTCTTCGGAAAAAAAACGGGAATCTCAAAAGGTTACGGAGGTTCGATGCATTTTTTCGATAAGGAAAAACATTTCATGGGCGGTCACGGAATTGTGGGAGGTCACATCTCTCTCGCGGCCGGAATCGCATACGCGGCTAAATACAAGGGGACGGACGCGGTCACGATCTGCTTCTTCGGAGAAGGCGCGGCCAATATAGGATCCTTTCACGAAGGAATGAACCTTGCCGCGATTTGGAAACTTCCTCTTGTGATGATCTGCGAAAACAATCACTACGCGATGGGAACCCCGGAATACCGCGCTCTTTCCGTAAAGGACGTTTCGGTTCGCGCCGGAGCCTATGATATCGCAAGAGACCATATCGAAGGAGACGAGGTTCGTAAGGTCCGAGATCACGTAAGCGTTGCCGTGGAACGAGCGCGTAGAGGAGAAGGCCCCACCCTCATGGAAATTTCCACGTATCGTTTCCGGGGACATTCGATGTCCGATCCCGCGAAATACAGAACCAAAGAAGAATTGGATCGTTACAAACAGAGCGATCCGCTTTTAAAAGCCAAAGAAGATCTTCTTCACGCGGAATGGAAGGAAGAAGAATTAGAAAAATTAGATATGGATCTTCAGACGAAAGTGGAAGAAGCGATCGCATTCGCCGATGCGAGCGACGAACCTCCGTTAGGTTGGTTGTACAAAAACGTTTATGCGGAGAATGTCTGATGGCGATTCTAACGTATAGAGAAGCGCTGAACCGCGCGATGTGCGAGGAAATGGACAAGGATCCGAACATATTTCTCATGGGAGAAGAAGTCGGACATTACGACGGAGCTTATAAAGTTTCCCAAGGGATGCTCGCGAAATACGGCGAAAGAAGGGTCATCGATACTCCGATTTCGGAAAACGGTTTTGCTGGCGTCGGAATCGGCGCGGCTATGGTGGGTCTTCGTCCCATCATAGAATTTATGACCTGGAATTTTTCTCTCGTAGCAATCGATCAGATCATAAACTCCGCCGCCAAGATGAATTATATGAGCGCGGGTCAATTTCCGATTCCGATCGTGTTTCGAGGCGCGGGCGGCGCGGGCGGAAGATTGGCGGCTCAGCATTCTCAAGCCTTCGAAAGTTGGTACGCACATATTCCCGGTTTGAAAGTGATCGCTCCTTATACTCCGGCGGACGCGTGCGGCCTTTTGAAAACGGCGATCCGTGACAACAACCCGACGATCTTTATCGAAAGCGAAGTTTTATACGGAAGCCGAGGAGAAGTTCCCGATCAGGAATATTCGATTCCGTTCGGAAAGGCGGATATCAAACGAGAAGGTTCGGATATAACAATCGTTAGCTGGTCGAGAGCCTTGATGTACGCCCTTCCCGCCGCGGAAAGATTGGCAAAGGAAGGAATTTCGGTGGAAGTTTTGGATCTCCGTTCGATCCGTCCTCTGGACGAGGAAGCGATCTACGCGTCGATTCGAAAAACGAACCGTGCTTTGATCGTAGAAGAAGGTTGGGAAGTCGCGGGTTTCGGTTCTCAAATCGCGTATTTGATTCAAAAGAATTCCTTCGACGATCTGGACGCTCCCGTGGAAAGAATCACGCAAGAGGACGTTCCGATGCCTTATGCGGCGAACTTGGAAAAGGCTTCTCTTCCTAGCGAAGAAAAGATCATCGCCAAGGTTCGAGAGATGCTCGAATAACACGAACGAGGAATATTCAAAATGGCTAAAATAGCAGAAATGACCCAGCTCAGCCCCACGATGTCGGAAGGAAAGATCGTTCGTTGGCTCAAACAAAAAGGAGATTCCGTTTCTCCGGGCGAAATTTTGGCGGAAGTGGAAACCGATAAGGCGGTGATGGAAATGGAAGCCTTTGAAAGCGGAGTTCTTCTTGAAATCCTCGCACCCGAAGGAACACTTCTTCCCGTTGGATCTCCTGTAGCAATCATCGGAAAATCGGGAGAAGACGTTTCTGCGTTAGTCGAAACCGCTAAGAAATCGATTCCCGTCAAAAAAGAAGGCTCATCTGCGCCAAGCCAGACTCCGGCACAAAGCGCGTCACCCGCAACAGCGCCGACTTTTTCCGTACAAGGTCCCGCTGCTTCCCCGGCGTTGGGCGTTGGGAAGAATCTGGAAACAAAAACAGCCTCCGTTTCTCAGAACTCCGGAAACAACGACATCGCCGCAAACGAGGAACGGTCTTCCGGATTCAAAACTTCGTCGTCGATCGGCTCGGAAGAATCAGAACATTCTCCCCTTCGTTTCGCACGCGGCGGACTTCCGACCAAGGCTTCTCCGTTGGCAAAAAATCTTGCACTTCAAAACGGAGTCAATCTAGAGGAAGTGATCGGAACCGGTCCCGGAGGAAGAATCGTCAAACGCGACATTCTTACCTTTCAGGAATCAGGCGGTGGAAAGGGATTCGGTTTTGTAAAACGTCAGGACCGCAAACTCGAACTGACGGGGATGAGAAAGACGATCGCGACAAGACTCGCGCATTCCACTTCCACGATTCCTCATTTTTATCTTACGATGGAAGTCGACGCGGAGCCGATCGACAATCTCCGCAATGCAATCAACAAGGATCTCAAATTGGAAGGACACGATAAGATCAGCGTGAACGATCTGATTCTCAAGGCTTGTTCTTTGTGTTTGAGAGAAGTTCCTGAAGTAAATTCTTCCTGGAGAGAAGATCATATTCTTGAACATGGAAGAATCGATATTGGAGTCGCGGTTTCCATAGAAGGCGGACTCATCACTCCCTATATTCGAAACGCGGATCAGAAAAACATCACGGCGATCAGCCGCGAGATAAAAGAACTTGCTTCCCGAGCGAGAGACAGAAAACTCAAACCGGGGGAATACACGGACGGAACCTTTACCGTCTCCAACCTCGGAATGTTCGGAATTTCTTCCTTCACTGCGGTCATCAACGAACCGGAAGCGGCCATCCTCGCTGTCGGAGCTCTTGTGGAAAAAGCAGTGGTTCGCGACGGAAGTCTCGTCGCCGGAAAGATCCTAACGGTTACTCTTTCCTGCGATCACAGAGTTGTCGACGGCGCCACCGGAGCCAGATTTCTTTCCACATTTCGAGAATATGCGGAACATCCCCTTCGCCTACTTACAGGTTAAGGATTTTATTTTGTGGATAAAGAATCAGCTTCCGGTGCAAGAAAAGAAAAAATAAGAAAATCGGCGCTTCTCCTCTTGTCGCTTAACAAAGAAGACGCCGCCAAGGTTCTTTCCAAACTAGACGACTCTATGATCGAAGAGATCATCCTTGAGATGGCTCAGATCAAAACCATTTCTAAAAAAGAAAAAGAAGACGTTCTATTGGAGTTTAAGAATTCGGTTCTTCCCGGTGAAGGAGAAATCAAAGGTGGAATGGACGCCGCGAGAGAAATTCTCCAGCATTCCATGGGAAAAGAAAAAGCGGAGAACATCCTCGGAAAACTTTCCCGAAAAGATATCGAAGACGATTTTTCTTTTTTAAGCGAAGCGGAGCCCGGGGTTCTCGCAAGTTTACTTCAGCACGAATCTCCTCAGACAATCGCAGTCACTCTTGCGTTTATGACTCCCAAAAAAGCGGCGGACATATTAAAATTCTTTCCGGGAGAATTGCAGGCGAGCGTCGCCTATCGTCTTGCAAACACGACGAAAACTCACCCCGATGCGATCAAAGAGATTGCCAGGGTTTTAAAGAAAAAATACGAGCAGAGAGATCGGTCCGAATACAGCGAAGCCGGCGGCGCCGAAGCTCTTGCGAATATTCTCAATCACATGGACAAGTCCCAAGAGGAGAATATTCTCAAAGAACTCGAAGCGAATTCTCCGGAACTCGCAAAACAAGTCAAAGAGAAGTTATACACCTTTGAGGACGTTCTCGGTCTCGATCAGAAAGAAATGCGGATTCTCATCAATCGCCTGAGCGACGACGAAACTCTGAGTATGGCGCTTCGAGGCTCCGGAGACGAACTCAGAAATCATTTCTTAAACGCAATGTCGAGAAACCGAGCGGCGGAAATCATGGATATGATGGACATCCGAGGAAAACTTACGTTACGCGAAATCAACGACGCACGGAACATCGTCCTCAACCTGGTTCGGGAATTGGAAGAGGAAGGAACCATCTTCGTTAAAAAGGACGGAGAAGAATATATCTAGGAGATGCCCTCGCTCGAAGGCTTCGAGTCCAAATTCTATATCGTTGAAAGATTGAGTTGAGAAAAGATGAATCTCGGAGCTGACGGGACTCGCCGTTACGCAATTTCGCATCCTGCGAAATTAAGCTCCACGGCGTCTTCCTCGCGTGCTCACCCAGAAACTCAGCAGGCTTCTCTCGATGGATCGAAGCCTATCATGATTCGCATCGCATTTTTCGTTTCTTAGTGAAAAGAAAAATGCTCTCGCTCGAAAGCTTCGAGTTCAGATTCTATATAAGTTGAAAGATTGAGTTAAAAAAGATGAATCTCGGAGCTGACGGGACTCGAACCCGCGACATCCTGCGTGACAGGCAGGCACTCTAACCAGCTGAGCTACAGCTCCTTGTTCCTTTGATACTTTTTCAAACGAAGGTAGGCGGTCAACCGATTTCAAACAAATTAGCTGAAAAATTCTGTTCCGAAAATCCATCCTTTCATTTACTGGAATACAAAATTCTTCTGATAAAAATATTGGAAGGAAACAAGAATGATCGTTCAGGAAAAAAAACCAAAAGAACTTTTAGAAGATCGGATTTTTACGGTCTCGAATTTTCTCTCCGTCAGCCGGGTGTTCCTTTTGCCTTTTTTTATCACCTTCACGAAAACTTATATGGAAGATCCGGAAAAAACGGAATTCCTGCTCTACGCACTTTTTACCTGTATCATTGCGGTGATCACGGATTACCTGGACGGTTTTTTAGCGCGTCTCCTCAATCAGGAATCCGTCCTAGGTCGCTATTTGGATCCTGTTTGCGATAAGATCGTTACGGTCGGCGGACTTTCGGTCATCGTCCACTATTTCCGATTTCCATCTTGGATTTTAATTGCATATATGATTCGAGAAATCCTGGGCGTTTGGCTCGGAAGTTTTCTCTATCTCAAAAGAGGAATTCAAGGAAAACCGAATTGGTGGGGAAAATTCGGCGTGGGACTTGTTGCTGTCACGGTTCTTTGGTATATGTGTATTCCTCTGATCGAAATGCAGGTTGCAGGGGAGAGTTTTTTAAAACACCCTGAGTATTCCGGCTACGTCTTGGTTCTCATTTTGAGCATCGGAATCTTCGCTTATTCCAAACGTTATTGGAACATCGTCTTTCATCCGGAAAAGATTCAAATCGACCCTGACGATAAAAAGACTCGAAAGAAATACGAACTCGTTTGATCGTAATTCCTTGACTCCCTGACCTCTTCTCACATCCTGTCCATTGCAACCGCTCGGGTGGTGGAATTGGTAGACACGCAAGCTTGAGGTGCTTGTGCCGATTAGGTGTAGGGGTTCGAGTCCCCTCTCGAGCAAAGATCTTTTCTCTTTTTTAAATCTAACAATCATTGATCGTAAAATCGGACTCGAAGCTTTCAGGCGAAAGCATTTGGAGCGATCCATAGAGAGCGTGCAAATGCGACACGAGCCAGGGATGGCGAGTGAGCCTGAAAGACGCCGTGGAGCTAAGCGCCACAGGATGTGGATGCTGCGTAACGGCGAGTCCCCTCTCGAGCAAAGATCT
>NZ_NPDU01000092.1 GCF_002811985.1 Leptospira adleri
CTGGTAAAAAAATCTTTTCTGTGATAGCCAAAATACTCCTGATTTTTTCCCGCCGACCCACCACCTCCACCCAATTAGGGTGGGGCCCGCAACTTTTACGGAGGACTTTGTCGGAACTACGACAAAGGAAGATTCTCAAAGAAAACGGTTCGAGAAAAAATTTTGAATGCTATCGTGAAAATGAAAGATTGCGGGTTCATAGGAACTCGGAAAAATAGGACCTCCTCTTTTTAAACCGACTTGGATTTCTTCCGCGAGCGCCAAATCTTCCGCGATCGTTTTAAAAAAGAAATCCGCGTTGTATTCCCAATGACGACGCATCCTTTGAGTTTTCGCTTTCTGCGGAATCAGAATCGCCTGTGTGCAAAAAGTTTTTTCTCTCGAAATCGGTTGAAAGTGAATCATCGCAAAGTGGTCTCGAAAGATGACTAAAACGGTGGAAGGAAATAGAAAGTAAGTGATGATCAGATCCTTTCTGGTCGGAGTCGAAACACTTTCAAAGGAACGATTCGGAATTAAGATCCTGCTATGCTCGTCGATCGGATCAAAGATCGAAGCGTTCTTTGGAATAACCGCCGCGACCGAATTCTTATGAACCGTTGAGATATGATAGGATTCCAGGAAAATCTCGACTCCCACTTTCCAATTGAATTCTCCCTCCGTCGTTTTGATTTCATAAGGAACATAAGAATCTAACTCAAAGTTTTTCAATTCCTGAAAAACAGGTTCTAAATGTTCCAGTGCATTTTTTTGGAAACCGACGAACAGAATTCCCGCGAAATTGCGGATTGGAATTTCGATGAGTCCTCGCTCGGGCACCTTACATTCTGAAGTGAGCAGTTTTCCATCCAATGCGTAAGTCCAACTGTGATAGGGACAAACCACCTTCTTTAAAGGTTTTTCCCTCTTTTCGGAAACCAGCCTGGTTCCTCGATGTATGCAGGAATTATAATATGCCCGGATAACGTTCTCCTCGTCTCTTAAGACGAGAATTTCCCGGTTGTGAATTCTACAAACAAAATGATCACCGGGCGCTTGGACCTGATCTTGAAAACCCGCAACGGCCGCTCTTTCATCAAAGAGAATTTTTTCCGAGGAGTATGTCTTTTCATCCGTATAATACTCCGTCTTTAGAACGGCGCGATTTTCGGCTTGGAGTGATTCAATAGTCGAAACTTCGGGCATCCCAATCCGACTTTGCCTCAGGATTCGTTCCAAGACTTCGGATGAAAACGGCAATGACTTTGGTCTGGATAATTCTACGGTTTCTTTTTCGAACATCAAAAAACATCCTAAGTTAATATTGGATAAATGTGAAATTACGAATAAAATAACATTCTACTATTCTAAAATTGACTTCGTATTTTTAAAATTGTGTCAATTTTGGAACGCAAGGCACGTCGCATGAAATGGCTTATTATTTATCGGGAATGAAGTTATAATTGAGAGTTTTAACGTAAAAAGAACAACGGTTTTCAAAAAGCCGAAAACCGTTTAAAAGTAGGAAATCAAAGAGATTGGAAAATGGCCTTGCTTGGATTTGGAGAATCAAACCCTTCCTGAGTGCAAGTCTGCTCCGCGTATCCCGGATCAAACCCGAACCCGTCTATAGAATAGTAACTTCTTGTTGTAAGTCCGGAAGCCGACGGGTATGTGCATCGGCCGGTTCGGTTCGTCGCAATGTAGGCGGCATTCACGCTATTGCAGCCTGAAGCGGCTTTTGCGGTTGTTCCGGTTCCCATAAAATCATAACATCTTCTTTGACTGTCGATCTCGTTAAAAGTCGAGGTTGGAGTGATCTGTCCGTTTGCAATATGAGTTTTGAAGTTAGTCGGCAATACCCCCGAAATGAGCTTAATCTGAACGATATACGTTCCCGCCGTCAAATTGACTTTTTCGAACTCTGAATCGCTTCCTGTTCCCGTTGCTAAAGAAGTTGCCGCGGAGGTCGGAGACGTGTAGTAGAATAGATCCAGGTTGGCGCCTTGATATCCGAAAATATTTACGATATGATCTCCGTTGGACGGGGTTGTAAAGGTATAAAAACTGCTTATGTCCTTGGAAGAAACCCGTCCGATGAGCGCGTTCGGTTGGTTGAGAGCGATTACGGGGGCAGGTCGATAACGAATCGTTTTGGAAAGAACGTTTGCACCCGATTTAGTAATCACGATCGGAACCGTAGTGTTTTCGGAAATGCCCGAAATCGAAGGCATGGAGAATGTTAGAGTATTAGAATTTACTAAATTGACTCCGCTCGCGCTGGTTCCGTTGATCGTAACGGAATATTGAGAAGCGTTTCCGGAAAAATCGCTTCCTGTGATCGTAGTCGTGCTCCCGGGAATTCCGAGTTCAGGGTAAAAATCCGCCACATTCTCCGAATTTAGAATCGTATAAAGCATCAGAAGAGAAGTCGTGTCGTCGTCCGAACCCCCTTTTTTACAGTCTGAAAGTAAAAGTAATAGAATCGTAGTCAAAATCATTACGACTATTTTTTTCATCCAAAGAACCCCTTTTGAATATTCATCGTTGAGCGATGATCTACTTTTAGGATATCAGAGGGAATGCCCGAAATGAACCTCGGAAACTACGTAGAAATTGCCATAGAATCCGCGTTGGTACGGATTGCGGATTCGGATAAAAATACGCGTTAAAAGAAATTCTTATCGGGTATGGATGATTTTTATTCGTTTCTCATTTTGAACATCGCGTTGTTGCAGGAGAAACTCGCCTTCTTTGGAACGAGGCAGAGCATTAGATTTTTATGATTCTTTCGATACGCGTCCACAAAATATTGAGTCGTATGTTCTACGGCAATCATTCCCGCTAACTCGTGTAGATTTACGTTTTGATGGTTCTCAACCGGGTTTCCGCCGCGAAACGATTTTTCGGAATCTTTATTGAGACAAATATGCGTCGCGAAAGGTTGAAAGGTTTTCATCTCATCGAACGATAGATCCAAACATTTGACCGCTTCTTCCTCATGATGAATGACCGGAGTCAGATCGTAGTAGCCGGTTTGTATCTCCGGTCTTGAAAGCAAAAGCCATGGCTCCTCCAGAGGCGCGATCGAAGACGGATTCGGTTGACTTTCCGCCCAATTGCTATGAGCGTAAAAGTCCTGAATGATATGAGTCGCGTGCCCTAAATATTTCATCGAATCCGTAAAGAGTCCGGCCTTTTCGGATTTGGATTTTAAGTTTCTGAGTTCGATTCCGCATCCGAAGATATTGTTGTTATCGCAATGAAACGCTTCTTCGTTCATCATTTCCGAATCGGAACGAAGATTTCCTTGAACGATCATTTCTTGACAGTCGGCCCGGATTTCGTATCCGGTTTTTTCAGTGAAGTCGCGAAACGATTCCTTCAGGATCCGAATATGATTGAAAGACCCGGCCGGACCGAACGCGTTTAAGGAGAAGGAAGGAAAGATATCCAATAACAAAAAGAGAAGCGGACTTAATCCCGCAAAAGAAAGTATTTTTTTCATTGGTAAGTAACTACTTACTTATTTGACCTTCTCTTTTCGAAAAGTTCGAAATTTTTAATAAAAACTAGTTCGATCTCGCGAAAAAATTTAGATAGGAAGAAGGTTCTCCGTTTAGGAAGGGAGGTTTTTTGATAAGCGAAATGGGACAGAGAGGAAAAAAACTTTGCTCGGTCGGTTTACTTAGGGTGAAACTATTTATCAGTAGAATCGGAATTCGTAATTTTACTTCCTAAGAATTCAGTGAGATCGATCAATCCCTTGATGAATTTCAAATTGTAACGACTTTCATAGAGTAAAAAAATACTCGCGATGAAAAGAGCAACGCCTCCAAAGAGAGCCATCAGCGTTGCGAACCAGGAATAATCAGGAAACAAAGCTCTCGAAAATGCAAAGCCGAGGCTGGAGAGAACAAAGAGGGAAGTCGCCGTATAAAGAAACGCCATCGATCTCTGGATTAAGATCGCACGAGTTCTTTGAATTCTAAGTTGTACTTTGAGGTTCTCCATTCTTTCCGAGGGAAAGGGGAGTTTGCCCGCGAGAACTCCCTCGACTTCGGCCTTGAGAAGATTGACTCGATCGAAGATTCTTCCCAGACGATTGGCGGTGGAAAAGATCAGACTGGCGCAAGCGGTGATCATTACCGCAGGAGTGATCATTCCCGTTAGAATATTGGCGTTGGAAAGAGATTCAAAGAACACGAACAATCCTTGTTCCGCTCTTCTATTTTGTCGATCAGAATTGAACTTCTTTTTGCGATCTTCTCTGCATAAAGAAAAAAACGATTTAGACTTTTTCCGACCCGTTCGGATGGCCGTTGTATTGTTGTTAGGCGATCTTTTTTCCGAATACTGATTTTCTTGTCTTATAATTTTTTAATAAAGTTATAGTTTGCGAGATATTATGTTTTTGGAAAATCTTTAGGAACTGGAAATTTTAAGAGACAGGAGTTCTCAGTCTAAAGAGCGATTAGGAATATTACTAAAGTTAGATTTTTTTTACCTAAAAAAGAAGTCATTTTCAAAAAGAAAGGAGTCCTAGATTGGATTTGAAGATTAGGTTTCCGAGAATTGACTTTTATAAAAACCTATATTTTCTATAAATTCAAAGTATGAGGTTTAGTAAGAGAGTTTTACCCTTATTTTTCAAATTTGAGATGAAAAAAACTTGATCTGTGGGAGCGTTCGAAAAATAAACATGTAAGCAATTGCTTACTCTAAAGTTTCTGAAAAAGGCTTCCGATAGAGATCGGAAGAAACAAAAAAATCCTTTGATCAGATTTTCCGATTAAGAACGGGGTGCCCTTTTGTTTTCAACGATCAAACAGAAATGGAACGTTTTCGTTTCCGATTTCCAATTCAAGATTTTTTCGGTTTTTATTTTACCGTCGATCATACTTTTTACGGATCTTATACTCCGATGGAAAATCGTGAGTCAGATGGAAAAGCTACAGTGGTCCTATTATCTTCTTTCGTTTTTTTATTCGATTTTGATTTACTCGCTCGTCCTTCTTACTTTGAATCTATTGTTTTCCTTTTCTAAAAAACGCTACTACTGGGCGTTTCTAATCTATGCGAGTCTGGGCTACTCGATCTGTCTCATCGGTTCCTACGGTTATTATTTGTATTCGGGTATCATGCCGAATTTTTTCGTCTTCTCTTACATTTTCCAGGAACCGTTCAATAGTTGGACCATCTTCAAGGGAGGTCTTACAATCTGGAGTCTGATCGGTTTTGTTTTTCTTTCTTTATTCTTGTTTGTTGTCTTAAAAAATGCGTCTTCGTTTCCAAGACCGTCGCGTTTTTTAAAGAGCCGCTTTCTTTCGTTGAGTTTTGCGATTCTTCTTTTCGCCGCATTTTTTCATAACAACACCCGCTTTAACGATCAGATTTATGTTTCCGATACGAACTCCATTTCGTTTATCAATCGGAATCTTTACAATATGCTTACGGGAGACAGGCTTGGCTCAGCAGGTTTGCAGTCTAGAAACAAACCGATTCTTAACCTAAGTTCAAATCCTCCGAAGATGAACATTCTCGTTATATTGAGTGAAAGCCTTCGAAGAAAAAGTATGGGACTTTACGGATACGAAAGAGATACAACCCCCTTTCTCAATCGTTGGTCCAAAAATCCGAACGACGGTTCCGTTGTGGTATTCAAAAAGGCGTTTTCCAATTCAAGTTCCACTTTGATTTCGGTGCCGAGTTTGCTATCGGGAGTTTCTCCGATTCAACCCGTCTCACTCACCCACAGCGCTCCTCTTTTTTGGGAATACGGGCAGGCGGCCGGCCTTTCCACGTTTTATATCTCGAGTCATAGTTTTCGCTGGAATAATTTTTCCGGTTTTTTTAAAAATGCGGGAATCGATTTTCTTTGGAATAAGGAAATCAGCGGATTGAGCGTCTTTAACGATATCGGAATCGACGATCGCAAGACCGTGGAAGAGTTTGAACATCACGTCAAAGATCTTAGAGAGAAGAATCGGAACTTCGCCGGTGTTCTTCATTTGAATACCAATCATTTCCCTTATATCATTCCGGAAGAATCGATCGTTTTCCCGATCGGAAAAGACGCTTACGCTCCTTACGATAACTCAGTGAGGTATTTGGATCAACTTCTCGAGAATGTTTTTCATTTTCTTCAACGAGAAAATCTTTCAAAAAACACGTTAGTGATCTTTACCTCCGATCACGGTGAAGGCATTTTCGAGCACGATTATATCGGACATATAGAAAGCAATCATATCGAAACGGTTGCCATTCCGATGCTTTTTTTTGTTCCGGATTCTCTCAAAAAAACGATCCCGCTAGATCGTCTGCAAAAGAACACGGAGAGAAACGTCTCCAATACGGATTTGATTCCCACGGTGGCGGACATATTAGGAGTTTCTAATCAATCCGAAGTGAAAGCCTATCTTTCCAGGCTGGAAGGCCGTTCCCTTTTTTCAAACGTTCCGGATGATCGGCGTATTTTTATCGCCAATAACAATGAAACTTCGCTTTATCGGGTCGGAATGAGTTACATCCAAGGGAATCTTCATTACATGCTTCGTCTGAATGCGTTTCCTCCGGACGAAGAAGCCTACGATATTCAAGCCGATCCGAACGAGAAAAAAAATTTATGGCCGAATCTCGACGCGGAGAAAAAAAGAGAGATTCGAAAACAACTCGAAGCCTGCGGACTCTGTCAAGACCTCTATTCAACATCGGGAATCAAATTCTAAAATTCTAATGTAGCTTAGGAGAATTCAACTTTTCCTAAACTTACGGTTTGTTTCCCAGTTGAATCAGTTCCGCATCCGACGGAAAGACTACGTTTCTATTTAACAGATCGTAACTTAGGTTGAGATAAGCCTTGGCCTTTCTGCTCATCTCCTCGCAAACGGAAGGATCCTTTTCGCAGAAATTATTTTTTTCACGGGGCGGAATTATATTGTAAGAGAGGTCCTCTATTCCGTCGAAAAATCTCAGATAAAAATGTTCGTTTTCGATCCAACCGAATAGGTTTCCGTAGGCGAAATAGGCAGTCTCCGTTCTTCCCGGGGCCAAAAGATTTCTGCCCATCGCGGAAAAAACCGCTTTCTTGCCGACGAGTCCCAATATGGTAGGAATCACATCCAACTGTGAAGCGATGGTTTCGTCTAACGCGGGGGCGATTCTTCCGGGGGCGTAGATCAGAAACGGCACGTTTCTGTCTTCGTAATAGTCGAGATATCGATGGTGCGTATGATCCGCGACAAAAACGAAGATCGTATTCTTAAAATAACCCGACTTCTCGGCTTGTGTGATGAAGTTGTGGACCGCCCAGTCCGCGTAGTTATACACGTTTAGAAAATCGTAGTCTCTCGTTTCCGGGCCGAAGATTCGGAATTTTTCCGAAGGAGTTCTATAAGGATAATGGGTCGTGAGAGTCAGAGCCAATCCTAAGACCGGTTTTTTGGAGGAAGAAATTCGTTCATGCAATAATTGTAATACGTCTGCGTCGTCATATCCCCAGGCTCCGAGTTTAAATCTTCCGAGTTTTGAAATTTCCTTTTCGCCCATCACCGTGTCAAAACCCCAGTGAGGCATTAGGGTGCTCTTATTGTCGAAACTCAGATCTCCTCCGGTCACGAAAAAAGTATCATATCCCATTCTTTTGAAGATGCTTCCGATGCCCGAAAAATTTCCCAATACCTGATGCGTTCTGACGACCGTCAAACCGGGACGATCCGGAATTCCTGTGAGAATGGACATCATTCCGTTGGTGGTTCTTCCTCCCGACGCGATGAATCGATTGTAGAATCTTCCTTTTTTTAAAAGTTGATTGAAGTGAGGCGCGACTTCTTTTCCTTCCACAAGACCGTCGGAGATCGGCCGGATGAATTTTCCGGTCCAATTCTCGAGCATAATCAAAACGATGTTAGGCGGAGTTCCCGGATTGGTTTCCTTTTGAACCCTTAGGATGGGATATTTGTCGCTTACGAATTCTGCGCCCGGATATTCTATTTCCTTTCTGACGATCGCCACGGCTTCGTCGGTTTCCAATTTTAAGAATTTAGGAATGGATTGGCTTTTCAAATCCATGATCGAAGTGAAGACGCCGTTGAGAGCGATGTTGTTTACGAAGTTGTTTCCGGACACGATCGCGTTCGTTGCGCGGATCGGAGATTCTTGAATTCCGCCTCGGACCGCGATGACAGTAAGAACCAAAACGATTCCTATATGCGCTCCGTATGTTTTCCAGGATTCTCTTTTGTATTCGTAAGGATTGTATTTGAGAAAGAGCCAGGTCGATACAGGAAGAAATATAAGTAAGAATCCGATTCCTATGATAAACGTGGCGGTGTTTTGTTCTAAAGCAGATTTCAAAATCACACCCAAATCTTTTCCGATAAAGACGAATCCTTCGTAGCCGATGTGTTTGTTTGCGTTTTCAAAATAGATGATATCCGCGATCAAGTGCGCGATCATCCAGATTCCCAAAAGAATGGGAGTGTAACCCCAAAAAAAACGATAGACTTTGAAACGATTCAAGTAGGGAAGAACGGATAAGAACGCGAAAACGCCGAGGGTCATTCCGATTACCGCAACGTCGAATCGAAAACCCAAAAGAAACGCGACCGCGATTTCATCCAACGGAACTCCGTGAAGACGATACCAGTAAACCGAAAGAAACGCGACCTTGTATAAAAGTAAAATGACTGCGAAGTAGACTGCATAACTAAAAATCAATTTGAGATGAGTTGGGATTCGTTGAAACATTCTGGCTCTTTTAATTTTTTTGATTTGGGATTTCCGGACTCGTCTTCGGTCAAACCCGATTCTTATAATAAGCCGGAACGGAGGCAGGCGCTCAAGTCAAAAACGACTGAAATCGCAGGCGGATACAAGTGAAACCGATTACAAATCGCATACGGAGCTTTTACATTTCGACTAGGACGGAATGTTTTCGGAAGCCTTTCCCGTTCTCTGAAGGTTAAAAATCCGGATTTCAAAATTGCGTGTGTTGGACGCTTTTCTTTCGTTTTTTAAAATCGGGTCCTTAAAAAGGAGTTTCGACGCTTGACAAAAAAACCTTCTTTGATACTATAAGTGAGTAATCACTCACCATGCAGGAAATCAAAGAAAGTATAGAACTGGATCCGGGTTGGCCCGAAGGTCAAAAAAAGATCTTTTTAGCGGCCATGGAAATCTTTGCTCAAAAGGGGTTTTCCGCGACGACCACCGGAGAAATCGCCAAGAAGGCCGGGGTCGCGGAAGGGTTGATTTTCAAACACTTTAAGAGCAAGAAGGAGCTCCTCCTCAGTCTTGCGATGCCGATTATGGAAAGTTTTATCGCGCCTCTAACGCTCAAACGTTTGAAGGCGATCTTCTCTCAGGATTATGCGACTTTCGAAGAATTTTTGAGCGCGGTCTTTGAGGAAAGAATTTCGTTCATTCGTAAAAATAGAAACCTCATCCGCATCATCGTTCAAGAGGCCATGATTTCAGTCGAGATTCGTGCGATTTTAGAAAGGGTTTTTAAACAAAAACTCGCGCCGTTGATGATGGAACGTCTCAAGGAATTTCAAGAGAGAGGTCTTATCAAAGACATTCCCGTCTTATCCGCGTTTCGACTCGTCGCCACAAATCTTTCGGGATATATCTTTCTCACTGAAATTTTTTTCCAACCGGGGGAGGATTGGGAGGCTGAATCGGAATTGAAAAGCACGATCGAATTTGTCGCCGACGGTCTTACGCCTAAAAAAAATACGCGCTCGAACGTGAAACCGCAAACTAAAAAAAAGAAAACGTTCCCTAAATCTACAAAGACAAAGAAAAAAAAATAAGATGGAGTCGATCAGAATGAACGTCGTAGTCAACACAATCAAGTCTTTGTTTGGAATTTACAAGTCCTTACGGCTTCCTTATCGGATTCTTTACACGGCGCTTCCTATCGTAGTTTTGGTTTTGATCTTACAATTTAAGACTAAACCGAAATCGGAAGACTTCGCCATTTCGGGTCCGATTTCGGAAAAGGCTTACGGATTGGGAACCGTTCATTCCTTGGATACGTTTCGTTTTCGGGTCGGCGTTCCGACCAAGGTGACCAAGGTTTTTGTTCTCGAAGGGGACGAGGTGTTTCCCGGTCAGAGCCTTCTGCAGTTGGAAGGTCTCGCCACCGTAAGATCTCCGATTCACGGAATCGTTTCCGACATCGGTTATCACGAGGGGGAAGTCGCGTTTCAAACCGTGCAAGCCGTGGAAGTCTTAGGGGTGGGAGCAAAATATTTGGTCGTGGCTCTGGACGAACAGATTCTTCTTTCCGTAAAAAAGGGACAGACCGCGCTCATCCGTTTTGAAGGGAAGCCGAACGAAGTCGTTTCCGGAAAAGTTCAAGGAACCTTCTCCCACTCCGGTCAATTTTTTGCAAGAATCGAAGCGTTCCGCTTTCCGGACGGAGTTCTTCCCGGAATGACCGCCGACGTGGCGATCGAAGTCGGAAAGAGAGAGGGCGCCGTTTTGCTGCCGAGAAAATACGAAAAGAAACAGAAAATTATAATATTCAGAAACGGTAAATCTTCCTCGGTTTCTTTTACCCCGGGACTCAGATCCGAACAATTTATCGAAGTAAAAGAAGGGGATATTCTACCGGGAGACCGGATCTCCGAGGCTCCTTGATGTTGTTTATCGCACTCAGGCAAATGCTCGCCCGGGGAAAACAAACGATAACGACTCTTTCCGGAATCGTTTTAGGAACGGCCGCCTTTATCATCATTTCCGGGGTTCTGCTCGGATTTCGGGGGTATCTCATCGATCAATTGATCAACGCGGACTGTCACGTTCGGATTTCTCCGAGACAAGAGATCATTCGGGCGGATTCGATGGACGATCTTTTCCCGAAGGAAAACGTCTTTTGGCTTTCCCCTCCTTCGGGAAAACGCGGATCGACTCATCTGAATCAGGCGAGTCTTTGGTATGAGAGACTGGATCGTGATCCGGAAGTGGAAGCCTATTCTCCGCAGGTCAGCGGTAGAATTTTTCTCTATTCCGGTTCCAATCAGGAAGCGGGAAAGATCATAGGAATCATTCCTTCCAGACAAATTTTGATCACTCCTCTCGCGGAATACATTACGGAGGGAAGCGTAGAATCACTGAGCGCCGGGAATCGGCTGATCCTGGGGGACGGACTTGCCAAACTTTTAGGATTGGGAGTCGATAAAACCGTCTGGATCACTGCGGGTTTGCAGGAAAGGACTCCGTTCCGCATTTCCGGAATCTTTCGATCGGGAAACAAGGCATTGGACGACAGCATCGCCTACGGATTGTTATCCGAAGTTCAACAGTTGACCGGACAATCCGGAATGATCACTGACATCGCCGTCCGTTTGAAGGACGTAAACCGTTCCATCCAAAAAGCGGAGGAGTGGAAAACGCTCGGAGACGAAAAAATCTTTAGTTGGCAGGAAGCGAATTCGAGTTTTTTCGCGATCTTTAAACTTCAGGACGCGATTCGATATTCGATGACCGCGGCGATTTTGGTAGTCGCCGGGTTTGGAATATACAATATATTGAATGTGATTATCAATCAGAAAAAAAGGGAGATCGCGATCCTTCGTTCCATCGGGTTTCGGCCGAAAGAGGTTCTGACGATCTTTTTGATGCAGGGATTGATTCTAGGATTTATAGGAGGGGTCATAGGACTGATCGTGGGATTTTTAGTCTGTTTAAGAATCGAATCGCTCCCGTTTACCAATCCGTTATTCTCCGCGGGAGCGAGTTCGATGGTGGTTTCCTTCGCGCCTTCGATTTATTTTCAGGCCTTTCTACAATCGATGGTTGCGACCTTGATCGCGAGTTGGATTCCTGCGAGGTCCGCGGGAAAACTTTCTCCGATCGAAATTATAAGGGGAGAATAAAATGTCGGCCGCCGTTCAAAATGGAATCTCCGTTTTTAATCTTCAAAAAACGTTCGGCAATACGGAGATCATCAAAGGAGTCAGCTTAGATATCGAGGAAGGGGATTATGTTTCTCTTACCGGAAAGTCCGGCTCGGGCAAGAGTACTCTTCTTTATATGATCAGTTCTTTGGATCCTCCGAGTCAAGGAGCGATCCATATCGACGGAAAGGATATCTATCGGATGGACGAAGAGGAAATCCACGAATTTCGAAACAAAAGAATGGGATTTATCTTTCAGTTTCATTATCTTCTTCCGGAATTTAGCGCCCTTGAGAACGTGTTGATGCCCGCACGAAAAGCGGGACTTCTGAACGAGCATCAAAGTTATGCGGAACATCTCTTGGAAGAATTCGATCTCAAGGACAGAATGAACTACCGTATCAATCGACTTTCCGGAGGTCAGGCGCAGAGGGTCGCGATCGCCAGGGCCCTCGTGATGAATCCGAAGTATATCTTCGCGGACGAACCTACGGGAGCGCTCGATTCGGCTAACACCAAGGTGGTGATGAACATTCTCGCGAAGGTGAATCGGGAGAGAAATACTACGATCGTCGTGGTAACACACGATCCGGATTTCGCGGCAAAGACCAAAAGGCAGATTCATCTGGTCGATGGGAAGATCGTTTCCGGAAAGGAATGGGAGGCGGTCCGGAAGGTTTCGAAGGAAGCGCGGTGATTATTTGGATTTGAGAAAGTTTTCAGATAGGCCGTACGGAAGCGATATTAAATTCTACTTCCATGCTATGGAAGTTTCCTAAATTTAAGTCGGGTCAACTGAGGAGATGGGAATATCTGCTTCCCACGGGATCCGCGAAGGAAACCGAACAGACGGCGAAACGAATCATCGGAGATTCTTATCTTCCGAAGATGTCCACGCCCTTTCTCAAAATTCTTCCGGGAAAAATTTTACTCGAGAACGCAAACTTCCGTCAGGCGCTCGAACTTTTGGTAAGAATTCCTTGGGTCCGTGATTTCAGACTGAATTTAGGGATGTATCCTCTCAAACGTTCTTTTGATTTTAAAGAATTTGAAAATTCGCTTCGAAAATCTCAAATTCTTCCCGAGGATTGGGATCTTCAGTTTCATCCTCAAGTGAAGGGAATCACGGAGTGGACCCCGGAAGATCTAAAGAGGCTTTGGGAAACAGAGCATACGATTTCGCCTAACGGAAAAAGAACGACCGAATTGAACGCGATGATTTTGGACGACGAGATCGTGATGAATGTGAGTCTCGCCGGAGAACCGCTCAACCAAAGAGGAAAGTTCAAACCGCTTTCCAAGTCCGCTCCGATCCGGGAAGATCTCGCGAGATTTCTGATTCAGAGAATGCACAAGATTCTTCCGAACCCGGACGCGGTTTTTGTTCCGTTCGCAGGGACTGGAACTCTGATCCGGGAATCGGTGGATTCTATTTTTGGAATCGGATTTCCCCACTACCAGAGAACTTTTTTGTTTCAAGACATGGGAGAATTTCCCGAATCCACTTGGGACTTTCTCAAAAAGAAAACCCTAAAACCTCCGGGTAAAAGTCCGATTGCAGTCTGGTGGAACGAACTCAACGAAGAGACCTTTCAATATACGTTGAAAAGAATGGAGCAATATCAGGCTTTTCTAAAGGATTCTCGGATTTCGGATTCGATATCGATGCAGCATTGGAAGGGGGATTTTTTCAGCGGATCTCCTATCGAAATCTGGGAAAGCGCAGGCAAGCCGAAACGAATCTGGATGCCTCTCAATCCTCCTTACGGATTGAGAATGGAAGCCGGAACTACCAACTCCTTCTACAAAAAATTGGGTGAAAAGCTCAAACTTTGGTGGGAACTTCCCGTCGAAATCAGCGGATTGATTCTTTGTCCGGACGAAGATTCCTGGTCCATTCTCAACCGAAACATGGGAATCAAAACCGATACGATTCACGTCACTCACGGCGGAGTCGACCTTCGAGTCGTTTATTTTTAATCTAAGAATTTTTCGAAAAACATATTCTATTTTTTGAATGTATTTTTGTTCCCGTTCGAAGAATCGGAAATTTTAGGATTCTCCCGAATCTTGCGAGGCCTGGCTTCGTCCCTATGAACGATTCCGGCTTTTCGAATCCTTTTTTTCCTCGTAGAGAATTAAAAAAAGTTACGGGGATTTCAAAAATTCTTATAAAGAAAATAAGAATCAAAGTGAATCCGTACGTCTGCCATCCCAAAAATCATATTAGAAAAAAGTAACCTTTTTCAAAGAGCACACGAAACTATTTTCAAAGATAGGGCCGATCTCTGATTTATAAGTGAGGTATTTAATTTCGTCCTGATTTATTTTTTTAGGAATCGAATTCCGCCTTTTGAGAAAAGAATCAGAGAAGACGAAAGCTCTTTTAAGTCAAGTGGATCGGTTTTTAAGAATCATTTTATTTTATTCCGAAATATTTTGATTTACAAAAAATTAAGTCAATGAAGTAAACATTATGGCATAAATGTAGAATATGCGCGTTATTCGGCATTGGGGATGAAAATGTCGCCGTTATTACTTAAGGATTTCCTTTTGTCTTCGACTTTTCTCCTCGGTTTTGAATCCGCTCCTATCGATTTTTCGGAGGAAAAGGTTATGGTCGGAATTTGGGGAACTGAATCGAGTTTGTTTTTGTACATTCTCGTATTTTCTACTTTCTTTGTATTTGCGCTTCCTATGTTTTTGGTTCCGCTTCGATGGGCGGCCGTTTTGGGCTGGGAGATCCCGGCGCAGGGGAACTTATCCATCTATTACGGGCGCTGTCTCGCGAGCGTGATGAGTGTTCTTTGTTATATGGGATTTGTGGCGGCCGGTAACAGAGAGGTGCAACCGTTTTACTTCAACATTCTTCTGGGATGTTTCGGTTTGATGGTGATTGTTCACGCTTACGGAGGAATTAGAAGAATTCAACCTCTCAGTGAAACGATCGAGACCGGTTTTTGGCTGATCCTTTTTTTCTGCGGACTCTTTTTCTATCCGATATAGGAGAAGGGCTTGTCGTAGTTCCGACGATCCTTCCGTGAAAAGTCGGGGGCCCCGCCCTGAATTGGGTGGAGGAGGAGAGGTGGCGGGAAAACTCGGGAGACTTTCCTCTATCACAAAAATCGCATGTTGTCAACGAGGATTCTTTTTGTCGGAGTTCCGACGATTCTTCCGTGAAAAGTCGGGGGCCCCACCCTGAGTTG
>NZ_NPDU01000093.1 GCF_002811985.1 Leptospira adleri
GCCCGAAACCGGGACAGAACCTTGCAGCTTGATCTTTCCGACAAAATAAAATAAGGTTTTGGGACGCGCTGTAAACTCGTATTCTGTTCGAAGAATGGAACTGGAAGGATTCTTTTCGTTTCTTATAAGAATCAGCCTTATGAGTTCGATGATTGGAAAGAGCTTATAAAATTTATCCTATCCATCCTTATATCCGCACTCGGACAGAGGAAAGGAATCTGTTTGATGAAATTTTACAATAACGTAGTCGTCGCTTCTTTTACGTTCGTTCTGAGTGTTTGTACCTCCTTACAAAACTCGGACGCGGGAAACGAAAAGGTCGTCTATGTCAAAAACGTACAGGGGATCAATCTGAACGATCTTGAGTTGAACGCAAAAAGAAAGATCTTAGAAAACGGACTCGGAGAAAAGATCGAAGGAAGTTTGCAGACGATCGACGGCCAACTCAAAGAGATGATTACAAATTCTTCCACGGAAGGATTTGTCACTGAATTCACGTTCGTCGGCGATATCCGAAAAAAAGGAAATCTTGTCGAAGCGGACGCGAAGGGAAAGGTCAATCCAAAGACCGTCGAAGACGCCTTAAAGGAAAGATACAAAGACATAGGAAAACCGAAATTCTTGCTGATCATAGATGAAAAAATATTAGGAAAATCGAATCTGACTTCGTCCGTCTCGATTTCCGAAAATGCGATCGTTAAAAAATTTACGGAATTCGATTTTCTCGATAAAAATCAGTTCTCTCGAATTTTGACAAAGGAAGTAGGAACGTCTGCAGAAGTTTACGGAAATCAATCTTTCGAAGGAAAGGCGATCGCAGCGGCTTCCGAGATGGAAGCGCAGATTTTACTAATCGGTCAAGCTGAAGTAACGGATGCGGGTGAACTCGAAGGGAGCGGACTTCACTCCTATCAAGCGGTTCTTCGATTCAAAATTTTCGACGTCAACACCGCGAAAATATTGGCCGCAGAAAATACGAGCGGCGCCTATCCTCATATCAACCCGGAAACGGGATCGCAGGAAGCGATTCGGAAAGCGGTCGATAAAGCGTACCCGAAAATCCGGGAGCAGATCGGTGCGAAATGGAAACCGGGAAATTCTATCCGCGTAAAAATCGAAGGTCTTTCTTACGACGATTACGTGGACAAGGATGTGAAAGGTCTTATCAGAAGTATCAAAGGTGTGAACGGCGTTTCCGAAATTACGAGCGGAAATAAAAATCAAACCATCGTCCTGGAGGTCGAAGCCTTATTCGACGGAAGCGTTTTGTATCAAAAGATGAGAGAAAGAAAAACGGATTTCGGATTCGAGTTTTCTCAAAAGGAAGTAAAGTCCACTTCCGTCTACATTATTAAGAAAAAATAATATAATAAAATTATAAATGACCGCCTTTTCAAAGGGCGGTCATTTTATCTGTCCGCGTTCAAAGATTTTAGAAGAGCCACGGATTCCAAGTGAGGAGTCTGCGGATACGGATCCGTGATCAGAATTTTCTGAATTTGGAAAAGATCTTTTAATTTCCACAAGTCGTCCTTTTGAGAAGTCGGATTGCAGGAAACGTAAAGAAAAGAATCGATCTTAGAATTTTTGAGAGCTTCGATCACAAATTCACCCAAACCCGCGCGCGGCGGATCGGCGATGAGAAGATTTTTCTCGACGGAGCTAAAAATTTTTTCCAATCCTTCCGCGGCCTTTTTGGAAAAAAGGTCTTCTCTGACATACGAAAAATTAATTTCCGGAAAATCGGTTTTCATCTGCTTGCGCGCGATTTCGAGCGAACTCTCTATGGAGTCGATCCCGGTGATCCTTTGAAAACGATTCGCGAGAATTCTGCTGAAAAAACCGGAGCCGCAAAAAAGATCGATGAGATGTTCCGAAGATTCAGGGATTTCGTTTTGAATAAAATCCAAGATCGGCTGAAAGCCGGTCGGATTGGGCTGAAAGAAGGAATCGAACGGAACCCGAAATTCTTTTCCCGCGACGAGTTCCAGATAAGAATCACTTCCTCTGAGAACTTTAATTTCTCCCATCGCCGAAATTTCCCCCTTTCTACGGTTGTAACAGAAAAGAAGATGATCCGCTTTCAGAAATTTTTTGCAAGCCTCGGCAAATTCGGATTCTTCCGGAGTATTTTTGAATTCTTCCGCGAAGGTAAGAATTGACATGAGTTCCTTCGTATTTCTCGCCTTACGAAGAGTTATGTATTTTAAAAATCCAAGGTCCTCTCTTCGATCGTAGGGAAGCTGCGGAAATTCTCGGATAAGACTTCTAAACCTTGCGAGCTCTTCGTTTGACTCGTCGCTTTGAATCAAACAAGATTCCAGATCTACTACGTATCGAAAAGAACCGGATTCCCTTTGTCCGACTATCGGTCCCGGAAAAACGGAGAAGTCCATTCGATTTCTATAATGATATGTTTTCTCCGCCGGAACCAAGATCGGAGCGACTCCGAAATCTTTCAGATAACTTTGAAAAAGAGAAGAGGTCTTTAGCGAAAATTGTTCCAAATAGGGAATGTGTTGGGCCGAACAACCGCCGCAACGAGTGAACGCCGGACAAGGAGGAGTTGTCGACCTGGGAACCTGGGAAATTAATTCGAGTTTTGCGGAAGGCTTTCTTCTTTTTTTCTTAAAGAGAGTAACGTTGTAGAGATCTCCCGGCAAAGAATAGGGGACTTCGATTAGATTTTTTTCGGAAAAGAGAACGCCTCGAAGATTGGAACGAATCGATTGAACGGCGCAGGTTTGCGGTTCGATTTCATTCTTCTTTTGATTGATTGACATTTTTTCTTCCAAAAAATACGAGAGGGAAACTCTGTAAACAGTTGTTTTACTCGAGAGAAAAGAATCGCTTCAAGAATCGTTCTTTCACTCCGGCAAGATTCCGATCCGAGAATTTTTGGAATCGTGCAAAAAATTTTAGTGAAATCCGATCGGCAAAAAGACGGATCACAATCTTATCAGAACCTGTCCCAAAACGGGGATCGGTTCTTGCGGCTCGATCTTTCCGAGAAAGTGAAATCATGTTTTAGGACACATTGCAAATATTCGTTGACTAGGAAGTAAATTATAGCAAGTTCATCATGACGTTCCTGTTGAGCTTATCCCTTACGGTTTTTGCGGAAGGTCCGCAGGAATTTTTTGTTTTGTTTGGGCACGCCGGAGAAAGAGCGAAAGGTCGTCTCATTCTTTGTGTTATTTTAAATATCCATGATATCGAATCGAAGAAGATAACCCTTGAAATCAGTTTTTCGATCGTTCCTTTTTTTGTTTCTTTATTCTCTTTTTATTTCGCCGGTTTTTTCCGGTCCTCTGTTGGACAAATACTTTCCCCGGTCTCTTGACCGAAAAGAGCAGGAACAGATCGACGAGGTCTATGAATACGTCCGCAAACTCCAACCTTCTGCGCCGGTTCTCTCCTCAAAGATTTACAAAAAGAAAACTCAGTTTCAGGAATTTTTCGGGTTCCCGTTTTCGGGTCCTTCGCTTCTGCTTTGGCTGCAGCAACGTATCCATAAGTTTAGAATCGGAAGTTCCGGTCGGTACGTAGCCAACTTCGAGAACGGAACGATCTATTTGGATTCTTCTTTTTTTAAACTTTCCAATCTCGAGAAAACCGTCGTATTGATCCATGAGGCAAGACACGGGGACGGCGAGGATCTTCAACATATCGATTGTCCTTCGGATTTTCCATTTTTAAGTACGAGGGCCCCGGAAACAGAATTGGAAGGGATGCGCGCCTGCGACGATCGAAAGGACGGAGCTTACGGATTTGGAGCGGCATTTCTTTTCGAAATTTTATCTTTCGGATTGTATCCCGCCGGCCGTTCCTCTGAAATCATCGGAATGTACAATTCGGAAATATTAAGAATTATGAATGTAAGGTAGGTTGTTATATGCTGTATTTTTTTAAGAAAGCTCCGTTTTTCATTCCGTTTTTGTTTTCCATGTGTTTTGTTTTTTGCGGGCCCAAAAAACATTTCGTTCGATTGGAAAAAGCTGGCAAAGAAAAAGGTAGAATCTACGTAATTCGTCCCGTTGAGACCGCGCTTGCGATGTGGTCTTACGATTTTATTCTTCAAAAATATAAGGGCCATTTTAAGAACAACCCCGAACTTGAAACAATCGCTTCTTTTGAATTGGAGAACGGAGAATTTTTTACCGAGGAGCTTGAGGAAGGATTTTATAAACTGAGTCTTTCTTCCAAACCGGGCGTTGAGAAAATTTTTAAGATGGATAAGGAAAGAAGAAATTTCTTTCGATTTGTGATCTTCAACGAGAAGGAAATTTCGATGGCCGATTTTTTTATCAAAGAAATTTCGGAAACGGATGCGCTAGGCGATTTACTGGAGAACGATCATCTAAACGAGGTGGAAAAAAAGTAATCTTCTTTGGAGGCTTTCGCGGAGGATGGTTTTATTTTGGAAATAATGAATATTCAAAACCGAAAACGAAGGAATCGGGTAAACCCGAGACCTTCGTTTTAAAGCGGAAATTAGATTTTACAGCTGTTTTTTAGAGCAGCGTCTTTTCCAACTTCAGCTTCCAGATTTGAAAGCATGATGCTTGGATTTTTGATCGCAGCAGCGGTAAAAATTTTGGAGAAGTTTTCTTTAGCTACTTCTTTGAATCTTTGAGAATCGCCGGAGCATCCGAAAAGAGTCGCTAAGCTGGAAAGTTTTTCGCCTTTTCCCATAGCAATTTCTTGTTCTAAACTTTCGTAGTTCATGTGAACAAAAACTTCTTTCGCTTTGTCGTTATTCACGATTCCGTCGGAAGTACAGTTGGAAGTTCCGGAAGTGATTCCGAATGATTGGTTTCCGTAGATTCCGTTCGTAGTAGCGGCAAAAATTTGAACCATGCCGTTGTCTTTAAAAATCAAAGAACCCAGTCCGCAACCGCCCATACCGTATGCAGCTTTTGCGGAAAGGTTAGCCGAAATTGCGAAGAAGACTGTGAGTGCGATAAGTAATAATTTCTTCATATTTTTTAGATCTCCCGATTATAGAGTACAGTTTTTAGAAAGGGATGCATCCCCTTTGATTTCTGATTTAACGGCAGAAAGTAAAAGAGAAGGAGTGGTGTCTTGTTTAATTAAGGAAGAAAACTTGTCTTTTGTCAGTTTGCCAAAACGAGAAACAGAACCAGCATCACATCCAAGAAGTTTTGCGAAAGAGTCTAATTTTTCCCCTTTTCCCAAAGCCATTTCCTGCTCAAGACTTTCGTAATTTACGGAAATAAACATTTCTTGTGCTTTCTCAACTTTCACGATTCCGTCTGCAGTACAGTTGGAAGTTCCGGAAGTGATTCCGAAAGTTTGGTTTCCAGAAGTTCCGTTCGTTGTAGAAGCGAAAACTTGAGTAAAGCCGTTACCACTGATCACACTAGATCCTAAACCACAACCAGCCATTCCGTAACCTTTTGCTTCTACGTTAGCTGACACTAAACTGATTCCAGCCAAAACCGCTAGGCTAAGAACAGTCGAAACTACTGTTTTCATCATAATTTATCTCCTATAGAAAAATCAGGTAGAAAATCCCTGGAAAATCCTTTCAGTCAACAACTTTCATATAAAAAAAATTCTTTTTTCAATTTATCTTGAGAAAACTTTTTTTATTTCTTCGAATATCTAATTGCGAATTTTATAGCGCCAGTTTCCTGGTTGTCCGATCGTCGATTTTTTCGCATAACGGTGAATATAAGAACCTGTTCCAAATCCGGAAAAGGTTCTGACGACCTGACTTTTCTAACAAAGTAAAAGAATGTTAGGGACACGTTGCAAATTCGATTCGATTAAAAGAATTGATATTCCTGCTCGGCACGTTTGCAGACAGTAGTTTGAGAGTTTTTTAATCCAATTCTCTTTTTTACGAAGTCTGAATATAGAATAGGAAAATTCTTTGATCACAGTTAGAAATCTTCAGAAATCCTTCCAAGTCTCCAAAAGAAAACCCGGACTTTTCGGAGCTATCGGTTCGCTCTTTTATACGAAAAAAGAAATCATTCGCGCGGTGGAAAACGTATCCTTTGAAATTCAACCCGGAGAATTTGTGGGATACATCGGTCCGAACGGAGCCGGTAAGTCCACAACCATTAAATTATTGACCGGGGTCTTGACTCCGGACGAAGGGGAGATTCGAATTTTCGGAATGGATCCCTCCAGAGACAGAAGGGAGAATTCCAAACAGATCGGGGTCGTTTTCGGACAGAAGACTCAGCTCTGGTGGGACCTTCCGGTCGGGGAGTCCTTTGATCTTCTTCGATCCATCTACAAGATCGAGACAACAGATTATAAAAAACGAATGGAGATGTTCAACGATCTTTTAGGTCTTCGGGAATTCTTTCATCAACAGGTCAGAAAGCTGAGCTTGGGACAACGGATGAAGGCAGAGATTGCGGCAAGCCTTTTGCATTTTCCGCGCGTCTTGTTTCTGGACGAACCCACGATCGGACTCGACGTCCTCGTAAAAGAAAAGGTAAGGGAATTTATCCGAACGATCAATCGGGAAGAAAAGGTTACCGTTCTTTTGACCACGCACGACGTTCAGGACATCGAGTATCTCGCCAAAAGAATCATTCTCATTGATCACGGGAAGATCCGTTTTGACGGAGATCTAAATTCTTTCCGAGGTTTGGGCGGAACGGATAACGTGGTCGAACTTCAGTATCGGGGAGGAAAAATTCTTGAGCTTCCTTCCGAATTCACTCTGATTCAAAACGGAAATCCGAATCACGCGAGCGTCTCTGTGAAAGAGGGGGAATCTTTGAACCGGCTTCTTTCTTTTTTGAGTTCTTCGGGATTGGAAATTACCGAGATCAATTTTAAAAAACCCGATCTCGCCGCGGTCATCAAACAGATCTACGGTGAAAAATCTTGAAACTTTATCTAAAAGTAATTTCCAAAGCCTTTCAAAGATCCTCCACGTATCGACTCGAATACTTTACCGGAGTTCTCAACGCAGTCTTGTATCTCGCGATTCTTACTTCGGTTTGGCAGTCGGTCGCAGGCGACGAATCGGAGATAGGTCGAACGAAAGAATCCCTAATTCTTTACGCGGTCATTTCCACTTTGATCAAGGTTTCCTTCGGAAGACAGGACGGGTTGGTTTCCTCTAAAATTAAGAATGGAACGATCGTCTTTGATCTTTTAAAACCGATCCGTTTTCCGTTGATCGTTTTTGCGGATACGATCGGAGTCAGCGTCTATCATCTTCTTTCAAGGTCGCTTCCTCTTCTGATTCTTTCCTTTGCAGTTTTGGATATCGGTTTCGCTCCGCGGATTCAGACCATTCTTTCTTTTTTATGCGTCTATGTTCTCGCGTTTATTATTTTCTTTTTGATAGGATTTATGATTTCATCCTTATCTTTTTACTTTACGGAAATTTTTTCCTTCTTTTTGCTTTATTTCGCTTTGATCACTTTGTTTTCGGGAGCGGTCATTCCTCTGGATCTGTTTCCCGATTTTTTAAAAAACGTCTCCTCTTGGCTTCCGTTCGCTTATCTATATTATTATCCGACTCAAGTTTTGACCTCGCAGCCCATCGGAATGGAATTTGCAGAATTGATTGCCCGTTATTTTTTGATGATCGGAATTCTTACCGCCGGCGCGTCCACGATTTATCTTTCCGGTTTGAAACGTCTCGAATTGGCGGGAGGATAACTTTGTTTCGTTCCTTTCAAACTTATCTGAAGTTGGCGGTCTCTTCCGTACAATCGCACATGGAATACAAGGCGAGTTTTTGGATCTATCTCGTTACGCTCCTCGTCTATTATTCCGCTCAGGCGGCGACGATTTTTATATTACTTTCCAAGTTCGTTTCGATCGGAGGATGGACTCGGGGAGAGATCGCGTTTCTCTACAGCCTTTTGATTTTTGCGCAGGGAATCGTGGCTTCGGTATTTTCGGGAATGGTGGAATTCGGATCCTTGGTGAGAGACGGCGGTTACGACCGATATCTTTTAAGACCCCTTTCCCCGATCGGACAAGTGCTGATGAACCACTTCGACATAACCGGACTTCTTCATTTGGTCTTGGGTGTGATCACTTTTTTTGCCGCAAATCAGTTTACAAATATTGAATGGACTTCCGCGAAAGTATCGATGTTGTTTTTGGTCGTTTTGGGAAGTGCGATGATTTTGGCGGGAATCCGAATCGCAATCGCTTCCGTTGCGTTCTACGCGATTCAGAATTATTCCTTAGTGCATCTGTTTATATTTTCAAGCCGGGAGTTTATGATGTATCCGATGAATATCTACAACGTATCGATCCGGCTTCTTTTGACTTTTCTTCTGCCGCTCGGATTCGTTAATTTCTATCCGGCTCATTATTTTTTGAATAAGGACGGTGAATCGTTATTCCATCCTTTCTTTATATACTTAAATTTGCCGGTCGGTTGTTTTCTTTTTTTCGGTTCCTTGTTTCTCTGGAAAAAGGGACAGAAACGATACGAATCGACCGGGACTTAGTTATTTGATTTCCAAGTGTTCGATTCCGGACTCGGTGAAGATCTCTTCATACTTTGAAATGAAAGGAGCTTCTTTTTCGATTCTTTCTTCGATCGCCATTCCTTTGATTTCGGCCTCCGTATAGGTTCTTGTAAAATCCCTTCCGGCCAATCTCTGAACGAGTTCGTCCCAAAAAATGCTGTCCTGATATTCCGTAATCAGATCGGAAATGTCGGTCTTTTCTTCGAACTCTCTGGTTAAATAATGAAGTTCTTCTTCGCTGTCGTACGCGACCAAATGGGAAACTTCCAGAGCCTTTGCATAAGAAAGCACCTGTTGTTCCATGTCCTCGTATGCGTCATAAGAATCCAATCGGTCGGGAGCAGGTTCTTCTTCCTCTAAAATCGAGTGATAGAGAAACCGGGTGATCGCCAAGGATTTAAGAAGGGCTTCGTATTGTTCGCGTGTGAGTTCGATATTCATTGCAATTCCCATTTCACGGACGAGGCGCGGTTTGCCAAATCTATTTCTCGGGGAAATTTCGCCGGTTCAAGTGGGTTTTTCTTCTTAGCAAACTTCGTTGAAGGTTGAAAAAAAATTGCCTTTAAGAAAATTTTCTTTCAAACGAAGAATAGGCTGAATTTTAAATCCGATTTCAAATGATTCTTAATCGTGGATTCACTCGGTTTAAAAAAAGGATATCGTCCGAATTTCGCGGACGATCGGTTTGTTCGCGCGGACTTGCTTCCTAGTCCTTTTTTATTTTCGAATTTTGGGAATTGTGCCTCCGCTTCAAAAAAGTTCTTTCGACTGAAAGAAACAAATCTTCGCTTCTCCATTCTTTATATCCTTCGACCTTCTCAAACTCCTCTCGCTCTTTAGGAGAAACGAATTCTCGTTTTCAAATAGGAAGGTTTCTTTTAAAATTCGGATCCTGAGTCGGACTGCGAATTTTTTTCGGCTTACGGAAAATCTAGCCGCTTAGAGTCGAAGGAAGGTTGCTATCGATTGAAAACAAAGGACTCCGAAAAAAATCTTCATTAAAAAAGAACGAGATTCGTTTTGTGGACTTTTATATCTTTAACGAATCTTTCTTTTCGTTTTCCAAAAGTGATTTCAAAGAATGCAACACGAAGGAAGCTCCTTTGGTTCCTAATAAATTTTAACCGTCTTGATCCAAATTCTCTTTCGTCGGATTGAATTTAGATTTTTGAATTAGATTTTCCAAAAAGGAGAGAAAATTTTTGGATTCTTTGGATGCGCCTAAGTTCATCCAGTTGACGTGACCGCCGCCTCTTACTTCCCAAAACCATTTCGGTTGTCCCGCGAGTCCGAAGAGTTCGATCCCGTTCTGATAGGAAACGATCGGATCTTCGGTGCCGTGGATCACCAGGAGCGGAATCGGCGCGAGTTTTGAAACGGTTTCTCCCGGGTTTAAGGAATCGCTTACGAATAGCCCCGCGATCCAATCGATCGGAAAAAATAGAACTTTTCTCACCACTTGTTTGAAGACCGTCTTGTAACTTGCGAAACTTCCGTCTGCGACGATCAATACGATTCCGGATTTATCCTTAAGTTCAGAGGTTGCGCGTAACGCAATCGCTCCTCCGAGGCTCTGGCCGTAGACGACGAGAGGAATCTTTCGTATTTTAGAATATTCTAATTCTTTGGTTAAAAATTCCACAGAGTCCCTATGTATGTCCGATCTTTCCGGCTTTCCGGTCGAATCGAGATAGCCTCTGTAGTCCAAGGTGACGAGTTCGTAGCCGTAGTTTACCATCCACACGAGACTCGTAAAATGGCTGGTTCTATTTTCGCCGTTCCCGTGGAATTGCACGACTACTCCTTTCGGTTTTTCCTTGGGAAGTATTCTCCAAAAATGGATTTCTTCTCCGTCGTAGGTTTTAAAAATTTCCTCCTTATGTTGAAATCCGAAAATCTCCGGACTCCAGTATTTCTCTTGAGTAGGCTGGTAAAATAAGGAGGCGCAGGATTCCAACGCGGCGAAAAGGAATAAGAGACAGATCCGTTTAGAAAAAAAGAGAAATAGAGACTTGTGCTTCTTCATAATATTTTTGTAATTTACCTTCTATTCTAATTTCCGTATTTTGGGACGAGCTGTAACGAATGCCGGGCGATACTTTATAGTCGTCTTTGTATCCGTAGATTGAAAATCCGAAATATTGCGCGGATAAACCCAATTTCCAATTTCCGTAAGAACAACCGGTAAAGATCGCCGCTTGCGGCGCGACTAAAAGTCCCTCCGGATAGTATCCGTTGGCTCTTCCTTTCGCTCCGATTTGAATGGAGAACGTCCATAAAAAAGAACTTCCCGAGTTTACGTTCGAAAACGTATAACCGCCGGTTCCTTCTATATTTACGTTGGTGACCCTGTATTCCTTTTCGTAATCGTTTTTGGTCCTTTGATATCCTAACCAGAGGGGTATGTTCTGATTGTAAGCCAAAAGGTACGGGCTCGTTTTTTTGGAATCAAAGTCGTGTTTGATCATCGATGAATCCGCGCCGATATCGAAATAGAAGGACATCGGCGAAGAGATCGGATTGACGGGGGAAAGCGAAAGTATTTTCACTAAACTTCCCTCTTCGAGAGTGGGGTTTTTGTAATAGTCGTATTTTCGAAAGACCGCGGAAAAATATTCGATCGTTGAGAAAGGAACAAATCCTTTGTCGTAGTTTAGAAAATCATGATATGCCGCGCGGATTGCGATTTCGGAATAACCCCCGATGTTCGATTGTCCCCTGCTTAGCTTGATTCTTCCGCTTCCGTGCCCTTCTTCCGGAGGTGAAACCATGGGAGCTTGTTCAGGGAGGGGAGGGAAATTGATCTTACTTCTTTCTAAGAGGACGTTTCTGTATTTTTCTTCCTGTTCGGGTGAAAATTTTTTTTGAGTCCTTTTGTAACGTGTCGCGTCCAAAATCGCATCGAGTATGAAAGCGTGTCTTTGACCTTCTCCTGATTCTAAAATTTGTTCGAGTTGAACGTTTCCGTTTAGATATCCGTAAACTTTCTTTTTTTCCTCTTCGTCGAGATGGAAAAGTTTTTGTTCCAATTTGGAGCTGAGAGAAGGCCTATATGTTTTCTTACGAATCAAACCTTCCTGTTCCAAGACGAGTTTTACCGTGTCTGACGGAATCGTATAAAGGTTGAATTTATCTCTGAGTCTCAGTTCCGGTTTTCCGATTTCTATCAATGAAAGCAGGTGATAGGAACAATTCTCGTCGAAGAAAAAATAATCGAAGTAGGTGCTGCCTAACTCCCAAACGTGAGACGCGATCCGCCTGGATTCTTCCGCGTTGAGGTTGAGTTCGTATTCCCAGAGATCTCGACTCTCCATATCGTTGTATTCGTTGATCTTATAGTAGTAAGGAAAAATACTAAAGGTTCCCGGATAACCGCCCATCAATCCTTTGAAAGTATAGGCCAAGGAAGAATCGTCCGGAGAATAATTCGCGGCAAAGTTGATCGCATAGTCTAAAATTTCGGAACGAGTTGAATTTTCGGAACCGATTTTGAATAGGTTGTGACCGAATAAGGAAGCGGGATTGTTTAGATAAAAAGACGCGAATATAAGTTTTGTTGAAACCGGGTTTAAGGAGTTCATCCAATTCTTATATCGATCACAGTTTAATTTTGGAAGTGAATTCTTATCAAAATTCAATTTAGAATCCAACCACCGAAATCTTTCCGGAAACTTGCACAATGGATGTAACTTCGTTTCGGAAATTTCATCCTGACTAGGTTCTCTAAAAAAGGATTGGATCGTTTCGACGAGTTCGGATCGAGGGTCGTTTTTTCCGTTCGGTGAAAGAAAAAATTCTTCGCCGTCCGCTTCACTTTTCCCTTTTCCGAATAAAATCGGATCCCTATAATGAAGAAGCAGTCTCCAATAACGATCGGAATCCAAATTCATTTTGACCGCGGCGTCCTTGTACGCTTGGATTCTATCCGGAGGATCGTTCGTCTGTCCGAAAAGAAAATCGGCGTGAATGAAGGCAAAGAATAGAAGAAGGAAAAGTTTGATTTGAATCGTTTTCAAGAAAGGGGGAAACCGGCGTCGTATCACACCGATCGAAACCTATTAAATTTTAGGGACACTGGATACGTTCGTATCCTTGCGATTTCACTTTTGATATTGGAAAGAATTTCGGACGGATCTTCCCTGTTAAAAAGAAAACCGACGTTAGAGCTTTGAAGGATCGTTCTCTCATTTTTTACTCGTTCAGATTTTCCGGTAATGTTTAAGAACAAAAAGGTCGGTGTCAATTTTTTTTCATAACCGAGTAGAAGAAGAATTAGAAAGAATCTTATTTACTGTCACCTTGCATTTCTTCCAGCAATTTACATTCCGGTATCGTTTCCTTTTCGACTTGTTTTTCCTTTCTGTATCCGATGACGTGTCCCGGGATCGACGAAAACAAACCGAGGTATTGACCGGCGGACCCGAGCAAAGGACCCGCCGCGTAAGTGGAATAAGCGGGATACAAAGTTCTATAAGCTAGGAGTTCGTTTTTCAGATCGCATTTGTGTCGAAGATATCGAAGCGCGTCATCCGAAGCTCTTGCTTCGGGGTAGAGCGCTCCTAAGACCGGAATCGAATATCCAAGGCTGTAGAAAGATTTATATTTTCTCAAAGCGAAATCCTTCGAATGTCCTCCTTCATGCAAGACCACCGAAGGAAGATCGCTGTAGATGTTGATCGTATTCGTATAAGGATTGTAATGATCTCCGCCGCCGAAAATAAAACCCGCAAAAAGCCTTTCCGGGATGATCGCGGAAATAAACCAGCTGACGATTCCAAGCGAATATTTTAAGACGGGGTGCACCGTGTCCGATTTCCAGAGTTGTTTCAAATCGCTCCAAGGAGAATATTGATTAAAGCGGACTTTGACGTCTTTGAGATTGTTCTCCCGAATATAATCCATGAGATATTTTTTCGTTTCTTCCGAGACGCTATGACTATTCATCTTTCTATTCCAGAGAATCAGCTTTGTGAGCGAGCCGAAGACGTTTCCGAAAAAGTCCAAAAGCCAGTAAGGTTCTCCTTCCTCGAATTGCGGATTCTCTTCGTCGAAGTAGTTTTCGTTCGGATAATACGGTTTTGCGTAGACGTATTTTTTTTCCGCCGAATAGGAGCATCCGACGGAAAAGGATAAGCATATAAGAAGGACGATCGCTCCAAGCCGTTTGAAGTTTTGATTCATGGATGATGCTTTCTCTCCGTTTTATTCGGATTCGGGGCTGAGGATTTTTCAAGGTAGAACTTTAGTTTTTCAGAAAATTCTAATAGAGCGATTCTTCCGAGTTGGTTGAGTTGGTCCTCTCTGTTTCCCCTAAATCCAAGATAAGGCAGGTAGATCAGCCAGCCCACGACGGTCGCGGTGGAAAGAGTAAAGTTACAGTCGGTTACGTTGGAATCGATCGAATCTTCGAAACGAAAATCCAAAACGGTCTCGTCTTTCTCGGCTCTTTTCAATTCTATTTCCAATCTTACCGAGGTCGTACTTCCTCTAAAACAGCGGTCGTCCGTTTTCAATTCGAAATTCTTAACGATGATTTTTAGGTTCTGATCGGTTTTGTATTCGCTGCGGTTTCTGTCTAATTCCCTCATTATCAAGGTTTTTATAGAGCCGTATTCGTTTTCCAAATTTCGAGGAGCTAAGAAGAATAAGGACGGATCTCTTGTCGCAAAGACGAGTCTCGAGTTCTCGGGGGATTCTATCACTTCGAAGTTCGGATTTTTTCCGGGAGTTGCGAGCTGAGGAATCGTATCCACGTTTCCGATATCGAAGGCCTCCGTTCCTTTTTTCGGAACATAAACTCGAATGGAAATGCAGCCGGAGAAGAATAAAAAACAAAGAATAAAACAGGTTCCCCGAAAAAAGTTTTCGTTTCTCGGAAATCGGGTCGAGGAAAAAAACAAATTAGAAAAATAGAATGTATTTGTCCGTTTCATGGAAGACCTTTTGTCACGAAGGCGGTGACCGTTGTGCAGTATCTTGTTCCGAGTAAAGCCCAATACCAGGATTCTTGAAACGTAACCTCGGAAAGCGAGCCGCCTTCCGCTTGCGCGACCACTTTGGAAAACGCCTTTGCCGATCTGTCGCTAAGTCCGATCGGTAAGAACATAAAGAATAAAAAGCCGCATTCTTTTCCGTACGCGGGAATCGAGATTGTATTCGAATTTTGGGCGTGAATTTTACTTTCGGGGATAAACACCGGAGTCGATACGCAGGAAAACAAAAGAGAAACGAGAATCAGAAAAAAAATCCGAATTCTAAAATTCATTGTATAGCTTCTCCGGTGAGGGTCACGCACTG
>NZ_NPDU01000094.1 GCF_002811985.1 Leptospira adleri
CTTCTTTTACACGGGTTCCGAGAAGATGCTTTCGCATGATGCACGAAAAGGCGAGAGCAAGAGTCGGTTGAAATTTTTTCTTAGCCCTACTCGAATTCAGGGAAGTATCTTTGAGATCGTCTACGATATAATTTCTAAGCGCTTCCGTTAGTTGGACTTCCGATCCTTCGGGAATTTCACCCGCAAAAAGAACGCTTCCATCTTCCTCGTTAAACCCGCCGGGGACACGGAGATAAAAATGTTCCGAATTTTTTTCGTAAACCGCCAGCGGAAATTCGGGAGCCGGAAAGGAATAATCGCCTAAATAATAGTGATAGTAGTCGATCGCACGCATATCATCGATTTTGAATACGTTTTTGCCTTTTACGCTCGTCGCGACCGCTCTTCTACCGATAGGTTTCCACGTATTGGAAAGGCTATAACTGTATTCGACCGGTCCTCCAAAAAGTAGAATCACGGAAGAATCGGTCACAACCCTGTTCCGATAAAACTGTTTGATCGGAAGGTCCGTTCCGAACGGACGGGCCGAGACCCCGCCGAAAACCTTACAACCCGGAGCCAGATTTTTATTCAGCGTTTCTATTATGGAATTTGCGGAAAGGGTAAAGCTGTCAGTAAAAAGTATGCAGAGTTTCTCCTCTTTCTCCAATCCGTTCTTTGCTTCAACTAACGCCAATTTGGCGCTACTTTCGGAATTACCTTTCGGATCGGAACCAAGTCCTATCGAAAACTGAATTTCATCCGAGTAAAAAAGAAGAAGGATGACTGAATCGTCGCTAAAACCCAAATCGTTCGTAAGTTCTCCGGCGGTCGTGCAACCTACAAGCTGAATCTCAGGAAATTCATTGTTGATCGTTTGGAGCATCAATTCGTGATCGAATCCTTGTCCCGCAAAAACCATCGCTGCGCTCGGAAAATAATCCCCCAGATTCAATTTGCTTTTTACGATCGCCGCTCGAGTGGCGGATAACGTATCGATATCTTCTCCCTGACCGATTCCAACTAAAAACATAAGAGCGATTTCCTATTGGTAATAAATTGCGTAAAAATTTGATTCGTTCTTAACGAGGTAAAGACAGATTCTTACAAACGAGACTATGTTGCAAATGTTTTGCGATCGTTCCGATCACTTCTTATAGTCTGAAATAACTTTTTTACCGGATTCTTCCTCATTTAATTTCCAAAGAAAGAATAAACCGAAGATCGGGCCGATCGAAAGCAAAGTAAAAAGATAACGAGGAATCATGAAAACGGATAACGCATTTATAAATTGGATGCTTAGAATTGTAATTCCAAAACCGATACAGTTTACGATCGTAAGGGAGGAACCTCTTGATTCTTCCGGAGAATTCTGAGCGACCAAGGTCGAAAAGAGCGGAGAGTCCGCGATCACTACCGAGCTCCAAAAAAATAAAAAACAGAGCAGAAATAACATAGAATTTGAATATAATAAAAAAGGAGAGAGCAAACAGCAAATACATGACAGAAACAATGCCGAAAAAGCGGTCCATTTTAAACCGAAAACCTGGGAAAGAAAACCGCTCAGGACGCAGGCAAAAGCGCCGAATCCTATGATAAAAAAGGAAAAAAAGGAAACGTTGATTGTGTCTTCCGGGAAACGCCGGTTGTAGTCGACAAGCATCAGCGGAACAAAAGCCCAAAATGTATAGAGCTCCCACATATGTCCGAAATATCCGAAAGAAGCGGATCTAAAATTCGGTTTCTTAAATCCGCGAAGGAAGGAGACAAGATTTAATTTCTGACCAACCTTTCGATACGGTCCGTTCGGAACAAAAAGAAAAACGGAAACTCCGCCTAAAAAAGATAAGATCGATGTTGTATATACAACATATTTCCAAGGATAACCTGAAATCAAATCTCGTATCAAATGAGGAAGCGCCGTTCCCAAAACCAGCGCACCTACCAAAAAACCCAACGACTTTCCCAGACCGGAACGAGTGTGATCCGAAGCCAGCTTCATTCCGACCGGATAAATTCCCGCCAAAAAGAAGCCGGTAAAAAATCGAAACGAAAGAACCGGGACGGGAGATAGGAACCCGAAAGCGATTCCGAGATTGAAAAGTCCTGCCAAAAGGGAACTGACAAAAAAAACATTGGAAGGCGAGAATCGATCCGAAATCGTAAATACCGAAAAGATCAAGGTCCCGGAAATAAATCCGAGTTGGATTGCGCTCGTTAGATGGACAAAAAAAGAAGGATATAGTTCGATATCGTTCGCCATTTCGGAAACGATCGAATTCCCCGCGAACCAAAGTGATGTGCAGAAAAATTGAGCGACGACTATGATCGGTAAAATTTGATTCATTCCACGTTAGACTCTCTTCGATCTCTTTTAAAACAAATTAAAATATTCTAAATCTAGAAAGCGATCTTACGGACGGAGCTCGTTACGGAGTTTTCTTTTCAGGGGGTATCTTTGCATAATACGCAATCGCTAAGCAGCTATCCTTTTCTTAAAACGCTACGGGTTAAACGCGTCTTTTGGCGCAAATCGAATACGGTTTTTTCCGAAGGTCAACAGCAAGAAACCGAAGAATTATTTCTTTCCAAAGAATTCCTCTCAGGTCCGCAGTCGAATAAACCGAAATGCCGGCTTCTATCTCCGTCGATCTTAAAATAAGAAGAATACCTCGTGTCCTCCAACATCATCGCCGTATTTCCGCAGACTAAAGAAGGACGAAACTTTTCAAAATGATGATGATCGTCCAAAAGAAAAGAATCTTCCGAATTGGGAATTCCTCCTAAATACGTTGCGACTTGTCCGTAGTCCTCGCATTTATCTTCTAAAGGCAGTTTGAAAGCCCTGATCGTCATAGAATTGAATTCCGTCTTACCCACTCTTTCGATAATGTCCTTATCGACAAGATCCACCTTCGAAGTCGAAAAAACTCTGAAGTCCAAGTTTCCCAGCCGATTCAGAAGTCTTCGAAAATCCTCGATATACATGGCTCCTCCTAAACATTCTCCGTAAAGAACCGGATCCTGCGCGATGTCGATCGGTATTCTTCTGCTTGAAAAGATATCGGAAAAGAAAAGTTCTCCGCCCGGTTTCAGGATTCTAAAAATTTCGGAGAAAACTTTTTCTTTAAAGGGTGAAAGATTAATCACACAATTCGAGATAACAACATCGACGGATGAATCCGAGATGCCGAGGTCGTTCAAGTTTTCGATATATCCGTTTAAGAATCGGACGTTTGATTCTTTATATCCGAACCGTTCCTGATGGTATCTAACGTGTTTCTCCGCTACGGTTATCTGCTCTTCGGTCATGTCGACTCCGACGACTTTGCCGTTCGGACCGACGAGTTTCGAAAGAAGAAAACAATCTCTGCCGGATCCGCTGCCTAAATCCAGAACGGTCTTTCCTTCCAAAGCGTAAGGAATCGGAGAACCACATCCGTAAAACCGATCCTTTACTTCTTCGTGGATCTCGTTTAAGATATTCAGTAAATACGAAGGCGTTCGATCCGTGGTGCAACAAGCGTTAGTTTTCAAATCGCGGTTTGATTTTAAGACCGCTCCGTAGTATTCTTTTACGTTTTTCATCACATTCGCTATTCGATTCATGTTTGCACCTAATAATCATTATACGATCCGATTCTAAATTCAATCGATCTTGTCGGAGTCCGAGGTCTTGAAAAGAACTTTTAGCGTTCGGTCGAGTTCGATCAAATAAAAAGGCTTCAAGAACGCAAAAGACGCTACACTGAAGGATCAACCTTTTTCGTCGACGACGATAAAATCGGTCTTATCTCGAACCGCACAATCCGGACAAATCCAATCTTCAGGAAGCGCGGACCAAAGCGTATTCGGAGGATAACCTTCTTTCGGATTCCCCTCTATTTCGTCGTAGACATATCCGCAACCCGGACATTTGAACTTAGACATGGTTTCCCTCTTAGAGACAAAGTAAAAATTCGAAGATGAGGACTCTTTCAATCTTCGCGGATTCTTCGAACGAAAAAATTAGAACTTATGTTTCGCCTTCATTCTTTGCCGTATTTTTTATAAATCTCTTTTTTGTGCGATTCGTCTATTTGGATCTTACTCAGATCGCCGCCGGCCCAAGACACGACTCTCGGATCCATTAAACTTCGAAACAACGGAGTAAACAATGCGACGCCGAACATTCCTCCGTAGCCGTTCGGCATTTGCGGAGAATCGTCAAAATGTCTCAACGATTGATAATGTCTCGTAGGATGCGCGTGATGATCCGAATGTCTTTGAAGATGAAAAAGAAGAAGATTCGAAATCAGGTGATTGCTATTCCAAGAATGCCTTGGCTGACACTGCTCATAGCGACCGTCCTCTCCCTTTTGCCGTAAAAGACCGTAGTGTTCGATGTAGTTCGCGGTGGTCAGCTGCCACCATCCGAATGCCGCTTGAATCGGCAAAAAGATAATCATGATAGGACCGAAAGCTACGACTAACGCGCCATAGACGACCAGAGTCACCGCTAAGGGCTGAAGAATTTCATTGTCCCAGTTCCAAACGCTCTTCCCGCTTCTTTCCAATCGAATCTTTTCCAAATTCCAGGATCTCAAAAATGCCCCCGGAATTTCACGAAGAGCAAACTTATAGATATTCTCACCCATCCGAGAAGTGGCGGGATCTTCCGGAGTCGCCACAAAACGGTGATGCCCTTTGTTATGTTCTATAAAAAAATGTCCGTAACCCACGGAAGCCAACACGAGTTTAGCTAACCATCGGTCCAAGGATTCCTTTTTGTGACCGAGCTCGTGGCCCGTATTGATGGCGAGGCCGTTAACGAAGCCGAGGGAAAGGGTCAATAGCAAAAATTCCCACCAGCTTAGGGAATGAGTCGAAACCCACCAGGCGCAAACTATTAGAGAAGCGTAATGTACTGGAATAGTAAGTCGGGGAAGAATTCTATAATAAGGATCCTCTTCCAAAGCGGGGACAATCGATTCGGGAGGATTGTTCGGATCCTCCGGAAAAATCATATCCAAGACGGGAAGAATCAAATAGAAGATGATCAAAACCATCGCATAAAAAATTCCCCATCCCGTCGCGTGTGCGGCCCAAATCCCTAAAATCGGAGCGGAGGGAAAAATAAGAGAAAGCAACCACACGTAACGTTTTTTGTCCACATAGGACGACTCGACCCTTTCCATTGTTATCTCCTTAAATTTCTCCATTAGAAATTATCTTTCTTAAATAGAACTTATCGTAAGTAAATCATGGATTAATTCGTTCGAATGAACGACAGAAAAACAAGCCATTTCGTTGTTTCAAAGAAATATTATAATTCTTTGATAGAATTCCGCGCGGGAACTACACACTTTTCCGAATCATACTAAGGCGAAAGTTAGAATCAAAAGACTCGGCCCTCCGTTCTTAAATACAAATCACACGGATCAAAAAGGAAGATCCGATTCGCCGCGAAACTTGTGTCACCGTGCTTTGAGTAACAGAAGCCGAATATTGATTCAAGATGGGACCGGATCTCGAACCACAAAAGAAAACAAACGAGCTAATCGGATGTTTCCGAAAAATAACACATTTTAATATTTTAATATATTTTAGACCCGATCTTTCAGCCCGCGAAATCCGATTCGACCGAACGAAGATTTTCCATTTGTCTGATTCTCAGAGCGTCTCGAGAAGGAGGCGCGCCGAAAAAACGGGAGTATTCCCGATTGAACTGAGACGCACTTTCGTAACCGACCTGATACGCGGCTTCCGATACGGGGAAATCTCCGAACGCCAAAAGTTTTCTCGCTTCGATTAGTCTCAGTTGTTTTTGAAACTGAATCGGACTCATGCCGGCGATCTCCTTAAATTTTCTATGGAACGTGGTAACTCCAAGTCCGGATTTATCGGCGAGTCGTTTAATATCGATCGCTTTAGCGTAATTTTCACGAACCCAACGAATCGTCCGATGTATTCCAAATTCCTTACCTTCCATCCGAGACAACTTCCTCAAACGCCAACCCTGAGGTCCGAGAAGCGTTCGATATAAAATTTCGCGTTCGTAAACGGAAGCTAACGCGGGAATATGTTCCGGCGAATCCAAAAGCCTAAGCATCCTTGCCCACGCATCGATAAATTCTTCGGAGGCCGCGCAGGCTTGGAACTTTCCCGAATTCTCGGTTTCTTCTTGATGCTCTCCTAAGTCCTTCCATAGATCCAAGAGGGCGTTCTGATTAATGCGAAGTCCGAGAGAAAGATACGGAATTCCTTTCGAACCCTGATGAACTTTCGCAGTCGCCGGAATCTCCGCGGTCATCACGAAATAAGAAGGCGCCTTCAAACGAAGAATCTGCTCTCCGATCGAAATAGTTTTTCCTCCTTGGACGACGAAGCCTATCATCGGTTCGTACACAGCGGCAAGCTGATGTTCGGGGACTTCTCCTTGGATGATCAAAACTCCGGGCAAATCCGTTTGTGTCGGCCGAGTGGTCGCCGAAGCAGCCAGACGAGCGATTTCCTTTAACATATCTTTCATACGTCCAGTTCAACAAATAAGATATCTTTAGGCATTCTAAAAATTAAAAAAAGGTTAGAATCTGGATTTTGAAGAAAGTTTTCATATTTCATCGGTATAATTAGGCAATGATTCGATAGGATCCGATCTTGTTCGTTTAACAAAAATCTGCTAAGATTTCAAAAAAACCGAATATAAGAGGATTCAAATGAAAGTAGCGATCGTAACAGGTGGAAGTAACGGAATCGGAAAGAGCGCCGCGTTGGAATTGGGAAAAAAAGGAATCGGAGTGATTCTCACATATCATTCCGATCAAGAGAGCGCGGAAGAGGTAATTCGCGAAATTGAAAAAAATCATTCGATCCGTGCGATTGCGCTCCGACTCGATCTAAGCAAAAAAGAAACGTTCGCTGATTTCGCGAAAAACGTACGAACGAATTTGGAAGAAATATGGAACCGAAAAACTTTCGACTACTTGGTGAATAACGGAGGGATCGGCGGAGGAATGCCCTTTGACGAGATGACCGAAGAATATTTTTACAAAATCTTTAACACGAATTTTGTGGGCCCCTTTTTTCTCACTCAACATCTAATCCGATTTATGGAAGACGGAGGAAGAATCGTAAACATTTCGAGTTCATCGAGCCGCGGATCTTTTCCGGGATATTCCGCTTACGGTTCTTCCAAAGCCGCATTGACTTCTTGGAGCCGCTATTTAGCAAAAGAGCTGTCCCCTAGGAGAATCCGAGTAAACTCGATATCACCGGGTCCGGTTCATACAAATCTCGGCGGAGGAGTATTCGACAAACATCCCGAATTCATACAACCTCTTGCGGACCAGACCGCTCTGGGAAGAATCGGCTCCCCGATCGACATCGCTCATACGATAGTTCAATTTCTTTCCGATGAGTTCGGTTGGGTCACCGCGCAAGACATCGAAGTGTCCGGAGGTTTCTTACTCTAAGATCCGATCTTATTCTTAAGAAGTATCGTCTTAGTATTTCGTCGATCACGAGGGGATTACTAAGACGACTCGACTCTTGAAATATTTATAATATTTTTGGCGTTTCCGCTCCGCGGATCAGGCTCTTCGCTCTGATAAAGTTATTGATGTTGCTTTCTGAATATTGCACTCTACTCAAATACTGATACCTTAACCCCGCATCGATCCTTAACGCGGACTATCTCAAATCTCAGATAACTACCGGAAAAGGAACTAAAATTCAATACCTCAACTTATGACAATAGTATCATTCGAACGAAGGAATATACGTAAGCCTGTTCTTAATTGCCGGCTTCGTATTACAGTCGATCAGCTATTTTCGAATGGTAAAAACCGTTTTTCAACAAAATAGCGGGAGGGCGTTTCTTACCTGGTTTTCTCCATTTCTTATTCTTTTAATCTTTTTTTTATGGATCTATAGACCGTAACGATTCGTTTTTCGAAAACACTTTAAAAAGTCCTCCTAACGGGGATTGATCAGACAATCTTTAAAAAAGGAGAACGAATCCAACGACGAATTAGGCCTTAAATGTTTCCGCTGTTTTTTAGTATTCACGTGTTCAGATTCAAATAAACAAAGAATCCTTATTTACTTTGAACAGAGGGCAGGAAGGTAAAACCCAAGACGTTCGTGGGTTCCGCTTTTTGCGGGGTGTGAAATTTAAGGAAAGGATATGACCTTATTCTGAGGATTCATTTTGAGCATCTTATCGGAAAAATGAAATGTATACTATACCTTATCAAAGAAGGTCTACCTAAAATTCCGTAATGTCCCAAGTCTACTACATTCTCAAAGGGATTCATCGTCAGATGAGTTTCTCACCGGCATATTTCAAAAACGAAAAATTTTCAAGGGCGGAAACCAGACTTTTCCTAACGGATAGTTGACCTTCAAGTTAACACTTCTGTGTCTCAACTAAATGGGAAACAAAAGTATGGCGATATGGAGAAGCAAAAACTTTAAAGTTCGTGGCTTGGTGAGTCTTTCTCAAAATATCTTGCTCAAGCAGTTTCAAGACTAATTGTTGAACTTATTGAATGAAAATCAAGAGAACCTTCTTTTTCCTGATGAGAACAGCATTGATCGCCTTGCTTTCCTATCAATCAAATTGTTCCAATTCGAACAACATACCTTTGGGTGATGAATACACGGGCTCTGGACTGAGCAGCGATGAAATAAATTTTTTAGAATCGGTAAAATTAGGAACTGGAGACCGCGAGAATCTATTTGAAGTTCAAAAAGCATTGTCGAAAATTTCCAATATCGACGTTCAACATCCACGGACTGGATGCACCGCATTACTTTATTCGATAGATAACTACAAATCTCCCATAGTAGCCAAATTTCTAATAAAACACGGAGCAAGCGTAAACAAAATCCCTCCTTGTCGCGAGTCTCCCTTAGGCGGGGCCGCTTACGCGCAGAACTATTCCTTAGTTAAGTTTCTCTTAGATTCAGGTTCCAAAGACGTAAATTCGCAAGATTCTCTCGGCACTCCTTTGAATTTTGCATCAAGAGTACCCAATCTGCGTTTGATCAGATTACTGATCAAAAATGGAGCCGATGTCAATTTACCCGATAAGGTTAATGATACTTCGGTAATTACCCAAAATGATACTCCGTTAACAGTGATCACAAGGAATATAGACCAAGATTTCTCATATAGTGAATCGAATACAATCGAGGCGATGAAATTTTTGATTCATAAAGGAGCAAATTTGAACCATGTAAATCAAGTAGGAATGACACCATTGATGTATTCCGCCTCGTACGGTTCTTATGATATAACGAAACTTTTAATCGACGAAGGCGCAAACATCAATGCGGAGACAGGTTATGGAACACCGCTTATGCTTTCAGGATCTTATGACATAACGAAACTTTTAATCAATAAAGGAGCCGACATCAACGCCAAAAACTATTTCGGTTGTTCGGTCTTATTCAAGGTCGTCTCGGTAAAATACGGCTTCGACAAAGAAGAATATCAAAGTAGTTTAAATTGGCAGTACAAAACCGCCAAACTTCTAATTTCGAAGGGAGCCGATGTAAATGCAAAGAACGAGGACGGCTATTCCGTTCTCATGGCCGCGATATGGCCTGGTAAAACCTCCACGAAAATAGTAAAACTTTTGATCGATCACGGTGCAGACGTAAACGCAAAATCGAAAAACGGACTTACACCTCTTATTAAAGCCGCCAAAGAAAACCAATCGGAAGTAATACATTTGCTCTTAGAGAAAGGCGCGAAAAACATAAGTCACACAGATTAAGATATAAAACGGAACCTCAAGAAATGGAACTCACGTATACAATAAACTTTTTTGAAAGTAGGCGAAAAAACTCAATTTTGTTTTGCTGTCCTCCGGTGGCTTTTCGGAGTTTTCGGTTTATCCTTTAAACCGTCGATTCCAAATAACTCATATTGACTTAGGTATTTGTAACCCGTTACGCGGCTGATTCCAAATTCTTTGCAAAGGTCTATGATGGACCAGCCTCCCTGTTTCCAGGCAACTACAAACTTCATCCTTTCTTGATACACGTAGGTCTCCTTCCAAGGCATCGGCTTTCCTCCAATGCCAGGTATATGTCACCTATGTGCCCGGTCTGTTTTGTTACCTATCTGGGGAGTCTGTACCTTTTTAAACGTTCCCTTACATCCTTTATAAAAACAGAATTGTCAAGTTATGAAATTTAACCGCGCCGAATCGCTTCCGGAGTTGGTAAGGGAAGATTTTGATCGAGAAACTCCGTGAATTCTTGAAACCAAAAAACGAAAGCTTCCCAACCCGGTGGCGGTACAATCCAGAGGAAGCGGACCGAGGAAGGACCGAATGTGGAAGCGAAGCCATATTGTGTGCCGTCGATGATGATGCCTGTTCGCGGTTCTGCAAACGGAATGCTGATTTCGCGCAACTTCTCAAAGAAGAGTGAGATGGAAGCGTGATCGACTTCAGCCTGAGAACTATACAGAGTCGGCTCGAGTGTGGTTCTCCCTAAGTCTCCGGGGCGATCCCAAACAACGCGGCGCACCACGGACCGATCCGGAGCGTGATAAACGAGCCAGCGAGAAAAGAAATCAAAACTTGGGTAGCGCCAGAAATGGGTTAGCTTCGCGTTCTCCGGAGGAGGAGGAAGGGCAAGGAATTCGGCAATTGCTTCGAGCTTCTCTTCGGCTTGTCGCATCCTTTGAAACTGCAGGTCACTACTTAGCACGGTCTTCTCCTGCAAGGTTATTTCGAATAACTGAAATAACAAGTAGTTTGTTTGATTTCAAGCTTTTGTACATAATGTTAAACATGGACGAGTAAATTCAAGTCGCTATTTTTCATAATTAAAATTGTGACTGCACTTTCGGAATAGAAATTAAATATTTTACTGGAATATATTAGCGATATTGATAACATTCGTTTAGAATACGTAAATTACTTTTACTAAAATAAATTTTGGACCAGAAAATCGAAGCCTTAATCAGAATTTAAAGACTTGCTCGATAGCACTTCAGCAGTCATAAAAAAACTTTATCAACGAAGCTCTATCCGATATCTTTAAAGCAAAATCATTTCTATTCGAATTCGAGGAAGCCGAACTTCGTAATGGTAAATAGCACAATACTTTTGATAATGAACAATTGTTTATCATTTACGAAATCATAAAGATTGATCGTCGTTAACTTTTTGTTATAAATTTTGCTTCGTAGCGGAAATTTTAATTTAATATGGATGGGCTTGAATATCAATTACAATGTCCTGTTCGAGGATCACAGTAATGATACGAGTTATATCTCCGGCATAACTATTCAGATGTTCGAGATACTGGTATCTTTCATATTTCTTCCCCTCACTTCACGGCTTTCCAACATTGAAGAGGGGCCCCATGATTCAAACAGCATTTCCTTAGTCATCCCCCGTGATATGCGTTCATTAAAAATTAATTTACCATATTTATTTCCGTATTTTTTCAATAACATCTTAAGTCGTACTCGACGATCCAATTTGATTTTTTTTAGTCGCCTATATTTAATAGTCTCCAGCACTCCAACGACCAAAACGAAAGCTAAATAAACAAAAAAAATAATTGTTAAGGGATCTTTCATATACTCCTACGGCTGCAAAACTCAATTTTAGGAACCGCACTTTCGATGCATAAATATTGATTTCTTATACCTGCCAAAATACGTAAATTCTGGTATTACTAAAACAAACTCATCAAAAACTTAGATAAATTTCTACGATGACTATTTTTCTCAATGTTGAAGCTTCATCATGCCTAACTTAACGCGGTCATTGATAGCGCGTCCTACATTTTTAGAATGGTTAAGCAAACACTCTGTACGTAGGAGCTTACTAATTGAATATTCTAAAAAACAAGCCTCCGTCAAAGCTGTCAGATGTAAAAAGCCATTCTTGAAATTAATTCAATGCCACAAAAATAAAGTTGCAAACTCACAGACGCGCTGTCTCTGACTTGAATTCTTTGAGGTCTTGCAAAATCACTTTACGAATCGTCCCTCTGAAAAAAAATCAAAGGAAGCGCTTTGAAACGAGCGGGAATGGCCTCGGGAAGAGCATCATGAATTCCGATTAACGTAAGACCCGTGTATGCAATTAAGATCCTGTTAGTAGCAAGAAATACGAAACTACAATCTTCTGCCCGAGTGGTTTAAAACCCAGAATCCATAGCCTCCGTGATCAATTTCTCAACCGTGACCTTTTCGCCAAAGAAGATGCAAGCTTTGCGCCATTTTAGCCATCCAGTCCTGTTTTCGATTGTTCTACTATTTCAATGTTCTTAATTCCTTTGATGAACTCTGCCGTCCTTTGAATATTTTTCATTGTTTCCTTTAAAGCTCATGGCTTGATCGCATGAGGAGAGCTCTTCCCAAGTTCTCATTTGTGCGAAACTTTAAGGACACTATCTTGCTAAAGCGATATCTTTCAATCCTCCTTGGATCTCTTTCCCAAAGTTCGGATCATTGCCGAATATTTTAAAAAATAGGTTTTGATCGGCTTTCTATTGAGCAGATCACATTCACTTCGTCAAGTCCTTGTTTTTTGGCATGTATTAACAACAAGTTTCGACACTGGTCGACAATTCATGCGACCACCGCTATAACCTCTACGCTTTCAAGCTCTCGATTTAAGAAAAGATCATGAATACGAAAAATATTCTTACTGTATATTTCCCTCTTTGGGTGAAAATACAAATGCAAACCGCTTTCAATCTTTCGAAATTATTAGAACATTCTGACAAATATGGTGCGGGTGAATTACGTTATACTACGATTATTCTCGTAAATTCTATAGTTTTTTTTCTTACGAATGCCGGAGAAGGATTGATTATGACTAAAATTTAGAAAAAGTGAGAAGAGATTCAAGAATCAAATCCAAATCTTCGATGTGTTAAAGAATCGTTGAAATGAGAATCATATCAATCGAGAAAGAGAATTAAAAAATATCGCCCAGGTCAATTCCGGAACTAAAATGGCTTCAAAATCCGATCGTTAACCTGAGTTTTTTTAAGAAGTCCGGATATATCAGTAATTATCTTAGTTGAAGGGAAGATAAAAATAGCGCAAGTTTCGTTATTTGTAAACCTGCGCACTAAACCGATCCGCAACTGCGAATCGGAAATTTATAATTCAAATTGACGGGGGAAACGAAACTTAAAAACCACAAACGAGTGCGGTCTGGCAAAGTTCTAAGCTATTATACTTTCCTCCATTCGCATTTGGGCAAGTATATTTTCCACCACCGGCCGAGACGCAGGTCAGATTTCCAGCAGCTACCACAGTTAAGCGGAGTGTTGCGGTTTTGTTCGCGGAAGCTCCCGACAATGAAGAGGAAAGAGTATAATCAAATTCGAAATCTGTTTGAGCCATCGTTGCCGTTGGCGTCCCGGATAGCGTCTTAGTCGCCTGATCGTATGTTACTCCATTTGGAAGCGCTGAAATCGATGCGGGCTTCATAGTCAAATTACTGAACTTGCAATCCGGCGTTCCCGTAAATTCAATAAATTTTAATGAATGAATCCCGCGGCCAACTTCAGCCGAATTGAAGGGTAAAGATTGGCTCGGATTCGTATCAACATTTACCAACTTGTAAGAAGAAATATTTGGCTGACAAGTATAAGCTAAGAGAAAAACAGGGTTACTAACGAAAAGCGTTGTCAAAGGGTCATCTTCCTTTTTTTTCTTACCATCATCGCACGAAAAGATCAACCCTATCACCATGAATGCAGCCAGCGTCTTTAAAATGCTATTTTTCATTATTTTAATTTCTCCTAAATCAGTAAATTCGAATAAAATAGTTACTCAGTTTACTTAAATTCAAATAAATCTCTTTTTTGACAACTGATTTCATTTTATAAAAAAGGACCTAATCACAGGATTTACGAATATTTCACTATAAAAGTATGAAAATAATAAATTCTTCTATCCATGACTATCTCAATAAAAGGTTGTAGACCGTTCCAAATTCGATGGATTGCATATCCAAATCTATCGGTTGAATTATGCCTAAACACAGTCATCCATCATAAAATGATCTTCCTGAGATATGGAAAATCACCATTGCTAAGCTGTATAGAGTATCATCATCTTTGCATGTAACCTCGGACTTTAATCCAAAGGAAAGCGCACGCCTTGTTGATAAAGGCAAGATGATCGCCGTGATGTCTTTTACCGTTATCAAATAAAAACTAAAGTGCATCAATCCTTGCATCGCGCGTCACGCCCAGGAGACAAAAGCCGGCCCTTCTCCAGGATTCAATCTGAGAAATTGTGCGAAAGGCTTTGGATCGAATGCCAGAAGTAAACGGTCCTCCGCACCCAAACCGAGTCAGCGAAGAGATTGAAAAAAAGTCTTAGAGTATTCTCTACAACGTCCTACTCATGGATGTTTAAAGGTCGTGCAACAACTCAGTCTCAAGGGAATCAAAGTAAGCTCGGGAGGAGTTTGGGCGAGAAATAAACTCGTAACCAAACGTCAAAGACTTCTCAGACTCGAAGAACATCATAAAGATCAGATCATTCCTCTAAGCGAGGACCAGATTAAACTCCTCGAAAGATTCGATCCCGAATACAGAGAAAGGCACATACAAGCCGATTCTACTGGAGAATTAGTCTCCATGGACACTTTCATGGTCGGTTCCCTAAAGGGAGTTGGAAGAGTCTATTTGCAAACCGTTATCGATTGTCACAGTCGATTTGCTTGGGGAAGACTTTTTAATACAAAAGTAAGCGTCGAAGCAACCGCACCTTCCGCAACCGCAAAAATCTGTTAAAATCCTTTTGATGAAAAAATCGATTAT
>NZ_NPDU01000095.1 GCF_002811985.1 Leptospira adleri
TCTCCTAAGATCGTGATAAAAGGAGAATGGATCAGGGATTCTAAACTCGCGATATCGCTCGCAAGTCCCTTGGTCGTCCAGGGGGAAGGTATGATTTCGACGTTGCGGTGGTTCCTTTGAATCTTTTCAATTTCGGAAACGACCATTTCTTTGAGATGGCCGACGAGAACATAAATCTTTTTGACGCGGAAAGTGGTCTGCATGAGTTCCACGTTTCTTTCCAGGATCGTTTTTCCCTGAAATTCAAACAAGGGCTTAGGAATGTAGGTCGTCCTAGGATAGGCCCTGGTCCCCTTGCCCGCCGCGGCGATCACACCAACTTCAATCTTTTCCACTGGAGATAGGCTATTTTTACAGGCTTGCGGTGTCAAAAAGGATTTGGAACGAAGATTCGGGAGAATTTGCAGGAAGAAACGGTCGATTCAGAAGAAAGAAAAATTTCTAAAAGAGAACGGATTCATTTTTGGAAAGCATTTGTCGCAACTACGACAACTTTGCTGTGAAAAGTCGCGCGCCCCACCCTCGTTGGGTGGTGGTGGTGGGTCGGCGGGAAATCGGGGAGAAACTTTCCTTAGCACAGAAATTCTTTTTTTGCAAGAAGAATTCTTAGTCCCTTTTTGTAGGAACTCCTACGAAGCCTGGTTTCGAACAAGAGAGGTTCTGATTCGAAGGAGATTGTTCTTGATCTTTCTCTTCTGGTCTTCCGTCAAAAAAATCTCTTTTCTTTCGGCCCTCTGGATAACGAGGTCCGCCTTTGTTACGAACTCGATGGCGGCGTCATCGAGCGATTCCCGATTCTTCTGTTTTTCTCGGAATACGTTGAGAGCCCTCTGAACTTCCATCAGCTCTTGGGTGACTGTTTTGATTTCTAAATCAGGAGTTGCCATTTTGAATTCCTTACTTTTTAATTCGGTCAGAGAATTCGTTTTCTGTACAGAAGAATTTTAAGATCCAAAATCCATTCTTTTCAAGTTGTGGAGTTCCCGCACAAATTGTTCCGACAAAGCATTTCTTTTCAAAAAAACTTGCAAACGGACTTTAAGTCCGTTTGAGATAAGATTACGGAAGGATTTGCACTTCGAATCCAAAGAAGAATTTTCTTCCAAGAGCGGTCAAAACGCTTTTTAGAATCTTAACGACGACGATTGATCCCATTCAATTTCAAAGATCATTCTTCAAAAGACTCGTAATAGATATTGAAGAACAATTCTTCTTTTTCAATCGTAAAGGACGTCTATGTATTTTTTCTTCGCTTCCAAATGTTCTTTCAATGTTTTCGCAAAGTAATGATAACCGTCGCCTTTTAAGAGAAAGAAAAGATATTCGGATTCTTTAGGATAGAACGCGGCTTCGAGCGCGGGAAAGCCCGGATTGGAAATCGGCCCAGGAGGAAAACCCTTGTTCAGATAAGTGTTATAAGGAGAAACGATCTTCAGATCTTTTTCAAAAATTCTACTGTGAGGTTTGTCAAAAAGATATTGAATCGTCGCACAGGATTCGAGAGGCATATCTCTTTTGAGACGATTGTTGAAAACTCCCGCCATAAGAGGTCTTTCCTCGTTTCTCTTTGCCTCCCTTTCGACGACGGAAGCCAATATTACAAATTTATGAAGTTCCGCCGGGGAAAGATTTTTAGCTTTTTCGATCTTTTGGATTCTTACATAGAATCTTTTGATCATCATTCTTACGATCTTATCCACCGGGAAGTTGATAGGAATGCTGTAAGTTTCCGGAAACAAATATCCTTCCGCGGAAGTTGCCGGAATTTTAAATTCCCTCAAGAGTTCGGGTTCGCTCGCCGCGAGTAAAAAATCCTGTCTCTTAGAGATGATCTTTTTGGATGTAAGAAGGTCTCCAATCTGACGGTTGTTATAACCTTCCGGAATCGTAAAGTTTACGAGTTTTACTTTTCCTTCCGTAATCACTTGTAGAATCTTTCGAGAATCCATCCCATCGTTGATTTCATAAAGCCCTTGTTTGATCTTTCCGGCGCTTCTTGTAAAACGGACGAGATAAAGAAAGTATTTAGAGGACTTGATCATTCCGTGGGTGGAAAGTGTTTCTACGATCTTCCCCGGAGTATCTCCGGATTCGACGAGGAGATCCAACTTCGTCTGACCGGAACCGACGGCTCCTCCTTTGAGTTCATCCACTACGAAAAAAGTCGTAACCGCGATCAAAAGAAGAACTCCTACAAAGAGTCCCGCGAAAATCAGAAGTTTTTTAAAATTCATAAGTTCTTATATTTCCTTCGACCGGTTTTTAAATGAGTTCAAGGTCAGAATGCAATTTTAGTTCTTTTCTGGAAGAAAATTTCTCGGGACGGGAAGAAGATTCCATTCTCCTCCCGGCATTCTTTCTCTAAAAAAACAACTGTAGTACCCTTCGTGACAGGCCGCCACTTTCTGTTCCACTTGATAGACCAAAAAGGAACGGTCCTTCGGCGCAAGAATCTGGAGAATTTTCTGAGTATGTCCCGAAGTGTCCCCTTTTTTCCAGAGTTGATTCCGGGAACGGCTGAAATAATGGGCGTATCCCGTTTCGGAGGTCAATCTCTGACTTTCCTCGTTCCCAAAAGCCTGCATAAGAATTTCACCGTTCGGATCGACCGCGACGACGGGAATCATCTCTCCTTTCGGAGGCTGTAGGATCTCCTCCGTTTTCTGAAGATCCAAGGGCTCAAAACTGGAATGAAGAAAGAGAATCGTATCCTCGTCGCAATCGACTTCTTCCCGAGTTCCGGAAGGAAGCGTTTTTCTATAATCTTCCAGATCCTCTTCGGTGAAACGTATGAGGGAGGAAATCGTTCTTTTGGGAACTTGCACTTGGAGGACTGTGACTTTGCGGGAACTCATAACTTTTACGAAAGAATCTACTCCAAACCAGAATTTTTCGAATTCACTTACAGTCCACTCTTACAGAAGTTTTTAGATTCTTCTTCCGAAAAGAACAAGCTCAATCCGAGTCGTTAAAAAGTAGGAACTCCTACTTTTCTTGGACTTCGGAAGAACCTGCCTCCGCATCTTTGATTGCAAATTATAGAAAGAAAAATACTACGGAGAATCCATGTTAGAAGCCGCGCTCATTCTTCTTGCCTTGTCTTCGATGAGTTCCCTCGGACTCGAACTTACGCAGGAACAGTTGGATTCCACGAAGAAAATGTTCAAGACCGGACTTGGGGTTTGTTTCCTGAATCTTTTTATCCTCCCTCTCGTCGCATTTTTCTTATGCAAAACTTTTCGACTTTCTCCATCGATCAGCCTGGGAATTTTTCTCTGCGCTTGTTCGGGAGGTGGCGCTTCCGCTGGATTGTTCATCTTAAAAGCAAAGGGCGCGCCTGGAACCGGCGCCGCCATGTTGAGTCTTTTGAATTTTATGAGCCTTTTTACGGCCCCGCTTCTGATCACATTGTATTCCGGAAGTTCCGTTTCCGAATTCGAAAAAGCGCTTCGGATTCTTCCCAAATTATTGGCGATCGGGTTCGTCTTCTTCGGACTTCCTTTAGGAATCGGATTTTGGATCCGGAAAAAAAGAGAGGACATCGCCTTTCGAGCGTCTCCTTATCTGGTCCGAACAAGCAATCTTGCGCTTGGATTTTCGATTCTCTATCTCGCGTTCCGATACTGGGAACAAATTTTAGAATTCGGATTCCCGATTTGGATCGCGATTCTTCTTGTAACTTGTTTTTCCTTTACGAACGGAATCTATCTGTTTCGGGAAAAACCGGAAAACAGAAGAAGTATCGGAATCGTGAGCGGAATCCGAAATTTATCTCTGGCTCTTCTCTTGGCAAACGAGCGGACGGGGGATCCAAGAGTTTTAATCACGATTCTACTTTATGGATTTCTTATGTATTTGGCGGCGCTGCCCGCCTCCTTTTTTTGGAGACGCTGGAAGAATGTTGCGAGTTGACGGTGGTCTTCTCGTCCGAGGAAGAATCTTCCGATCCTCCCCCGTTTAGGAACTTTTAAGCCGCTTCTTTTTCCCTCTTACCGGGTATTCCATCGAAACGGACCGTATGAACCACAACCTTCATCTTACTTCGATTGGCTCCATCCTGCGCCTTCCAACGATCCTGCCTGAGTTCTCCGATCACGGTCGCTTTTTTCCCCTTCTTAAGATACTCGTGGCAATTTTCAGCCTGCCTTTCCCAGGCTTCTATGTCAATATACGAGACCTCTCCGTCCGGCGTGGATCGATGATCGTGGTTGACCGCCAATGTAAAAGTGGCGACGCTCTTTCCGCTGTTGAGAGTTTTGAGTTCCGGATCGGCCGTGAGATTTCCGTCCAGAATGATATGCGATAGGTTTTTCATTGTTTTTACTCCTCTGAATCGGGGAAATTTTTCCCCCTCGACCTTTACGGTTCCCGTTTCAAACACAACGGACCGGATTTAAGAATTTTTTTCCAAAGAATTTATTTTTTTTACGGTCCTTGAACAGCCCGACCTTTTTCAAAAAATATTCGAATTTCAGAATACTTTTCCAATAAGAACTCGAAAAAAGAAACGTCCTTCGTTCCGATTCTTCTCCAAACAAAGCGGCAATGTATGGACGGGAAAATTCTTCCTTAAAACCGGTCTCAGATCCCGAAATTCAGGAACTCCAATCAGAATTTAAAAAATGAGAGCTCGTCTAAAACCGAAACTGCGAAAACTCCTCCGAAAGGAACCGTATTTCGAAAAGTTAAATAGAACGAATTGCAAGACTTCGAAGGAGCTATTGCGAAATTTCTTTTACGGTTTGGAGAAAAGGTCTTCGTTCGATCGATTCGAAATCGCGACGGAAGAATTCTTTTTGTCCTCTTCCTTCAAAGTTTTCAGTTCGATCAAAAGTCTTTCTAAATCTCCGGTGCCTTTTGCGCGATACACCCCTCGAAGATAATTCTTTCGGTCGATCAGATAGACGTTTTCGGTATGAACGAAATCGTTGAGATCGTCTTTTCCCTGGATTACTTTTATATCCGCGCCGAACTGGTTTCTCGCAAGATTAAAGATCGTTTTTTTAGAACCCGTAAGAAACGTCCACCGGCTCTGCGAAATCTTATAAAGAGATCTGAATTTTTTCAGAACGTCGACCGTATCCAATTCTGGATTTACGGAAATCGAAACGATCTGAACGTCCTTTTGATCCTCGATCTTAGGAATAAAATTCAACATATTCCGAGTGATCATAGGACAAATCCCTCTGCACTTCGCGTAGAAGAATACGATCAACGTGTATTTTTCCCTGAGATTTTTGAGATTGAATTCTTGATTTTCGTGCGAAACGAGCGAGAACTCCGGAATTTTTTTAAGATCCGAGGGAAGGATTCCGTTTTCTTCCGGCCAAAAAGGATCCATCACGTCGCTTTTAAAATAAGGAAGAATTCCATCCTTCGGAGAAGAAGAATAAGTCAACTCCGGATAAAAGGTTTCCTTCTTTTCGTCGCAGGCAGTCGCAAAAAGAAGAATCAGGAGACTATATAAAATTTTTATCATATTCTTTTTTCTAATCCGTTTTTTTGATAGGCTCGCAAATTTTACTTCCGGGTAGTCCGACGGAACTTCCGTCGCTCGCGATGACCGTATTCATATAGATTTGTCCGCTACGATTCCACTTTTTCACGACGATCAGCTTGCTGTTCTCGTCGAACTTTTCGTAGAGAGACGGTTTTCCGTTGTCATACCATTCCCAGTGATCGTTGATATATTTGCCGGAATTGAATTCCGCATAAAAACGATTCTTCCCGTTTCGATACCAAGAACGGTGAACTCCAACTTTGAGTCCTTCTTTGAAAGTCCTCTTCTCCAAAACGAAACCGCTTCCGTTTTGCGAAATATAGGTTCCGTCTTCGAGTCCGTCTTTGAACTCGGTCGTTTGAATTTCATCCAATGCGGGCAGGTCCCTTCGGATAAGTCCGTTGAAAGGTTTTTGTTTATAGTAAACCTTATCCTTAAACAAGGCAAGGTTCGGGTCGGAATACTCGATCGTATCGCCTCCTTGACAACCGATCGCAAAGAGGGCCGTCAAGAAAACGAAAAAGATCGAAAGCGATTTAGTTAGAAACACTTCCAATGACGCCGTAAAAGTAAGAACCCATTAGAGTTTTGATCGTTGCGGTCGCATCCAATACGTAGTGGTAGTGATAGGTAGGAGTCGAAAAATGAGTCGTAACCGCGGTATGTCCATGCAAAGAATCTAATGTAGGAGTGAAATCATCCCCCGTTGCGGCCGTTCCATTATCGCATTTTTCACCGTAAATCGCATAACCGTCCAAAATGATTCCGATCAAATTCGCGTCGTTATTGCTTACTTTTGTAACCGCCGCGTGGTGATGATAAACGCCTTGGTTTTGAGGGTGACCGCCGAAGTTGTCAAAGGTCAGCGCTTCGACCGAAAGATTATCGGGAGGAGCCGCGGCGTTGTTGAAAATCGCAAGACCGTTTACCGTGATACCGATGGCAACGAGTCCGCCCTGAGTACTCACGGTTCCCGTTCCTTTCGCAGGCGTGGAAGGAATCGCATAAACCAATTTCTGAGCGGAAATGGAATTGGTCCCCGCAGGAGTATTGCCGCCGGGAAGAGCTTCGAACAAAGGAGAACTGGAACCGTAGTAGTAACTTTTTGTGTTCGGAACGTTCTGGGATTTGAAGACGTAGGAATTTCCGGAAACGTAAGCCGTAGAACATTTAAAATTGTTTTTGATCCAGGATGGGAGCGCCGAGTCCATACATGTCGTCACGCCGGTAACACAACCGGAAGAAGAATCGATCGTAGCCGTTGCTTTGGAAACACCGGTTCCGGTGGTCGCCAGTGTGCCGTTGCAAAAACCGGTGCTCGCGATGATTCCCAAAGTTGCGATCGTGAGATCGTCGTTTTTTTCGTCCTTCTTACAAAGTAAAAAAGAAAGACTTAACATAAGTATCAGAATCGTTTTTTGAATCATTTTTTCCCCTTTTCTCAAGGCGCCTTGAGACGCATGAATTTATGGCACTTGAGTATAAGGCAGTGGACGAAAATCGTCGACCGAACAAATCGGCTAAGACTCTTTTTTTTGTTTTTTTTCCGAGATATAAAGGGAAGGAGTCGTTCCCATGATTCTTTTAAAAGACTGATTGAACGTGGACTTGGAATTAAAACCCGCTTCGAAAGCCAAATGCAGAACTCCGTTTTTTTCATCCGAAGAAGAATTCAAAAGCCGAATGAATTCCAGAACTCTGTATTCGTTCACGAAATTGTAGAAATTCGTTTCCAAAACCTCGCTCAGCGCCTGCGTGATGTGAGCGCGCGGTACGTTCAATTCTTCAGCCAACTGATCCAAGGAGAATTCTCCGTTTCGATACGGTTTTTTCCGGTCCATCAGTTCTTTTATCAAGGTCGTGTATTCTTTTAATTTTTCGAATTCCAAACCTGATCGTTCGTACTTCTTTTTTTTAACGAGCGGATAAGAATCGTTCTGCCCAAGAAGCCACGCCGAATGAATCATACTCTGACGAACTCCGAAAAGAGAAAACAGGATCGTAAAGATAAGAATATCGTATCCTCGAATCGGCGGTAGAATCGTTTCGAAAGAAGAATCGGAAATTCCGTTCCAAATAAAAGATACGCTCCGATAAACCAAAATCAGAAACACGAGAACGATCAAAAATTTCAACCAACCGAACCGTAAGGATTCGATCGCGGGATTCACAGGTTCCTTCTCCGTTTTGCGGATCTTATAATAACTAAAGACGGAATAGAAAGACAAAGAAACAAAGGTGAACCGTTTTAAGACCCAGCCTTCCGGACCGAAAAAAAGATCGGACAACCAGCGCGATTCTTCCGAAATTCTAAAACCAAAAAATAAAAACACAAAAACGAGATACGGAAGAAGATGAAACCAATCCTTCTTTTTTACTCCGACCCCGATGAGATCTTTCAGATAAAGATAGAATAACGGACCCAGAAGAAGTTGCGGAATGTGAAAAAAATCAAAATACGATCTTCCGAAAATTCTTCCCAAGATATGAGCAAAGTGAAGACAACTCAAAGCTAACAGAAAAAAGACGAACCATCGATCGAAGGAAAAACGATGTCTTTTAAACCAAAGGACGAAGATCGCGAAAACGGTGATCGTCAACGAAACCGGAGGAATCGGAAAACCGGGCGGCGGATGTGGCGGACCAACAGACGGCATAAAGTGAAACTATTTCCTTTTGAAAAGATGGAAGCTGATAACGGAGACGATAAAAATTCGATGATGTAAATCAAGCCGTAAGAAAATTATTTTTCTTTTCTCAAGCCCCGAAAAACGACAGAATGACTCACCGCAATGTCCCAAAAGAATCAGAAAAAAACAGAGCTCGTATTCGAAGCTAAAAAAATCGGAAAGATCTACAAGATGGGAGAGATCGAAGTTCCCGCTCTTCACGGCGTGGACTTAGAACTTCGTTCCGGAGAATTTGTGGTTCTTTTAGGACCCTCCGGTTCGGGCAAATCCACTTTGCTGAATATTTTAGGAGGCCTTGACACGCCCACCTCGGGAGAAGTTCGATTTCAAGATCACGATTTGTTTTCCACTGACGACGAAAGTCTTACGCTCTATAGAAGGGATCACGTGGGATTCGTATTCCAATTTTATAATCTAATTCCGAGTCTTACCGCGTTGGAAAACGTATCCTTGGTCACCGAACTCAGTTCCCATCCTATGACCTCCGAAGAGGCGCTTGAACTCGTGGGCCTTCTCGAAAGAAAGGATCATTTCCCCGCGCAGATGTCCGGAGGAGAACAGCAGAGGGTCGCGATCGCAAGGGCGATCGCCAAAAGACCGGACGTACTTCTCTGCGACGAACCGACCGGAGCTCTCGACTTCAAAACGGGAAGGGTCGTTCTGGACGCGATTTCAAAAGTAAATTTAGAATTGGGAACGACGACGGTAGTAATCACGCATAACGCGACGATCGCGCAGATGGCGGACCGGATCGTGGAAATGAGGGACGGAACCATCGTTTCCAATAAAAAGAATTCCCGAAAAAAAACTACGGAAGAATTGAACTGGTGAAAACTCTCGATCTAAAAGTTTTTCGAGAAATGAAATCCCTCAAAGCGCAGGGAATCACGATCGCTCTGGTGGTCGCGGCGGGAGTCGGGGTTTTTGTGGCTTCGAGGAGCGCCTACGATTCCCTTTTTTCGGCGCGCGAAAAGTTCTATTCTTCCGCTTACTTCGCGCAGGGGTTCGTTTCCCTAAAAAGGGCGCCGGAATCCGTTCTTCAAAATCTCGTCGACGTTCCGGGAGTGGGAACGATCCGTTCCAGAATCGTACAGGAAGCTGTATTAGATATTCCGAATGAAACCCTTCCTACGTCGGGAAGATTCGTTTCCTTATCTCAGGGAATCAACGTTCCTCATCTTCGTTCCGGGAGATTTCCCAAAGGCGACAACGAAGTTTTGTTAAGCGAAGCCTTCGCTTTCGCAAATAAGTTAATCCCCGGAAATCGGATCGTAGGAATTTTGCAGGGAGAGAAAAAAATTCTTACCGTAAGCGGAATCGCACTCTCTCCCGAATACGTTTATATCTTTCGCGGAACCAATCCTCTTCCGGACGATAAACATTTCGGAATTCTCTGGATGGATCGTAAGGGAATGGAGAACGCCTTCGGAATGGTGGGCGCGTTCAACGACGCGGTTTTTACGTTCGCGCCCGAAGCGCAGAGGACGTCCGTGCTCAAAAGGATCGACGAGATTTTGGAACCATACGGAGGATACGGCGCCTATGATCGGGACAAACTTCCGTCCCATTCTTTTCTCCGAGACGAATTCAAACAGCTCAAAACGATGGCCTACTCTCTGCCGATGATTTTTCTAGGAGTCGCGGCTTTCCTGCTCCATATCGTCTCGACGAGAATCATCTCGAAGGAAAGGGAACAGATCGCGACCTTAAAAGCATTAGGATATTCGAATATAGAAATCGCTCTTCATTATCTTAAGATCATTTCGGTGATCAGCGGACTCGGTTCCTTTTTAGGGGTATTGGTGGGAATCTGGCTCGGCGACGCGATGAGAAATCTTTATTCGGAGTATTATCGATTTCCGCATCTCGTTTATATCTTCCATCCTTCCTTGGGGTTATTCGGAATTTTGATCGGAATCCTTGCCGGCGCGTTAGGAACCACTTATTCCATCTTCAGAGTTCTCAAATTGGATCCGGCGCAGGCGATGCGTCCTCCGGTTCCTATGAGTTTTCAAAAAAACTGGATCGAAACTTATACGAAGACGTTATCGACACAAACTCGGATGATTTTGAGGAACCTCACGAGAAGACCGGCGAGGACCCTGATTGCGATACTCGGGATTTCGACGTCCGTGATGATTATGGTCTTAGGAATGTTCTCGCGGGACGCGGTGAATGCGATGATCGAAATTCAGTTCGATCTTCTCCAGAGGGAATCCATAACGGTTTCCTTTTTAGGACCGGTTTCCAAAACCGCGGTCGACGATCTTCAAAAGGACCCCGCGGTTCTATCGGCGGAAGGTTATAGGATGATTCCGATTCGGATTCGTGTAGGACATCTTTCCAAAGAGATGGCTTTGCAGGGGATTCCGGATAACGCGGAACTGAGAAGGCTTGTAGGAAAGAAAAGAAATATTCTCACGCCTCCGAGTTCCGGAGTTTTTTTGAATTCCGGAGTCGCCGAAAAAATGAAGATCAAAACCGGTTCTCAGATTCAAATGGAAATTCTGGAAGGGAACCGAAAAAAAATCGCGGTCCGAGTCGACGGGTTGGTCGAAGAACTTTTAGGCCAAGGGGCCTATATGGATCTCAACTCCGTCAATCAACTGTTAGGCGAAGGGGAAAGCGTCAATCTCATCGCGTTACGAACCGACGCAAAAGAAGAATCCGCCTTATTGTCCAGACTGAAAGACGTTCCGAAAATTTCGGGGGTTTCCACGCGAGCCGGAAGCCTCAAGGTGTTCACGGACACGATGTCGCGAAGCACTCTCGCGACCACCGTCATTCTCTTTATATTCGCGTCGGTAATTTCAGTCGGCGTCGTCTACAACACGGCGATGATTTCCTTATCCGAAAGAATTTTCGAACTCGGAAGTTTGAGGATACTCGGATTTACGAGAAAGGAAGTTTTTAGGATATTAGCCGGAGAATTAGGAGTCGAAATCATCGCTTCTCTTCCGATCGGCTGCGTGTTGGGATATTCTTTCGCTTATCTTTTGATGACCACGGTTGAGACGGAAGGATTCAAAATTCCTCTGATCATTTCGTATCGAACCTATGTCGTAGCGATCCTGATGACGTTGGGAACCTCCGTACTGAGTTATTTTATTCTATATTCAAAAATCAAAACGATGGATCTTTTATCGATCCTAAAAATAAGGGAATAGTTATGAATTTAAAAGAAGACTGGAAGCCGATCGTTTCGAATCAAAAATTCAGAATCGGAGTAGGCATTGGAATTCTCGTTTTATTCTTATGGTTTTTATTAAAACCGAAACCGGTCGTTTCGGAGACCGCGAAGGTGATCAGAGGCACGTATCAGCAAATCGTCGAAGAGGAAGGAACCACAAGGGTTCGGGAAAAGTTTACGATCTATTCGCCCGTAAGCGGAATTCTAAAAAGAATCCATAAACACGCGGGCGAATCCGTCGACAAAGGTGAAATCCTCGCGATCGTAAAATGGGACTTTGACCGACCGGTAAATTCGCCTATCGCCGGTAAGGTGCTGAAGGTAATTCGAGAAAGCGAGGGTCCGATCGAAATGGGGGCCCCTCTTTTGGAGGTGGGAAACACCGACCGTATGGAAATCGCCGCGGAAGTTCTGACACAAGAAGCGGTTCATCTTCATCCGGGAAATCCCGTCGAGATCGAGGGCTGGGGAGGCGGAAAGTTGGAAGGAACATTACGATTGGTGGAACCAGCCGCGTTTACAAAAATTTCCTCCTTGGGCGTGGAAGAACAAAGAGTCAGAGCGATCGTGGACTTCACTCCCCCGTCGGAAATGGGCGAAGGGTTTCAAGTCCGTTGCAAAATAATAAGCGACAAAAAAGAAAATCAAATCATAGCTCCCACCGCCGCATTGTTTCGAGAAGGAGAAGATTGGTTTGTCTTCCAGGTTTTGAAAAACAAGGCAAAAAAAACCAAGGTAAAGATGGAAGCCAGAAGCGGAGAAAGCGCATTGATAACGGACGGCTTGAAAGAAGGAGACGAAGTGATTCTTTATCCCGGAGAAGGCATTCAAGAAGGATCGAAGATCCGATAAAACGAACCGGTCGCGAAAAGTTTAGTATATTATTATTTACCAATATACTAAACGAAATGACCGAGAGATAAATAAAACAAATACGGATTTTAAACGTTCAAAAGTCCGTTTCGTTTTTCGAGATCCCGAAAAAATTCAGAATCTGTCTTGCCGTCGTTTTAGGGGGTACGATTGCGATCCTTTCGCCCGTTTGTGAAGAAAACGTATTTGCAACGGCGATCTTATTTTTTTCGCAAACGTTCAGACAAGACACTTCGAGAATCCGTATTCCGTCGATTTTTTCGGATCGAATCTGAAACTTCAGCTCGTTCTTGATTCTGCTCTTGCCTAAAAAACTTTCTCCCGGAATTTTTGCCGCGCACTGAGAACAGACTAGGATCGCGCCTTCCCAACCTCCGTCCGCCGTTTCGATTCCCTCAGGAAATTTTTCCCGTTTTAAGGATCCGAATCGATTCAAAAAATCTAACATAAAATCCTCCTGAAAGAGAAAGACGGAAAACAGATTCAATCCCTGGATTTTTTTAGATCGGAAAATCAAGAATTTAAAGAATACGTTTTTACTTGTTCCGACAAAGCGTTTGCCGTAAAAAAGATTGGACTCGGACTTCAAGTCCGTTTTCTTGCAAAATCGGAGTGATATCTTTCAAAAATATGTTCGCCGAAAAGCAAAGAACTCTCGTGCAATTTTAGCGTTAGAAGAATAAAACCCGAAGACAAACGGAAAAACACATTCTTAAAATTGAATCCATCAATTCCGATTCGAGAAAGAATATAAATTTCAAAAGCTCTTTTGTGTCATCGGGGATCGAAAGCGGATGATTTCCTTTCGAAAAAGGAAATGCCGGAAAGATCCGGCTTAGAGGAAAAAGGCGAAAACGAGAAGAAGTTTTCCGCTCAGCGATTGAAAGCCTCTTCCAATTCTTCAAAAACTCCGATGCTCAACAGGTCTTGATCCCGAGAATCCAAAAAGGAATCCTGAATCCAAACCCCCAGGTAAGTGCTCAAACCTAAAAAGAGAGCAAACGAAGCGCCGACGATTCTTTTGTTTCTGGTTTCTCTTTTGTCCCTTCGAACCACGTTAGACGAAATTTGCTTCACCCAATCTTGATTCTGCTTTCTTTTTAAAATCTCTCCCTTCATAGGAGAGGGATTATGATTATTCATAAAATTTCTCCTTTGTTCCAACTCTTTTCATCATCTCTTTGCCTCTCGCGGCTCTGGACTTTACCGTTCCCGGTTTTACTCCCATGGTTTCCGCGATTTGTTTTTCCGTATAACCGGCCATATAAAATTCCAAAACTCTTCTGTACTTATCGGGAATTTTTACCAAAAGCGAACGAAGTAATCCGATCACTTCCTGCGAATTGCTCTCCGCGTCCCCCGACTTTCCGTTCAGGTTAGAATTCTTAGTGATAAAGTCTTCCGGTTTTTTAGAGCGGGCCAATTTCTCGGCGCGCTCTTCTTCTCTTTTTAATTTATCGTTCATTCTCAGGGATTCGTTTCTGGCGATCGCGTATAACCAAGTGCTCAGTTTTGATTCTTTGCGAAACTGATCTTTTTTTAAGGCTTTGTACGCGCGAAAATAGGTTTCCTGCGCCACGTCGTCGATGGCATAAGAAAACCTCTCTGCGAGGTTTTTTTCAATCGCAGAGAGGACAATGTCCCTAGTGGAACTAACGATATCTGTAAATTCAGATTCAGTCATCATGGTGATGATGTTTCTTTTGAAACTCTGTTATCAAATCCACAAATTTATTTCTTTGGTCTGGAGTGAGAATCGCATGAAACTCAAGCGCTTTTTTTGTCATGAATTGTCTCATCTCCGTCATCTTGCCCATCTCCAATTCGAACGACTTGTTTATCTTTTTTTCATCCAAAGTCGGCTGACGAAACTCCGCAAGGGCTTCGGCAGGAATTCTAGGTCCTTCCAGTTTCAGTTCTTTTCTCTTGTTAAGAACTTCGTCTTTGATACGATTGAGTTCTTTCTTTTGAGAATCGTTTAGATCCAATTCCGAACTGATCTTCTTCACTACGAACTCGGCTCTCTTCTCGGGAGATTTATAAAATCTACATCCCCCCGCTAATAACGCCGCGACTACAAGAATCAGACCGGAAACTTTAAAAAATCCTTTCATTGGATTCCTCCCATTTTCTAATCCTCAGACCAAAAGGGCAAACCCAGGTTCCAATTTTTTTAATAAGAAGTCGAAAAATTC
>NZ_NPDU01000096.1 GCF_002811985.1 Leptospira adleri
TCATCGAAGAAGTTATCCGCTCTATCAGACGTTATTCGAATCAGTCTGCGTTTCTTTTAACTTTGATTTGTTTAGGACTGATATGGGCGACTCTTCCTATGTCTCTCTTATCCGAAAGTACGGATCCTCTGAGTGCGGAAGTTCAGGAAAAGATCTGGCAAGAGATCTATAATCAAGATTTTCATTCTTCGAAGAAGTTAGTGCAACTCGAACTCTCGAAGAGTGGTAAAAATGAGACAATACCTCTCTTATCACTTCTGGAAATTTCTTTAAACGGACTTCAGAGATACAAACAAGCGAATGAAACTCGCAAAAGAATCCTTTCTCTCTGGGAAAAAAAGTATAAGAAGTCTTTCTTAGATGAAAATTATCCGATCAATCTTGCCACTTGGACGAGAATGATCGTTGTAAAGCCGGATTCTTTGTTGTTGGGTGCGGAATATTTCGTTCCTTATCCGATCAATGCGGGAAAAGACGGCTTCTATTATCATAAATTCACCTTATACAATCGCTTTTCAAGAAAGCCGACTCGATTCTTTAAACTAGAAAGATCGCCGGCAACCAATCAAGAATATCGTTTGTATGAGATCAATGTCGACGGTGAATCTAAACAAATCAAAGTTTACGGCGATATTATGCCCGAGATGAAGGATGAAATGATATTTCTTACCGGATTTTTAGGATTTTAAGCTGATTTCAGCTCGAAAGAGCGATCTAAATCGATCGATTTGATGTGTTTAAAAGAAAAAACCCGCTTCGAAAAGCGGGTTTTAAAGTTTCATCCCTTCTTAGAATGAAAGTGTGTTGCTAGATTACTTATTTCTTCTTCGCAACTTTCTTTTTAGCTGCTTTTTTCTTAGCAACTTTTTTCTTAGCTGCCTTCTTTGCTGCTTTCTTTTTTGCAACCATTGACTCTTCCTCCGTGTTACTAACATCAGATCTGAATTTTATTCAGAGCTAAATGCCGTGATTAGGGACATAATTAATGGATCAAGATAAAAATGTAAAGTGTTTTAATAAAATTTTACAATTTTTTTTAAAATTTATTTCTCATCATCATTTTTGATTCATGATGAAGGTTTATCATTCACTTCAACGCAGATAAAAGATATATCATCGCTTGGATCTTTGAGTCCGCGAAAGTCTTGAATCGTTTTTAATACAAGATCAGCAAGATCTTGTGGATTCAGATGATGATTGTTCTTTAAAAGATTTAAAAAATTCTCATCTCCGAAGATTTCTTCGTTCTCGTTGAAAGTTTCAGTGATGCCATCTGTGAATAAAATTAATTTATCTCCTGGATAAATCGGTATCGTTAAGTGTTTATACTCGGTAGGTAAGACTCCGAGAACTCTTTGGGTCTCGGTTCTTAATTCTATTTTACCGTTTTTTCGAATACAAATCGGAGAAGAGTGACCCGCGTTGATATATTTAAACGTTTCTTCTTGAGAATTGTATTCTCCGCAGATGAAAGTCATGAACTCGCTTCCTCTGTATCTTTCGATGAGAAACGAGTTGATCACTTTGAAAATAGTGGATAAGTCCGATTTTTTACGAATTTGATTCTGAATGATGCCTCTGATCGCGCTCACAAGATAACCGGTTCCCAATCCGTGTCCGGAAACGTCTCCTAAAGCCAACAACATTCGATTTGAATTCAATTTTTGTATGTCTAAGTAATCTCCGGAGATTCCAACGGCTGGAATCGAGAAGAATCCGATCCGCGTTCCCTTGATCGATCCACCTTCCGCGACGTGAAGCGTTTTGTCGATGATCGCCGCCATATTTAGATCGCGTACGATTCTCTTTTTTTCAACTTCTTCCGCCAATAACGCGTAGTTTTGCAGCAGCATCGAGGCCATTCTCGTACATTCTTTTAGAAAGTGAAGTTCTCCGAGGTTAAAGTTCTTTCGGTTGTTCTTCTCTCCTACTAAAAACACTCCGAGGACTTCTTTTCCTTTGGAATAATTAAAAATAGGATACGTTAGTTGTATTCCCGAGTTGTGTAGAAATTTATAGACCGATTCTCTGATTCCGAGTCCGTAGGCGAGGTGAGTGGTCACCGTAACTTCCGTATTTTCCGCGAAATACTGCCAAATCTCGGAGTTGGACGAGATTCTTATGAAATTGATATTCCGCAGATCCGTTCTCGGAAATTTATCCGCAGGAATCAATACGAGGACCTTACCGATGTCCAAAGCCTCCGAAACTTTTCTCATAAGATTGTTGATCGTCGCTCTCATAGATATCGGCGCGCTGATCATCGCGGAGACTTTCTCTAAGGCGGAATGTAACTTTTGATTCCTCTTAAAACTCCAAGTATCGACCAAATTGGAAAGCCTTCGATTCAAGGAAGTAAGCGTATAAATGCTTATCGAAAGAAAAAGAATATTGAATTCTTCCAAATATCTGTCCGCCGCGATCGGGTTGAATTTAAAGAAAGCGCCCAACAAGAAGAGGTAACCGCCCGCCAATATCAAAATAAGATATATCGAAGTGAGAGAGGAGCTGAACGCGATCTGAACCGGAACGATAGAATATGTGAACGTTCCGTAGATGATCAAAACCGGAAAAATCAGAAAAGCGAATAAGATCAGCAGCTTTGATAAATCCGGTGAAATAATCTCCGAAAATTCCACGGAAACAAACGGAAGAATGGAAATCGCGCTGAAGGCGAGTATCAAACTGAGTTTTTTAAATAAACTCTGCAGCGGAAATAAATTCCGAATCGAATCCAAGATCAAAAAGAAAATACAAATCACGGAACAAAGAAGAATAAAATAAACTCCGTTGGTCGCGAGAATTCCGAAAATATGCGGATCGGCTTTTTGAGAACGTCCCACAAAGCCCGCTATGAGAGAAAATATAAGTTCAGGCGCGAACCAACGCGTCGGCAATTCTTTTCCGCTGAGTCGAAAGGATATGTTGAGGATTACGAAGGAAGTGAAATATAAAAAGAAGAAGAACAAGAAATGAAATTCATGAAACCCTACCAGAAAAAAATTGAACAAGCTCAGACAAGATAAGGATCCGAACAACAAGAGCATATACACGTCTCTTGTATAAAAGAAAAACCAAATCGCTACGGAAAGATAGATCAACGAAATCAAAATGTCTCGTGTAAAATCCTTTAGTACGGAATAATCGGACTTTGGTGCGAGAATGACCGGGATCGTTTCGCTTACTCCCTTATCATATACGTGAATTCCGTTTTCATACGATTGACCGGATTCGGCCATTTTCACCGCGATTTCCAACTCGAGGAGATCCACTTTTTTACCGAGAACCCCTGGGAATTCTTCGTTCGTCTGAATGATGGTGCCGTTGGGATAATAGTAAAACGGAGGACGCAGGCTTTCGGAAGAGGTCTGCAAAACTCCTATGAGCAACGCAAAGCTGAGTAAAATCAAAGAGATAAAAAGAAGAAGAATGTTTCTCACGATGGAAACCTCAGATCGTAAAAAGAGATCATCGGTCTCGTTTTCCACGTTAGGATCAACGGATCGTTTCCGATTTCTTCCTCCACTTCCCAGCCGATGGACAGTAGATTCTTTCCGAAGTCGGAATTTCTATGGACTTTAAAATTTTTTCCGGAACTTCTAAGAGAGATCGAGCTTTCTGTTCTTCGAATCACTCCGACTAAAAGATCGTATTCTTCGTTCCATGAAATTTCCTTTAGATAAGATTCCACAAGATTCTTTATGTAATTCAGACTTTGAACGGATTTCGAAGTTCTTGCCGAATAAAGAATTCCTAATATATAGCAGAGAACCAAAACCGAAACTTGATTGGTCACGCCTAATTTTAAGATCACAAAATACGTTTCCTCACCGTCCGCGTTCAAAAATTCCACGAGTTCTCCCGGTTCTCTGGAAAGAATTTCGGTTCGAATGTTCCCGATCATCGGAGGTTCTGCCGCTTCCAAAAATTTTCTGATCTTGCCGGCGGTTTCCAGTTCCTTTCTGTACTTTTTGTTTTCGGCGACTTGCGAAGATAAGATATGATTGTGCACGGCGATTCCGCATTTTCCGGAAAGAAAGCTGAGGTCTTGCCGAACCGAATCCTTAGGTATATTTGAAACCGCAAGAAAACCGAACAGGGTTTCCCTATAAACAAAAGGAAGAATGAAATTGGCCCTTAGACTTACGAAGTCTTCGTTGATTTCATGGTTCTGATCCGGTTCTCCGATCATGGCGCCGTTCTTTTTATTCAAAATGTATTTTAGAAGTTTTGCATCCGGGTTGATCCCGTCGTGAGTAATCACCTTTCTTTGTTTTTTCTTTGCGTAGGTATAAAGCTCGAACGTCCTAAGATCATTATTGAGCAACGCAAGTTTGCCGTAGTTGCTTTCCGTCAAACGCACCAAATCGGGAAATACGTTTTTAATCAATCCGTCGTGATCGAATCTTCTATACGCCATTCTGGAAGAGCGCGGATCGTCGCTTAAATATTCAGAAATTAGAATGGACTTTAGTTTACCGCTGAGTTTTTCCTGAAGGGGAAATAGGACGAAAACGGCAAACATGAGCGTAGATAGAAGGCTTACTTCCATATAATATTCAATCGCGGTGGGAATTACGGAAAGAATAAAAAAGTAAAGTCCTAACGCGATAAGAATGGAAATTCCCTTGGCGAATAGATTGATGATCCCGGAAATAAGGTAATAGTCCGTTACTAGTGAACGAAACGCTTCTTTAAATCCGGGTTGGTTGTTTTCGCTTTCAGGTAGTATAGTAAGCATTCTCTTCGATGTATTTTTCAGTAAGATCACAACCCCAGAATTTCATGGAAGTCGCTCCAACATTCAATACTACATTTAGGGAAATTTCAGTATTATTTTTTAAATATTCGGAAAGCTTTTTTAAGGTTTCTGGACCCGCTTCCTTTACCGGCAACGATCCGAAATAAATTTCCAAACCGTCGAATGAGATCGGTTCGTCAAAGACCTTTCCCACCGCCATTACCAAACGTCCCCAATTCGGATCTCCGCCGTAGATCGCGGTCTTCACCAAAGGAGAATTGAGAATAGATTTACCGATCTTTCTTGCCTGGTTTTCGTTTTTCGCTCCGGTGATAGTGAGTTCGATAAGTTTGGTCGCACCTTCTCCGTCGAATGCGATCAGTTTTGTAAGATCGGTGCAGATTTCCACAAGAGCTTTTGAAAAATCATCCACAGAAGTTTCTCCCGCCATTCCGTTGCATAATAATGCAACCGTATCGGAAGTGGAAGTATCGGAATCGATCGTAAGACAATTGAAACTCTGATCAACCGAAGATTTTAAGATCGAGTAAAGATCCGTATTTTCCGGAAGAGAAACGTCGGAAAGAATATAACAAAGCATCGTCGCCATATTCGGTTCGATCATTCCAGCGCCTTTGGCGATTCCGTAAATTACACCTTCCCCCGACTTCGTTTTAATTTTTCGGAAAGAAATTTTTTTCCGAGTATCTGTCGTCATAATCGCTTCCGCCACTTCTTCCAGATTTCCAGGCTTTAAAAGTTCTTTCGCTTTTTTACAAGCGGGAAGAATGACTTCCATTCTTAACGGAACTCCTATCACTCCGGTCGAGGAAGGAAGGACCGATTTTTCGGAGACTCCGAGAGATTCTCCGATGTACTTACAGATATCCCTGGAATTTTGAATTCCTTTTTCGCCGGTTGCGACGTTCGAATTTTTAGAGTTGATAACGATTGCTTGGAGAACACCGGATTGAATGTGTTCCTTTCCAACGATTACGGGAGCGCCCGGAAAATTATTCTTGGAAAAAACGGCTGTCGCTTTACAAGGAACTTCGGAATAAATAACCCCGAAGTCTTTCGTGTTGTCTTTGATTCCGATATTTATTCCAAAGGATGAAAAACCTTTCGGCATGGTCATAGATATGATCCCTCAACGTGTCTGTTGAGATCTATATTTGGAAAATTCTTCCTGCGGGAAAGAAGAATTCAGGAAACTTCGGGCTGATAACGAATCGGAATCGTGACTGAGAAAATGGTTCCGCCTTCGGGATTGTCGAAAACTTTCACAGAACCGTGATGAAGGCGAACGATATGTTTTACGATGGAAAGGCCTAAGCCGGTTCCGCCTTCCTTTCTGGAACGGTTTTTATCGACTCGAAAAAATCTTTCGAAAATCCGACTTTTGTCCTCGTCCTGAATTCCGATTCCTTGATCGATTACCTGAAACTGAACTTGGTCCGGTTTGACAGGGAGAATTTTAAGAGTGATGGTTTTCCCGTCCGGAGAGTATGAAGACGCGTTTGAGATGAGGTTTAAGAGCATGTGTTCCAAAAGAACCCAATCGGCGTAAATCATAAGAGGTTCGTTCATCTCTACGACGAACTTTTAGCCTTTTGAAGAGACAACGCCTTCGACGGTATAACTTAAATTTTCCACGAGCGATCTAAGGGAGAATTCTTCATCTCCCGAGATCTTAGTTTGATTTTCGATTCTCGTGATCGTTAACATATCTTCGACGATACGAACCATTCGATCAGTGTTTCTCGAGATCGCGTCTAAGAATCTTTTTTCATGGCTTTCGGGAGATAGTTTGAGACGATCGAGTAAGGTTTCCGTATAACCCTTGATGGAAGTGATAGGAGTTTTAAGTTCATGAGAAGCGTTTTGAACAAATTGCTCGCGGATGATATGGGATTGTTTTTCTTCCGTGATGTTTCGGATAACGCCGATAAACATCAGAATTTTCCCGTTGGTTCTCAAGGGATACATTTTGATCGCGTAGAAGTTTTGTCCTAGATCGATTTCCATTTTAGAATCGCCCGATCCTTTTAAGTGAGCCGTTACGAATTCCAAAAGTCGATGGTCCCTTGTCGCGTCCGTGACTTTTCTGGATCGCGAATTCGGTTCTATCAAAGAACCGGGAACACTTTTGTTTTGAAAAAGAATGGAAGCGTTTTCGGGATCGATCGCAAAAACTCCTTCTTTTAAGTTTTGCAAAACGGAATCGAATTTTTCCTTTTCGATCGTAAGATCCACAAATTGGTTCTTGAGTCTCGTAGACATCAGATTTATGGAAGAAGCCAAATCTGCAAGTTCGCGAATGTCCGGGAGTCCGAGTTCGGAACCGAAGTCCCCGGCGTTGATGTCGCCGGTCTTTTTTTCGATTCTGTCCAGTGGTTCGGAAACGCTTTTTGCGATAGAATAAGACATGTAGAACGTTCCGAACATAGCAAAAAGAACGTAAAAAGAAAAAAGAAGAATTTTAAAGTCGGAGTGAACGTATTTTTCCGCGAAGAGGACGGCCCCGGCTACAACAAGCAATACGAGCAATAGCAACCAGTTGCTAAGAAGAAGTTTTGAAAATAAGCTACGCCTCATTGAATCTATAGCCGATTCCGCGGATGGTCTCGAGTCTTTCTTTTTCATCCCCGAGTTTATCGCGTAATCTCTTAATATTTACGTCGACCGCCCTGTCCGTTACGTAAATATCTTTTCCCCAAACCCGATCCAATAATTTGTCTCTTGTAAACGCAACTCCGGGATTGGTCATAAAAAGATTCAGAATCTTATATTCAATCAACGTTAAATCGACTTCGGAATTGTTGATAAAGGCTTTGTGCGCTTTTAAATTGAGGAAGATGCTTCCGATCGTAATATTGCCTTCGAATTGTTCTTCTTCCTCGGCGTCTTTGGTTCTTCTTAAGACGGATCGAACTCTTGCGATCAATTCTCTCGTGCTAAACGGTTTGCGAACGTAGTCGTCCGCACCGAGTTCCAAACCGAGAACGGCCTCCGTTTCTCCGGACTTTGCGGTTACCATGATGATCGGCATCGAATATTTTTCTTTGATTTTTTTACAAAGATCCATTCCGCCGATGCCGGGAAGCATTAAATCTAAGATTACGAGATCGGGAGTATTCTTTTCGAGCTTGGGAAGTACTTCTAATCCGTTTTGACAAGTGTCTACTTGGTAGCCGTTTTCCTCGAGATGGAATCGGATCAATTCGGCGATATCTTCCTCGTCGTCCACAACGAGGACTTTTTGTCCCGGGTTCCCTGATTGGTTTTTCATGAGTCCTATTCTTTTTTGCCGGCTTTGCAGTTTATCTTACAACTTGACTTCGTAATCGAAAGTTATGCGTTCTAAGATCCTGGCCGAGTTGGACAGATTGTCTAATTCCACCGGGCAAATTTTATTATTCTAATATTCCAGAAATTCGTTACAATTAGAATACGAAAAAATTACAAACTCCAGAAAATCGATTCTCTCTTAAGAATTAAATGACAGAGAGAAAACAAAAATTATTCTTTCTCACCCAATTGTGAATTTATTTTACGAATCAAAGCCCGTTGACGGAAAATCGAAAAAACTAAAAATCCTCCGAGCAACAAGGATCCGATAAGATAGACCTCATTGAGACTTTTGAGCCTCGCTTGTTCCTCTTCGATCGCTTTGATCGCTTCGAGATGGGAAATCAGGAAGTAAAACTTGTCGGCATTAGGCCATTCTTTTTTGGATTCTTCTCTGATTTGAGTGATGAGGACGGCGGCGTCTTCCTTTTTCATTTTTTGAATGATAGGAAAGACTTGGTCCAGTTCCGAATTCAGATATTCCTTTGCGCTCATCACGGGTTTGGAATCGGAAGTCACCTTATCCGCAAAAACGTTTTGGATTGGATTCAATGCCAGGAAAATAATTAGAATAAAAGTTCTCAGTGTGGTTTGATTCATTCAAAAAAGCCTAATTTGTTTTTCCATTCTTTCGTATATGGATTTCTATAATGGACAAGATAGATTCCAGCCAATATTGCGAAAACACAAAAGAGAATGCTGCTCGTTACTAAAATCAGAGGCAACAACCCGGTTTCAATCAGAAATCCTATGTCGATAAAGAAGAGGACCGTCAAGGGAGAAAATCCCAAAAGAAAAAGACCTGATAAGATAATCTTAATATGCCGAACCGGAATGATATGAAGCATAACTCTTCTTTTTAGATCGGGAGGCACGACCGTGGTTTCGGCGGAGCTGACGGGTTGTTCTTCGAAAAAATGAAGTTTTTCTTCGAGATCGGCCGGAACGGGGGAGGGGGTTGCGGAAGTCTGGGAAGCTGAATTATTCTTGTTTTTCATTCTCTTCCTTACTCAACCAGTCCCTCATGATTTCTTTTCCCCTGAAAATATAACTCTTCAGAGTGTTCATTTTCAAGTTTAATTTTTTCGAAATTTCTTTATAAGACATATTCTCGAAGTAGTGGAGCGCGATCGGTTTTCGATAGACGTCCGGAAGGTTTTCCACAAGGTTTCTGATCTTTTCGGAGCTCTCTTGTTTTAAGAGTTTGTTCTCTTGTTCGGAGGAAATTTCTTTTTTCTTTTCCTTTTCGTTCTCCGCAAGAATCAAGGCGTCGAGACCGGAGATTTCCGGGTGTTCCTTTCGATATTTTCTGATAATTTCGTTTCGAGCGATGGTAAACAACCAGGTTGAGAATTGAGATCTTCCCTGAAAGGTGGACAAACTCTCAAAGGCTTTTAGAAAAATGTCCTGGGTGAAATCTTCGGCCTCGGTTTCGTTTCGAAAGGCTTTGATCGCTTGGGAATAAACCAGCCCTTGATACCGGTTCATCAATTGTTCGAAAGAATTAAAATCCCCGTGTAAGACTTTTTGAATGCAATCCCAGTCTTCCGGTTTGCATACAATGGGAAAATTTTCCCTCATCGAGAATATTTATAATAGCAGAGTAATCCCAACCCGGTTCCGAGGGGAACGAGTCCGCCGAGCATTGCGAGCGATTGTCCTAGTACGGATATAAATCCGATAGAAAGGGCGATTCCAACAAACGTAAGAATCAATCCTAAGAAAAAAGAATACGTCCTAAGATCAAAGGACTCTTTTTTATAAAGGCCGGCTTTGATAATCTCAATCCGTTGTCTGTACCACCAATAAAAAACAAAAAACAACAAAGCACATCCGAATACGATTCCAAAGATGGGTACGGAATAGAGTACAACTTTGTATTCCGATCCTGAACCGGCATTTTGATCCTGAAGGTGTTTCAGAATCAAATCCAGTGTTTGTAGTAATTTTGCTTTTTCTTCTGGGTTCATCTTACAATGGCTGCAGTCGTTTTTCTATTTTCCGCTTTGGTCTTGAAGTAAGGAAATCTTTCTTCGATGCCAGGGCGATTGATCAGAGATTGATACCATTCTTCTTCTTGAAAACTTTCTTTTAAGAATGAATTGCGAATTTCGGTTTGAAATAAGTTCTTTAGTATTTTCATAACGTTTTACCTCCTTATAAATTATGTCCGATTAAATTATCGGCAGAATCAAAAATTCCATCCAATAATTTACGACTTCTTCCTCGGTCCGAATTATTTTCTACGGGAACGATGGAAACGAAAGATCCGTCTTTCCCAACTTGAATTCTTACGGCTTCCTTTAAAATTACTTTATCGAAAGATCGAACTGGGAATTCATCGCCTGCACTTCGAGATGCGTCGCGGTTCTTTGTCGGTTATGGGACGGAATCTTATCCACAATTTTCAGACGGAGATCTAGATGAAGAAAAAAAAGACTTTTTAACTTTTTTTGGAGAATTTACGAATCGGATCAAAAAAAGGAGGAATTCCTAAATTCGGTTCGACTTGGATCGGCTCGCGGCGGAATTCTGCGTGTTCCCTGAGAAAGTTTACGATAATTCTTCCCGTGGCGCCCCAGAGTAATCCTTCTTCCAAGTCGAAATAATAGATTTCCAACTCTTTCGCGCCCGATCTTCGGATTCGGATCGAGTAAAACGGAGATGTTTCCAAACGATTCAGATCCAATAGAATCGATCGTTCCACTTCTTCCGGATTGGTATTGAATTGAAAAGATCCGTTATAACGAGCGATAAACGGGGATATGTGAAATCCGGTATGTGTGTAAAGTCCCGGATATTCTCCTAAAACGTCTAGAACGGAACTCGATTCTCCCATTTCTTCCTCCCATTCTCTAAGCGCGGTTTCCAAAAGATTTTTATCATCGGAAGAATGCGCTCCGCCCGGAAAAGAAATCTGTCCCGGATGCGCTTTTAGATTCGAGTTTCTTTTTTGAAGAATGATTCCCTGAGTTTTGTCCTGTTTTTCATAGATCGGAAGTATGACCGAAGAGGCTTTTGTTTTTTCTTCTCCGGCCAAAGGAGGCGCTGGAATTCCGTTAAAATTCTCCTTAGGAACGGCGAGTTGTTTTTTGAGTTTTTGAAAATCGAATTTCATTTCGAAAGTATATTCAAAAAAATGAATTTTCCTTATTCGAATTTTTTATTGATTGGAATGAGTCCTTTTAGATTCGATTCGTAAGGAATGTTTTCCAAAGCCGCTAAAATAGAAGGTCCGTAGTGGATGACTTTCCATTCGGAGAATAAATTCATTTCTCTCAATTCGTCCAAGGTTTTCGGATTTCTCTGGGCGAGTTCGGCGATCATCTTATTGGAAGGCATCATCTGGTGACTCATTCTGCGGATGGACATGATCGTTTCTCTCCAGATTCTCAAACGTTTGAATCTTTCGCCTTCTTCGTTTGTGAGATTTTCGCCCGGTTTTTTGAAGAGTTCCGATTTTTGAATCGGAGGTCCGCTCGGGTTCGCGTAGATGCGAAAGAGAGTTTCGGCGTCTTTTTTTCCGAGGACTTCCGTTAACTTCGCCAGGTCTCTTCTGTTTTTCATGAGAAGAACCACTTTCTCATTGTTAAAAACCCGAAACGGAGCCTTATTCAATTTTCGGGATTTGTCGTCGCGAAAGACCAAAGTATCGTAAATGAATCTTCTTTCATCCGCGCTGAATTCTAAAATTTCCGGAAACTTATCCAGAGAAATGGAGTTTCCTTCGGAACCCGCTTCTTCCATCGCGATTTTTTCAAATTCGGAAAACGCTTCGTCGTAGAGATTTCTCTTGAAGAGTTCCTCTTTCATTTTTTCCCAAATCGTTTCCAAATAGACCGTATCCAATGCGGCGTATTGGAGCTGACTTTTATCAAGCGGTCTCTTTTCCCAGTTAGACTTCTGTTCCTTCTTCGAAAGTTTTATTTTATGATAATAATCCACAAGATGTGTGAGAGAATATTGCTCGTGATCCAAAAGGCGAGAGCTGAATCCGGTATCCGCGATATTCTTAAATTTAAAACCGAAGTCTTTTTTAAGGGCTTTGATATCATCGATGGCGGAATGGAAGATTTTTAGAATTTTTTCTTCCTCAAATAGCGCGCCCAGACCCTCTAAGTTTTGTAGCTTCAAAGGATCGATGATGTAATTTTTTCCCTTCGCTGAAATTTGAATCAGACAGACCCTGGAAAAATACGTATAATAACCGGAAGACTCCGTGTCTATGGAGATGGAGTCGGCCTGGCTCAGATTGATGAGAACGAGTTGTAGGCTTCGAATTGTATCTACGACGATGTAATCGGAATTTATTTGCATGAAAAACGCGACCTGAGATTTTAAGCTTAAGAAGGCAGAGAATGAGCTCAATTCCCGATAAATCCAGAGTAAGAAGACAAGCCCAGGATGACAAACCAAAAGATGAATGTGCGATTTTTGGTATTTTCAACGCACCGGAGGCTTCTAATTTCACGTATTTAGGTCTTTACTCGATGCAACATCGAGGGCAGGAATCCAGCGGAATTGTCTCCTCGGACGGGGAACATCTTTACAGATACGCGGGAATGGGTTTAGTCGCCAATATCTTTACCGAGACAAAACTGAAGGAGCTTCAGGGTAATTCCGCCATCGGTCATAATCGCTATTCTACAACGGGAGCGAGCTTTTTAAGAAACGCCCAACCCCTTCGCGTCGAATCGCATCTCGGCCCGGTTTCTCTCGCTCACAATGGAAATCTTGTGAATTCTTGGGAACTTCGAAGCCAACTGGAAAAGGAAGGAAGCATCTTTCAAACCACAATCGATTCCGAAGTCATCGTCCACTTGATGGCCCGTTCCGGTGAAACCGATTTTCTCTCCGCTCTTTCCACCGCTCTCAAAAAAGTAAGAGGCGCGTATTCTCTCGTAATTCTTACAAAATCCCAGTTGATCGCAGTTCGAGATCCAAACGGTTTCCGTCCTCTCGTCATGGGTCGAAGAGAAGACGGCGCGATTGTTTTCGCGTCCGAAACCTGCGCCTTCGATATCACCGATACCAAGTACGAAAGGGACGTAGAACCCGGCGAAATGATCGTAGTCGATAAAAACGGAGTCAGTTCTTATTATCCGTTTCCGAAAGCGACACCAAGCCTTTGTATTTTTGAATACATCTACTTTGCGAGACCGGACTCTAACATTTTTGGAGAATCGGTTTATAAGGTTCGTAAGAATTTGGGAAGATTCTTAGCCAGAGAATTGCCCGTGGAAGCCGACGTGGTCATCCCTGTTCCGGATTCTGCAAGTATAGCGGCTTTGGGTTATGCGGAAGAATCGGGTATCTCCTACCAATCGGGATTGATTCGTTCACATTACATCGGTCGGACTTTTATCGAACCGGATCAAAAGATCCGCGACTTTGGAGCGAAGATCAAATACAACGTTGTGCGAAACGTCGTTGAAGGAAAGAGAGTCATCGTAGTAGACGACTCCATTATGAGAGGAACCACGAGCCGAAAGATCATCAAAATGATTCGAAACGCGGGGGCAAAGGAAATTCATCTCCGAGTTTCGGCGCCTCCTACGATTTCGCCTTGTTATTACGGTATCGATATTCCCACGCACAACGAACTCATTGCGGCGACACATACGATCGAAGAAATTCGGAAATACCTGAGAGTGGACAGCATCGCCTATCTTTCAGTCGAGTCTATGAATCGCGCTGTGATCGACCACAAAGGCGGCGGTTTCTGCAACGCTTGTTTTACGTCTCAGTATCCGGTGGAATTTCAGAGCGAGCTGGGAAATCAGAAAAGTCTTTTCAAAGAATATCAAGTGGAAGAAAGAGCCGTCTATTAACCGGCTCTTTCTTTTCTAAAGTTTAGTCTAACATTCGTTAAACCTTGTCCGCGGTGGGATGTTCTTTATCAATTTTCACTTTTAGATTGTGAAACGGTCTTTCTATGATCAGATAAAGAATCCAGCAGGACACGAATATCTTCAGACATACGACCGCGTAGATAGAAAAAAATCCGGACCAACTGAGATTATCCATTCCTTTTCTGACAAATCGAATCGCCAAGATTCCGTGCCAAAGATAAATCGTATAACTCAATCTGGAGATCGGCCTGAATAGGAACGAGGAGAAGAATTTATAGACTGGACTTGCGGGAATCATAGCCGAAATCGTAAGAAGAATAAAAACGACGTGATATAGGTTATAGCTGAGAGTGTGCTCTAAAATCGGATGTTTGCGGATTTGTACGCCGATAAAAAATAGGG
>NZ_NPDU01000097.1 GCF_002811985.1 Leptospira adleri
ACCCCTAAATGTGGGAACTCATACGCCTGTTTCGATTGAAAAAGCGGATTCAAAACCGGGTGAAACGCAAATGGAAAGCAAATTGTGGGAACTCACACAAAGCTCGAATTTCGTAAAAACGGCGCTCGTGATCGTTGGCCTCTTATCAAAGGATTGGCAACAATTCTAAGAAATAAACGAGCCGCTTATGATTTAAAATTTTCCGCGAATAAATCGAATTCTATAAATTTAAAAAGAATTCAACCGTTTGCCAGAAACACGCTAAAAAGTTAGTGGAAGAGATTGTTCTACGCCCAATGAAATAAGAAAATCTACCAAAGACAAAACGTTTTGCGACCGTCAAAAAAGAAAAATTATAATTCCATACAAATTCAATAAACCCTACTTCTTTCTCACCAAGGAAACCCCGTCTGCGATCGGAACCATGCTGACATCCACGTTCGGATCGCCGTAAGCGAGTTCGTTGAACTTTCGAATTCCGATCGTGGAAGGTTCTTGGTGAGAATCGTCAACTACGCTCCCGTCCCAAAGAACGTTATCCGCAATCAAAAGGCCGCCCGACCTCAGAAGTTTTAAAATCAACGGATAATAGTTCGGATAATTTTCTTTGTCCGCATCCAGAAAAACAAGATCGACGGAAGACGGACCGAAACCGAAGTCCGGTGCCCAATCCGGCGAAGTTTTAGAATCCAAAATCACTTGCAAAGTTTCTAATGCAGATCCGATCTTCAAATGAATCTTTTGTTCCAGTCCGGCTTCATTCCAATATCGTTTGGCGATCTTTGTCCATTCTTCGCTGATATCGCAGCAAAGAATTTTACCGTCTGGCGGCAATGCGGAGGCGAAACAAAGAGAAGAATAACCGGTAAACGTCCCGATCTCTAAAATTCTTCTGGCTCCGCTGATTTTGGTAAGAATGTTTAGGAACTGCCCTTCTTCCGGGCTGATCTGCATGTTGGCTTGAGCCAATCTTGCGGTTTCTTCTCTGAGTTTTCGAAATAAGGAAGGTTCTCGAACGGAAAACCGGAAGATATATTCTTCCAGCTTTTCCGTAAGTTGAATGTTCTTTCGACTCAAGGAGTACCCTCGTAGATTTTTTTCAAGTCGGCGACGATGTTCTTCTGCATCGCCTCGTTGGTTCCTCCTCCGATCGAAAGAAGAATCGAATCTCTATGAAGTCTTTCCACCGGATACTCTCTGCAATATCCGTATCCTCCGAGGGCTTGGATCGCATTCCGAGACACTCGTTCTGCCATCTGAGTCGCCACTAATTTTGCGGACGCTGCGCCCAAAGAATTTCGATTTTCCGGATGAATTTGAGAAGCGACGTTGTAAACAAGAGCGCGGGCCGCTTGAAAATCTGCATAAGATTCTGCTAATAGTCTTTGGATTTGTCCGAACTCGGCTAATTTTTTACCGAACGCCTCCCTATGACGGATCGTATAATCGGCCATGATATCCACGCAACGTTTTGCGATTCCCAAAGACTGAGCCGCAAGAGTGATTCTTTCGATCTCTAAGTTTCTCATCATGTGGACGAGAGCGCCGTCTTCCTGTCCCACGAGATTCTCCGCGGGAACTTCACAATCTTCGAATATAAGCTGAGTCGTAGGAGAGGAACGCATCCCCATCTTCTCTTCTTTTTTTCCCACACTAAATCCCGGAAAAGAACTCTCCACGATAAACGAAGTCATCTTCTTCGAATTCTTATCCAACTTCGCGTAGATCAGAAATACGCTTCCCGTGCTTCCGTTTGTGATGTATTGTTTGGAACCGTTTAATACGTATTTGTCGCCTTTTTTGGTCGCGATCGTTCTGAGTCCGAGAACGTCCGTTCCGGCTCCGGGTTCCGTCATCCCCATTCCACCGATCCATTCTCCCGAAATCACTTTCGAAAGATACTTCGCTCTTTGTGCGGGATTTGCACTATGATAGAAATTGTTTACGAACAATACTTCGTGAGCGAGATAAGAAAGCATAAATCCGGGATCGTAAGCCGACATCTCTTCGTGAATGATCACCGCGGCGACCGCGTCCATTCCCATCCCGCCGTCTTCTTCCGGAACGGTGACTCCGAACAGACCCAGCTCGGAACCGATTCTCCGAAAGAGAGGGAGATTGAAGGTCTCGTGTTCGTCGTTCTCCTTCGCCTGAAGATCCATATTCTCCTTTGCGAATTTTGCGACGTTTTCCCGAAGCGCTAAGTGGTTCTCGGTCGGGTTGTATAAATCATTCGGTTTTTCTAGTAATGCTCTCATGTTTTCCTCTTCTCTAATATCCTTCATTCCTGCGACTAAAACAGCTCGACAGAGAATCTTTCTTTTCCAAAAACTATCTTATGATCTACGCTCTCATTTTGACAATCCTGTGTGGACTTTTTTTCTTCCTATCTTACAAAGAACAAGGAACTCCGAAAAGCCTTTCTTCACTCAGGATCGGGTTTCAAAACGCCCTCAATTCTCCGTTTCAAAAGAATTCCCTTTTCCTACTTCTGTCTCTTTGCGCTTGGATGTTGCTCCCGCTTTTTTGGGGACTTGCTTTTTTCTTAAAGACGGACGCGAACGTTCTGATCGTAATCGGATTTATGGTCTGGACGTATTACTGGTTGAAATATCTATTCTCAACCGATGAGATCGCTTAGACTTGCTTAAAAAAGTGGTTTGCACTACATAGACACAAGATTTTTGTGTTAACAGCACTAATTTTTTTTGGAGTACCCATTTAATGAAAATCATCGTATTAGTGAAACAGGTACCTGACACCGAAACCAGTATTAAAGTAGGGGATAAATCCATCAACGAAGCCGGAATCAAGTGGATTATTTCTCCCTATGACGAATTTGCTATCGAGGAAGGAATCAGACTGCGTGAAAAACACGGTGGCGAAGTAATCGCTGTTTCCCTTGGACCAGACAGAGTTGTAGAAGCTCTTAGAACCGCTTACGCTATGGGCGCAGATCGCGCGGTTCATGTCAAAGTCGACAACTACGTTCCTTTTGATACGAACAACACTGCGGAGCTGATCGCTAATTTCGCGAAGGCTGAAAACGCGGACGTAATCATCGGAGGAAGACAGTCCATCGATACCGATTCTTCTCAAGTTGTAGTTCAAGTTGCGGAACTTCTCGGAATTCCTCACGTTGCATTTGCCGTGAGCCTTGAAATCAACGGAACCGCCGTAAAGGCGACTAAAGAAGTGGAAGGTGGAACTCAAACCGTCGAAACTTCAACTCCAGTGGCTCTTACCGCGCAAAAAGGACTCAACGAACCTCGTTATCCATCTCTCAAAGGAATTATGACCGCTAAGAAGAAGCCGGTGGAAACAAAATCCGCAGCCGATCTTGGAAACCCTGCAAGCAAAATCGAAGTTGTAGGACTCGAGCCTCCTCCGCCGCGTATTCCCGGAAGAAAACTGGAAGCCGCAGACGCAAACGCATTTGCATCTCAACTCGTGAAAGCTCTCAGAGAAGAAGCTAAGGTCATTTAAGGAGAACACCCGTGAGCAACGTATTAATTGTTGGCGAATTGAAAGACGGAGAACTTAAAAAAATCTCCAGAGAAATCACTTCCGCAGGAAGAAAGATCGCTGATTCCATCGGCGGTAAAGTTGTAGCTCTTCTCATCGGAAGCGGAGTTGAAAAACACGCTCCCGAATTGGCTGCAGTCGGAGCGGACACGATCATCACCGTAAACTCCGGAGAATACAACGCGGAAACTTATTCCAACCTTGTAGCGGAAGTAATCAAAGCACAAAACCCTGCGGTGGTTCTTCTTCCACACACTTCACAAGGAAAAGATTATTCTCCTCGTGTTGCCGTAAAAGCTGGAGCGGGAATCGTAGCTGACGTAGTCGGATTCTCCGTTGACGGTGGAAAGGTTGTCGCAAAAAAACCGATCTACTCCGGAAAAGCCTACGCAAATTTTAAAGTAACCAGTCCGATCCAAATTTTTACCGTTCGTCCGAACTCGCAAGAGATCGCTCAGAAAGCGGGAGCGGGAGCTGTGGAAGCGGCTTCTCCTGCGGCCGGTGATGCGAAAGTAAAAATCGTTTCTTCCGATTTGAGCGGAGGTTCTAAGGTTCAGTTGACTGAAGCCTCGATCATCGTTTCCGGCGGACGCGGGATCAAAGGACCGGAAAACTGGCCGATTCTTCAAGAACTCGCTGATACCCTCGGCGCAGCTCTCGGAGCTTCTCGTGCTGCCGTGGACGCGGGTTGGATTTCTCACTCTCACCAAGTCGGACAAACGGGAAAAACCGTTTCTCCAAATTGCTACATCGCTTGCGGAATTTCCGGCGCGATCCAGCACTTAGCGGGAATGGGATCTTCCAAGTATATCGTTGCGATCAACAAAGACGGAGACGCTCCGATCTTCAAGGTTGCGACTTACGGAATCGTTGGAGACCTTTTTGAAGTGGTTCCTGCGGTGACTGCAGAGTTCAAAAAAGTACTTGGATAATCAACCTGCGAAACGAATTCGAAACTCATAAATGCCTTCCTATGGGGCGGCATTTATGAGTTGAGCATGAGTTTTTATTCAAAAAAGTACTTGGATAATCAACCTTTGCCCATAGTTTGAAACTATGGCATTTTTGAAAATCAGGAGACTACTCCCGGGTGCCGCAGGACTGATCTTAGTCTGCGGCATTTCTGTTTCAGGGGATCCTGGACGCGACAGACTCAACGCACTCTTAGGAAGAATGGGAGAAATTTCCAGTCTTCGAGCCAGCGTAACCATCAATAACGAAATTTCCGGAACACTTTCCTTTAAGAAACCGAACTATTTACACGTCAAATTCTCAGACGGCAGGGTTGTATCTTCCAACGGAAGATTTCTTTGGTTCTATTCTCCAGCAAGAGCGATCGTCGGCAAACAAGACCTACGAGGAAGTACGGGCGGCGTCTTTGGATTGTTAAGCGGTTACGAAGAAGTGTCCCAAGTCGGCGGATCGATCCGTCTTAAATCGCCGACAAAAACATACGAAGAAATTGTTGTAACAATGAATCCCGATAACACACCGAAATCGTTAAGAATGAAACACAGAGGATCAGGCGAATATACTTCGATCAGTTTCTCCGGTGTGCAGACTAACGTAGGTTTGTCGGCTTCTCTTTTTAACTTCAGCGCACCTTCCAGCGCGCAGATCGTTGAAAACCCGTTAAACGAAAAGGAATAGTCTTTTGTCTCTAAACTCAAGGACCGACGCCCACAAGATATTTGCGGATCTCTATCGAAAACAGAGAAGCCCCGAACATCAGGAGCAGATCGACGAAGTCATTCAAAAGTCGAACGATATCTTTATTCGAATCGATCTGATGAAAAAAGTCGACGAGGACTTTGAGAAAAAAAAACAAGAGGACAATAAGAAGTCGGACGACGAAGACAAGTCCAAAAGAAATTCGGAAAAGGCTTCAACATCCGCAAGAACCGCTCCCAGACAAAGCCAACAAAAGAAAAACGATGCGGCCTCTTCCGCGGCCGGAATCGGCTTTCTCGCCAACCTCTTCGGAGGAAACGCTGCGATCAATAAATTCGCGAAGGACACAGGAACGATCGACGTGGGTTTTCTCGGAAGAAAGTTGCAGATCGCTCCCGGAGTTCAGAATCTTTTTAAATTTTTAAAAGAGGATCAGATCATAGCGACCATCCAGGCGCTTCGCTTTTGCGAACAACAAGGATGGAGATATTGGAAACCTCTCGTTTACAATGTTGTATTAAATTTTAATAAACTACTGAACAGCATCATCTCTTTGGACAGTTTGTTCATCGATCAGATTTCCCCCGAAATTTTTCTCAACCGCGCCACTAAATTAGAACTTTATTATGCGCGTCACCTGAGCCGGGAGGATTCGAAAGACATCATCATGACTCAGGTTCCGGAACTCATCCGAAAGGACGAAAAACTCGTCCCAAGAATGCCTCAGATCATGGCCGGTCTTACCTACGGTTTGAATCTTGAAAACGGAAGACCTAGAATGACGGACGCGATCCGTGCGTTTCACATCGTAGCGACAAAGAGAATGATCTCCTGGGAAGAAATCGTTCAACAGCTCAACGTACCTCCGATCAACGAAACGAAATTCCAAGGTTCTTCCGATATCATCAAAGAAGTGGAAACGACTCTGATACGATTGGCGGACGATATCCAAACACGACTCAATCGAAAAGAGGAACTTCAAAACCTGAGAGAAAGATATTTCAGGATCGACGACAAAGGAAGAATGAATTTCGACTTTCTGAATCAGATCGTCGACGACTACTTCGAAAATCACGTTCCTGAAAACATGCAATCGGCATCGATCAAGTCCGCGTTCAAAGGAACTCCTCACAAGTTGATGTATCTTTTACTTCGCGACTTTCAGGCTTCTTACGCTCCTATCTTAGAAGGAACCGTAAAGATCGGGACCAAGAACCAAAGCCGCGACGTAATCATCATGCTTCCCGGACTTTTCAAAGGTGATATTGAACAGATCAATAACCTACTCCGGCTTTTAGACGCCTTTAACAAAAAATATCCGAGTTTTCAGTATAGCTTTGCGACTTACAACGAACATACGACATCCAGCGCGGGAGTAGAAGATCAGATTACTCAGAATCTTTTAAAACTTCTCGGAGACGCGGCCGGGTTTATGGGAAAGTTCGCCGAAAAACTAAATATCCTCGTGGAAAATCACCTTTTGGCAAGACAGTATGAGACCGCGGGAAAGTTGAACGACCGGGTTTTAGTGTCCAAAGAAAAGGTAATCGAAGAAATTAAAATCCTACATAGATTTATTCCGTATTACGATTCCACGGTGGTTTCAGGAAATCGACTCAACGGAAAAACATTGGACTTTGTCTTTTTGGAAATGGCGAAACTTTTATATAACTATTCCGTAATATACAAAGACAAAGCTACGATCACAAAATTGACCTTACATAAAAAAATAGAAACGGAACTATCTGCTCTGATGAAAGAATACGAAAGACTCGCCGGAAAAGAATACGAAACGACAAGAATGGAGGAAGCATGAGGATTCTCACAGGAGTCCAGCCCTCCGGAAAACTTCACTTAGGAAATTTTTTCTCCGTCATTCGAAAACTCAAAGAATACCAAAACACAACCGACCTCTATTGTTTCGTTGCGGATTTACATTCCCTAACCACATTCTCATCCAAAGACAAACAGAAGGAAAACACTTATAACGCCGTTTGTGACTTCCTCGCACTCGGAATCGATCCGGAAAAATGCACGTTCTGGCTTCAATCTTCGGTAACGGAAGTTACGGAACTGACTTGGTATCTGAGTCATTCCATTTCGGTAAATCATTTGGAGTTGGCGCATTCTTATAAGGATAAGATCGCGAGAGGATTTCATCCCAGAGGCGGACTTTTCTTTTATCCGGTTCTGATGGCCGCGGATATTCTCGGCTTCGACAGCGATCGGGTTCCGGTCGGAAAGGATCAGAAACAACACTTGGAATACGCGAGGGACATCGCGTCCGTATTCAACAGAGAAGTCGGAAACGTTTTTAAGATTCCGGAACCGGAGATAGACGAGGCCACCGCGCTTGTGCCCGGAACGGACGGGCAGAAGATGTCCAAGTCTTACGGAAACACGATCAACTTTTTTGATTCAGAAAAAGAACTTAAGAAATCCATAATGTCTATTATGACCGATTCCGCCGGAGTCGACGAATCGAAAGATCCGGATAAAAGTCATATCTTTGCGATCCACTCCTTATTCTTGGATACGAAGGGGAAGGAAACCTTAAGGGAAAAATTTCTGACGCCCGGAACGGGATACGGAGATCTCAAAAAACAACTTCTTCAGGACACGTTAGACTACTTTGCTCCTTTCAGAAGGGAAAGGGAAAGAATCGGAGCCGATCCTGCCTTCGTAGAAAGCGCCCTAAAAAAAGGAAAAGAAAAAGCGCAGAAGACGATCACCGGAGTTCTGGACCGAGTTCGAAACGAACTGGGAATGTATCGCTTTTAAAGATCGCGAAATTCCCTTTGACATTCTCGCAAACAAGCCCTGACTCTTTTTTCGATTCACCCTAAGAGAGCGACGAATTCCGTGCTTGGTCAGAATCTAATTGCCACATCTAAAAAAAGAATTTTGGAATGAGAAAGACTCACTGGTAGTTTTGTAGGAGTTCCCACAGCGGAAGGAAGAAAAACTTTTTGCTTGCAAACGTAAGATTTTTCTGATATAGCAAAGTCTCCCGAGTTTTCCCACGAACCCGCCTCCACCGCCCAAATTCAGGGTGGGGCTCGCAACTTTTACGGCAAAATGTCGGAACTACGACGGGTTCTTTTTAAAAATTCAGTTCATCTCTGGAAATCCAATTCAAGTTCGTTTGTCGCGAGTCCAAAAGTATAAAAATCCAATCCGTTTCGATCAATTTCCAATCTTGGAAATTGATCTTTATAAAACCGCTCCGTCCGGACAAATCCCGGAACCGTTTAGGGTATGGGAAAACACATTCGCAACTGGAAACCTTGTTCCTTCTTCTCTAAATTCTCTCTCGGAACCTTGATCGGAATCTGCATTCAATTCCTTTTTCCGAAAACCGGTTTTCTCTGGATGGGAATTTTGATCATCCTCTTTTCCGCAATTCTTTTTCGAAAAAATAACTTAATAACTTTAGAATATATTATTTTTGGAATATTATTCCTCTTCCTGGCGACGATTTTGTACCCGGAACGATTTCGGCAAGAAACCGGAAATCGCGCCTTTTCATTTTCGAGAAAAAATCTCTTCGGAGAAATCGAAATTCGTTTTCAGAATCGATTCAGAGAAAGAATTTTACAACACCTCAAAGAAGCAAACTTAGAAAAGAACACAAACCGAATCGCACTTGGACTCGTTTTCGGAGAAGCCAAACAACTTTCCAAAGACTTCAAACAAAAGGCGAAGGAAGGAGGAATCCTACATCTTTTTGCGGCATCGGGTCTTCACTTAGGAATTCTCATGGGAGTTCAGTTTCGACTTCTTAATTTTTTTCCGATTCTTGGATACGCGGCGCCCAGAATTCTTCCCCTTTTAACCGGCTTTCTCTATCTTTCGGCTTTAGGTTATCCCGTTTCTCTAACGAGGGCATGGATTTTCGCCGGACTACTTTTGGTCCAAGGACTTTTTTTCCGAAAACTGCGGCCGATCGATCTTCTTATTTGTTCCGCTTGGATCCTTTGGATCTGGGATCCTCCCCGATTCTATTCGATTTCCTTTTGTCTTTCTTTCGGAGCAGTCGCCGGAATTTTTTTCTTTTCGTATCCGATCCAAGTTTCACTCGACTTTATTTCCAAGGAGAATTCGGTTTTTTCCTTTTTGAAGGAAAACCTAATCGTTTCTTTTTCGGCGGGTTTGGGAACCATGCCCGTTTTGCTCTTCTCTTTCGGAGCATTCAGTTTCGGTTCGATTCTTCTCAACCTCATCGTAGTTCCGTTGGCCGGAATTCTTCTCCCGATCCTTTACATTTCTCTAATATTCCACGAAACCGGAATTCGGTTTTTATCGGATTGCTCTTGGTCGTTGACTGAATTTTTGATTCAAATCCTTTTTTATCTTTCCGATTCCCTCTCAAAACCTCTCGGGTTTTATAAGGAAATGGGCGACGCCCTCTGGATCGGAATATTAGGCTGGTTTTTCCTTTCACTTTTTGTCTGCTTTTTCGCAGCTTGGTGGGAGAGAACTTTCATTCAGAAAAAAGATATAAAAAATCCATTTTTAAATATTCAAAATATAGAATATTCTATAGAATCTAAAAATCGAAATTTATTAAAAAAACTTCGTCCGATCTTTAGTTTTCTTTTTTTCTCTTGTATCATCGGAATTCACTTTGTCTTATACAAATCGCCGGATTTTTTCCCGAAACAAAATCGAATCGTCAACAACCGTTTTTTCTTTCTTCTTCGAAACGGAGATTCTCTTTTCTTTTCCGGAAAGTGCAAGTATGCGAACAGGAAGATCTCGAATGCGTTTCAAACCTCGAAAAGCAATTACTGCGATTCTTTGAACGGAAAAGAACTAAATAAAATCTACGTGGACGATGAATCTTGTCTGAGCTGGGCTTTTCTTTGCTCTAAAAATTCCGGAACCTCGGAACTGCTCTACTCGGGTCGAGACGCGGATCTTTGGAATCTTGTAAGCGATGTTCGTCTCAAAAAAACGAAGCGGGTCCGAGAAATTCCCCTTCCGAGCGATTCTAAGATTCTATTCTTTCACACAAAAAACGACTCTTTGTCTTCACTCGTTCAAAATACAAAATCGGGAAAAGGATGGATTCTTTTAGAAACCCCTTTTGGGAGCGACGATCGTGCGGAAGTCTGGAATCGAAATCGAAAACTGCTTGGGCTTTCGGAGAGTTGGGTGTTTCTGGAGAAAGATGAGCTCCAGAGAATACCCCTTTCGAAAAGTTTCTGAAATCAAAAAATTTCTGGAATCCAAGTCTTCCGCCCCGCTCAAAAAATGGGGACAGAATTTTCTCATCGATCCGAATGCGATCAAGATCATTCTCTCAGGTTTGAGCGAAGATCTTCTTTCGTCCGTCGATCGTATTTTGGAAATCGGCCCCGGCTTAGGAGCGATCTCTCACGGACTTTTAGACTTTCACAAACCGGTGACTCTTTTCGAAATCGATCCGGTTTACGCGTCTTGGTTGCGGGAATATCTTCCCGAGTTCGAGCTCAGAGAAGGAGACGCGCTCGACTTTCTTTCCGAATACGGAAATCAAAACGTTTATCTTTTCGGAAATCTTCCGTATTACATTTCTTCCGAACTCACGTTGAGCGCCGTTAAAAATTTAAAAGGCCTGGTCGGCGCGACCTTTCTCGTTCAAAAGGAATTTGCAAAAAGAATTTCAAACGAACCCTCGTCGATTCGGTTTTACTTATCCGCGTACGGAGACTGGAAACTCAAAAAAGACATCAGGGCCGGAGCATTCTATCCTAGACCGAACGTCGACTCTTCCGTTTTAGAATACAGAGCCAAACCGGTGTTTGGCGACGAGTTCGGATTTATCGCACTGGAATGTCTTTGCAGAATGGCGTTCTGGGGAAAACGTAAAAAACTGACGTCGTCTTTTCGGGACGCGCCGATCACTTCTCTTCCACTCGAAGTGCAATCATCAAAGAATTTTTCGGAAGAATTTTTCCGTACGGAATGTTTTATCGCTTTAGAAAACGCAAAGATCGACACGGACAAAAGACCGGAAGAATTAAGGCCGAAGGACTTTCACGAGGCCGCAAGATCGCTCTCAAGCTCGGTGAAAAAAATGTTAAACTAAAGTTTCTAAGACTTCTTATTAAAATCCGAATATTCCCGCAAAATCCTCTTTGTAAATTCGGAGAATTCTTCCTCTTTCTTAAAACCGAAATGTTGCAGCACGGAAGTCTGAATCAGAGAAAAGTCGGCGAGGCCCTGCGAGATATCGATGATCATATCGGAAAGATAGATGGAAAAAACCGCGTCCTGAAATTCCTTTTTTACGAGAAGAGGTCGATGGTGCATTTCCGCGGAAACCCGGATCGTATCCGAAAAATTCCACTTCTCGCAGATCATTCCACCCAAGGTAGTATGCGAAATTCCTAATGCGGCTTCTTCCAAAGTCAAAGGCGACGGAAAAGATCGATTCCCGAGAAGTTCAGAAATTTTGGAAGAAATTTCCGGTTCCAAAGAAAGCAGAATTACCCGGCCCACGTCGTGCAAAAGAGCCGCGCAGACCAAAACGGTGATGGTTTGTTTTTTCCATTCCATTCTTTCTCCGAGTCTTCTGCAGATAAACGCCGACAGGCTCGATCTTTCCCAGATCGCTTCGAATTCTTTATAACGTTCTTCTAATATTTTTTTGGTTCCTAAACTCAGAAGAATGTTGTTCAACTCCGACAAACCGATGACTTTGATCGCGTCTTCCAAGTTTTCAACCCGCGCCCTCTGACTGAACGAGGCGGAGTTCGCCAACTTAAGAATGTTAGTCGAAAGCGAAACGTCCCTTCCCACAAGTTCAGTGATACTCTGAATCGAAGAATCAGGCTTGTTGATCAAACTCATGATCTGATTGATATTGTCCGGAAACGTGGGGAGTGTGTCGACTTCGGAAAGAATCTCTCCCGTTTTCTGAAGATTAATATTTCGTTTTTTAAAACCGAAAGGAATCTTGATATAAGCGGAAGTGACGCCTTCTTCCGATTTGATCCGATAAGAATCCCCTTCGATCCCTTCGTTTTTCAACATCAACAAAGACATCGCCAACCCGAGTCCCGCGCCTTCGGATTCGTCCCCGTGATTTTCGAAAACTTCGGAAAGGTCGTTGTAAGTATGGGCTTTCGAAATTCTCTCCTGAACTCTTTGATCCTCTTCCGGAAGAATGCTTACGTTGTTCGCGACTTTTAATAAAAAACTGTTCTGATTAAAACCGAAGGTGACCAGAACGTGCAACCCCTTGGCTTCCAAAAGATCCGTATATAAATCTTTTTTGGAGATAAGTTCCGATTTGAACTTCTCCATTCCGATCGAGTATTGTTTCGGATCGTTGATGTCCAAATCCGCTTCCTGGAAAATCACCCTCTTCTGATTTGCTTTGACCGCGTTCATGATCGTTTCCCTCAGAATGGAAAAGATACATTCTCGAAGCGAAGAGATGTCCAGGTATTGAAGATAACGATCCAGAAGAAAGCTGATGATCTTATCTATGTTTCGATTGAGATGTGTGATTCTAAGATAAAGAGGATTGAGGGATTCGATGGGAACGTTGAGATTCTTGACGGAAAGATAATAACCTTCCTTTTCGTAGTGATACCATTGAATCTTCATTAACCGATTTCCAAAATCCAATCGGGCCGGCAAAACGTCGACCCAAGGTAGAATTATGACTCTTTAGAGATTTGTCAATCGGTACTTTTAGGTCAAAGTTCTTTCCTGTCCAGAACAACTTTTCCCAAACCTAAAGAGAGAAAAATCCAAGCCCCGATCTGTACCAAGGAATATTCCCCGTAGTAGTGAACCTGGGAAAGGCTCTTTGCAAGAAGAGAACTCGAAAAGAAAAAGATCGTCCCTTCTTGAGGCAGAATCCAATAGATCACTTCCAGAATTTGTTTCTTCAGATCGGTCGTTTGGACCAAACTCGCTGCCGCCTGTTCGTAGATAAAAAGATCCAGAAACGTGGAGAAAATCAAAACCGCCAGGCCTCCGAAAAAAGCGGCGTTCTTGCCAAAAGATAAAACGAGTAAGAATCCGAAGACGATCAAAAAGTAAAAAACGGGAAACATCGTAATACAGGCTTTCAAAAGATCCCAGGAAAAAAATCCTCCGGATAACTGCTGTTTTGCGAGATAAGTCCCGATCAAAAAAACCGCATTCGCCAAAATCAGAAAAAAGACTCCGAAGGATTTTCCGAAAAGATACGTTAAGGAGGAAACGGGTCTGGAAAGAATCGGGAGATAGGTTTTATTTTCCAATTCTTCCCCCAAAAGAGAAACGGGAAGGAACAAGGCCAGGACCGTATTCCAAAAAGCGAAAAAAAGAAATACGATGTAAATCTGAAAATTCGGATTTCCGGATTGATCCGCTCCGCCGACTTGAATATCGCAACTGAAATTAAAAAATAAAAAAAGAGCAGATATTATAAAAATGAAATATACGATTCTTTTTCTAAGAGTTTCCCTCAGCGCGAGTAACGCGATTGAAAAAACTTTAGGAATCTGATCTTGGATCCAGGAAAGATTATTCATGATGTTCTCCTGTGACTCTGAGGAAAACTTCCTCCAAGGATTCGGTGATTCTTTCATACTTTAGAATGTTGGCTCCGAGCGCGACGAGTTCCGCAGGGATTTTTCTAAGATCGATTTCGTTCGTGGGAAGAAACTCGATTTGATTCTCCATTATCTTTTGTTCCGTGGAAATTTTGCGGATATAAGAATCCAATTCTTGAGAAACGGATTCCACTTTTAGGAGAATTCGATTCTTCCCTTCCTTCAAGGACTCCAGAGGCCCGATCGCTGCGAGAGATCCGAGGTTGAGAATTCCGATCTCGTGACAGACCTTTTCGACTTCCAAAAGTCTATGAGAATTTAATAATACGGTTGTGCCCTTGGTTTTGTTTTCTTCCACGAGAGTTTCACGGAAATCGATATAACCTTTAGGATCGAGTCCCGAGCCGGGTTCGTCCAAAATTAGAAGTTCGGGATCTCCGATCAAAGCGGACGCAAGACCGAGCCTTTGTAACATTCCTTTGGAGTAGCCTGCCACTTTTTTGGAGGCCGCGTCCGCTATTCCGGTTTTTT
>NZ_NPDU01000098.1 GCF_002811985.1 Leptospira adleri
AAGACTTTCCGATCCCCGTATCCATGAGAAGTTTTTCGATGTCCTTTCTCTGAACTCTCGAATCGTTGATGCAGTATTCGTTGTTGCCGTCCAAATAAAGACGACGAGTCATCTTGACCGAAGGGTAATCCATCTTGATGAGTTTGGAAGAATTATCGAAGATCACCGAAACCTCGGCGTAACCGGCAGGCTTGCGCGCTTCGGAACCGTGAAAGATGACGTCGTCCATCTTATCGCCTCGAAGTCCCTTCGCCGACTTCTCGCCGAAGACCCACTTCACTGCGTCTACGATATTCGACTTACCGCTTCCATTCGGGCCTACGACGGCGGTAAAACCAGGATCGAGAAGAACTTCCGTCTCGTCCGCGAACGTTTTGAATCCAACAATATTCAGACTTTTTAAATACATAGTTTTTGTGTTTTTCGTTTCCGGATCTTCCGGAAAGATGATTCCAATTGACCAGATTTCGGCAGGGAATAGAATGCACCTGGGTTATTATGTCTCACAATCTCTCTGAAAAGACAAGAGAAATATTCGGGAAAAAGCCGTACTTATCCCTCTATTTCCAAAGAGAACCCGACCCGAATCTTCAGTTCCATCTCAAGCCCGCAAAGAATCCGGAAGAATGGTTTCTCGACTTAAACGGTCGCGCGCTTTCGAGCACGGTTGCTCCTCTGACGCAGGCCTTACGATCTCTCCAGGCACAAAAAATTTCCGCGACCGATTTGGTCGCCGTGATCGGACTTGGTAATCCGCATCTCATCTACGAAGTTCATAAGAATTTAGAACCGGGCCAGATTCTTCTTTTAATCGACGAACATCCGGAACTCATCTTTCCTCTTTGGGACGGGATTCTGGAACCGGTGATGGACGTTCCCGGAAGACATTTGTTTCTCGGACCTTCCGCCCTCAACTTGCTCTGGAATTATATGGAATCGCTTCCGGTCGAAAGAGTTTCCGGAATCAGAATTTTTCGGAACGCGGCGAGCACTTCTCTGAACGAATTGTATTACGGAGAACTCGAAGTAAAGATCCGCAAAATTCTTTCCTCGAAGATGAGCGATCTTTTGACCAAGTTCGAGTTTGAAAGAATCTGGGTTCGCAACACTTTCGTCAACACCGCGAATTTTCCGGACACAAAAAATCCTCGGACCCGCGTAGAATTTTTAAAGGAAAAATTTTCGAATGTTCCCGCGATGCTTGTGTCCGCGGGTCCGTCGCTTCGAAGTCAGTGCGAATGGATTTCCAAGGTCCGAGACAAGGTCTTTTTATTTTCCTGCGACACTTCCTTAAAGGCGCTTTTGAAATTCGAAATCGTTCCTGACGGAGTGATCACGCTCGACGCGCAGACACATTCTTTCTTTCATTTTATGGGTGCGGAATCGTCTAACGTGCCTTTGTTCGCAGATCTGGTGAGTTCTCCTCCCATTTTGAGGTCGCAGAAGTTTTCCAAGATCGTTCATTCCCTCACCGCGAAGTATGTGGTCGACGCGAGCGGAGAATTGAAGCGCGAAGTTACGGCCGGTTCGACAACCGCCGAAAAACTTTTGGGTCCGATCGGAGACATTCAATCCGGAGGAAGCGTCGCGACGACCGCGTTCGACCTTCTTCGAAATCTGGGTTGCAAACCGATCTTTTTGGTCGGTCAAGATCTTGCTTATTCGGGAAGGGAGATTCATTCTACGGGAACTCACCACAACGAGAAATGGCTTACTCTTTTGAAACGAACTCAGAGTCTTGAAAGAATCAACGAGATGATCATCCGAAAACGCGACACTCGTCTGGTTCCTTCCGCCGGCGGAGGCGAGGTTTTAACCGACTACGTTTTGGATTTGTACCGTCATTGGTTTGAAGAATCCTTTCAAACCCTCGACTTCCCGGTTTACAACGTCAACGTCCGCGGCGCGAGGATTGAAAACTGCGAAAACGTAACGATCGAAAAGGCGGATTCCATTCTTTCCGGGTTTCCCGATCACGGATATTTCTGGAAAAAACTTCTTCCCTGGAACAAAGAACAAGAAGCCGAAGTTTCTTTCGAGGCAGCGGAAAACTTTCGCAAAGAACTTTTAGAAAAAATCAAAAACGTTTTGGATACGTTTTCAGAACCTTCGATCAGAGAAGAATCCTACGAAGCCATTCTTTCCGAGTTCAAAAAGAAAATTTCCGGTTGGGAAGATTTGGGTTATTTGATTCGAAAGACCGAAATTTATATTCTAAGACACAAAGACACGTTAGACGAAATTAGAAAGAAGAATCTATTCTTAGGCGCCGTCTTAAAGGAATTCACCGGACTCAAAAGAAAACTTCTTTCGGGAATTGAAAACAAAAACATCAGAAACTAATAAAAATTCCCGTTCTTCGGTAGTCTTTCCTATCCAGGAACGAGGTCTTAAGAAAAATCTATGTCGTAACTCCATCTACTCTTCCTTAAATGCGATCTGCCGCCTGGGATGGCGGGTCCTATGCGCTGAGTTTTTGTTGTAATTCCGACATCGACGGCGCAAGTTTCACCTCGAACTGCAAGTCTGAAAAAACGATTTAGATTTAGAATCAACGAAATCCCAATGAGAATTTTTGTAAGAGTTCCTACGTTCGAAGTTTCTACTTCCAAGGATTCGGTTTTTATGATATAGAAAAATTCTTCGATTTTTTCCCACCACCTCTCCTCCTCCACCCAATCAGGGTGGGGCCGAGCACTTTCACGGAGGACTGTCGTAGTTCCGACAAATTCTTATAAGATTTAGTTGACTTGTAGGTAAGTTTTACTCATCGGGTGATGAGGAGGACTCAAGAAGCTCAATGCACGCTCTCAATGGATCGCGTCGTAGGGAAACGGAGAAATTTTCTCTATAATAAGATTCTACTTTTTGCAAATACGATTCTCTCGAACATTCTTCTCTGAATTCCCACACAATCCTCCCGAGACAGCCTATTCCAAAAATGAAATACACGAAACTTGTCTTCGAACCGTTTTTTTTCCGCGATTATGAATCTCCACACATTTCCTCGGTTGAAAAACCGATTCTCCCCGATCCCGAACAAAAGTAATTTCCCACGTCGGAAAATTTCCGGATCCCCGGGCCCTCGAAATAACGACCTGTCGCCTTCCCTTTTCGACCGTCTTTGTCCCAAACGCGCCGGTTTTCAGCGTAAGACAGAGTTTGTCTTTTTTTTGCGGATAAAGAAGATACCAATCCCAATTTTTTGACGGCGTAGAATCGATCAGCCAAAAACTTCCGTCCTTAAAAGACGTCTTCTGCGTTTTGAGATTTTCATCTTCCGATCCATGCAGACCGGCGATCGATTCGATCCATTGATTTAGGGAAGAATGACAAGTTCCAACGGACCCATTCGGATCCTGCGCCGAAATCGGAGGAAATGAGAAAAAACAGCAAAGACAGAGCGATGTAGCGAAAATAAAACGAGATTTCATCCTGTTCCACAAAAGATCTTTTTGTGCGTCGCCGGATATCGGGTTTCGCTCGAAAACGAAACCCGCTTTTCAAAAGTTTTTAAGAAGAATCTGTCCGTAGGAACTTCCGTAAAGTATGAGTTCCTACTTTTTAGAAACGATCAAGCGTTCAGATCGATGAGATAACCCCTACGAGTCGCTTGATCGTCCGTGTTGACTCCCACCTTCGCGATGTTTCTCGCACCGGAGTTTACGCTTTCCAAATCGGAAAGAGGATGAAGACGGTCGGGCATGTTTCGAATCGTAAATTCGGATTTCGAAAATTGGCGTGCGCCGGGCGAACTTTGAAGTGCAAAATTGATTTCTTTGAGCATGACCTGCGAATGTCCTTTTCTTTCAAGAGAACGACGAATTTACGACTTTGTAAAGCGAAAATCGGCTCTTCGTTTCCTGACGAAACCGCATTCAACCCGGAAGCAAAAGAATTTTACAAACCGTCGAAGTTGAAGTTTTCGGTATTCACCGATTCTTCTTCCTTTGAAACGTCCTCAAGAATCGCCGAAACCTTCTCGGAACTTTTGTCTTTCTTCGGTAACACCAATTCCGATTCTCCTTCGTCTTTCATTTTCATCAGAAGGGAGAATCCTTTGGGCTCTCTTACAAATTCGGGAAAGTATTCGTAAAATAATTTCGCGGAGACGACTCGAAACTTGGAAGGATACGCGCTCTTATATGTGGAAGAAAGCTCCACGTCCGGAAGTTGTTGAAACTGGATTCGATCCTCGAAGTCGTTGAACTCTTGTTTGGTGTAAACCGGAAGTCTTTCGGTGATCAGGTCTTTTAAGATGATCCAATCCAGCTTAAAGCGCATTCGATAACCTTGGAACGCGGTCGATCTCTGAATCAGATTGACCAATCTTTTGATCGGATAATGCCTCATAGCGTAAGGAGTCAGATAGATGAGAAGATATCTCTGCGAAAATCCGAGAGGTTCCCAGACTCGATCCGGATACGATTTTCCCTCTTCTGATTTGATATCGTCCAGAATGGATTGTAACTCCGGAACGATCTCGGTGTGATCCGTATAAAATTCCTGTTTTTCGACCTCGCCGAATTCTCCGTAGTAGAGCCACTTGTAGAGATCCGCGATTTCAAAGACGGGATGATAGAGTAGGAATTGATCTAAGAATTCGATCTTTTCTTCGCGAGATTTGTTATCGTCGATTTCTCTCTGAATCATCTTTTCGATCCTCGTCTTTGACCGCGAACAACTCGGACTGATTTAAAATCCTGAGTATGTTCTCTCTATGGGTAAGTATGATCCCGATAGAGATAAAAATCATGGTTCCTAAAACCCAATACGAAATCTCTTGGTGCAAAAGAAGAACCGAGGAAGAAGCATAAACGAGAGGAAGCGTTAGGGAAGCAAAAATTGATCCGAGAGAAACAAATTTAAAAAATTTATAAACCGCTAAAAAGACAAGAACCGCTCCCAAACATGCGATCGGCGTTAAAACCAAGAATACGCCCAACGCGGTGGCGACCCCCTTCCCTCCTTTGAAATTTAAGAACGGTGAAAACATGTGTCCAAGGACCGCCAAAACTCCGCAGAGAAGTTGAAACGGAATTCCTCCTTCCGGAAGATAAGTCCCGGAAAGATAAACCGGAAGCGCTCCTTTTGCGACGTCCAAAACGAGAACCGGAAAACCGTATCTCCAACCGACCAGACGGCCCACGTTAGTCGCGCCTATGTTCTTACTTCCCGACTTGCGGATATCCACGCCGGCCAATCGAAGAGCGATCCAATATCCGAAAGGAATGGAACCGGCAGCAAAACTGAAAAAAGCGCAAAGAAGAAAATTCATTTACGATCCGAGCGGAACTCCAATTGAACCGGAATTCCTTGGAGTTCGTAGGTTTCCGTCAGCTTCTTTTTCAAAAAAGAAACGAGGTTGGGTTTAAAGTAGTCCACGTGGTTTACGAAAAGAATGAGATGAAACGGAGAAGTCGAAACCTGAGTGCAATACAACATCTTCGGAGGTTGGTGCGCGGAGAAAGACCTTCCCGCAAGTCCCATCCAAGACTTTAGATTTTTGTTCAGTTCCGAAGTGCTCACCTTTCTCTGCGAACGTGTGGCGAGATCGAAAGCGAGATCCACCAATTTTTTTACACGGAGTTTTTCGGTCGAACTGATCGTAATGATCGGGACTTCGCTTAACAAAGGAAATCTGCTGAAAAGTTTTTCCTTATATTCTTTGAAAGTTTTATCGCTTTTGTCCTCAATGGAATCCCATTTGTTGACCGCGATCAAAAACGGTTTTCCCTTTTCCTGCAAAAGAGAAGTGATTTTCTTATCGAAATCTCCGAAACCTTTTTGAGCGTCCAAAAGATGGATCACAAGATCGCTCGCGTCGATCGCCTTGAGGGTTCTCTGATAAGAATAGAATTCCAGAGCTTCGGCCGACTTGCTATGTCTTCGAATCCCGGCTGTGTCCGTCAAAAGCAAACGTCTATCACCGAATTCTAATAGAGTGTCCACCGAGTCGCGCGTGGTTCCTGCGACCGCGCTGACCACGGCTCTTTCGTATCCGCAGATCGCGTTTAAAAGACTGGACTTTCCGGAATTCGGTTTTCCCACGATCGCAAGTCGAAACTCGTAGTCTTCTTCGGCAAGGGGAAGCGGTTGCGCGTCCTTCTTTTTAGCCGGATTCATCTTTTCGATCCAGACCTTTCCGAGTTTTCTTCCGCTTAAGAAAAATTTAATCTTCTCCAAAAGAAGTCCCAAATTCTTTCTTCCCACCGCAGAGATCGGAAGGACTTCGGCGAGTCCCATTCTATAGAATTCTTCCAGATCGAACTCGTCGAGTTCCTTGTCGGCTTTGTTTACGCAGTAGATGATCGGCTTCTTTGCGACCTCGGGTTCCCTTCTCAGATAACCGAGAAGCGTATGATCCGCCGGTGTGACTTCGTTCTTATCCAATAAAAAAATGATGAGATCCGAAGCCTTGAGTTGTCTATAAGCGGCTTCTAATATGGATTGTGCTAGAGAATCCGGATTGTCGATATCGAGACCGGGAGTATCGCAGAGATAAAAATCAAGATCCTTGTCTTCCTGATAAATTCTCGCGGAAAGAACGTCACGCGTCACACCTGGATAATCCTCCGTGATCGCGAGTTTCTTTTTTAGGAGCGCGTTGAAGAGCGTCGACTTTCCTACGTTCTGTCTTCCCACGATCGAAACCACGGGAATGATTTCACCGGGTTCTTTTCTAGGAGCTTTGATCGGAACGATTTCTTCCGATTCTTCGGTTGTTTTTTTTCTGGCTTTAGCCATATAGATCCTAATTTGAACTTCCTAAGAATCGTAACGATTGGAAGATTTTAAGGCGCGTGCGATTTCCTTTTGCGCGTCTTTTTTCTGCATATCATCCCGTTTATCGTGTATCTTCTTCGGCTTGGCGACGGCGATCTCCACCTTGACCCGAAGGTTATTCTTAAAATAAACCTTGGTGGCGACAAGAACCAAACCCTTCTCTTTTACCTGACGATCCAACTTTTCGATTTCCTTCTTATGCAGAAGAAGTTTGCGGGGTCGGATCTCCGGATGATTTGCGTAACCTCCGTTTTTATACGGAGTGATGGAAAAGTTTTCTAAAAAGACTTCGCCGTTTTTGATTTTGGCGAATGCGTCGGTAAGATTCCCTTTTTTTTCGCGAAGACTTTTGACTTCGGATCCGGACAAAACGATCCCCGCTTCGATGAACGAAATCAATTCGAAGTTGAACTTGGCCTTTTTGTTGACCAAGGGCGAATGCCCGGAATCTTCTTTTTTGTCTGCCATCTTACTTTAATGAATCCGACTTCATGGACGGTCTTTTTTTATCGACCGGAGTCGTAATTAGTTTGTCGATTCTTTCCCGAATCGAACGAATCGAGGAAAACCGTTCCGATTTTCCGTTTCAAAAAACGCGCACCTGCTCAAACGCCGCCGCGACTTCGGATTAATTTCTCATACTGTGATGTGTGAGAATCAATCTTCCTAGTTCGGTCCCGATCAGGTTGGGCATATTGTAAAAATTATCCGAAGTGATCTGGATGGAATCCTGAAACAGATGTTCCGCTATGTATCGTCTTCCAAGGCCGACTCCCAGAAAGACGTAGTTCCGATTCTGATTTTTCAGAATTTCGGCGTGGAGTTTGCGGTTGTCCCGGGAATTGATTTCGTCGGAAACTTCTGCTTTTCCCCTTTGTCCCCGAAAATCGGAGATCATTACCACAATTTTCGTCTGTGCCTCCGGCGAAAAGTACGATTCTACTTTTTCGAGAAGTTGATATTCTTCTACGGAGTCTCCCTGCCAGTCCGTTCGAAGATAATTGAACATTTCCTCTTCTTTGGCGTCGTCGTATTCTTCGTCGAGACGTTTGATCGGAACGAGATCGATTCGATCCTTTTTGTTGTTCCGATCCGAATAGGCGTGAATCGAAAAATCGACCTCGTGTTCCTTGAGAATATATGCGGAAGAAAGCATCGCCGAGATCACCGCGACCGCGTATTCGAAGTTGAAAATCCTTCTCGACTTGGAGACGAGAAACGCGACTTCCACACCCTTGAGTTTTTCCTCGTTCTTATCGATGATCGTACGATCGAAAACTTTCGAGTCCCCTCTTCCGGATAAGAATGAAATATATTTCCGAGTATCGATGCGGTTTCCTTCGTTTCGATACATTCTCGTGATGTCAATCTCGGGATCAAAAAGACGATCGAGATTGAGTTCGATGTCTTCGAGGCTTTGACCGAAAACTTCTTTGAATTCTTTTAAAGAAACTTGGATCGAGTATTCCCAGAGAATTTTCCGTTTGGCAAGAAATTGTTTGTAGAGTTCTTCGGTGCGATAACCCCAGGCCCCGCCTCCTCCGGCGGGTTCACCTTGGCCTTTGTTGCCTCGAGTGTCCTGCCCATACCAAGCGTCGGCTCCTTCCTTCATCTGACCTCCGGTTTCCGGAGTGTCGATTTCGATTCCACGTTTGAGAGGATTGCCCGAGTTGAGAAGTTTGGCCTTACCGGTCAACGCTTCTCTTTTATGAAGTTCCGGGTTCCACCAACGTTTTTTCTCAATTTCGGTGGCCGTTGTTAGAGTTTTTTTTTTCTTATCCTCAAGAACCTTGAAGAAATCGGATTCGATCTCGATGCCGGACATTTGGAAATCCAGGATCTTTTCGAGTTCCATTCTTTCCTTAGGATCGGCGATCTGATTTGTATAAGCGATCTTACCGCCTCGAACCGCGGTTTCTTTCAAACCCTCTTCTCCGTTTTTTTCATCCGCGTAACGCAAAATGTGATCCTTCCAAAAAAGAAGATTAGAAAGTCCGAATAGATACGGCAATAGATTCGCGGAACCGATGGTTCTCTTTTTTGCGAGATCTCGGATCTTTGTGTGAAAGGTCACCATCTTCGAAATCAAAGCGCTGCCGGGAAGATAAAAGGAAAGAATTTCGGTTAACGTAGATTCGTCTTCGAGATCGGGAAACAAAACGCTCGTAAAGCGGTTTCGAAACGCGCGGGAAATCGTCGCGGTGGATTTCGATTTTCTGAAAAGTTTGAGCGCGAAGATTCTGGAATCGCCGGTCAACTGAATCGGTTCGGTTCTTCCCGCTTCGGGAGGAAGAGTGAGCGACCGAGCGTCGTCCGTGAGCATATTCAATTTTTCCACGAGTTCGGCTCCGGCGGCTTCCAAGTTTGTGATGAGAATGTTTCCGCCTTCTCTGATTCCTCGAGTGAGAGGACCGTCGACCCAATCCACTTTGGAACCGCTGATCGGTTTCAAGGCTCCGATGATATCCGAAGTATGAATCCCTTTACACAAACTCACGGTCTCCAGAGGAAGACCCGAAATTTCGGTGAAAAGCGGAAGAAGAATCTGAGGATCCTGTTCTTCCGAATATTCGATCAAAACGTTTTCCTGAAATTGAACGGCGGTGAAAATCTTTTCGGAAAATTCGCGGAGTTTCAAAGGAAGAGGAACGCTGGTTAGAAGATTCTTCGCTTTGTTTTCGTCCGCGACCGGGAAAGCCTTATCGTTGCAGTATAAAAATCCTTTGTGAACTTGAAATGTCGGCTCCGGAAGTTCTGGGGCCATCTTGAGTCCCGTTTCGCTTAACAAAAGTTCGACTTGAACGTCTCTGTCTTCTTTTTTGCGGAACGGTTCCACATAGAAGTTCCAGAATTCTCGGAACTGAAGTTCGCTCGTTTCGGCTTTTAGACCGATAAGACGGTTGCAGAGTTTTTTAAGGTTCCGAATGTTGAAGTGATATTTTTCCAGATCACCTTTTCCGAGTTTACCCGTGACCACACGATTCTCCGTTTCCAAAGAAATCCGAATACAGGATTGAAGAAGGGTTTCGCTCAAAGCGGGATACAGTTTTTTCAATATAAAAAGAATTTCATCCGGAGTATGAGGATCGATAAAGACGACCGAGAAGAATCGGGTGATATCGAAAGGAAGCGGTTTTCTTCCTTCAAAACCTTCGGAAGGGTTCTGGGTTCCGATAAAGTTAAAGCCGTCGCCGCAGGAAATTCGCGAGCCGTCGCCTTCGATTAACTCCAAATAGGCGGACTCGTAAACGGTGGAGAATCTTTTGATGATATGCGGAGGACAAAGATTCATCTCGTCCGCGACAAAACTCTGACCGGAACGAATCGCCGCAGTCAAAGGCCCGTCCGACCAAGCAAATCCTTGACCGTCCATAAGAATCCGATACGAACCGATGAGATCTTCCGGAAGCGTATCCTCGTTAAAACTAAAACGAGAAGTCGGATGTTTTCTCATGAAGTTGATATAATAGATGAGAGCGTTTTTTCCCACACCGGCGTCGCCCACGAGGAGCACCGGTTTTCCCTCCAAAAGAGGATAAAGAATGTTGGATAGATTGCGAACGGTGGAGTCGGTCTCGACGAGATCGGATCCAAGACTTCCTGTGTTGATTCCCGACTTAGAAACGGGAACATTCAGACCGGCGATTTTTACGGTTTCCATGACTCAAAGTTTATCAGGTAGAATCCTCTGGCAACCTGAATTCCCGAAATTATATTTTGAACGATTTGAATTGTTTGACTATCAAATCAACTTTTCGAGATGATTCTTTTGAGAAGACCGTTTTGCGGTAGTTCTCTCCGATGGAGATTTCAAAAAGGATCTAGTATGAGTCAGAATACATTAGAATATGTTTTAGCAAATAGAATCCAAGGCCTCGACACTTCCGCGATCCGCAAAGCGTTCGAACTCGCGGGAAGTTTAAAAAATCCGATCAACCTTTCCATAGGCCAGCCTCATTTTCCTTGTCCCGCGAATATCATAGAAGCCGGTTGTAAGGCTCTCAAGGACGGAAAAACCGCTTACACACTTACCGGAGGAATTCCGGAACTTCGTTCCGCACTTGCCGAAAAATACAAGACGACTAACGGCATCTCCTACGCAACGCCCGAAAGAATTTTAGTCACTTCCGGAATCAGCTCCGCGTTTTTACTTTTATTCAACGCTTTGCTAAACGAAGGAGACGAATGCCTGGTCGTAACTCCGCACTTTCTGATGTATCCCGCGTATATCAAAATCTACGGTGGAAAGATGAACACGGTGCATCAATCCTTCGAACCGGAAGATCTAAAAGAATTCTCGAATAAGAAACTGAAGATCATCATCTATTCTTCTCCTTCCAATCCTACCGGAAAAATTCTTTCCAGAAAACAACTGGAGGCGCTCGCGGAACTCGCTGAAAAAACGGGAGCTTATCTGATTTCGGACGAGATCTACGAACTTTTCGACTATGATAAGAAGTTTGTTTCCGCGGGTTCGTTTTACGAGAAGACGATCACACTTTCCGGTTTTTCTAAAACTTACAGTATGACCGGTTTACGTTTGTCTTCCATTCTCGCGCCGGAACCGATTACGAAAGCGTTGACTACTCTGCAGCAATACACTCTCGTCTGCGCGCCTTCGGTCACTCAGTGGATGGGGCTCGAGGCTTTGAAGACGGATATGAGTTCCTACATCGCGGACTACAAAGAAAAAAGAGACTTTGTGTACGATTCTTTGAAAGATCATTACGAAGTGGAAAAGAGCGAAGGCGCTTTCTATTTCTTCATAAAGATCAAAGAGAAGGACGACGATTTTATCCTAAGGGCGATCAAAGAAAAGGAACTGATTTTAGTTCCGGGTTATATCTTTGCTGATTCTAAAAACTACATTCGGATCAGTTTTGCTTCGGAATGGGAGAATTTGAAGAGGGGAATTTCCGCGCTTGTTTCACTCGCTTGATCCGTCAGCCTTCTGGATCCTTCTGGGATTCGGAAGTTTTGGCGCCGCGTCCTTAGGAAGTTTTTATGTTACGTTGGGATTTAGGATTTTAGAATTTTATTACGGTAAAAAAAGGAAGTCTCTTTCTTTTCGAGAAAAGTGGAAGCGAATCCTCACTTCTCCGAGCGCTTGTGATCACTGCGGAAAGGAGATCCGTTATCCGGAATTGCTTCCCGTCGTCGGCTTTCTCATCACGAAAGGAAAATGCGGAGAATGTAAGAAACCAATCCGACCGATCTTTCCCGTTGTTGAACTTTCCTTTCTTATGATTTTCGTTTTTTGTTTTGCGCTTACGAAGAATCCTGCGTTCAGTTTTGTCTTTTTATTTTTATGCGGTCATCTTTTGATTTCCTGTCTGACCGACGCCTATCATTTTTCCTTGGATTACGAAAATCTTCCTTGGATCGGATTTTTCGGATTTACGGCGATCTTTCTCTTGAACGGAAAATTTCCCGGTTGGAACGAGGTGTTTGTGTTCGGAGGTTTTTTCGTCTCGTTTCTACTCCTTTTCTTTTTTTTTCCAGGTGGAATCGGATTCGGAGACGTCCTCTTTGCTCCGGTCCTCGCCGCGATCGCTGGTCATCCTTGGTGGATGTTTTTTTTGAACGCCTCTTACATACCTGCCGTTTTGTTTACGATCGTCCTTCGAAAGAAAGGGGAAAGTTTACGAAAAAAACCGATTCCCATGGGTTTGTATTTCGGCTTAGGAACGGTGCTGACTTTTTTCGGCAAAATTCTTTTCGAGTCGGAACTGCTTCCCTTCTCTTTCTTCTCCGATGTTTCGAATTGAAATCAAAGATCAAACTTCCGAAATCTTTAAAAATAAAAGAGAGACGGCTTCGCACCAAGAGACTCCTTTTAAGAAGAATTCGTATTTTAGAATATTCTAAAATACCATCTCAGTTTTTTAGAAAAATTACCAACCCGATCCGACCCATCCAGGAATCCTTCGCACTCGCTCGGAGGGACAAATAAAGAACCGAGCGCGCCCCTCGTCGGAATTCCGACAAGAAGAATTCACGTTGACAACATAAGATTTTTCTGATAGAGAAGAGTCTCCCGAGTTTTCCCGCCACCTCTCCTCCTCCACCCAATTCAGGGTGGGGCCCCCGACTTTTCACGGAAGAATCGTCGGAACTCCGACAAAAAGAATTCACGTTGACAACATAAGATTTTTCTGATAGGGGAAAGTCTCCCGAGTTTTCCCGCGAACCCGCCTCCTCCACCCAATTCAGGGTGGGGCCCCCGACTTTTCACGGAAGAATCGTCGGAACTCCGACGAGGGGCGCGCTCGGTTCTTTATTTGTCCCTCCGAGCGAGTGCGAAGGATTCCTGGATGGGTCGGATCGGGTTGGTAATTTTTCTAAAAAACTGAGATGGTATTTTAGAATATTCTAAAATACGA
>NZ_NPDU01000099.1 GCF_002811985.1 Leptospira adleri
TCTTGGCGAACTTGACCCAAATCGCGCTTCCGTTTGTATGATTTTTCTTAAGCCAATTCTCCCATTCTTTCCCGTTTTTGAAATGAAGAACGGGAATGTCTTTGAAAAATTCTTTCATGGATTGTTAAGCGACAATGACTTCCAGATGTTCTTTACCGCTCGCCACCGACCTGAAAGGAATCTTAGAATCGAACGTCGCAAACTTTAATTTGTGATGAACGCTCAAAGCCAAAAGATAAACGTCCGTCAATCGTTTGGAAGCGACAAATCCGAATTTTAAAAACAAAGCGGGAGAATCGATGGATATATCGTCGGGAACGAACTTGTGACCTTTCACTTTTAAAAGAGAATGAAGAATCTCCGATACGACTTCGACTCCGCCCGGACTCCCCGGATAAGATTTGCTGCTCATAATTCTTACGAGCGCGTTTTGAGTGATCGGAGAAGTAGCCCATCCTCTTCTCGACTTCTGATCAAACCAATTCCAGGCTGCTTCGTGGAACGTATGATTGGAGTCGCTGAGGGCGATCAAAACATTCACATCCAAAAGATAAGCCATTCTAAACTTCTTCCTCTTTGAGTTGGTTGATCAATTCGTTCGTGACTTTGATTCCTTTCTTCTTTGGAAGCACGGGCCAGCCGTATCGATTGGATTCGAATTTTTCGGAGGCTTTGATTTTCGAGTGTTCTTCTTCCATCTTCAAATTGTGTTCCAATGCGGTAATGATCAAGACCCTCATGGAAACGCCTCGTTCCGCGGCCTTTATTTTCGCCTGTTTGTAAAGAATGTCCGGAATTTCTAAGGTAGTTTTCACATATTTATGGGGCCATAAATATGGAACCGATCAAGCAAAATTTCCGCGAAAAAAAATCATTTTGAAAAAAATTAAGGGACGAAAGGTTGAAAACGCGACCGACGAAGGCGCCCGAGGTGGGAAAAAGTTTAAGGCAGGAAGTACATTAGAGAAATAGAAAGTATCCGATCAAAGTCAAAAGAAGTCCGAAAAGACCGACCGGCAACCCCGCTTTGATCATGTCTCTGATTTCAAAACCGCCGACTGCGTAGGCGATGGCGTTCGGAGGCGTGCTTACGGGAAGAGACATCGCAAGAGAGGCCGACAAGGCGATTCCGAGACAAACTTCCAAAAGGTAAGCCTCCGATCCCGGAAGAATAATAACCGAAAGCGGAAAAGCGAAAGGAACCAAAAGATTTGTGGCGGCCGTATTGGACATAAAGGTGCTCAGAAGAAGGGCCAAAATACAAAGCAAAAATAACACGCTAATTGCATATTCCGGTTTTGTAATAGGTTTTAGAATGTCCGAAAACCAAAGACTCATCCCGCTCTGTTGCAGACCGACTCCGATCGCGATACCTCCGGCGATCAAAAGAAGCACGGACCACTCCAAAGAATTGATATCTTTTTCGTTTAGAATTCCGAAAGCGGGAAAAAGAATAAGAGGTAATAGCGCAATAACTCCCGCGGGGATACCGTGCAAATTTTCGGTAAACCAAAGAAGGACCGTTCCCAAAAAAATAATCGCGGCGGTTCTAAAAGAATAGGAGCCGGTTCCACCTTCCGGCTCCGGAAATTCCACCACCAATTCCAAGGAACCGTCTTCGGGAAAAAGTTTTAAAAGGAGAAACCATGCGAACAAGATTAAAATGACGACTAACGGAACGGCGAACATCATCCAGGTTCCGAAAGAAACCGAAATCCCTTGCTGCCTCAAAAGACTCATCGCGATGATATTTGGCGGCGAGCCGATCGGAGTACCGACTCCGCCGATATTCGCCGCGAATGGAATTCCCAACAACAACGCCTTGCGAAACGGCTCTTTTTCCGGGAGAATCCGAAACAAAGGATAAGACAACGCGATCATCATAGAAGTCGTTGCCGTATTGCTCATCCACATGGATATAAAACCTGTTGTAAACATAAAACCGAGAAGAACCTGACCGCTTTTTACTCCGAATTTTCGAATGACCCTATTGGCGAGAAAACGATCCAAGCCTGTCTTCACGCTCGCTTTTGCTAATACGAAACCGCCTAAAAAAAGTATGATCGAGGAATCTGCGATGGAGGAGAGAAAAACGGAAGGTAAGGGATTCTTACCCGGATTGAATTGGAACAGAGGTAGTCCGAGAGGATTGGCGAAAAAGATAATCTCTAAAAAAAGGATGAGAATGGAAGTCGCATATCCGGGAATCGGCTCCATTACCCAAAACACCGCTGCGAGAGTGAATATGCTGAGCATCACCGAAACCGAAAAAGGAACCCCCAGCCACAATTGAACGAGAAACAAGCCGCTCAAACAAAGAAGAAGGATGAGAATTGGAATCGGTTTTTTCATACAATACTTTCCTAATATGCCTGGTCTTTACGTTTAAAAAAATCCGCGCCGTTCAAAGCCACTTCCAACCGAACTTATTGAAAAAACGGAACGCAGAAGTTACAAAAAGGCGAATATGCAAAAAACCTTTTTTAGAGGAGTTGCCGCCTTTATGATAAATTTTGATCTCAGGAAAATAATCTTTTCGGTTTAAACGCATCGATAAATCGAAATCCTCAAAATACAAAAAGAAACTTTCGTCAAAACCGCCTATCTTCCGCAGAGATTCGGTTTTTGCGAAGATAAAACAACCGCTGACAAGGGGGACCGATTTTTGAGTTAGCTGCCAATCCTTTTCCCGAAGATCGTAGGAATCCAGACGTTTATGAAAGAATTTCCTTATAAAATTAGGAGCGAAAGCTCTCAAAAATAAAACAAAAACCGTAGGATAGGATTTAACAAGAAACTGAAGATCGTCAAAATCGACTTCCTTTCCAAAACTCTCCCAATTTAAAACCGCGGGAACGACGGCGTCGCAGTTAGGATTCTCTTTTAAATAACGAATGCAAAGTTCGATCGTCTGCGGAATCATCTTGATGTCCGGATTCAATATAAGGTGGAACTTTGTTTTGGATTCTAAGATGGAACGGTTATTGGCCGCGCCGTAACCCAGATTCTCCGGAAAATGAAGGTATCGAAAATGGATTTTAGTTTTTTTGAGTTTCTGATTCGACTTCAGTTCTTCTAAAATTTCGGAAGCGTTTTCACCGTAAGTCGGGGAATTGTCGATCAGATCTATGAAAAAATCAAATCGATCGGATTCTTCTTTGCTCTGATAGAGAAGCGAAGACATAAGAGAATCTAAAGATTCTTTCAAAACGTCCAAGTTGGGTTTATAGATAACGATGGAGACTGTAAGTCCGGAAATCAAAATGGATCCTCGATCAGATTCTAATTCTGGGATATTAAGTTTTTATAAAATGAGGATTTTTTTCCGGTGATTCCATCGAAAATTCCCCAAAGAATGTGACGATACGTTTCCAAAACGGAACCGGATAAAGAAGGAAGGATCCAAAATCGAAGAAACGTTTTGATAAACACTTCCAATTTAAACCGAAATGGGATATGAGACATTTTGCATATAAGAATTCCGTTTCGAAATAAAAAGTACCAGCGGAAAGGAGAATGGATCGCGACCGAAAATAATCCTAAGATCTTTTTCGATTCGTTCCCGATCGAATGTCTCATAGTAGCTTCGCAAACCACGCAGTGAACGTAATCCTTTGAACCTGCCCGAAAACACCATTCGTAATCCAGATAGTCGATGAAAAATTTATCGTAGAAGAATCCGACTTCGTCCAAGACTTCCGTCCGATAAAAACTTCCGGACGTGATTAAAAAGGATTTCTCATCGATCCCTTTTGCGTCCTCTTTTATTCCATAAATATTACGTTTTTTGATAGTATCAAAAATATTAGGACCAAAGGAAGCGATTTTTCTTCCTATAAATCCTCCGGATTCTTCCTTTTGAACCGTATCGAGAAATATTCCGATCGCATCCGATTCCAGATAACTATCCTGATCAAACAACCAGACGTGAGAATATGACTTTTCCTTTGCGAATTCGATCCCTCGGTTCAGGGCAAAACCGAGTCCTAAATTTTCCCGGTTTTCCAGAACAAAATTTGGTTTTCGAATTTTTGAGCGAATGAGATCGATATTTTTCGAGCCGTTATCCACGACTACGACGGGAACTTTCTTTTGATTCAAATTGAGAATCAGATCGAGAGTGGAATCAAACCGGGGATTAAAAGTGACGATAACCGCAATCGGAGTGAATGATCTTGCCATATTCATTTTTTGCGAAATGGAGAAAGTAGATCCCGGTTCATCAAAAGCAAAAGAGCGCTCGAAGAAATCGTCTTATTCTTCCGAAAACGGATTCTTTTTAAAATCAATCCCGGAAGATATCTTAAAAAGGAAAAAGGAACAAGCAGAATTTTAGGACTCGTGAACAAGGAATGAAAGAATACGCTCGCGGAAAAAAATAAAAAGTGATGAAATAGAAAACGAATGATAAGCGACAAAGGCATATTCTTCCAATAAACGATCAACGCATTTCGTAAACCGTAATACAGAGAAAAAGAACTCCTTTCTTTTGTGGATCCGAATCCGTGATGAAACACTTTGACATTCGGGGTAAAAAGGACCCGTTCCCCCAAGAGCCGCGCGCGAAAACTTAGGTCCACGTCTTCCATATAACAAAAAAAATCGGAATCAAAGCCGCCTAACGTTTCCCAAAGAGCGGTTCTGATCGCCATCGCGCCTCCGCACGCGGAGAAGATTTCCGATTCCTTCAAATATTCCGCATTGAGTTTTCGTTTGTAACCCCTTCTCCACGCGGCGCCGGAAACGTGATAGACGTCTCCCGCCCCGTCCACCAATCCGCTTTCGTCCTCTTTCAGCATCAAAAAGGAAACGATCGAAAAATCCCTCCCCTTCGATTTTGGATCCTTCCTTCTTTATCCGGTCCGACTTCGGCGCGATCCTGCTCGCCTCGTTATTACCGCCCGCAAATCCGAGATTTAGATCGTGAATATGGATCGTCCTTTGTTTTTTCCTTTTGATATCAGCAAGAATCTCGGCGGTATGATCCTGAGAGTGATTGTCCCAAATCACCCAATTCCAGTTAGGCGGTAAATTCATAGACGCATCCAAGGCCTGGATATATTTTTCGGAATTGTATGTGATCGTTAAAATATTATAATATACCATAATAGGAGCGGATTATTTCTAAAAATATTCCTCGTCATAAAACAGGGACCGACCCGAATCGATTTCCGGATCTTTAATATAGAGATACGATTTCAGTAAAACTTTTCGTTGAGAATTTTAATCAAATATTGTCCGTACGCGTTCTTTTTTAAGGGTTCTATCAATTCTTCCAATTGTGAGGCGTTGATAAACCCTTTGCGAAAGGCAATTTCCTCGGGACAGGCCACTTTTAAACCCTGACGTTTTTCAATCGTTTCGATAAACACCGACGCTTCCAAAAGGGATTCGTGAGTTCCGGTGTCAAGCCACGCGTATCCGCGGCCCATCACCTGAACGTCCAACTTTCCGCTTTCTAAATAAACGCGATTTACATCCGTGATTTCCAATTCTCCTCTGGGGGATGGTTGGATGGACTTCGCGATTTCGACTACCTGATCGTCGTAAAAATACAAACCGGTGACCGCATAACTCGACTTAGGTTTTGCCGGCTTCTCTTCGATAGAAATCGCGCGACGACTTGAATCGAACTCCACTACTCCGTATCTTTCCGGATCATGGACCGGATACGCAAAAACGGTCGATCCGGATTCTTTTTTAGAGGCGTCCCGAAGAAGTTCGGAGAGCTCGTGACCGAAATAGATATTATCTCCAAGTATCAAAACGGAAGGATGGCCGTTCACGAAATTTTCGCCGATAAGATAGGCTTGCGCAAGTCCTCCCGGATCGGGTTGAACCGCGTATTCGATTTCGAGTCCCCAGCGTTTTCCATCACCTAAAAGTTCTCGATACATCGGCGTCGCTTGCGGAGTTGAAATGATGAGAATCTCCCTGATTCCGGCCAACATCAAGGTGGTAAAAGGATAATAGATCATCGGTTTATCATAAACCGGAAGAAGTTGTTTAGAAACGACGTGAGTGACGGGATAAAGTCGCGTACCCGATCCGCCTGCAAGGATGATTCCTTTTCTAGATTTCATTTAACGTGTCTCGTATTGATTGTGATAATATTCTTTGTATGCGCCGGAAAGAATTTCTTTCCACCACGATTCGTTGTTCAGATACCACTGAACGGTTTCTCTCAGCGCCGACTCAAAACTCGACTCTGGCTTCCAACCTAGTTCCTTTTCAATCTTCGAAGGATCTATCGCATAACGGAAATCGTGTCCCGGCCTATCCTTCACATACTGAATCAGCTGAGAATGAGGAGCGCCGGATGGATGCAACTCGTCCATGATATTACAGATGGATTGAACGATTTCGATATTCTTCTTTTCGTTGCGGGTTCCGATATTGTAGGTTTCGCCCGGAGCGCCTCCAAAAAGCGCGACGCTAAGCGCCCTGCAATGATCTTTAACGTATAACCAATCTCTAATATTTTTTCCGTCTCCGTAAACAGGCAAAGGTTTACCGTGAAGACAGTTCAGGATCATAAGCGGAATCAGCTTTTCGGGAAAGTGATAAGGCCCGTAGTTATTGGAACAATTGGTCGTTACCACCGGCATCCGGTAGGTGTGAAAATAGGAACGAACTATATGATCGGAGCCGGCCTTGGACGCGGAGTAAGGAGAATTCGGCGCATAAGGAGTTTCCTCCGTAAAAAATCCCGTTTCGCCTAACGTTCCAAACACTTCATCGGTGGAAACGTGAAGAAATTTTTTACCTTCGAAACCGTCCTTCCATTGAAGGCGAGCCGCGTCCAAGAGATAGAACGTGCCGAGGACGTTCGTCTTGATAAATTCTTCCGGTCCCGAAATGGAACGATCGACATGGCTTTCAGCCGCAAAATGCGCGATAAAATCGAATGAATCGTTTTGAAAGACGGAAGTCACTTCGTCTTTTACCGCAATATCGGCTTTGATGAATTTAAAACGAGGATCATTTTTCCAGCGATCCAGGCTTTTCAGATTTCCCGCGTAAGTCAGCTTGTCTAAAACAAAAACGCGATAGTCTTTCGTGTCTTCTAAAATCTGATGAACAAAGTTGGAGCCGATAAACCCGGCTCCTCCGGTTACTAAAATATTTTTCATCTTTTCATGCCGGAACCCGCTTCAATTTCCTTTAGGCAAAGTTCCAAATCTTCTCTCCAATGGGGAATGGGACCGAATATATTTCTTGTTTCTTCCAAATCCAAAATCGAATAACGGGGTCTAGGCGCGGGAGTAGGATAACTTTCAGTAGGAATCGGAAAAATAGATTTAGGAGAATCCGTCAGAGAAAGCGAATGACCGAGATCCCTAACCGCAATCGCAAAATCGTACCAGCTCGCGATTCCCGAATTCGAAAAATGCAAGGTCTGCGGAAATCTGTCCCCTTTTAATATTCCATCAATTAAGAATATTATAAAATCCGCAAGTCTCCCGGCCCAAGTCGGCCGGCCGAGCTGATCTTCTATGACCTTCAGCTCCGAACGACTCGGATCATTCAGAAGCCGCAGGATCGTCTTTGGAAAATTATTTCCATACGAAGAATAGACCCAGCTTGTGCGGACGATATTCGCCTGATGAGAATCCTGAAACATTTTTCGGATCCAATTCTCTCCTTCAGCCTTCGAAGAACCGTAAACGCCCTTTGGAGAAAGCGGAGAATCCGATTTCCAAAAACGAAGCGCATCCCCGATCGTTTCGCGATTCGCATCGAAAATGAAATCTGTGGAAACATGAATCAGATGAATTTTTCTTTTAAGACATTCTTCCGCGATTTTTTTGACGGCTAGAGAATTGATCTGAAAAGCTGATTCTTTTTCTGTCTCGGCCTTATCGACAGCCGTAAAAGCGCCGCAATGGACCAAAATCTTCGGTTGTTTTTCCAGGATTTCAGCCGTAGCATCCAAATCAGAAAGGTCCCATTCTTCTCTTCCGAACCCTTTCGAGGAAAGTCCGCTGGATTCGAAACGTTTCGCGAGTTCCCAGCCCAACTGTCCGCTCTTACCTGAATAAAATATCATATTCTAATATACGAATGGAGTTTCAAAATCGGAGAGAAAGGGAGTTTCTTGATCCCTTTTCGAAACGATAAAATCAAAGTTCGGCAACCAATTCTTCCAAGGAATTCCAAGCGAAGGATCTTCCCAACGGATCCCGATCTCTTTTTGCGGATTGTATTCCCGCGTAACCTTGTATAAAAAATCGGTATTGTCTTCTAAAGTTATAAAACCGTGGGCAAAACCCGGAGGAACCCAAAAAATATTCTTGTTCTCCTCCGATAGATCCGCAGAAACCCATTGACCGAAAGTCGGAGAACCTTTCCGAATATCGACGATCACGTCGATGACTCTCCCTCTTACCACGCGCACGAGCTTCCCTTGTTCAAAAGGAGGAATCTGAAAGTGCATTCCCCGCAGGACTCCTTTCGCGGAACGAGAATGATTGTCCTGCTGAAAATCAACCGGTATGTTTTCCTGAACAAAGGTCGACGACTTGAAGGACTCGAAGAAAAAACCTCGTTCGTCTCCGTAAACCTTCGGTTCGATAAGAACGGGACCTTCTATGGGAAATCGTTTAAATTGCATAGGTATTCAATTGAAAAAGTAGATTTAGAAACTTAAGCGGCGGACCAAAGCGCGCCTCTCTCTATTAAGCCAGATAAAAAAAATGAACTCGATTCACAAGGAGATTTATTGAAATAGGCGACTTCGGTAAAAATTATATCAGCGTTTTGAATTTAGATGGCGTTCGATATAAGAAACCGGATAACCCTTTGCGGCGACGAATTCTTTCAGCCGGTCCATGCTCTTTTCGGAAAGCATCTTTTTTCTCAACAATTCACCCTTGATAAAAGGAAAATGAAAAGAATAGATCATGGGCTCCCATAACTTTATCGTTGGATTGACGTCCACAGCAGAACCCGAGACCGCTTTTTGAATTTTTTCTCCGGAGAAAAAAGCCCCGCAAGAAAAACCTTCCTTTTCGAAGAGAGCTTTCAATTGCAGCTCATACTTATCGATCACCGCTTGCTTATCGAAATAATACTTCGCTTGCTCCCAAAAATTCCAAAAGAAAGAAGACTGGATAACCTGGCGATTAAAGACAATAAAATAACTTTGAATATGCCTATCGACTTCAAAACTCTCGCTCATTGCCCAAAGATCGAAACGATTGCGCTTCATTTCTAAAAATATTTCGGACAAATCCGTAAACGGTCCGTAGACGCTGTCGTTTGCGACCAAGATGTTTTCTATCTCAGGAGTATTTTTGATCTTATCCTTAAGTTGTAATAACCCGGATTTCCAAAGACCAAAATCCCATCCGTAATTTTCCTGGGTCAAAATCCCAACGACCTTTTCTTTAAGTTTTACTTTCTCCTCCTCTAATATTTTTGTGCTCGTGCAGAGAACGATCGAAAAACCAAGTTGCCTTAATTTTTGCAAATAATAGAGAACGTAATCGTTCACGATCCCGCTCGAACTATAATGGGCAAAAAAACAAAGGTTAGGTTCAGATATCGGAGAAAATTCTTCATAGAAATAATCCACCGAAGACCTAAACTCACCGCTTCTAGAAGTATCCAAAAAGAAACTTTTAATCTTTTTTTTTAAAGTTAACCAAAAAGAGGACAACAAAAATACTCCAATATCAAACTCAATACATTCATAATACTTAATGTTTTTTATCGAAAAGCTTTCTTTTTAAGGCGCTCATAAGCCGCAGAGTAGTTGCAAGCAACTTTATCAGTCCGAATACGACCCTATTTTTGGTTAAAATCAGAAACTGATCTTCAAACTCCTTGGCTTTCAAATGTCGCGCAAATAAAACCTGAATATTTTCCAAATAGAGCCGTTTATGATTTTCATATAGTTGCATATAAAGAGGCAAAAATCGATCGAGAGACCGGCTAGAACGCGAAATATGTCCCCGCCGGTAGTAAAACAACACCCTTGGAATTCTATAAACGTTTCTGCCTTTCTCGACGAGCTTTAACCAAAAATCATAGTCTTCCCATTCATTCTTCATGTTTGCGTTAAAGCCGCCGACTTCTTTCCAATCCGATTTTCTAAAAACGGATGAAACGAATATACAATTGTCCAGAAGAATTTCGGGAAACTTATACTCAGGCAGATTCCATTTTCCGTGCATCGATCCGAAAAATTCCGCCTCGCAATACACGATTCCAAGAGACGGATTTTTTGCATAAGCCGAGACCGCTTCCATTAGATAATCCTTATGAATCAAATCATCCGCATCCAAAGGCAGTATAAATTCTCCCTTTGCCAATTCGATGCCAAAATTCCTCGCAACGGAAGGCCCTGATCTGTCGATCCTCTTTACAGTATAAGTTTTTTGATATTCATTAAGAGTTTCTAATGTAACTCCATCGGTGGAACCGTCGTCGACAATGATAATCTCATAATTCTTATACGTCTGAGCGAGGACGCTTTGGACCGCCTCGCCTATATAATGTCCGTAGTTATAACAAGGAATGACGACTGAAACGAGAGGAAAGTTTTGCATATTATGAAATTCTTAAGTCCAAGGAGTCAGTGAAATCGATTCGACGCCGGAAATAAATTGATAATTCCTCGCAAAACGGATCTTAGAAAAATATTCAATCTTTTAAACACCCCGGGAAAATCCCGAAAAAAGAACAACTCCGTCGCGCTGAAGTATTTCGATTGAGCCGTTTCTCTTTCCCTATTCAGCCGAATCTGATTTTCAGGCAACGAACTGAGTCCATCCAAATTGAAAATGGAAAAAGCAACGGGTAGGTATTTTGTTTTAATCTGATTCGTTTTGTATATCCGAAGCCAAAATTCATAATCCGCGACCATCTTATACGCAGTATCGTACATTCCAAAACGATCAAACAACTCCCTCTTTATGAGACAAGCCGGGTGCCAAATCGTGTCCAATAACAAATGGGAAAGCGTCATTCTTTTCGGCTGTCTTCTCAAAAGTAGTTTCCCGTCTTTCAATTCAAGAAACATATCTCCGTAGATAAGATCCTCGTCGAAGTTCCGTTTGAATAAATCGAGAAGCACGGTTTCAGACGCTAGTCGATCTCCGGAATTTAAGAACAAACAAAACTCGCCTTTAGCCGCTCGAATTCCCTTATTTTGCGCGTAATAAATTCCATCGTCTTTTTCCGAAACCCAATACGCGATCTTATCCTGAAACTCTTCGACCACTTGGACGCTACCGTCCGTGGAAGCGGCATCGATAATTATATGCTCATAGTTTTCGAAACTTTGATTTCTCACGGAGAGTATTGTTTTTTTTAAGCCGTCCCTATTGTTATAATTGATTGTAATAACGGATACCTTAATCTGTTTCATACAACGCTCGAATTAATAAACGACCAGTTCTTTTCTTAAATTTCTGCAACCTCTGATATCCGGCGCATTTTCAAGGGCAGCGGGAGGAAAAATGATAACGGTACAGGATTTTCCACGAATACTCTTTTCATCGTACGGCAATACTTTCATTTCTGCGGATCCTTCTTTTGAAATGATTCTTAAACTTCTTAATAATCCGTTTTTAAACTCCGATTCTGCCTCTTGATCCGTCACCAATATCATCTTCGAAATTTCGCTATCGTAATAATTGAGATAACGAGAGAACGAATCGATCGGTTCATAATCGTATGCCTGATACGCGTAAAGAATCAGCATTTCGTCTTTAGGCAGAGAACTTACTTTTTTTACCGAAGCGGTAAACGAGATCGTCCTTTTCATATTCGCGCGAGAATCCCTTTGCAAGTTCGTCAATCCTTGAACTGAAAAAATGGAGCTTACATATAAGATTAGAATCAACTGAACGGCTACGTTCCTTTTTGATACCCCGAACTTAAAAATTTTGAAAATTTCGGACAAGGTTAGCGCAAGAATTAAGAATACCGCTGATTGAAAGAGGATCAATCCAGGGAAATCGTATCTCGTATTTATAGGCCAGTTCCCGTTATAAAAAATGATGTTCAGAAGAACGACGAGAACGAACACCGCAGGTAGAAGTATCTTTTTTAAATCTCTAATTTTAATTCTATTGGAAGCCGACAGTCGCAAAGAACACAAAACAATGAGCAACCCCAAAGGTATCATGACATACTCGCTCTTCACCGCACCGAGCAAAACGGCGCTCCTGTCGGCAAAGGAAGTGCTATTTCCGTAAATATCCGTTTTATTCTTACTATGAAATAGAAGGAGTGAGATTACTTCGAAAATCGAAAACAGTATGGGAAAAATCAAAACGATTCGTTGAAACCAGATGCCCGACTTGTGTCTCTCAAAAAAAAGAATGAAAATCGGAAGCAAAATTAAAATTAAGAAATTTTCTTTCGAGCCCGCAGAGATCATGACTCCGAAAGAAATACATAGATAAACCCATATCGGATTTTTCTTATCCGTTCCGAACCTGTATTTTGACAATGCCAAAATAATCAGAGCCACTCCCCAAACGGTGTACAATTCGCCGGTAGCCATTCTTGAAAAAATATCGGACCAATATCGAACGGTAAAAACATACATCGTAAACAAAAAGGAAAGAGAAAAGGAAAAAAATTTCGAAAGCAAACCCAGAATTGAAAATATAAACAAGGAAGAAATCGATAACCGAAAGAGATACCACAAAGTTGCTTTGTCTTTCCATAACAAAGACTCGGAAATTCTTAAAAAATAATAAGAAACTCTGTATCGAGAGCTATTTCCGAACTTTCCGACTTCCGTTTGATTGAGCAGTATATCGAATAAATCAGACCAAGAGTTTTGATTCGTTTTAGATTTGAGAAAATAAAATACTTCATGATCGTCGATGAGCCACCACTGTGCTTTTAGATTTGGCCCGAATAAATAGACGGTTAAAGATATCGACAAAAGACTTGTGAGCAAAAAACGAACTTTCGGAGATATTATGAATTTCTTTTCTATTACGAAAAGAATTAAGAAGAGCCCTAAAATTATAAATTGATCCGCACCCCAATAGGAGCGGGAAAAAACAATTGAATTCATTGATTAGTTCCGTTAAGAAGAAATATTAGCGTCTTTGACGATATAGTTCGGACGG